>JAJCYR010000056.1 GCA_029262775.1 Bacteroidota bacterium
CGCAAGTAATCCATAACGAACAGGAATTATGGCAAAAAGACAACGGGGAAGTGCCAAGCCGCGCAAGAAGAGCGTCGTGGTGGAGTCCAATGGACAGGCCCACATCAAGGCGACGTTCAACAATGTGCAGATTACGGTCACCGACCAGTACGGGAACACGATTTCCTGGGCCAGTTCCGGAAAAATGGGCTTCAAGGGAAGCCGGAAAAACACGCCGTACGCAGCTCAGGTTGCGGCATCGGCTGCCGGCAAGGAAGCATATGATCTGGGACTGCGTCGTGTCGAGGTCTATGTAAAAGGCCCCGGCTCCGGACGTGAATCGGCCATCCGTGCTCTCTCCGCCGCGGGTTTTGAAATTGCGTCCATTCGGGACGTAACCCCGGTTCCCCACAATGGCTGCCGGCCACCGAAACGTCGCCGCGTGTGACGTTTTGTGGAGAGCATGCTCTCCTGATAAGCCCGGTTACAATACACCCTCAGGATGTGTTGTACGTTTGATCACTCAACAGACGAGGAGTTTAGAATCCATGGCCCGATATAGAGGCCCCAAACAGAAGATCGCGCGTCGATTCAAAGAACCGATCTTCGGCCCCAGCAAAGCGCTCGAGCGCAAGCCGCACCCACCTGGACAGCACGGGCGTTCGCGGCGCCGTAAGGAAAGCGAATATTCCATTCAGCTGAAAGAGAAGCAGAAAGTCAAGTACACGTACGGTGTTCTGGAAAAGCAATTTCGGAACCTGTTCGAGAAAGCAGCACGCAAGAAAGGTGTGACTGGTGAGAACCTGCTCAAATTCCTGGAAGCCCGCTTGGATAACACCGTATTTCGTCTTGGGTTTGCACGGACTCGCCGTCAGGCACGGCAACTTGTGAACCATGGGCACGTCACTGTGAATGGCGCTGTTCTGGATATCCCATCGGCCATGCTGCGCAGTGGTGATATCGTGGGCATCCGTCCCAAGAGCAGAAATATGGATGTCGTTCGCGACGCTACCAGTACGTCGCGTCGTAGCTTTCCATGGTTGGAGGTGGATCGCAACCTCCTGCAGGGCAAATTCCTGGATATGCCGAATCGAGAGGATATCCCGGAGAACGTCAAGGAACAGCTCATCGTCGAGTTGTACTCCAAGTAGCCCTCAGCCCGTAGAATTGCGCCTGTCGATTCGGGTGCGTTCAAAACATACAATTTGCAGTAAGCTGACATGAGCACGAACTCGATTCAAATGCCTGACGGTGTCGATCTCGAAGAGACCACGAACACCTTCGGACGCTTCACTATCCAGCCCCTCGAACGTGGCTTCGGTGTTACCATCGGTAACGCATTACGCCGCGTCCTTCTGTCATCCCTTACCGGTGTGGCCATTTCTGCCATCAAGGTCGATGGGGTTCAGCACGAATTTTCCACGATCGATGGCGTATCGGAAGATGTCGCTGATATCATCCTGAACTTGAAAAGTGTACGCTTTCGGTCAAACGAGTCAGGTGATGGAAATATCCAGTTCGTCGTGAAAGGACCCGGCACCTGGACGGCCAAGGATATCGCCGACAATACGGCTGACTACGAAATCCTGAACCCCAACCATCATATCGCGACTCTTGACAAATCGGCTAATTTCGCGGTCGAACTTCGGATGGGTCGTGGACGCGGCTACGTATCGTCAGACGAAAACAAGCGTGCGGACGACCCCATCGGGGTTATCGCCATTGATTCGATTTATACGCCCATCAAGAACGTGCGCTACACGGTCAATCCGACCCGCGTGGGCGAAAAGATCGATTACGAATCGTTGACCATTGAGCTGGAAACCGATGGCTCGATTGTTCCGGAAGATGCACTCGCAGAGGCCGCAACCATTCTTCGCGATCACGTGAATCTGTTCATCAAGATGGACAGCGAACCGCAGCCGACGGAAGAAGAGAAAGAGGTCGATGCGGAGGTGCAGCGAGTCAGGGAACTCCTGGGCCAGTCCGTGGACGAACTCGATCTGTCCGTTCGGGCACACAACTGCCTCAAGGCAGCGAATATCAAAACCATCGGCGATCTTGTCCGGCGAGAAGAGGCCGAGATGCTGAAATTCAGAAACTTTGGTCGCAAGTCACTGCAGGAACTGATGCAGGTGATTGAAGAGCGGAATCTGACGTTCGGAATGGAAGTGGACAAGTACCTCGAAGAAATTAACAACTGATTCCGATGCGACATCAACACAAAGGATTCAAGCTGGGACGCACGAGTGCCCATCGGAAAGCGACCATGGCCTCCATGTCGGTTGCGCTGATCAAACACAAGCGAATCACAACCACGGTGACCAAGGCGAAGGCTCTTCGGATGTTCGTTGAGCCCATTATCAACAAGGCCAAGGACGACTCGACGCACAACCGTCGCCAGGCGTTTCGTTATCTGCGTGACAAACACGCCGTTACCGAACTGTTTGAAAACGTTTCGTCCAAGATCGAAGACCGACCCGGTGGTTATTGCCGTATAATCAAACTGGGTCAGCGGGCCGGTGATTCGGCCGAGATGGCGATGATTGAGCTCGTGGACTACAACGATGTTCGCCCAGACGGCGCAGCGGGAGGTCGGGCCAAGAAGACACGTCGTGCGGGTCGCCGCCGCAGTGGTGGTGGTGGTGGTGCGGCCAACGAGGTCGGAGCCACGACTACGGCTGAAGAGGTTGTTGAATCGGTTGCAGAGGTTGCCGATTCTGCGGTTGAAGCGGTAGAGGAAGTCGTTGATACCGTGGCAGACACAGTTACCGAAGTTGTTGACGAAACAGCCGGGGCAGTTGCAGGTGCAGGCGAGGACGCGAAGGCTGCAACCGAAGTCGAACCAGACGCGGACGACAAGAAGAAGAAGGAAGGTAGCTGACCTTCGGTCGACTGCCTTAATTGGGCCTGTCAGGCCCTGATTCGGCGCTTATGTCAGTCCGGGGATAGTGCCGGCTCTTTCATGGAACAGGCGTACCTGGTGGGGTATAATTGTGGATGTTCGAATCGTCCTTCATATCCGGATCCAGGCGGCTTGACGTAGATGAGCGCTACGTTAAGGAACTTGATGAACTGATTGACCTCTGTCGCCTGAATCTGGTATCTGTCGACGAGGAGATGATTCGTCGTGCCTTCAGACTCGGTTTCTGGGCCCACAAGGATGATATCAGGAATTCTGGTGAGCCGTATATTGCGCATCCCCTCGCGGTTGCACGGATCTATGTCGAGCAGATTGGTTTTGACGATGTGGGCGTGGCAGCCGCACTGCTGCATGATGTTGTCGAAGACACGGAGTTGTCGATTGAGTTCATCCGGGACTCATTCGGCGATACGTTGGCGCTCATTATTGACGGACTGACCAAAATCAGTGGTGCGTTCGAGTCCCGGGATATCACACAGGCCGAAAATGTGCGAAAGCTCATGCTTTCCATGGCCTCGGATATCCGCGTAATTTTCGTCAAGTTCGCGGATCGACTGCACAATATGCGGACGCTCGACTCCATGCCGCTTCACAAGCGTCACCGAATTGCCAACGAGACGATCGCGCTGTTTGCCCCGCTGGCGCACCGATTTGGCTTCTTCGCCATCAAGAGCGAATATGAAGACCTTTCCCTGAAGTATCTGCACCCGGAGGAATACGAGCAGATTACAGTTGGATTGCAGGACGGTCGAAAGGAGCGGGAGTTGTATATCAACAAGGTGATCGATCCGCTCGAGAATAAGCTTCGCGACCACGGCTTTGAGTTTGAGATCTATGGCCGGTCAAAAAACCTGTACAGCATTTTCCAAAAAATGAAACGGCAGGGTAAGCCTCTCGACGAGGTGTATGACGTCTTTGCCATTCGGATTGTTCTCAACAGCCAGGAATCGAAAGGGAAGGAAGATTGTTGGCGCGTTTATTCTGTTGTTACGGACCTGTTTAAGCCCCTTCCTGAGCGTTTTCGTGACTTCATCTCCGTCCCAAAATCCAATGGGTACCAAAGTCTGCATACCACCGTGGTCGGACCAGATGGCCGCAAGGTTGAAATCCAGATCCGGACCCGGGAAATGCACGACATCGCTGAAAAAGGGGTAGCTGCACATTGGAAATACAAGGAGTCGGTGGAAGATGCAGACACCGAAATGGAGCGATTCCTGACATGGGTGCGGGACCTGCTGGAAAATCCTGAGCCTGAGAAGGCGACGGACTTCGTAAAAGATTTCAGCCTGAATCTGTACGACAAGGAAATTTACGTGTTTTCTCCCAGAGGAGATCTTATGACACTGCCTCGAGGGGCTACTCCGGTCGATTTCGCATTCATGGTGCACACGGAGGTGGGTTATCACTGCATTGGAGCCAAGGTGAACGGTAAAATGGTGCCGTTGTCGTACGAACTAGGTAGTGGTGACCAGGTCGAAGTCATCACCTCGAAAAAGCAGTCTCCAAGTGCCGATTGGATCAAGTTCGTTGTTACCCAGAAGGCGCGATCCAGGGTCCGGCAGGCTATCAACGAACGTCGTCGCAAGGCAGAGGAAACAGGTCGTGAGATCTGGGAAAAGCGGGCCGAACGTAAAAAGTTGTCCCTGTCGAAACAGGAACTGGCTCACCTTGCCAAACGGCTGAAGTTTCCGAGCATCGAACAGATGTTCTACGAGATCGGATCGGGCCTGTTCGATGTGTCAGAGGCGTTGAAACTGGCCGTATTACATTCGCAGGGGGAGCACGAAGAAGGATCCGAGGATCGACTAAAACTGCATTTCGAGCAGTTTGTCGATTCGGCGCAAGAGTCCGGGTCTCCCGCGCTGCTCATTGACGGCGAGGTGCAGACGGACCTGGTTACATCGTACGCGTCCTGCTGCAATCCCATCCCGGGAGATGAGGTATTTGGCTTCCTATCTCGGGCCGGAGCGGTCAAGATTCACCGCGTGGGGTGTAAAAATGCCCCCAACCTGATCCTGAATCAGGCAGATCGTATCATTGCGGTGGACTGGAGTCGCCAGAAGGACATTCGTTTTGTCTCTGGTCTGCGCGTGATGGGAGAAGATCGGGTTGGGATGCTCAATGACGTCACCACGGTTATATCGAAAAATCTGAAAACAAATATTCGTTCACTCACCATATCTACCGACGACGGTGTCTTTGAGGGTACCATCATCCTCCTGGTCAGTGATCTTGATCACCTCAGACGCCTCATAGAACGGATCAAACGAATTGAGGGTGTCCACGGTGTCTATCGTTTCGAGCAGCAGTACGAAGATGATGTTCAGCTTTGATGGAAAGGTGTGGAAACCTTGATTATGGCAATCGTATAGGTGTACCTTTCTGAGCTTAGAACAATGAATCCATATCGATGTCTGAAAGAATAAGTACCCTGACCAAAAAAGACCTGGCTCGCCGCGTATCGGAGAAATACGGGATGCCCGTTTATAAATGTGAACCGTGGGTCTCGACCATACTTGAGTCTCTGGGAGAACTCATGATGGAGGCCGATCCGGAGGTCCGGATTGAGCTGCGTGACTTCGGTGTCTTCGAGGTCAAAAAGACAAAAGCAAAACCAAAAGCCCGAAATCCCAAGACGAATGAAACTGTTTTCATTCCCAGCCGACGAAAAACACATTTCAAGCCCAGCAAGAAAATGCGCCAGGTCCTGCAGCAGCCACTCTCCGAACTGAATTACGAGGTTCCAGAGGGGAGTGCTGACTTCGTGGGGGAGTTGTCCTGAAGTGAGGGGGCGTGCCGTTGGTGTGGACTTCGGGTCGAAGAGGGTTGGTCTTTCCGTTGCAGATCCTTTCTGGATGTTTGCCCAACCACTTGGAACCTTCCCGCCAAACGATGCCATTGAGCGCTTGCGTACGCTACACAATGACTCAGGAATAGACGTATTTGTCGTCGGCTGGCCCCTTCTCGAGGACGGATCGGCGGGAAACGCCATCAAGCGTGTTGCTGAGTATATAAGACGACTCAAAAAAATCGCGCCCGGTGCAGAAATCGTTCGGTGGGACGAACGCTATTCAACACAGCGCGCCAAGGATATGATCAAGAGGACGGGGAATCCGTCCCTCAGGAAGACCGGCCGCGGCCGTATAGATACGGCCGCGGCCGGTCTTCTACTGCAGGAATACCTCGACGAACAAGAAGATCAGGGCCGATGATTCACCCCATTCATGTTTTGGGATCCCCCATGTTGAGAACGGTCTGCGAGGATGTAGTCGAGGACACACCCGCCTTTCAGCAACTTGTGGACGATATGATTGAAACCATGCATGCGGCGCTGGGGATCGGGCTGGCGGCGCCCCAGATTGGGCGCACGGAACGCGTTTTTGTGGTGGATGTATCCCACATGGAACAGGATATCCGTGAGGCCGGGGTTGACATGCCGCCACAGCCGATGGTATTCGTAAATGCAGAGATTACGGAAGTATCCGAATCAGAAACGGATTTCGAGGAAGGCTGTCTGTCCATTCCGGACGTACATGAGATGGTTGTGCGTCCGGAGGATATCCACGTGCGATACCGGGATCGTTCATTCGGCGAGCACACGGCGCACTTCAGCGGCATTCTCGCCCGGGTCATTCAGCATGAGTACGACCACGTGGAGGGAATCCTGTTTCTGGATCGACTGAGTGGCCTCAGGCGCAGGTTGCTCCGGCGCGCATTGGCCGACATCCGAGGTGGCCTGGTCAGCGCCCCGTACCCCCTGTACGCAGACGGGGTCGGCATCATAGATGCCGACCCCGATAGTTGAGCGTTGACCCTTACTGGATGGTTACAGGAAACGTTATATCGATATCCGTTTCGTCGCTCCTTGTCACGCCATCCTTCGGTGCGTCGTCGAAGTGACTCAGAATGACCTGAAGGGAGGCCGTGCCGCTGCCTCCGTCTGTGATGGTGATCTGGAACTCGAGACCCACCGGAAGGCCATTTTCGTCCTGGTCGGTGGCAACTGCGCTGATGCGCGAGGCCGCTGAACCGCCCGGAATGAAGAAAAACTGGTGCTCGTCGTCTTCTGCTGCAACTTCTGCTCCCACGTCATTACCATTGACGTCATCAAAGACACCGATACTGCCCGTGTATACGGTTCCTGACGCCAACGTCATCGGGTCAATATGCAGATCAGACCCGTCTCCATCCGGGTCTGTAGCCTCGTACGTCGTGGATTGTCCATTGGCCGACAGTGTAATGACCAGCCTAGTAATGAGTTCTTCCTCACCCACACCGACCGGATCGGGTTCCGTAGCGTCACATGCGGCGAGAAGGGTCATGACGAGAAGCGGTAGAACGAATTTCAGTGTATCAGTGTGCTTCATGGGTACTTGCTCGGTTGGCTGCCCGAGCCGAACGGGACATGCAGGCGCACGCTCACGTTACGGCCCGGGTCATCAATGAAATAGCGGAAGCGACTCAAATAGTCGCGGTAGGCGACATCAAACAGGTTGTTGATGTCAAGAGAAAAAGTGACTGGGACCGATCCTCTGGTCCACGTTCCCGATGTGCCAATGTGCACGAGTGTATAGCCATCCGGTGGGGGGGCAAAGTCCACGCCCTTCGGAAAGCGGTCCTGGCGGGCAACCGCCTCCACGTCGGCGTGGACGGCGGCATCGGCCAGCCAGGAACGGTCGCGAAACGTCCACTCCAGGCCGGTACGTACACGGTCGGCAGGCATGTCAATGAGGTCGAGATCCGTGTCCGTCTCCCGGCCCCTGACAATGGAGGCTGATGCGTGCCCGCGGAGGCGGCCCACGAGCTGCGCATCCACAAAACCATCCAGTCCACGCAAGACTACGTCTCGCTGCACATACTGGAACGCCGGGAAGGTGCCCCGAATGGTAACACGCGGCTTGCTTTCCGGAAAGAGGAAGATGAAGCCGTCCATGGCGTTGCGATAGGCGCTGACCTCAAGCGTGAGACGCTCGCTGACATGACGTACCGTGGCATCCAGGTTGAGGCTGCGTTCCTCGCGCAGATCCGGGTTACCCGATTCGAACTGCGCCGTGCCGTGATGAACCCCGAAGTTGTAGAGCTCATTGATTCCCGGCGGTCGCCACGCGCGCCCCACGTTGGATGCCACTGACCAGTGCGAAAGTGGTCGCCAGATGACGCCAAATACGGCCGATACATCCGAGTACGTCGTAGTTCGCCGCACGAAGGGGCCCGAAGACTGGTTTTCCTTCGGAAACGCGCGCTGCCACCGGTAGTCGTATCGAAGGCCTGTGTCAAAGGTCAGTTTGTCGGTGACCCACATCTCGTGGACGAATCCGCTGACCGTTGTGGAGCGGAAGTTGGGAATGAGAAAACCCGACTCGCCGTTCCGGTTGCCCTGCGTGGTAAACGTAGTGCCGACGTTGCCCGTGACGTTGCCTCGGGGCCGTTGCCGCACGCGTGCATCGGCCGACCAGGTGCGCAGATTCAGCGAAAAAGCAGGGTCTTTGTCCGGATTGCCGAAGCGCCGGTGAGCGTCGAACTCCGAGCGGCGGTTGGACTGGAATCCGGACTGGACTTCGAGCCAGTCTCCACTCGGCAAACCGGTATGCGCACTCAGTGAAATAAGGTCATGCCGTATTTCCTGCTTGGGGGCATCGATGTCGAACGTGAAGTCAAAGTCCACTGCGGGTTCACCCCGTTCAATGGCGCGCATCAGATCGTCAAAGTTTCCGATATGGGCACCCGTGAAGAGGCCCAGGGTCGTGCCAAAATGCGATGTATGCAGTCTGAAACCAGATTGTCCGCGGTGCCAACCCAGCGTGCCGGCAATATCCGTCTCCTGAAACCCGGAGTTGCCGATCACGTGGTCTGGCGTCTGGGAGTCGCCCGCCTTGCGCACGCTGCCCTGCAGGCGCCAGGCCCAATGCGAGCCCTGGCCTTGGCCCATAGCGGCCGATAACGCGCCCTGCCGGTTGTTGGAGAACGCATTCATTGACACGGTTCCCGTGAGCGATTTGCCAAATGGCAACTCCTCGGGTTCGATCCGGACAACACCCCCGATGGCACCTACGCCGTACTCAACACCTGCAGCACCGCGGATTACCTCAATGCGGCCGGCAGAGAACGGGTCGATTTCTGGGGCGTGCTCGCCGCCCCACTGTTGACCCTCCTGCTGGACGCCTGCATTTACTACCACGATCCGTTGACTGTGCAGCCCGCGGATGACAGGTTTCGAAATCGACGGACCGGTGGTGAGTGTCGTGACGCCTGGAAGTTCGGCCAGCATGCCGCCGAGCGTTTGACCGCGCATGTCTTCAAGTTCCCGGGTTTCCAGCACGGCAACGGATCGGGTAGATCGCGTCAACATGACATCTGCCTGCGATTCGGCAGATACGACAGCTTCTCGGAGCTTATAGGTCATTTCAGCGAGCTCAGCATTGAATTCGTTTTCGCCCGAAATCACGCGGATTCTCCGGCGAAGAGGTTCAAATCCGATGAAACGGAACTCCACAAGGACCGAATCGAGGGGAAGCCCCTCCATGCGGTAGTAACCGTCTTTATTGGTAAGAGTCCCTCTGTCAAGTTCAGGAAGCAACACCTGGACCATCTCGACGGGATCACCGCTGGTCGTGGTGACCGTACCTGACAACGTTTGGGAACGTGCGGAATATGAGGATACAATGACGAGAAAGAAGGATGCCCACGCCGCCAAACAGCGACGCAGGACGCATCCAGATGGAAGCGAACAGAGCACGGAGGTAACCGGGAATAGACTTGCGAAACCGGGGATTCAGGACAGGGAATCGGTTACGCGAGCGGCGGTCCTCGGCAGAGGAGGGCCCGAACAGACTGTTGGGCACGGATATCGAGGGAACGATGCTGCCGGTTGGGGCTCTTCCAGAGCGGAATAGCCTCCTCGAGCCCAGCCGTGGTTACCGTATCGGGCGTCCGCTGCTGAAACACACATTCCGAACCGTGAAGGGTTGAATGGTGTGGTTCGAACGCAGGGCCATGTTCGGCATGACCACGATGGGATCCGTCACCCGCCTCCTGGTGCGAGAGCCTGTGCAGGAGCGGCGCCATACTACCGCCAAACAGCACCACCCATGTCAGCATCAGACCGATGCTGGCTGAGAGTCTGTTGGAGCGGAATGTGTGCATGATCCGGGCCGTGACAATAGGTGGCGCATGTAAATGCACGTCGGTTGTCGGGGGTTCCGCGGAATGCGGCCTGATTATGCGTGGCCGTTTGAAAAACGGTATTTCAGCCAGGCAAGCAAGAAGGCCAGAGACTGCAGCAGTACCACGGCCGCACCGGAGGGCAGGTCTACCGTCCACGACAGGTATAGGCCCGTCAGTGTGGACGCGGTCGAGATCAGCACGGCACCGATCGTCATACCGCCAAAACTGGTCGCCACCAGACGCGCGGCGGCGGCAGGAATGACGAGCCATGCCGACACCAGAAGAATACCGACCATTTTTATGGAGACAACCAGTGTCAGTGCAACACACAGCGTAAGCACAAGGCTGTCACGACCCACGGCAATGCCCTGGGCCCTGGCCGCCTCTTCATCAAAGGACGCATACGCCCATCGTCCCCAATAGCGGGGCAGGGTACCTGCGGCGATACCCAAAAGCCCGGCAGACAGCCAAACATCCAGCGATCCAAGTCCAAGGATGGATCCGAACAGGTAGGAGAAGGCGTCTACTGGCGATCCCTCCCGAAAAGATAGAAACAGAAGCCCCAACGCGACTGAAACAGAGAACAGAATACCAATTGCCGTGTCCGAGGAGACGTGCCGGGTACTGCGCAGGACATGAATGCAGATGGCTACCGCAGCCGTGAACGGCAGGGCTACCCAGAGCGGTTCGGTTCCGAGCAGAAGCCCAAGCGCAATACCGCCGAAAGCGGCATGGGCCAGGCCTGCTCCCAGAAAGCTCATGCGACGTTGCACAACGAACGAGCCGTAATAGCCACCCACAACCGACAGCAGGATGCCCGCCAGTACGGCGCGTTGCATGAACGGATAGCTCAGCCAGAACTCAGTCATGGGTATTCCCCCGTCCAATCACGTCGTGAGAGTGCCCGACATGCCCAAAAGCTTCGCGAATGGCCTGATCGGTAAGCGCCTCGGAGGGGATCCCGGACGCAATAGTGTGTCCATTGAGCAACAGGATGTTTGTGGCATGATGGAAGGCGACATCCCAATCGTGCGTGACCATCACGATGGCCATGTTGCTCGACTTGCGACAGGAATCCAGAATGTCGTAAAGGTCCGTGGTGCCGGCATGATCTACGCCTGCCTCTGGTTCATCCAGAATGACGAGAGGCGGGTTGCTGACCAGGGCGCGTGCAAGATAGACGCGTTGCAACTCGCCGCCGGAAAGGTCGGCGAGTTGAGACCCGGCCAGATGCCCGGCTCCCACCTTTGAGAGCGCCTCGAGAACCGGTGTGCGTTCATGTACGGACAGGTGCCATGGCCACCGGCCCCGCAGGCCGGAGGCTACCAGGTCCACTGGTGTCGCGGGGAACGTCCGATCGAGCGTCTTGGTCTGTGGGATATAGCCGACCGTGGAGGCCCGAGGTGTTACACGAATGGTGCCAGCCGATACGGGAATGAGTCCGAGAATGGCACGAATGAGCGTGGATTTGCCACCTCCATTTGGACCCATGACGGCGACAAAATCTCCGGAAGCTGCGTGAAGTGAGACATCCTGCAGTACGCACCTCCTGCCCAGCGTTACGGATATATGGTCAACGTGCAGCATTAATTTCACGTGCGGCGTACCGGATGAATTCGGTATAGGTGTCGAATCCGTGCCCAGTGGGTTCCAGCAGTACGAGGTTCAGCCCCGCATCGGAAGCAATCTGTTCCATGGAGGAGGACATCATGGATTTTTGTGAGACGAGTGCCCTCGCCGCAAGGTCCCGTGCAATATCGAGCAGTTCCGCCAGTTCAGACGGCGCGACCATGTCACCGGGTACGCGCTGAATGGGACCCGCATAGGATACGTCATACCGGTCCAACAGGGGATGAATAAAAGGGAGAGCGGTGAGTAGGGGTGGACGTGAATTTGAAAACCCCGATTCGCGAAACAGGTCGAGAAGTTCCCGGTCGAGTGCTCCCAGCGTATCAGAGAAACGGGCGACACGCGTATCCATACCATGGCAGGTTTCCGGAACCTGGCGGCACAGGGCGTCTCCCAGTTCCGGCAGAATGGCACGGACATGAACGGGGTCCATCCAGATATGCCCATTTTCCTCTCCACGGTCATGGCCCGCGTGGTCCTGCTCACTTTCGAGGAGAATAACCGGTCCCGGGGTCAGACGCATGGCCCACCCATCCAGGTGGGGATGGACGGCGATCAGAACCGGGCTCTGGTCCAGCAGAACGCCATGGGAAGGACTTGGCTCGAAGGCATGGGGTGAGCCGCCAGAGGGCAGGAGGGCAGTCCATGTCATGCCTTCCGGCAACAGGGGCTCCGTGATGAGTCCTACGATAGGGAGACTGACGACGACGACGGGCTGGCCCGTTGGGTTTGCGTTGTCGGATGGACCGTCAGTGACGCGGCATGACGTCAGTACGACGGAGCACGATACCGCGAGCGCACCGAAGCAGACGGTCCGGGCGCGGAGCAGGATAGATGCCAGGAAAGTGGGCCGTATGGCATGCAAGCGCATCATGACAGCGCATCTGCGATCCGCCAGGCGGTCTCATCAAATGGCCGCGGCGCAAATCCCAGTTTCGTTCTGGCTTTGGTGTTGTCAAAGCAGGACGTGGAGGTTGAGATTCGCGCAGATTCGCGCGTAATCATCGGTCGGAATCGCAACAGCCAGCCGATGGTTTCGGAAACGGTGGCCACGGCAAGCAACAGGCGGGGTGGGATGGAACGCCGGGGTGGCTGAACACCGAGGGCTCGAGCCAGCGTTTCAATCAGGTCCTTCCACGTGAGATTGTGTCCTCCAAGGATGTAGCGTTCTCCGATCGCACCACGTGCCAGCGCAGCCAGTGTGCCGGAAACTACATCTTCGACGTCGACCACGTTGGTACTGCCAGGTGGATAAAAGGGAAGGCGACACCTGTGAATCTGCTCCACGAGCTGTGTGGTGTTTTCTCCGGAGCGCCCAGGGCCCATGATCAGCGACGGATTCACCATGACCGCCGAAAGTCCCTCGGCGACAGCGCGATGTACCTCCAGTTCGGCGAGATACTTGGAATGGGCATAGCCGGTGAAGATTCCGGAATCGGACCACGACGACTCTTCGTCCCTGCAGTCTTCTGGCGTCAGGCTGCGCCCAAGTGCCGATATGCTCGAAACGTGCACAAATCTGGGTGTACCCATCTCCAGGGCGACGTTGAGTACGTGCCTCGTGCCCTCGACGTTGGTTCGATACAGGGTCCTGTGCGATCGCTTCCCGTCGAAAGCTACGGACGCAGCGGCATGAAATACGGCATGCGCACCTTCCATGCCGCTGCGCAGAGCCAATCCGTCAAACAGGTCGCCCGCAATGTAGGTTACCCGGTCGGTCACGTTCGACAACAGGTCGGTTCGGGACGAGTTGCGCCTCAGAACACGAACCTCGTGGCCATCACCTACGAGACGCCTTACAAGGTGTGAACCAAGGAATCCGGTCCCACCCGTGACAAAATATATCATGAAGCGAACTCCATGAGTACCTGCTTTTTGCCGACAGCCTGGCCAGCGGTGACGTGTACGGCTTCCACGACACAGTCTGCATCAGCACGCAGTTCATTCTCCATCTTCATGGCCTCCAGCACGAGCAGTGGGTGACCGGCAGCAACGTGTTCTCCAGGAGACACGGCAACCGAGAGAACGAGTCCGGGCATGGGTGCCAGAAGCTCACGTTCGGCTGCGGAGGCAGTCGGGTCGTATCCCCAGGACTCAAGCAGTTGATCCTTTTCATCCCGCACCATGACATCTACGGCATGATGTCGCGACCATATACGCAGATGCTTGGCATCCTGCTGCAATATTGTCATGGGGTAGCAGATACCATCATGACGGAGAATGAACGATGATCCGGAGATGCGCATCAGTGACGTGCCGAGCGTCGCCGCGTCGGAGGTGCCTGGTGGGCTGACCGGGAGGGGAGCTCCACGACCCACATCTACCGTATAGGGTGTCTTATCCTTTTCCATACCGGAAGATACGCCAGATTTTCAACGGTGGGCAAGAACATGTGCTGGCGCCAAGGCATTGGAGGCGCTCAACCGAGTGATAAAACCAGCATGGATACCATCCGGCGAATAGGAGTTTTTACATCTGGTGGCGATGCGCCGGGTATGAATGCGTGTATCAGGGCGGTAGTGCGTGCCGCCGTCGGATACGATGTCGAAGTTATGGGAATCCGTCGGGGCTACCAGGGCATGATTGAGGGTGACATGGTGGAGATGGACGGCAAGTCCGTGTCCAACATCCTCCAGAAAGGGGGCACCATTTTGAAGAGTGCACGCTCCGCGGCATTTCGGACGACAGAGGGACGGCAGGAAGCAGCACGGCAACTGGCCGTTAACGGCATTGACGGGCTGGTTGCCATTGGTGGAGACGGGACGTTGCATGGCGCATCGCTCTTATACGATGAATACAAGATCCCGCTCGTTGGATGTCCGGGCACCATTGATAACGACCTTTTCGGTACAGATGAGACCGTCGGATTTGACACGGCCCTCAATACGGCCATTCAAAACATTGACCGGATCCGTGACACGGCCGATGCCCATGATCGGTTGTTTCTGGTTGAGGTGATGGGCCGCGATGCGGGATTCATTGCCCTGCACTCGGGGATTGGTGGCGGTGCGGAGATGGTCCTTATTCCCGAGACGCTGACGGGCATTGATGACTTCAAGAGCCATATACACTCTCTCATGTCGGCCCAGCACAGAAGCTCAATCGTGGTGGTGGCCGAGGGCGACGAACTCGGGGGGGCGACTGAAATTGCTGAGGCTCTCAGAAAGGACGCAGATTTTGACAGGATAGACCTGCGCGTCTGTATACTGGGTCATACCCAGCGTGGTGGCTCGCCGACGGCTCGGGACCGGGTGCTGGCGAGCCGGCTCGGGGTGGCCGCTGTTGACGCGCTCATGGAAGGACACAACAACGTCATGGTGGGAATCATCAACGGTGACGTACGGCTGACCCCGTCCCGAAACGTGTGGAGTCGCAAGAAAAACATCAATTACGAACTGCTCAAGCTTACACAACTGCTCAGCTGACATGACGACACGCAACGCGCCGCCCATTGGCAGGGTGGAGGGCAAGAAGCCAGCCGTTGAAGCGATGTTCAACACCATCGCTCCGCGGTATGACCTGCTCAACCGGGTACTCAGCGGGGGTATTGACCAGCGCTGGCGCAAACGTGTGGTTGCAGAAGTTCTCAATACGTCGCCCTCGCGCATACTCGATGTAGCGACCGGTACAGCCGACCTGGCTATCATGGCTGCGAGGAAGGGGGTACCCGAGGTGGTGGGTGTGGATATAGCGGAAGATATGCTCGCCGTGGGACGCGAAAAAATTATCCGGGCAGACCTGGAGGAGCGTGTCACCCTGCAGCGCGGCGACGCTGAGAAACTTCCCTTCTCAGACAATCAATTTGACGCCGTGATGGTCTCTTTCGGTGTGCGGAATTTCGAGGATCTGGATGAGGGTCTCTCCCAGATCTTCCGTGTATTGAGGCCCGGCGGGCAACTGCACGTGCTTGAATTCAGCAGACCTTCGGCGTTTCCCGTTAAACAGGTCTATGGGTTTTATAACCGGTTCGTCCTTCCGGCCATTGGTCGCCTTGTCTCAGGCGATTCAGGCGCATATACCTATTTGCCCGAATCGATTGCCGTTTTTCCTGAAGGAGACGTCTTTTTAAGGCATCTGCGCGAAGCAGGTTTTGCTGACACCCACGGGACCCGTCTGACGTTCGGAGTGGCTTCGCACTATGTGGGCGCCAAGCCGGTTCGCTGACTACAGGCCCTATGTAAAGCCAGTACGGAACCGGTGTCAGGAGGCGTCGCGGTACTTTATGAGCAGTGTTTCGTTTTGGCCGTCCAGGTGACGGTACTCGACTTTATCCATCAGTTTTCGCATCAGATGAACGCCGAAGCCACCTGATTTTTTCTGCCGCACAAACGTGGCGAGGTCTGGTTCCCGGTAGGAATCCTGATCGAATTTTTTACCCTGGTCCCGAATGCGTACCACCAGACGGTCTTCGAAGGTGAGGATGGTAATTTCAATCAGGTGGCCGCCTTCATTTCCATAGGCATGCTCAATCACGTTGGCGCAGGCCTCATCGACCGCCATCTTGACGCTCTCAACGGCTGTTGCCGGCAAGGAGGCCGCCGCGGCATGCTTACCTACGAAACACCGGACTCTGTCCAGGTTTTTCGTAGTGCTGCGGATGAGGAGGCTATGTTCGGTAATGGACACGCGGGGCGCACGGGCTCAGTCGGACGCGGTCGTGGAAAAGCGTGTGACGGCTTCCTCTTCCGTGTCGGTAATATCGAACAACATGGGGAATCCGAGGAGGTCGAAAACGTTATAGACCTTCGGACGCAGGGCGGCTATCTTGATGTCTCCGCCTCGCTCCCGGAGTTCCTCGATGAAGGCCATGAAAACGCCCAGTCCAGCACTTGATATATACACGAGTTGCTTTCCGTTGACAATGATCCGCACGGCGTCCTCTTTCCGGCATTTTTCGATGGCAGATTCCAGTTCGGATGCCGTGTGGGCGTCGAGTTCCCCATTCAAATCCAGGATGCGAACATCGCCGCTTGCTCGAAACGACACAGAAAAATCACTCATGACAAATACTTTAGGTTGTTGATGGGTCTACGGACGTGTGACGCGTTGGGTGCACGGCCTCGGGAATATAGCGTGTGTACTCCAAACCTTTCCAATGGGTAACTTTCGTCGTCCGTTTCCGTACTGCCGTGGAAGAACATAATCAGCCGATGAACCCCTTGACGCGAATACAACTGATACTGCTGGCCGTCCTCGCCGTGCTGGTGGTATGGCGCATGTCGGCCTCGGAGCCTGTTCCAGCAGGTTTTTTACAGTTGTCGGAGCTGGACGACAACCGCCTCTATGAGCAGGCATTTGAGTTGGAGCGTGCTGCCACCGTTCGCATCGACATCCGGGGAGCGTACGAGAATGACGCTCTGGATGCGCCGCTGGCAGCCTATGGGTGGATCGTCGATGCCCGATCGGGCGAGCCGGTCTGGATCATGTCCGGCTTGCGATCGAGCCCACGCGATATCCTGGCGACGGTGCAGGACGAGGTGGAGCTTGGACCCAGCCGCTACGTGGCGTACTTCACCGCATTGGGACCTGACCCGGGGTCATGGGTCGAGGGTACTTTTCTGGGCTTGGCCCCGCATTGGAAGCATTATCGGGACAAGTTTTACATGGTACTCAACTCGGACGCTGATGCTTCTGTTACGAGCAATACATCGGTTGAACTGAAATCGGCCGATAATGAACTCTGGTCTGTGTATAAGGTCGGAAACAGGGCGCATGAAACCGTTTTTCTGCGAATTGAGTCTGTTACGCCCATGCATGTTCAGGCTACGGCAGAATGGTGCGCGTCGGGCTGTGACGTGGCCAGGCTGACGGACCTCGAAACCGGCCGTGACGTCTGGGAACTGACCATGGAGAATTCAGAACCGGCCGGAGGATGGGACGCCAATCGGACGTTCAGTGGGGTCGTTGTTCTGGACCCGGGAGTCTACCAGGCTGTATTCGAGACCGACGGTCGCCACGATTCGGACCGGTGGATTGCAAATCCGCCATGGGTGCCGGCAAAGTGGGGCATGAGCCTGGGGACCGATGCCGAGGATGTGACCCTCGTTGATCCGTGGTCTGATGCCAGAGGACAGCCGGAGGTTTCCCTGCTCGAGGTGTCCTCCGGAGTACGGGAGCAGAAATCATTCACGGTCGAGCGCCCAGTCATGGTGCTGATTCATGCGCTGGGCGAGATCGGTACGGATGGCACTCTGTACGACCATGCGCAGCTGGTTGACAGTGACCGGGGCACGGTAT
Source organism: Bacteroidota bacterium (assembly GCA_029262775.1). Lineage (GTDB taxonomy): Bacteria > Bacteroidota > Rhodothermia > Rhodothermales > UBA10348 > 1-14-0-65-60-17. The sequence goes on from JAJCYR010000056.1 coordinate 17,933, forward strand.
TGTGGTCCATGTCGAGGGAGGGCAGCCTGCCGGGCGGCGGGCACGAGACGAACCGATCGCAGTCCGGCGTACTTCCATTGTCTCCGGGTACCTATTCACTTTCCTACGAGACCGATGACAGTCATGCCTGGAATGACTGGCGCAAATCCCGGCCCCGGCATCCGGAACGCTGGGGCGTCGCCCTTTTTGTTCTGGACGCTGCGGATGCGAATGCATTGACCGTCCTTGACGGGTCGGTTGCGCCGCGTGAATCTGCTCAGTTGGGTCAGCAGTCGGGCGCAGTACTGGTGCAAGCCGAACGCGTGACCAACGACGTGCAGATCCTGGAGGAGTTTACGCTGAAGGCTGCATCGACCATTAACATCCGAGCGTCTGGGGAAATTTCACGGCAGGGACGGTATGATTATGGTTGGATTGAAAGTGCTGCAAGTGGAGAAACGGTCTGGGAAATGACACTCGACAATACCGTCCACGCGGGCGGTGATGACCGCAACAGGATATATGACGGCTCGCTGGAGTTACCCGCGGGGACCTACCGGGTGCATTTTGTCACCGATTTTGACTATGCATGGGGCGATTTTGATACGGCTCCTCCGAAATATCCGGATGCCTGGGGTATAACCGTGACCGTTGAATGAACATGGTGCGTGTGCGGGTGGCGTGCGCGGATACGGACATTGAGCGTCTGGTCGCCGAACTGAGCGCGCTCGGAGCAGATGGTTTTCACGAGGCCGAGGCCTGTTTGGACGCCTATTTTCCGCCAGATGCGTATGGGGCTCTGCCCGGAAATTGGATGGCGCTGTTGTCAGGGTGGGGTGGTATGCTCGAGGGCGAACCGGAAGAAATCGCGGATCGGAACTGGAACGCCGAGTGGGAAGCCTCCATTGAGCCCATACACGTCGCGCCCTTCTACATTCGTCCTTCCTGGCATATCGTACCCATTCCCGAGGCCGCTATTGACCTTGTCATTGACCCAAAAATGAGCTTTGGGACGGGGTACCATGAAACCACACGCCTCATGCTCCGCGCATTGGCGCACCTGGTCGAACCTGGAGATCGTGTGCTGGACGCCGGTACGGGCACCGGTATATTGGGAATCGCAGCCCTCAAGGTGGGGGCGTCGTCGTGCTTTGCTTTTGATTTTGACCCATGGTGCGCAGTCAACGCCGTTGAGAATGCTGAACTGAATGGTGTTGGGGACACGTTCACCGTGGTAGAGGGCGACGAGCGGGTCGTACCAGGAGGGATTTTTGACGTGGTATTGGCAAATATCAACCGGGAGGCGTTGTTGGCCATGACACCAGCACTGTTGACCTGTTTACGTCCGGGTGGTGTACTCGGGCTCTCGGGCTTGCTGATTTCCGACCAGGAAATGGTCCGTGCGGCCCTCCCGACTGCGTCCATTTACGAAGATACGGACGGCGAATGGTGGACCATCTGGATACGGAATGAGACTCGCGACCATTGATGTTGGCACCAATACGGCACTCCTGCTGATATCGGAGTGGCGTTCGGGAAGTCTGCAGATTCTTCACCAGGGCGGCGGCTATGTGCGTCTGGGAGAAGGACTTGGCGCAAGAGGACGCGTCTCGGCTGCCGCATTGGAGCGTCTCCGAATGGTGCTCCGGGCGCACCGGGCCACAGCCCGGACATGGCGCGTAGATCATCTGATTGTAACGGGCACCAGCGCGTCGCGCGATGCGGAAAATGGAGAGGATATTCGGGCCGTCGTGCTCGAGGAGACGGGCGTGGCGTACCGGATTCTGACGGGCGAGGAGGAAGCCGATGTGACGTTCGAGGGTGCGCTGGTGGGCTGGCCGCATGGACACAGCTACGAAGGCCGCGTGACCGTCGTCGACGTGGGCGGCGGCTCGACCGAACTCGTTCAGGGTCAATGGGTGGCCGGAAAGGCCGAGCGCACGGCGGCGGTCAGCCTGAATATTGGCACGGTCAGACTGACCGAAAAATTTTACACGGTACAGCCGCCACTGGCCAGTGAGGTGGTTGCATGTCGCGCATGGACCGCATCCATGATGGATGCCGCGCTCCGTGATTACGAGCGTGGGGTGCCCCTCGTGGGCGCCTCAGGAACAGCTCATGTGCTGCTGCACCTGCACCGTGTGCACCGGGGTGGTTCCGGGGTCATGGCCCAGGAGGATCTTGGCTACTGGGAACGCGAACTGCACGGAAAAACGCAGGAAGAGGTGCATGCACTCGCGCCCGAGCGGATGTCGGGCAGGGCGGACGTCTTCCCGGCTGGGGTGTTGGTGCTCGTGGAGGCGTTCCGGGCCCTCGGCGCCTCGGAGTTCCATGTGTCGGATTATGGCGTTCGGCACGGCATCGCCCTGCGATATTTCCGGGAATTACAGGAGGGGTAAACGCGGCACCGGAACAGTTATCGGGGGCGGTGTCGTAAGGAAGCCACACCATTTGACGCAGACCCATGTCCGATACAGAACCTGTTCTCGATGCCCTGAAAACCGTGTTGGACCCGGACTCCGAAAAACATGTCCTACAACTGGACATGATTCGTGACCTTCGGACCGAAGACGGAAAAATATATCTCACCGTCCAGATCCATGACCCGATGTCTACCTTCGCATCGGACGTGGAACGGGCATGTCGCGCGGCGCTTTCGCCTCTCGTCGACTCGCCGTCGGATGTCCGTATTTCGCTCGACAATGACATGATTGATCTGGGTGCCGAACTGACCGTGGATGGGGCCACCCAATCGGACGGCTTTTCGGGTGCCCGAAATATTGTGGCGGTAGCATCGGGGAAAGGGGGAGTGGGCAAGAGCACCGTGTCGGTGAACCTGGCCGTCGCACTGGCACAGCAGGGGTTTGCGGTGGGACTCGTGGACACGGACATTTACGGTCCATCCATTCCCACGATGTTCGGTGTCGAAGATGCCAAGCCGAAAGTAGCCGAGAATCGGCGCATCCTGCCCATCGAGCGGTACGGCGTAAAATTGCTCTCCATGGGCTTCCTGGTCGACCCTGGGAAGGCCGTCGTCTGGCGTGGTCCCATGGTAACGAGTGCCGTCAAGCAGTTCCTGTCCGACACCGAGTGGGGAGACCTGGACTTTCTGATCCTTGACCTGCCGCCAGGAACGGGTGACATACAGCTGACCATTGTACAGACCGTACCTCTCAACGGAGCTGTCGTGGTCTCCACGCCGCAGCGCGTTGCCCTGGCCGATGCGAGAAAAGGGGTCGCCATGTTCGACCAGGTACATGTGCCGGTGCTGGGGCTGGTCGAAAATATGGCCTGGTTCGAGCCGCCCGATGTTCCCGGTCGCCGGTATTACCTGTTCGGTGAGGGAGGGGCGAGAGCCCTGGCAGAGGAGCTGAACGTTCCGCTTCTGGGCGAACTACCCATTGACGAGGAGGTGCGACGCAACTGTGATGACGGCACGCCTGCTGCCGCTCACCAGGGAACGCCCGCCGCAGCGGCATTCGATGCCCTTGCACGGCGCGTTACCGAGGAGGTGTGGCGACGCAATGCCACCCGACCAGCGACGCAGAAAGTGGAAATACTCCGCCGCTGAGTGGACGAATACGTTTCGGACAGAACCCGCACGGAGCTACATGCGTTGGATAGCCCCATGATACTACGACCAGACATAGATGCGGCCCTCGTCCGCCAGGTGGAGTCGGCGCTCGATACGCTGCGCCCCTACCTGCAGGCAGATGGTGGTGAGGTCCGACTGGTGGATATCACGCCCGACATGGTGGTGGAGCTTGAACTGCTCGGTGCCTGTGGGACGTGTCCCATGAGCATGATGACGCTGCGTGCAGGCATAGAACAGGCCGTGAAACGGTCCGTCCCCTCGATATCGCGCGTTGAGGCCGTCAACGCAATGGCGCCCTGAGCCGGGGGTCCGGCCGGCCCAGGGCCGACCGACTCAGTTGAATCCGGTGCCCGACACGGCCGGACGCATGTCCTGATTGGCTACCTGCCAGGCGGTTCCGAAAATGAGGCGGGCAATCTGCTCCATGCGCTCATATTCGATTTTTTCCGGCTCGTCACCGACGCCGTGATAGTCAGCATGGGTGCCCGTGAAGAAGAAAATGAACGGAACACCATGCTTACCGAAATTCCAGTGGTCTGAGCGCCGGTAGAACTGATTCGGGTCATCCTTTGAGTTGAACCGTTCGTTGACATCAAGGCTGGTGCCCATCAGTTCGTTCGCCTGCAGATTGATGTCGTGCAGTTCCTGGGATATCAGGTTGGATCCGATGATGTACACATAATTGCCGTCAGGACCCGGGTGCGTCGGGTCAATACGGCCAATCATGTCAATATTCAGGTTCGTGACGGTGTTTTCAATAGGGAAGAGCGGCTCGTGATCGGCGTACCAGGCCGAGCCGAGTAGCCCTTTTTCTTCGCCCGTCACGTTCATGAACAGGAGTGATCTCCTGGGGCCGAATCCATCCTCTTTCGCCTGCATAAATGCACTCGCCAGCTCAAGTACCGTAACAGTGCCGCTTCCGTCGTCGTCTGCGCCGTTGTTTATCCGGTCTTCGCCACTGCTGGAAATACCGATGTGGTCGTAATGAGACGTCAGGACCACCACCTCGTCGCGCAGATCCGAACCCTCGATGAATGCCACGACATTTTCGGTCGGTGCCTCATAACGTGTGTTCTCGATCGATCCCGTGAGACGGATTTCACTGAGCCCAAAAACCAACGGAGAACGGGTTTCGGCGACCGCGGACTGTATGGATGCGACGGTTTTGCCCGTGGGGGCCAACAGCGAGTTCGCGAGCTCTTCTGAAATACGGAAGACCGGCGGGAGCGCCCTGCGTCGTCCGCCGGCAGCCGCGTCATCGGGCGGTGTCAGCGACAGGCTTCCAGCGCCTTCGGGCAGCGGTGCGCTGGCGTCGCCTACCATCAGGATGCCTGCGGGCATGGCGCCACCCTGGAGTAGATAGCGCAGCTTCGTGAAACGTCCGGACGACCAGGCGGTGGGCGTGCCATCATCCGAAAGCAGCGCCTCCCCACTTGCCGTCATGGGCTCGCCGTCCAGCATCATAATCCACGTACCGCCTGTGCTCACGCCTGCTGCTTCGAGGGCAGTAAAATCGCTGAAATTGCGCTCCGGCTCGTGAATACCGTACCCCGCAAATACGAGCGGGGCGGTGACTCCGCTTCCTTCGCCCATCTGATAGCTGAACGAGCCGTCATTCACGTCACGCGAAAACTCGGCCGCGAAAAGCTCCGTCCCATTGCGCTCTGCCTTCAGGGTGCTGCGCTCGAAACGCGTCCCGTAAACGGTGAAGGGCTGCAAGTAGGCTGCTGGACCCGGAGTGTCGTGCGCTGCAGCCGTGCCGCGCGGCTCAAGCCCCATCAGCCGGTACTGTGATGCGAGGTACTCGGCAGCCATCTTCTGGCCTGGCCGGGTCGTCTCGCGACCCTCGAAGAAGTCGGATGCGAAGAAATAGAGGTGCGCCGCGAGGTCGCTTGCAGTAATAGTATTGGCGTATGCCGATACCAATTCAGGATCGTCGACGAGCGTGGGCGTGACCTGGGGGTCGGCGACACCGCGACCTGTGTCCGTCAGCTGGGCAACGGATTCGTGCGCCAGGACACCGCCAAGAATGAAAAGCAGGAAAATAAAGCGGACAAAAATGACCGGGCGCGAAGCCCGGCGAAGGCGTACAGGTGATCGCATGGATACATTCCTCAAGGATTAGGTTGGGGCCACCGGGTGGCAGATCCGGGTCAGGATAGACGCCGACGTTTATTCAAATACGCCAGCAGTGCGGTACTGTAGCTCTGGGAAGTATCAAGCTCCACAAAATCGACGTTATGTTCTCGGCACTTATTGCGGAATCGATGTGAAAAAGAGGCAACAGCCTCCGTGTAATTGTCGCGCAGCTGGGAAGGCTGTACGCTCATTTCTTCACCGGTTTCCATATCTACAAACCGCATGGGGACGTCTGGAAAACGAAAATGACGCTCGGTCTCGGACTCGAGAACGTGAAACACCAGGACTTCATGGCCACGATAGCGCAGGTGGCGAAGTGCTGTGAGCAGGGCGTCATGCTCGGAAATATTTTCGAACAGGTCGGTAATCAGGACGACCATGGACCGACGGCCAATCCGCTCAGCTACCTCCTCCAACGTCGATGCAGCACTCGTGCGCCGGTCGTCACTTCCTTCTTCGGTGAGGGTCTCCAGCGTCGCCAGCAGCTGCCTAAGGTACCCCTGCGTGGACTTTGGTTGCCTCATGGTGTGGATGTGCTCATCGAACGCAATCAGCCCGGTGGCGTCGCGCTGCCGGACCATGAGGTAGTGAAGTGCACCCGCCAGCCAGGCGCCGTACTCCAGTTTGCTGACTTCTGCACTGTGTTTGTACTTCATGGAAGCCGACGTGTCCAGCACGACGTACTGACGCAGATTGGTCTCTTCTTCGTACTGCTTCACATAGTGCCGGTCTGTCTTGGCAAATACTTTCCAGTCTACGTGTCGCAGCTCGTCACCCGGGTTATACGGCCGGTGTTCTGCAAACTCTACTGAGAATCCGTGATAAGGACTTTTATGAAGTCCAGTGATAAACCCTTCAACAATCAGACGGGCACGCAACTCCATGGAGTTGATCTGTGAGATGAATGCCGGGTCCAGATATTTCAGCGATTGTTCGGTGGCAGGCACGTCGGGTAGCGGGATTCGTTGATTCCTGTCAAACGGTGATGCCGTTTTCTGTTCCACGTCATTTTTTTCACGCACTCCAAAAGACGTCCGTCCTGAAGGGTCCGTACATTGGAGTCATGCACGCCAACGACACCATTAAAGCCCGGCTCATGGACGAGCGCGACCTGGAGCGCAGTCTGCACCGGATGTCGCGTCAGATCGTCGAAATGTTTGCCGTTGACGAAACGGCCGGGGTGGACTTCGGGCTGATCGGCATGCAGACCCGTGGGGTATTTCTTGCCCGTCGGCTCGCCCGCCTTGTCCGGGAATTCGATGGGGTGGATGTACCCGTGGGTGTGCTCGATGCCACCATGTACCGTGACGACTTCAGGGTGCGAAACCGGAAGCCCGAGGTACGTGAAACGGCCATTGACTTTGATATCCACGATCGACATCTGGTACTTGTGGATGATGTGCTTTTTACAGGCAGAACCGTTCGCAGTGCACTGGATGCCCTGATGGATATCGGACGACCCGCTTCCGTGCATTTTTTGGTTATGGTGGACAGGGGCCTCAGGGAATTGCCCATCAAGGCGGATTTTGTCGGGCGTCATGTGCCCACCCTTCCCGGTGAAGAAGTGCGCGTCAGACTCAGGGAATGCGACGACAGGGAAGGCGTGTGGCTTGTTGAGTCAGGGGTAACAATATGACAACAGACCCGGCATCGGAAAACGTGCAGGAAGGGACATCGGAGCCGGATACCGGGCTACGCCACAGACACCTGCTGGGCCTGGAAGGCTGGCCCAGTGAGGACATAACGCGTGTACTTGACACCGCCGTGCAGTTCAGGGAAGTACTGGACAGGCCCATTCGAAGCGTCCCCTCGTTGCGGGGCGTGACGGTTGTAAACCTGTTCTATGAGCCATCCACACGGACCCGGATTTCGTTTGAGCTCGCTGAGAAGCGCCTCTCGGCTGATGTCGTCAATTTTGGATCGTCAGGCTCCAGCGTGTCCAAGGGAGAAACGCTTCGGGATACGGCCCGCAACATTGAAGCCATGAAAATCGACATGGTCGTCGTTCGACATTCATCGGCTGGTGCTCCCTCGTTCCTCACCCGGTGCGTCAATGCCGTCGTCATCAATGCAGGGGACGGTGCGCACGAACACCCGACACAGGCCCTGCTCGATGCGATGACCATTCGGCAGCAATTTGGTCGCATTCGCGGCCTGCGAATAGCCATCATCGGGGACATCATGCACAGCCGTGTGGCCCGGTCGAACCTTCACGCCCTGACCACGATGGGCGCAGAAGTGACACTCTGCGGACCGGCATCCCTGCTACCGGTTCACCTGGATCGGCTTCTGGGCGAGAAGGCCCGGGGCCAGGTCCGGATCACAACGCGCCTGGAAGAAGCCCTCGACGGGTGCGATGTGGCCATGGCCCTCCGCATCCAGATGGAACGACAGGGTCGGAGCCTGTTTCCGTCGGTGCGGGAGTACCACGAACAGTTCGGGATTCAATTGGAGCACCTCGAGAAATACAAGGACCTGATTGTCATGCATCCGGGTCCGGTCAACAGGGGCGTAGAGTTGGCAACGGATGTGGTGGATCATGAACGGGCATTGATTCTGAACCAGGTCACCAATGGTGTGGCCGTGCGCATGTCGGTGCTGTACCTGATGGCCGACGGCAGGAAGCAGCATGCATGAGCAGGACGGTTCTGGACACCTGTATGACCCCGTTCGGAGGCGCCTCGTGGCTGCGACACCTGAGGAGCGTGTTCGGCAGCGCCTGCTGTCGTGGCTGACCTCGGAATGGTCCGTTCCGCCCGGTCTGATAGCCGTGGAAAAAGCAATCGATGTCCACGGCGTGCCCCGGCGCCCGGACATCGTTGTGCATGACCGGAAGGGGAATCCGTGGATGGTCATCGAGTGCAAGGCCCCCGGCGTCAAGTTGACCCAGTCGGCGGCCGACCAGGTGGCTGTATATAATCGTGTGCTGAAGGCACCCTATCTGCTGGTGACGAACGGCCATGTGCATCTCGGTTTTGAACTCAACCACACGAGCGGTCAGCTGGGCGCCCTGTCCCAATTGCCAGACTATGTGTAAACCCATGACCCCGACAAGCTGATGATAGATCGACGAGAAACACAGGTAGCGCTTCAGGCGGTACGGGAAGCGGCGCGGCTATGCATGTACGTCCGAAGCCACTCCGCATCGGCACCCGAAAGTATCCAGAAGGCCGATGCATCGCCCGTCACCACTGCAGATTTTGGAAGTCAGGCCCTGGTGTGTCGCCAGTTGCACGACGCATTCCCGGGGGATGGGGTTATTGCCGAAGAAAGCGCGGCCATGCTCTTCGAAGACGCGGCTGCGGGCACGAGGGAACGCATACTGGAAGCAGTTCGGGAGCAGCATACAGGTGCAGGTGCAACCCTGGACAATGTATTGCGGTGGATAGACCTCGGCTCCGACCGCGAGCCGAGTCGCCGGCACTGGACGCTGGATCCGATCGACGGCACGAAAGGGTTCATACGCGGTGGTCAGTACGTAGTCGCACTGGCGCTCATTGTTGAGGGAGAGGTGGATATTGGCGTCCTGGCATGTCCCAATCTGTCGCTGCCCGGCATGACGTCAAACGGAGTGATTGTGGCCGCTGAAAAAGGGGGAGGTACCTGGTCCTTCGACCTGCAGACACTGGAGCTGTTCGGGAGGCTCGATGTCAGCCAAGAACAGCAGCCCGCACGCATGCGTTTCTGTGAATCGGTGGAATCCGGACATTCGGCGCACGACACGTCGGCGCTCATTGCTGCCGATGTGGGTATTCAGGGCAATCCGGTGCGCATGGACTCACAGGCCAAGTACGCGGCTGTGGCCGCGGGGATGGCCGAGATCTACCTGCGTCTGCCTGTTTCAGACACCTACGTGGAAAACATCTGGGATCACGCGGCCGGTTGTCTGATCGTGGAAGAGGCTGGTGGCCGGGTCACGGACATGCTCGGCCGCGCATTGGACTTCAGTCGTGGTGCCAAGCTGTCTGGGAATGAAGGCATTGTGGCCTCACACGGTCCGGTTCACGATCTGCTTATCCAGTCTGTCCGAATGCATTTGTGAGTCGCCGACAGGCCTCCTCGAGGACCTCCAGTTCCTTGGCAAAACAGAATCGCAGGCGGGTCGCCCCGTCCTCGGGGTGTGCGAAGAAGGATCGACCGGCCACCGTGCCTACACCTGCCTCCCGTACCAGGGTCAGCTGGGCCTCTTCGTCGTCAGCGAAGCCATTGAATCGCGCTTGCAGGGGGGCAAAATCAGCGAGGACATAATAGGACCCCTGTGGCCATGGCACGTTGAAACCGATTTCCTCAAGCGTGCTGCACAGTACATCACGCTTTTCGGCATAGGCCGCAGCCATTTCGGTGAAATAGGAGTCGGGCATGGAAAAGGCCTCCGCGACGCCGTACTGCAACGGGGTCGGGGCGCAGATGTAGAGGAGATCCGCGAGGAGCCCCATCTTATCGATGATATCCACGGGTCCGACCGCGTACCCGAGCCGCCACCCGGTCATGTTGTACGTCTTCGAAAACCCGGAAATGGTGATGGTCCGACTCAGCGCGCCAGGCAGTGAGGCCAGGGAGACGTGCTCGCGGCCGTCATAAAGCATGTACTCGTAGATTTCGTCCGTGATGGCGTAAAGATCATATTTCTCCATCAGGGCCAGCAGCGTTTCCAGCTCCTGACGGCTCCAGACCTTCCCGTTGGGATTACCGGGCGTATTGACAATGATGGCACGCGTTCGACCGGTGATGGCGTGCTCGACTGCCTCGAAATCGATATCCCAATCCGGTCCCTGCATGGTGATGGTCCGGATACCCGCGCCCATCACCTGCAGCAGGTTCACGTGGTACCCGTAATAGGGCTCAAAGACAATCACCTCGTCTCCTTCGTTGAGCAGCGTGAACAGCGTGGCTACGAACGCCCCTGTCGATCCCACGGTGACCATGATATTGTCTGGCGAATCGACTGGGATATGGTTGAAGGAGCGGGCCTTTTCCAGTATTCCTTCCCGTAGGGGCTGAATACCCCCGTAGTAGGAATAGATGGACTTGTCGGCCTCGATCGCGGCGTGCGCCCCCTGCTTGATGGGGCCAGGCGTTGGCATGTCGCAGATGCCTTGGCCAAGATTGATGCCGTCGATGTCGCGTAGCATGAGCGTGATGGCTCGGATACTGCTCTGCTTGAGCCCTTCGGTGCGTTTGGCGAGTGGTTTCATGGTCCGGGAACTATCGTTGATTCGTTTGAAATATAAAAGACGAGTCCTGAAGACATGCAGAAGGCCCTCTACTTCTTCAATGGCCTCTTGCACCAGCCCCGAAGTTGCGTCACTTTGGCGAGACCGGAGGGCCGGTGAACAGATGTCGCCACCCGGTAAATTCGGTCTGGTAGGAAATGCCGATGCCGCCTGTATTGGTGAGCTCGGTGCTCTGCAGAATGTCCCCTTCCCGGCGGAAGAACACCTCGAGCGACACATTCGGATTGAGGCGGATTTCGACCACGAATTCCCCCTGCAGGCCATCGTTCGCGCGGATGTCGTTGGACGAGCGTGCTCCCTGGTAGACGCCCTGGCCCCGAATAATGAGGCGTTCGTCGAGCAGGCGCAGTGCAACCCCATATGTGACATCCAGATCCTGGGTATTTTCGCCCTGCAGGCCGAAGCTGAAATCCACATTTGGAAGCGCGGCATTCAGAAAGCGGTTGAGCTGGGAAGAAACGAGCTGGGATACGCTGTTGAAGGCCAGTTGCCCACCTGAATCCGAAGAAATATTGTTCGTTGTGAGTATGAAACTGTTGGTGAGCAGGACGCTTGTGGCATATTCCGCGGCCAGTTCCGGCTGGTTGAGCCGGGCCTCCAGTGCCTGGTTGTTTCCGAGTACGTTCTGGTTGGACTGGTCAATGGCGAGGCTCAGTTCGACGGCAGGGGAGAGGACGGTACCGGTGATGTGAAGCTGTACGATCATCGGTACCAGGCGGCTGTCGTCGTCCGCATTGTCGAGGCCGCGCAGGGAGGCGCGCGTCCGGTAGGACGCGTTGATGTCGAGTGCCGCGTTGAGCGGATCGCCGTCCCATGTCATGGTTCCTCCCTCCGAAATCTGAAAATTCCGCTGGAAGACCTCGCCGGCAGTAAACAGGTATTTTCCGGCGTTGACTTCCAGCGTTCCGAATACGGAAAACTCGCCTTCATCCCGAACGAGTTGTATGGTTCCTTGACTGGATGCCTCGATCACGTCTCCCAAGAGGGGGTCGATGACCAGGTGGACGAGCGATCCGGTGGGGGCACGAATGCTGAGGTCCATGTTGAGCGCATCGAGGAATTGCCGCTCGGTCGTGGGACGGCGGGCCAGCAGGAATGGGCGCCGGGCAAGAGAGTCAAAGTCCGGAATGACGCCGGGTGTATTTTCGAATACAATGAAGCTTTCGTCGGTCTCCGAGATCGTCTCTTCAACCGGAATGAACAGTCGAGAATCGGGTCTCGTTACGGCGTCCGTGGAGCGGAGCATGGCATCGTAGAGCGGACCGTTCAGTGTGAGCGTACCTGACGCCCAGATGAAGCCATAAAACGGCAGGTCATTCGTCTTTTCCGAACCAATGATCTGGAACTCGTCAAGTGCACCCGAGAGGTCGAGCGTAAATTCCCGGTAGTTGTTGAAGTTCATACGTCCGGTGACGAGCGCCGACCCTCCCTGCTGGTCCCGGGCCAGCACGCGCTCGAAATGAATGGCTTTCTGGTCGATGCGCATCTCACCCTCCAATCCGTAGGTCAGGCCCGTGCGTGGGATATCAAATGTGCCGTTGAGCGCAGCAGCCCGGCCCTCTATGATGGGCTGGAAGGGGGTACCGGTAATGCGACCATCGCCCACCAGAAACCCATCCGCGTTGGCCACCGCCTGGTTGAAGACGTACTCCAGGAAAAAGAGGTTCATGTGCTCCAGATCAGCATCCAGATCAAGCCGGCCCTCACTCCCGGTTGCCCGTCCCGGAAGGCGGACAATGCCCGTGATGGACAGGTCGTTTTCCACGACATCCCCGGGTTCATCTCGGCCCGAGATGAATATCGAGTCGGCGTCAATGGGTTCAATACGCAGGCCGAAGTCCAGGTCCGGACTGTTCGACTTGAAACCACTCTCGATGATGACATTGCCGAAAACATGACGTTCGAGTGAGGCATTGTCGAGCCGAATCTGACCCGATGCGCGCGGTTGGGTGAAGCCGCCAGCCAGGTCGACCGATGCGTTCAGTCTTCCACCAATACGCTTGCGAATGTTCAGGTAATCGGACAGGTCTGTCACGAGCAGTTCACTCGCGCTCAGTCGGACGAGATCTTCCGGATACGCGGAGAACGTTCCAGCGGCCGAAAAAGATTGTTCCGTAAGTCCTTCCTCGTCCCTGAGCGCCACCTGCAAGTCCTCAATGCGCGTCGCATCGGCAAAAAAATCGATTGTAGCAGGAGATTTCAAAAACCACTCGGAGGGACCAGCATGCAGTTGGAGCGTCTCCAGTCGGATCCGGTTGGAGGTGGGCAGAAGGTCGAGTCCGGCAAATATTCGCAATGAGTCCGTGAGTCCAGGTCCGCGCATGTGGAGTTCCACGTCGCCCTGTGTATCGAGCATGGTACCCATCAGGCGGGTGTCTCCTGCCTTCAGGAATCCACGCGACAGCGAATCGATGCTCACGTCAAGGCGGCTCTCCGTGAGGGGCGGAGCGGCGGCGGCAGTGTCGGACCGCGACGATGACATACTCCACTCCGTCTGCAAGCCATGAAGCAGCAGACGCCCCGTGCGGACGTGCGGGAATCGGCTCGTGGAGTAGGCCGAAAATGTGTCGGGGCCGACCCGCAGGTCAATGTCGGCTCTGCCCCTAAGGGCCAGGGAGTCACCGGCCGGTCTGAAGGCCGTCAGCAGGGAGGCATTGGCAACGTCTATACCCAGGTGAAGGGAAATTGGCGCCAACTCCGTGGCCCGGGCCGCGTCCAACGTGCGCCCCCTCTGGCGAACCAGCGCGGACAGGTCACGTGTGTTGCCATCCGGTTGCAACCACTTGTTCCCTGCCCTCACAGCGGCCTCCCGGGCGAGGGCGCGCCAGTGGGAGAGAGCTGGCATGGCAGCGTGCAGCGGCGCGTCGGAGCGTGCCCATAGCCGCAGCGACGGAGACGTGAATTGGAACACATCCGTCGGGGAGTCCGGATTGGGCGGAATGAAGCGGGCCGATATCTGCTGAGGGAACAGCACCTGCCGGACGCCATGCTGTGCCACCCAGGAAGAATCCAGGTCCACCGTGACGGCAAAACGCGAGGAGTCACTCCAGAATGGCGTGAAATCACCCTCAAGGTCGAGCGTCAGCTGACTTTGCCAGGCATCGAGACCAAAAAGACTTCCGAGATTCACCTGCTCCAGGTGTCCAGACAGGCGCACAGGCGATCCACGCTCCCAGGATCCGGTCAGGTCCGCGGCACCGTCCTGTTGGGAGAGTATTGCCTCGGCAGACCAGGCGGCGGGGACGCGTTCCACCATAGCCGTCAGGCGCTGAAGCCGCCTGTTGTTCCACCGGGGCGCGTCAAGCTCCAGGGACACGCTGGACACAAATTCGTCGGGATGCAGGCCCGAGCCGGATGCGGAGAGTGTACCCGTGAGCCGCGTGTGGAGTGCGCTCTTTCCCAACCAGGGGCCGAGATCAACATCCTCTGAGCGTGCACGAATGGTATGCCGTGTGGAGCCCCTCGTGAGCGCTCCGATATCGAAGGACAACGCCACGGATCCGGCGCTTGAGAAGAGGTCCACGTTGCCGTTGGCTTTCCAACCAGAGAACGGGTCATCACGAAGGTTTCTGAGCGAGGGGACCTGGCCACGCGCGTACGTGTCCATTGAAATCGAAGAGATGGTACTTTGCTGCAGGACCGGATAACCAGGCACCCAGGACCGGATCTCATCGAGTTCCAGCCGATCGGAACGCACGGAAAGCTCGAAATCGGCGGCTCCGGGGAGCCCAATGATGGTTCCCTCTGCATGCAGGGACGACGCGCCACGGGTGATATCGAGCCAGGGGATGGTCACATCGCTGGTGGATCCCTGGATCCTGGTCCCTATCTCGACTTCGCCACGCGCGGGAATGGCATCTGCGAGCAGATGCAGCTCATTGGTTTGGAGTACAGACGGCAAGATCTCGAGTTGGAAACGGCGTGCACCCTCTGTTCGGGTAATGTAGCCGTCGGCACGCACCGAGGAAGTCCCGATGCGCAGCGCAGCGTCGAGAACAGAGATCCGGTCATCATCAACACGCACCTGGGCTCGGACGTCCGAGGTGCCGAGTCCTTGCCGCGGGAATGTGCTGTCCCACCTGAGGATGTCAATCTGCTTCCTGGATGCGGTCCAGGCTATATCGAGGTTGATGTCCATGCGTTCCATGGGGCGCTCTGCGAGCCATGCCGACCACGCCGGGAGGGCACCAATGCCAGATGAGGGCGGCTCACCGGCGCGGACGGCGGCTCCGGAAATACGTACCGCAGCCCCGGTCATGGACCACGATCCACTTCCGGGTGCGGATGCGCGGGTGGAGTCGGCCACGACGAGCGCCGCGTGCAGGCTGGGCAGCGCTAAAGAGTCCGTTCCTGGATACAGGGTAGCCGACAATCCGAAAACCTCCAGCGTGCCGATGGAGAATTCCCGGCGCAGGAATGCTGTCCACCGAGGTGACGCGACGACGGAGTCAACGAACAGGACAGTGCGTCCCTGGGGATCCTCAAACACGACATCCGTTGCGAAAAGAGTCTGGGCCAGGTTGCCCGTCATGCCACCAATGCGGAGCGTGCCCGCAAACCGATTCGACACGGATTCTTCAATTTGCCGGGCCACCTGGTCACGACCCACCTGCGTGCGCGTGGCCGCAAAAAACACGACGAGGCCCAGCAGCACGGCGGCTGCCACCAGTCGGATCAGTCTCTGGACCATATGATGGATACGCCGGCTTGTCACCTCAGGCCAAGCACGTGATCCCAGGCGGCCTCAATATCGGATGGGGTAACATCATCCTCTACGTACGCTACGCCGACTTTGCGCAGCAGTACGAACCGAAGCCGGCCCGCCTGGGCCTTCTTGTCGGAGCGCATGGCGGCCGTGAGCAGCTCGGCCGTCAGTCCTTCTGGTAGCGAGGGTTCCGGGAACGCGCCGAGGACACCATCTATCCGGTGCTGATCGACCTTGGCATGGAGTCTCCGGGACAGGAATGTGGCCGCGCGCATGCCGAGAACCACGGCCTCGCCGTGCGTGAGCGTTCCGTATCCGGTGGCATGTTCCAGTGCGTGCCCGAACGTGTGTCCAAAATTGAGCAGCGCGCGTCGCCCCAACTCGCGTTCGTCTTCGCTGACAACGCGTGCCTTCACCTTCACGGCCCGGTAGACCATGTCCGGTACCACGTCCGGGTCGCGGGCCAGTATGCGACTGAACTCCTTCTCGATCCAGGCGAAATAGGGTTCATCGTCAATCAATGCATGTTTCACGGCTTCGGCGAGGCCACTCGTCCAATGGCGACGGTTGAGGGTATAGAGCAGCTTCGTGTCGACCAATACCAATTCCGGCTGATGGAAGGCTCCGATCAGGTTTTTCCCCTTGTCATGATTGATACCTGTTTTGCCACCGACGGCACTGTCAACCTGTGCAATCAAGGATGTAGGTACCTGAACGACGGGCAATCCTCGCAGCAGCGTCGCCGCAGCGAAACCGGCCAAATCGCCAATCACACCGCCA
The DNA here is from genome assembly GCA_029262775.1 of Bacteroidota bacterium. Lineage (GTDB taxonomy): Bacteria > Bacteroidota > Rhodothermia > Rhodothermales > UBA10348 > 1-14-0-65-60-17. Next base: position 34,365 of record JAJCYR010000056.1, read on the forward strand.
CCGAAGGCCACGATGGGCGTGCGGCGATCAATGTTCCAGGCGAGTGCAGCTTCGTATATGGCGTGAAGATGCTTCGGGCTCTTCGTGGTTTCACCTGGGGGAAGCACCAGAACGAGCGCATCCCACCCATCCTTGATGAACAGGGCATCGAGGCGGTCCCGGAAATGAGCTGCCACGTTGCTGTCGGTTACTACAAGCACTTTGCCAGGGCGCAATCCGGCGCCCCGCATGGCCGCCGGCAACTCATCCAGGTCGGTGAACTGAATGTTGTAAGAACGGTTCAGCGGAAGACGTACCGGGACAGATTCTTCCAGGTTTTGAAGCAACATGGCCGACGGTGATTTGAAGGGCAGGCGCATTACAGAGTACGTGCACGCGTATGTGAAGCGGATTGTTCAACCCGGAGAATGTACAATTGATGCATCGACCGGAAATGGCTGCGGGCACGGTCATTCAGAAGGCAGGCAAGGTAGCTGCCGCCGTCGGGGCGCTCTCTCCGAAACAATTCGACACGACGGCATACAAAGGACACTCACCTACTCCCACATCTCCCGTCGCGCTGCTGTCCCGGCGCCGGGCATGACGCCATGTGCCTGATTCTGCTTTCTTTCCGAATGCACGAAGAATACGAATTGCTGCTTCTTGCGAACCGGGATGAGTTTCACAATCGTCCCGCGAGGCAGGCGGATTTCTGGGTCGATGCGCCGGATGTGCTCGGGGGGCGCGACCTGCAGTCGGGTGGAAGCTGGCTGGGGGTTACGACCGGTGGCAGGATGGCCGCCGTCACGAATGTGCGCGAACCGGGTAAGAACGTGCCCGATGCGCAAAGCAGGGGAGATCTGGTGCGCTCGTTCCTGATCTCACGGGAGTCGGCCGCGGCCGCGGCCGGCCGCGTGCTGGAAGAAGGACATCGCTATAACGGATTCAACCTTCTTCTCTACGATACAGACCAACTCGTCTATCTTTCCAATCGTTTATCCGGCCCTCCACAGGTCCTCGAGTCGGGCACCTACGGAATCAGCAATGCAGCACTGAACACACCTTGGCCGAAGGTGAACAGGGGAAAGGCTGCCCTGACCCGGGCGCTCGCATCAGGTGACGTGGACACGGCTGCGTTGCTTCCCATTCTGGAGGACACCGCTGTCGCCGCCGAAGAAGAACTGCCATCCACCGGCGTTCCGCTTGCCTGGGAGCGCACCCTTTCTGCACCATGTATCTGCAGCGAAAATTACGGAACGCGCGTATCGACCATACTGCATTTGGCCCGTGATGGTGGCATCCGCTTCATGGAGAAAACCCAGGTGCCAGCCTCGGTCCGGCCACGCGCCGTGACGTTTGAGCTCTTGTAGTGACCTTCAGCATTCTGAACAAACCCTCTTATTCATGTCTACCCACCGAATACGTTTTGAAAATGATCGTGGCATTGAGCTTGCGGCGCACCTGGATCTGCCGGCAGATGGTAGGCCGTATGCCTACGCACTTTTCGCCCACTGTTTTACCTGCTCCAAAAACCTGAAGGCCGTGGGCCATCTGACCCGCGCCATGACGCGAGCCGGTTATGGGGTGCTCCGGTTTGATTTTACCGGGCTGGGACAAAGCAGGGGGGACTTTGCGGATACGGATTTCAGTTCCAATATCGGAGATCTGGAGTCGGCAGCGGCGTGGTTGTCTTCCGAGTATGAGGCGCCCCGTCTGCTGGTGGGTCACTCGCTTGGCGGCGCAGCCGTCCTGCATGCTGCGCGGCGCCTGCCCTCCGTGCGCGCCGTTGCCACCGTGGGCGCACCCTACGATCCGGCACACGTGCGAAATCTTTTTGCCGAGTCTGAGGACGAAATTCGTGCATCGGGGCACGCCAAGGTGTCGATCGGGGGGAGGCCGTTTACCATTCGCAAAGAGTTCCTGGATGATCTGGAAGCACAGGATCCCGCCCGCGTGATTGGTGACCTCGATGTAGCCATTCTCGTCATGCACTCTCCCGTCGACACCACCGTGGGCATAGACAACGCCGCTCTGATCTACAAAGCGGCCAAGCATCCCAAAAGTTTTGTCTCGCTCGACTCTGCCGATCATCTGCTTTCCCGCGAAGAGGATGCCCTGTACACGGGCGGAGTGCTTTCGGCGTGGTCGAGGCGCTACATTGAGGTGCCGACGGCGGAGGAAGATGCCGATCATGGCCATCGTCACGTAACCGTGACGCTCGATGCATCCCGGTACCGAACAGAAATCGTGGCGGGTGGACATGCCCTCGTTGCCGATGAGCCGGAATCTGTGGGTGGTACGAACCGGGGACCCAGCCCCTATGACCTGCTCGTGGCGGGGCTTGGAGCCTGTACGGCCATCACGCTGCGCATGTACGCCGATCGTAAAAACTGGCCCATGGACGAGGTACATGTACACCTCATGCATGAAAAAATGCATGCAAAGGACTGTGACTGTGATGCCGGAGACCGAATGGGCAAGATTGACCTCGTGGAACGCGAAATTGAACTCATCGGCGATCTTACGGATGAGCAGCGAAATCGTCTGTTGGAGATTGCCGATCGGTGTCCGGTGCACCGGACACTCACGGAGAGTCAGGTGGTAATCAAAACGACGCTCAAGCCGGTGCATGCCGAGGCCTGACGCCGAGGCCGGCGCGGTCAGGCACAGTGATGGTACCCTGTTTGAATCGGAGCCCTTCAAAGGGGTCCGAGGCGGTATGCATGGTGCCGTCCAGGTCCAGCCAGTCGAACACGGATCCGATCTGGGCCGCGGCCGTCAAGGCGATGGAGCTTTCAATCATGCACCCCAACATGCATTTCAGGCCCAACGTACGTGCTGATTGGACCTGCCTGAGGGCGCCGGAGATGCCACCGCATTTGGCAAGTTTGATATTGATGCCCCCCACGTACGGGGCCAATGGTGGAATGGAATCCAGACCCTGCACGGATTCATCTGCAACGAGAGGAATCTGGTGGGTAGCATTGCTTCCGGCGTGCAGCAGTCGATGCAGGTCTTCCCAGCCGTCCGCCACAGGTTGCTCGATGAAGGCGAGGGCGCAATCGTCGAGGGCACCAATGCAAGCACACGCTTCTTCAACAGACCACCCGCTGTTGACGTCCACGCACAACGTACCGGCGTAGATTTCACGCACGCGACGCACAACGGCGACATCAAAATCCGGGTCTCCGCTCCCGAGTTTCAGCTTCAGAAACGGAAAGCTGGAAACGGCTGCCAGCATGCCGTCGAGTCTGGTGAGTGACTCCGGAATGGGGAGCGCATATGTGCTGATTGGCAACTCGCGCCCATCAAGGCCGAGGGCAGCATGAAGTGGCAGGCCGAGGTGCCGGCTCCATGCGTCGTGTACGGCCATGTCTACCGCAGCACGGGCCGGGGCCGGGCCAGAAGGGAGGTGGTCGAGCCACGACAGAATGGATACGTGATCCCGCGCCGTGATGTCGAGGCCATCCAGAGAGAGCGATGTAATGTAGTCCTCGATATCCCGGACCGTCCAGGGGTAGTACGGCGGAAGCGCAGCCTCGCCGAGTCCGACCACATGGCTGTTTTCTCCACTTTCTAACTGCACGAGTGCATTCGTGCGCTCGTTGCTTGTGCCATGAGCAATCCGGAAGGCATGTCGGAGTGCGAGTGGCAGGGGTGATACCGACAGCTTCATGACGGTCCTGATGACGCTGTCGCGCCCGATACCACCACATAACCAGGCTCGGAAAGCGAGCGTGCAAGCCCGGCTTCAAGCTGGTCTGGCGTTGTATCGGGTCGGAGCGCAAGGTGCCTTGGTCCGCCGCATCCGATGGGCCAGCCAAGATGAGAGGCTATACTGTCACTGTCAGGCAGAGAGGGCAGCTGCAGGCCTGCCGCGGGCCGCCGTTCGATGTATCCGTCGCCTGCGCACCAATATTCCCGGCCCGCGGCCAGAGAGTGGGCGAAATGCCGGTTGGTGCGGGCCAGCGTGCGCGCCAGGGCGCGCCTGACGGCAGGTGCATCCGTCGAGAGGTCCGCAAGAACGGACTGTACACGCAGCTCCACGGTTTCCGGGTGCAGCACGGGACAGGCCGTGCGTTGGTTGGAAATGACGTACCGCGCTGACGGCGGGCTTTTTGCCAGGACAAGTGCGGTCGACAGGCACTGCAGATCATAGGCGCCGGGACGGCCACAAAAGTCCATCCGGACGTCTGCATTGACGAGTGATGGCAATACGTCCGGAAGCATTTCCGAGAAACGGGGCAGGTCCCAACACACGACCGGCAGCGTCGTTCGTGTCGCACCGGCCTCTCGGGCGGCATGGCCTATTGTCCGTGCGAGTTGCGGCCAGACGTCCAGTCCATGCCCGGCCAGGAGCGCAGGACTGTGCCGAAGCCGGATGTGAAGTTGAGGACGGGCCATGCCGAGATCAGACGTGACTTCATGCAGGCGCCTCAGGATGTCGATACCCATGCGGCGGATCTTGGCATGCACGAGATCCACCTGCGTAAGGGGGTTTCGGCTCGTGCAATCGGCCACGGAAATGCACGCAATGACCGCCTCCGGGGTGGCCTGCGGGAGGCCACGATCCAGGGCGTCGCTGGCGAGTGTCTCCACATCACTTGGGGCGGCGCCGGCCGGCGCCGCCCCAAGGAGTTCGTCGAGAAAATATTCAATGGCTGTCATCGGCCCCAAGGTACCGAATGACAGAACATTATTCCGGCTTGGTGAGTGCGGTGAAGAACTTGCGCAGTGTGACCGATCCGTCGGCCTCGCGAGTGGCCCGAAGCACTTCGACCATGAAGGCGCTTCCGGGCTCGATATCCCGGTACACGCTCCGAAAATCGTCTACCGAGGCAACCGGCTTCCGGTCCATTTTGGATATGATGTCCCCTCGGCGCAAGTCCGCATCCCGGTAGGCCGTGCTGTTCTGATCGACCCGTGTAAGCAGGACACCCTCCACATTTTCATCCGGTGAAAGCCCCAAAGCCTTACGTTGCCGCTCTGTCAGCGCTTCGACACGGAATCCAAGCGCTTCTTCGGGAGATGCGCTATCCACGTCCCGTCCGGAGCGGGCGTCGGAATCGCCGCGCGCGTCGTCCACAAAGAGCGAACGTTCAGCCAGTTCGACGCGGATGGTCAGTTTGTCCTCCCCGCGAGTCACGTCGAGCGCAACCTCGTCGCCGGGCGCCATGTTGGCAATCATGGTGCGCAGTTCGTTGAAATCCCTGAGCCGCAAACCGTTTACGGCAGTGATGATATCGCCTTCCCGGAGTCCTGCGTCGTCTGCGGGTGCGCCTTGAGTCACAGACGTCACCTGGGCAGCACTGCGGGGAACGCCCTGCAACTCGGCCAGCGTTTCGGGGACGCGATCGAAGGTTACGCCGAGAAAACCACGTTCGACCCGTCCCTTGTCAATGAGCTGCTCGGTGATGTTCCGGACCACATCGACCGGGATGGCAAAGGCAATACCCTGATTTACGCCTGTTCGGGAGTAAATAGCCGAGTTGATTCCGACAAGCTCGCCACTGAGGTTGACCAGGGGGCCGCCCGAGTTGCCGGGGTTCACAGCGGCATCGGTCTGAATCAGCGAGGAAAACGGGTTGATGCTGCCAAGTTGCACACTCGTTCGGCGCAGTGCGCTGACGATACCAGACGTGACCGTGTTGCCAAGATCTTCCGACATGGGTGATCCGAAGGCCAGGACCCACTGTCCAGTACGGATGCTATCCTTCTCGCCCATGGAGATGACGGGCACCGTGCCCTCAAAATCCATCAACTTCAGGACGGCCAAATCGGAATTGGGATCACTTCCCACCACTTCGGCTTTGTGGAAGGTACCGTCCTGCAGCACGATCTCGAGGTCATCGGCGTCGTTTATGACGTGGAAGTTGGTAGCCAGGTACCCGTCAGAGCGAATGAAGACGCCCGAGCCGAGTGCATTGGTCCGGAATTGTTGGGGCTGCGTCTGGGGCTGCTGCCCGAAAAAATTCTCGAACGGTGAACCGGCGAACGGGTTGGAGGCAGAACGCTCGACGACGCGCTCGGATCGGATCTGCACGACGGTGGGAGACACACGGTCGGCTACGCGGACGAAGGCATCGTCTATGGAAACGCTCTGTTCAACACGGGTGTCGCCGCCAATCTGGGCCACCGGAGCCAAACTCCGGGCAGAGGTGGAGCTCATCAGCCTTTCGGATATTCCAAGAACGTCCGACCCGGCGGTCGCGAACAGGATACCGGCCAGGAATGTGGTGAGAGCGACGAGCGTGTACGAAAAGGAACTGCGTGTATTCATGACTGCGTGTATGGAAAAGGTTCGACTTTCAGGTCACGGCACAGAAAAAAATGTGCCATTCTTTCAAACGTTTTTCCAGATGTCATTCGTATGCTGTCAGCCTGTCAAATTGTCGCAAGTGCCTCCAGAAGCCGGCCATGAATACCGCCAAAACTGCCGTTTGACATGATGAGGGCCACATCTCCCGGTTGCAGATAGCGGAGCAGCATGGGGAGAAGGGCATCGGCATCCGGTCCCTGGAACGCATCGGTGTCGTGGTCGGCGACCTCGGCAAGGACGTGATTCACGTCCATGAAATTGGACGGATCGTCGTTGTGCCTGAACGGAGGTGTGCTCAGAAAGAGGGCATCGGCCGAACGGAAAGCGGCGGCGTACCCTGCCTCGAATACCTTGCGACGGCTTGAGTTGGAACGGGGTTCAAAAACGGACACGATACGGCGGTCCGGCCAGCGCTCCCGGGCCGCCTGCAGCGTAGCCCGGACCGCCGTCGGGTGATGGGCGAAGTCATCGACGACGACCACTCCGTGCGCTTCGCCCCGGATCTGCTGCCTGCGTTGTATCCCCTCGAATGAAGCAAATGCACGGCCAATTTGCTCGGCGGAGAGGCCCTCATCGAGGCAGATCCCAAGCACGGACAGTGCGTTCATGAGATTGTGGCGGCCGCTCATGCTGAGAAACATGGAATCCAGCGCCCGGCCGTGGATCACGGGAGTGAACCGGATACCACCATCGCCCGGCCGGATGTCATGCGCGGTGATGTCTGCGGGCTTCTCGTCCAGTCCGTAGTAGTGTATTCTGGCACGCGCGTCATGGGCCAGCGCCCGGACCTCCGCGTCGTCTGCGTTGAGCATCAGCAGTCCGCGCTCCGGAACGAGCGACACAAACGCGCGAAAGGCCTCCCGGTAGTCGTCCATGGTGGCATAAATGTCGGCATGGTCGAATTCCAGGCTCGTCACAATGGCCGACTGGGGATTGTAGTGCATGAATTTCGGCCTTTTGTCGAAATAGGCCGAATCGTATTCGTCTCCCTCCACAATGAAATGGGCACCTGACCCGGTGTCGAACGATGCGCCACCGTTGTTCATAACGCCGCCAACGAGGAATCCAGGCTGAAGCCCGTTCGATCGAAATACGTGCGTAAGCAGGCTGGTCGTCGTCGTTTTGCCATGCGTTCCGGTCACGACCATGGAGCGCCGGTCCCGAATAAAATACTGGGCGAGCGCCTCCGGAAGGGAGACCTGGGGCACATGATTCTCTCGGGCCCAAGCCGCCTCGACGTGCGTCGGGGTGCAGGCGTTTCCCACTACATAGAGATCAGCCAATCCAGGCAGCCGATCGGCACGGAACCCTTCAAAGACCTCGATGCGCTGGGCGGCGAGGCGTGTGCTCATGGGCGGGTAGACGGCTGCGTCAGAGCCGCTCACATCCATTCCGGCCTGTTGGAACAGTCCTGCGAGCGAGCCCATGCCGGTGCCGCAGATGCCGATCAGGTAGACGGAGCCAGGATGTGCGGGCGGCTGGGGGCGCTCAAAAATGCGCAGATGCGCATCGGGAAATGCTTCCAGGGGCTTCATTCTGTGGTTGCGTGCACGTCAGCTGGTTCAGGGGTTTCGCCACCCAGCATGCGACCCAGTCGGACGGAGAGCGAATCGAACGTGGAATACATGACGGGCACTATGACGAGCGTCAGAAACGTGGCAAATGTAAGGCCGCTGATGATGGCTGTCCCCATTGGCCCCCAGAACTGTGTGTTTTCCGATCCGAACTGGAAGTTGGGGTTGAGATCCGTCAGCAGACCCACGAAGTCGACGTTGATGCCGAACGTCAGCGGGATCAGGCCAAGGACGGTCGTCATGGCGGTAAGAAGCACGGGTCTGAGACGCGTGGCACCCGCTTCGACGATGGCCTTCTGCTTCTCCATGCCGCGCTGGCGCAACTGCATGGCATAGTCAATGAGCACGATGTTGTTGTTGACCACGATGCCTGCCAGGGAAATGATCCCGATAAACGTCATGAGACCGAAGGGCGTCCGCGTCAGGATCAGCCCGAGAAGCACACCGATCAGACTGAAGCCGACGGCAATCATGATGATGAATGGGGAGGAGATCAGGTTGAACTGAGCCACCATGATCATGAATACCAGTGCGACGCCGACAATGAGAACGATGGTCAGGAATCCGAAGCTTTCCTGCTGCTCCTCGTTTTCCCCCGTGTAGGCCATGGAGTAACCGGGTGGCATGTTCTGTTCAAAGCTGGACAGGACGGACTGCACCTGTCCCAGGATGGCCTGTCCATTGAATCCGGGCGCAGCCTCGGCCGTGACGATTGCCACCCGATCCAGGTCGAGGCGCGTGATGGAGCCCAGGCCGCTGGACACGTTCACATTGGCTACGGAAACAAGGGGCACCTGCGTGCCTTCTTCGAAAATGGTCAGATCACGGACACTTTCAAGCGTGCTGCGGTCCTCCTTACGCAGCCGTACTATGATGTCGTATTCATCGTCACCGGTGCGATACGTGCCGGATTCGAGGCCATTGATGGCGCCACGGACCTGACTCGCGATAAGTCCCGTGCTGAGTCCGAAACGGGCCGCTCGCTCGCGGTCAATATCGACCCGGAGTTCGGGGCGTCCCTGATTCAGGTTGTCTTCGATATCAACGAGGCCAGGGATGGTACCCGATTCTGACGCCTCGCGAAGTTGCTGCACGACCGTTCTTGTCAACTCAACAATACGGTCGAACTCGGGTCCAGTGATTTCGATATTTACCGGTGCTCCGGTGGGAGGCCCGTTCTGGTCCTTGTCTATGGCAATATTCACTCCAGGAATACCCTGCAGACCATCCCGGATACGATTGAGCGACAGAAAGGAGTCTTCAGTCCGGGAGGCGAAGTCTACCAGGTTCAGCGTAATTCTGGAGCGTTCCGGGCTCGCGGCTCCGCCGCCGAAATCCGAATCGGCACCGACACCGACGTTGACGAGCATATTCTTGACATTCGACTCGAAATCCGGGTTCTGATCCAGGAGTGATTCGATTCGCGAGGTCGCCTCCCGGGCCACGTTGTCTGAAGCCTCAACGTTCATACCGAGCGGCCCTTCGGCAGTCACCCGGATTTGTCCGGGGGCGGTGTCGGGAAAAAATTCGACGCCCGTCGGTGCCGCGATGAACATACCAATGATGATGAGCAGCGAACCGAGCGTGGAGTTCAAGAGCCGGGCCCGGTTGTCGGTGAGGAGGAGGGTATCGCGTGATACGACAACGGCTCCAATCAGACCAAGTACGACGATCGCGGCAGGGAAGAGAACGAGCTCTGCAGCCGTCGAGAACGCTACGTTTGCCTTGGCAAGACTCATCAGGTAGAGCGCTGCCAGGGACAGACCCGTCAGGAGGGCGCCTGCCTTCACACTTCCCCAACCACCAAGAAGAATGCTTTCGGCCGTATGAATAAGCACACCGAACGCTCCGAGTGCCAGTAGCACGACACCCGGAACAAGCAGTACCAACGATGCAATTTGTCCGAGCGCTGCGCCTGCGAGGAGTCCGGCGAACGACAGTACAAAACCCAGCGTAAACGCCGACAGCGCACCCGTATTGCGTATCCATGCCCTGGGCACCGTGTAGTCACGCACCAGCATCCAGGTGAGGAAAACGCGGTATTTGGCCACCAGCCACGGCAGAAACCGTTTCACAAAGCGATCGCCCTGTTTTTTCAGCACTTTCGTGTGCAGGAAGTACACAGCGGGGACAGCGAGGACAAGAACAAAGAGCGTCTTCCAGTTCGCAAGTCCAAGGAGCACGGCGAGAAGAACGACACCCACGAGGACCAGCCGCCTGGCCAGGGGAGGACGCTTCGCTACGATTTCTCCTTCGAGACGGACAAAAATACCGGTAAACACCGGGTTGATGATCAGAGCGACGAAGAGGGACGAGACGAGCGTGACAATCAGCGTCAGGGGCATGTAGGACATAAATTCACCTATGATGCCCGGCCAGAACATCATAGGTGCGAATACGGCGACGGTCGTGGCGGTGGAAGCAACGACGGCACTGGCCACTTCGCGGGTACCGCGGCACGCTGCATCGAAGCGTTCGTATCCTTCTTCCCTGAAACGGAAAATATTCTCGACGATCACGATGGCATTGTCCACCAGCATGCCAAGCGCAATGATAAGCGAGAACAGTATTACGAAGTTGAGGGTGTATCCGAGCGCCTGGAAAATGATGAACGACAGCAGCATAGACATGGGAATGGCAATACCCACCAGCACAGCGTTTCGCACGCCGAGGAAGAAGAGCAGGACCAGCACGACGAAAATGAGTCCGCTGATGATGTTGTTCTCAAGGTCCTTGATCAGGTCCCGCACATTCTCGGACTCATCGCCCGTCACGATGACTTCCGTCCCACTTGGAAATGGGAACGAATCGAGGACGACCCGTACCTCGCTGACGGTCTCCAGGATATTCTCTCCGGCCCTCTTCTTGACATTCAAACTGATGACCGGAAGCAGCGTTTGAGCGTCCTTGGGATAGACAAGGAGGCTTCCGTCGGACTGTTCCACCTGCCTAACAGACAGCCGGGAATAAGAGGTTCGGTCGGCGAACCCGAATTCAACGCGGGCGACATCGCGAATGTAAATGGGCCGGCCATCTGGCGAATCGATGACGAAGTCACCGATTTCGGCGGGATCCTTGATCTCACCATCGACTCGCACCAGCCAGTTCACTTCATCGACGTCGATGGATCCGCCCGGCAGGTTGGTGTTTTCGTCCCGTATGGCCTGTGCAATGTCGAGGAACGTGAGGTTGTACCCGTTCATGAGGTTCACATCCACGTGGACCTGTACCTCCCGCTCGAGGGCACCAATCACATCCACCTCGAGTACCGTCGAAATGGATTCCAGGTCATCCTCGAGCTGCTCTGCTACATCCTTCAGCCGCGTCAGGGAATACGGTGCCGACAGGTTCACCGTCATGATGGGAAACTGTGAGAAATCGATTTCCGACACGATGGGCTCTTCCACATCGCTCGGAAGGTCGCTTTTGGCCAGGTCTACCTTGTCGCGCACCTTCGAGAAGGCTTCATCTATCGAGACATCCGGATCGAACTCCACGATGATGGTCGACACGCCTTCCGTGGATGTGGAGCGGATTTCCTTGATGCCGGTGATGGCCTGGATTTCCTGCTCAATATGCTGCGTGATCAGCGACTCGATATCGTCAGGCGAAGCTCCCGGGTATATCGTGGTAACCACGATGTTCGGAATCTCAATCGACGGTGATGCTTCCTTCGGGATGGTCACGTAACTGAAGAGTCCACCCAGCGTGAGCACCACCGTCAGCACCAGGATCGACGTCCTGTACTCAATGGCCTTGTCGGTAATACGCATCAGTTTCCTGAATTGGCAACGCGTACGGCATCGCCCGTAGTGACATTACTTTGTCCACTCACAATGAGTTCTTCGCCGGCCTTGAGCCCGCCGAGAATGAGCGTGCGTCCGGCACTGGACGGGCCTGGTTCGACGCTTCGAAGTACGGCTCTGCCATGCTCGACCACGTACACCGTATATCCGTCCTCATCCCGGATGATGGCGTTCTGGGGGACAACGACACCGTCTTCATACGTTTCTCTGGTGAGCAGCAGATTGGCGATCATTTCAGGCTTCAACAACCGGTCACTGTTGTTCATCTCAATTTCCACGGTGAACGTCCGGCTTTCCGGATCAATAACCGATCCCACAAACGTCACTTCCGCCTCCCGGACTGTACCTCCGTATGAACTGAACCGAACCTGTACCGGTGTCCCTTCAAAAATATCGTTGGCGTACGTTTCCGGTACACCCGCTCGGACGCGGACATATTCTGTATTGACGATGCGAAGCAAGGGGGTGGTTGGCGCCACCTGCTCCCCTCGGTCGACCATATGCTCCTCGATCGTCCCGTCAAACGGCGCTTTGACAGCCGAGAATTCAAGTTGCCGCTCGGCCGATGCCACCACCGCTTCCGCCTGCGAGAGCGCTGCGGCCGCCTGATCCCGCTGTGCGGTGACATTTTCGAATTCAAGGGAGGATATGATGGAGTCCGCAAACAACCGCTCCTGCCTGTTGAAGGTCTGGTCTGCAAGCTTGAACGAGGCCTGTGCCGATCGTGCAGCCGCCCGGGCCTGATTGAGGGCGGAACGGGCCAGACGGTCATCCAGACGCGCCACGACATCGCCCTCGCGCACCCGCTTTCCCAGCGGTGCAGTTTCAATGACCGTCCCGGCCGTTTCGGCAGACAGCGTTGCATCGTTCATGGAAATGACCGAACCGGTCAGCTGTACGTATTCCGTGAACGGCTCCGGTTTCAGCGACACGGTTGCCACCTGCAGGACACGCTCGGTGCCTGCTGCAGCAGCCGGAGCCGGAAGCGTTTCCGCACGGTCTGTCAGGGCCGGCTCCTCGGGGTTTTGACATGCGGAGGCCGCAACGAGGATATACAGGGATAGAAGATGCCTGAAGTGCATGGATGATATAATGGCTACGGAGTGGGCTCGCCCAGTGCAGTCTGATAGGCGCTGAGTGCAACGAGGTAGTCGTGTGTCGCCTGAAGGAAGTTCAGTTGTGCCTCGTCGAGTTGATCACTGGCCTCCCTGACCTCGATGGGACTGGCCACTCCTTCTGCAAGGCGGGCCTCGGCAAATTCAAAGTTGGTCTTGGCAAGCGTGACGTTGTCCTGCTGGGAAATCATTCGTGTACGGGCCGATGCAACATCCCGGAGTGCCGCATTGACCTCAGTCCGAACGGTACGTTCCAGGAACTTCGTATCGAGCTCGGCACGTCGAAGCGCAATCTTGCGCTGTTCCAGACGCTGACGCGACGCCATGCCGTTGAATACATTCCACGTCAAACGGAATCCGCCACTCACGGTCCGGTCCCACCACGCATCGGAGAAAAAGCCCAGTTCTTCGGACGTGAATGCAAACGGGTCATTGGGATCGGATGACGTCACGACCCGGTTGTCGGGTATGCTGCCCTGAAAGTTGTAGTTGAAGAAGGCATCGAGCGTGGGCAGGAATTCAGCCCGGGCTACCCGGAGTTGAATGCGCTCCAGTTCCATATTGATGCGGGCCTGTGAGAGATCCGGTCGCCGGGTGAGCGCCTGGGTGGCTGGCGGCGCGTCCGGGTCTGGCGGGGGAAAGCGGAGGGCATCGGCCTCGAGCGAACCGCGCAGACGGATGTCCAGCGTAACCGCAATGCCGAGACTCAGCTTCAAGGCGTCGAGTTGGGCAGCACGATCGGTTTCACGCTGCGTCAGTGTCGACTCCAGATTGGCCAGTTCTACCGCCGCAGTCAGCCGTTGGAACTTCGGGGCCGTACCCTCTTCCACCTGTTTGGAGATTTCGGACAGTGTGCGCCGTGACCGGGCGACCGATTCACGGGACACGTCTACGCTGGCCTGTGCCAGCAGGGCACCATAGAACAGACGTCTGATTTCGTCGACGAGCAGTTGCTGCTGTCGGTTCAGACCCGCCTCAGTGAAGGGTTCAAGCCACCTTGAAGCACCGCGTGCTCCGAAAAAGGCCCGCCCGTCAAAAAGTTTCTGTGTGACGGACAGACCTGCCAGGAATTGATTCGGGACGCCAAACGGGTTGCCTCCCCCGTCCTGTGCAATACCAGCGGCTTCCATACCCTGCTGCCGACGTGCAAAAAATTCCTGGATGGTGATTGGAGAGGTGGCGTTGTCTCCGTCCGTACGGGCCTGCTCGTTGAAGCTCAGCCAGTCGATGAAGCCCAACGATTGAAAGAACCCGCCTGCCTGGGATCCCGTGAAAGGATTGACTGTCCGGAAATTGCGCGTGTAGGAGGATGACACATCCAGCTGCGGAAAGAGCTCCGCCCATCCTTCGCGAATTTGGGCACCTGCATTCTCCAGGTCGAGCCTGGCCTGTTCGAGGGCGATGTTCTGCGCGAGGGCAATCTGAATGGCGTCATCGAGCGTGATCACCAGCTCGGCGACCCGGTCCTCGCCATCCGTCGGCACGGTAACTGATTGGGCAAGAAGCACATGTGGTCCTGAAAAGACGAACAGGACCAGGTAGAGAAGGGCGCGTTTCATGTGCAGCGTGCGGCGGGCGGGCGGGCGTACGGCGGGCGTGGGATCGTGCGGCGGGCGTGGGATCGTCGAAAGTACGTCCTGTAAACGATCATGTTACGTGAAGTTCATGTATACTCATCCAGTTGGTTCGCCTGCAGGTAATCCACCACATTTTTCACCTGTTGCGACGCATCCCGGTGGCAAACGAGCACGGCATCGTCCGTGTCGACCACAACGAGGTCGTGGACACCGACCAGGGCAATGAGCTTTTCACCGGCCTGGACGAGGCAGCGGCCGGAGTCGTGAACGACGGCATTACCGGAAATGGCGTTCCCGTGGCGGCCCTTTTCCGACAGGTCGTACACGGCCTTCCAGTCCCCTACGTCATTCCAGTCGAAGTTGCCAGGTACGACATAGACCTTTTCTGCACGCTCCATGACGCCATAGTCGATGGAAATGGACGGACACGACTGGTAGGCCCGCATAACCGCACGGACCTCGTTCTCCGTACCCATGGCGGACACGGTCGAAGAGAACGCATCCCACACGTCCGGAATGTGTTTCTCAATGGCGGCCAAAATGGAGTCGACCCGCCAGATGAACATGCCACTGTTCCAGAGAAAATCTTCAGAATCAATGAACCGTTCGGCCGTCGCCTCATTGGGTTTTTCCGCAAACGTCTTGACAAACCACGCGCCGGAATCTGCCTCGCTGGTGTGCTGCTCCCGATCATATTGGATATATCCGTAGCCGGTCGCGGGATAGGTGGGCTCAATGCCGATCGTCACGAGCGCGCCCTGTTCCTGCGCCTTGTCAATTCCCAGTTTCAGAACGTTCTGAAATGACGTCACATCACCGATCCGGTGATCGGCCGGGAGGACGACCATGATGGCATCCGGATCCGATTGTTGCAGGCGCAGCGCAGCGTACAGGATGCATGGAGCTGTATTGCGGCCAATGGGCTCGGCCATAATGTTCGCTTCGGGAAGCGCTGGCAACTGCTTACGGGTCGTATCCACATAATCCGCATTCGTCACCACGTGGCAGTGGTCTGTCGGTATGAGTCCGGACAGGCGCTGGACCGTTGCCTGGATCATGGTGTCGTCTCCCACGATGTCAAGAAACTGCTTCGGCGAGTTACGTCGGCTGACCGGCCAGAACCGGCTTCCAATGCCGCCCGCCATGATGACTGCGTGGACCATGATGTTGGTAATTTTACTGAAGAATGGGCGGGAATCAACAGGAGTTTCTGCCCCAGGTTTCGGTCAGCGGGTGTACAGAATAGGCTACAGGTTTTGTTCAAGCCCGGGCCGGAGCACGTATTTTTTGTCGTGAATGGCCGCTGGCCCAGCATTTGAATGCTGTGTGGCCACAACACCTCGTCATTCACATACGGGTTATTAGTATGCAAAGGATCACAGTCGCCGTACTGGCTCTGTCGCTGGCAGCCTGCAACGTCGATACCGGCAGCGGTCCGGTTGGACCCCCGGGACCTCCCGGCAATGCCAATGTCTTCTCCCTGAATTTCTTCTTTTCCATGGACGATGCTGCCATAAACGGCTCGGTTGCCTCCGTGCAGTACGATGTACCGGACCTGACGCCGCTCGTCGTGGACGAAGGTGGAATATTGATGTTCTTCCGGGACCAGGGGACGTGGACAGCCATGCCGTGGACAGTTGGCGTGGAGTCGGCTGATCTGCCTGCGGTGGATTATACCCTGTCGCTGGGTTTTGGGTATGATGTCGGATTCCTCGAGGTTTTCTATGAGGCATCGACCCCGGCCGTCGACCTGCTGAACGAGCCCGACCGCGAAGTCAAACTGGTCGTCATAGACGGCTCCGTTTTCGGCAAGAAGATGGTTGACGTGAGCAGTTGGGAGGCTGTGAAGGAGGCCTATGGTTTATAGGGGATCAGGGACAACGCAGGTGGCGTGACGGCCGGATGTGTTACTTCAGTTTGCAAGCGGCGTGTCGATACTGGGTCTATATCCAGGAATCAGCCAATCAGCCAACCAGTACATGAAACGCCTTGAAACGAACCGCCGGGAGAGCACGAAGAGAGCGCAAACTGCAACCATGCGTCGCCTCGTGGCCGACTTCATGAAGACGGCGGGCGAGGAGTACCGGGAGGCCGGGTATCCGTTTGGGAATTCGCTGGACGGGCTGCTGATCTGGTTTGAATACGGTCAGCATTCGACGGACAACTGAGTCCCCGACAGCCGCGTATCCCGGGACGCCACTCAGAACTTTGTGAATACGTGCGTGTCGTCCTTGCGACCTGTTCGCAAGAGGTATATACCCGGTGCCAGATGACTTACGTCCACGTCCATGGTGGGCGAAAAAGTGGTCCGCGAAGAGCTCACGCGCCGTCCGAGCGCATCGAAAATATCCATGGATTCACCCGCCTGCAGTCCACGCACATGCAACGTGGAGTGCACGGGGTTGGGCCAGGCCTCAAGGGCTATCCGCTCGGGCACCACGCCCGTCGACGTGTTGACGATGACCGGGAGCAGTCTCGTGAACACGGGGACGTGATCGGACGTGTTGCTGAGAAATCCGGGTACGCCCTGAATGACCGAGCTGTGCCTGTCGGTCGAGCCGGCCTCCAAGGCCGCAAACAACTCGTCGCTCAGCAGGATGTGGTCAATGGTGGACGCCTGGGAGCCACAGAACGTACATACTCCGGCATCTTCGAGAGGCAACGTGGAAAATCGATAATTGGCCTCGTCCTGCATGAAGTTTGCGTACGGCGAGTCCTGCCCGCTCGTGATGGACGCGCGGAGTTCATCATTATAGTCCCCGAGAACGACCAGATTGGCATCGGGCTCCAGGAAATCCAGTCTGAACTTCAGGCGGGAGGATGCCTCCTGCCTGCGTGACCAGGAGTCAAGGTCGGAGAATGCCTTCATGTGGACCGTAATGAACGTCATATTGAAGGTCGTGTCCGGCAGCGTCACAATGGCTTCCATCACCAGCGGCGGTCGTCCCGCGAATGCATTCGTGAAATCCGTCAGGATGTGCTCGGTCCGGATGGGCTGAATCACGTCCCGGTTGTAGACGAACCCAATACGCTGTTCTCCACTTTCTGTCGCCAGTACACCCTCATAGTTGCCGTCAAGCGCCATGAGAACGTTCTGAAATGCCGAGGGGCTCGTAATTTCCTGAACGGCCCAGAGGTCCATGTTCGATGCCGCGAATACCTCGCGCACATTGGCCTGCTGCCGGTCCTCGTTGGAGGGGCCGTTTGACGTGCTTCCGAACCATTCGATATTCCAGGTCGCTACGTCAAGCGTTGCAGCGCTGCCAACACTCTGTACCTGTGCGGACGCGGCCGAAGGGATCAGCAGCATGATGGCGAACAGGGTGATGGCGAATGGCGCGACGGCAAACCGCGCCGCCACGGCCGCTGATACGTGAAACAAGTTGCGGCTCATGGGGATACCCTACTCGAAGTCGGTATTCAGACGGAAGCGGGAAATGCGGTTGTTTCCGGTGTCGGCGACATACACAATCCGTTCAAAATAGGCGACGCCAAGCGGCCCGTTGAACTGTCCGGATCCGTCTCCCGATCCACCAAAGGACACGTTGACCGGCTGCGTACTGGACGATCCTGCAGGAGGGCTTACGCCTTCCACACCCTGCCCGGTAAACACATGCAGGCTGTCCGATCCGGCGTCTACGACAAAAATGAAGTTCGTGCCGTCCATGGCCACTGTGATGTCGCCGACCCTGTCGAACTTGAATTCATCGTAGAGGAAGGAGTCGCCTGCCTCGGGGTTGAACGTGATCTGCAACTTTTGGGCATCAGGCTGGAATTCGGTGCCGTTCGGCGTATCGACCACACGAATGGAGAGGGCCGTGAAGCGAAGTGCTGCCGTGCCCGATGGCCCCGGGGTTTGGCCAACGAGGAAATGACGGTCCTCGCCGAAGAATGCCCGCTGGGGCGGATGCACGAACGTAGTGACGGTCGACGGGAATACAGAGCTTCTGAGGCTCGGACTCGTGGGACTCAGCGAAACCAGAGCCTGCCGAGGTGTGCCATCCGGCCTGAATTCCAGGATGATGTTGTGCGGGAAGAGGATGGACCCTGCTTCGTTGACCGGTCCCGTACGCGAAATGTAGACGTTGTTGTCGGGCAGCACGCCGACACTCGTGAACTCCACGTCCTGGTCGGTCGCAACCGGGTCCGGACGGTTGAACCGGCGCGAATCGTCATCGAACGGATGCCAGATGATGTCGGCAATGCGCGGCGAGCCACTCGAAATTCCGTCAAACCGGTATACAACGGGCAGATTCCAGGATTGCCCGGCGAGCACGGTATCGCGCCGGGCTGTGACATAAAGATGCATACGCCGGTCCTGGATGACGCTCGTTGCCCCTCCGGGAATGGAGATCAGTTCAGCTGTCCGTCCGGACAGGTCCATGATATGTACGCCAGCCTCGTCGGCCACGTACAGGAGTTCGTCGTATCCGACGTACACATCCTTCGGAGCCGTAAAGGCACCGGCGGCTCCCTGGGTGAAGAACGGAAACAGCGGGACGTATTCGACTTCGTTGATCAGCGAAGGCTCGGCCCGACCGGCGTCGAATATTTCGTCCGTCGTGGCGTCGTCCTTGGAGCCGAACAGGCTGTCACATCCCGCTACGAGGACAGCCAGAAGGAGCAGTGGAAACAGGAGCAGGGTTCTCATTCTCATTACAGCGTCAGGTTGAGTCCTACCCGGTTCACGTTCCCAAGACGGTCGAGTCGGTTGAAGCCGTAGTCGAAGCGCAGGTCCGGACCCGAAATGGGCAGCTTCAGCCCGATGCCGAAGCTCGGCGTTTCAAACTCTTCAATGGCAAACCGGTAGCCGGTCCGCAGGAAAAGAACGTCGTTCCAGCCGTACTCAACGCCCACATTCCAGTTTTCGGCGTTGTCGTTCGGATTGTTGAGCTGCGCGGAGACCTGCACCATGTGATCGGGCCGGTCACGGAATAGCTTGTACACGGCGCCCATGTGGAACGTGGTCGGGGGCGTAATGGACTCGAAGTCTGTTTCCTGCACGGTCGGGTTCGGGTCAATAACCGTGCGCTCGATACGGCCGTCGGGCCGCCCGTCTACGCCAAAGTTGCGGACCGAAACGGCCAGGTCCAATCCTGTCGACCCCACCGCATAAAAGAAGCCAACGTCGAATACTACGGTATTCGTGGTGAGCCCCGCCACGCTTTCGCGGATGTATTTCGAGGTGACCCCATAGGAGAACAGGTCGGTCAGACGCTGCGAGAACGTAACGCCCAGCGCAAGGTCCCGCAATTTGAAGGTCTGGCCTGTTCCAAAGGGCTGGAATTCGGTTGTCACATCCATCTCACCCGAATCCATGGTCTGGATGCTCGATGCGACGGCCATGTTCGTCCCGGGGATGGGATAGATGATACCGGCGTAGTCCAGCACGACATCGGCAAAGTACTCGGTGTGGAAAAAGCCGGCCTGAATGCCTGTAGACTGCGCCACGAGCGCGGGATTCCAGAAAATGGCGCCGACGTCCGCTGCGGATGCCACGACCGTCTGTCCCAGTGCGGCGCTCCGGGCATCGACCGGAATCTTCAGGAACTGGAAGCCGGACGTACCGGCCCGCTCGTCGCCGAGGGAGGGCAGGAGTTGGGCCGAGGATTGCTGGGCGCGCCCGGTAAGGAGCAGCAGCACCAGCAGCAGGAGAAAATGTGGGTTGGGTATACGCATCAGAAACGGAAGGCCACCCCCAGAACAATATGACGTTGGGGAAGGAAGCGCGCCGGGTTGAGGGGAGGCAGGCCTCCCGAATCGGGGTCATCGAACCGGAGGTCCCGCGTACCGGTCGGAACGTCGAAATCCCCGTTTCCGCGCAGGGTGGTCATGTCCACCTTGCTCGGGTCGATATCGGGGAAGGCTGTTCCGGTCACCGGATTGACGATGATGCTGTTCGACTGGTTGAACAGGTTCGTGACTTCCAGCGTGAATACGACATTGGTACCCGCGACAGGCACCGTGCGCTGCGCATTCAGGTCGAACCACCACCAGGCGTCGCCAATCTCGGAAAACCGCTCTGCCGGATCCTGGACGCGCTCGTAGATGGGGCGCCAGTCCGCCTCGCCCGTGAACGGGTTGATTTGGTTGCCACGGAATTCAACCGGCGTGAAGCGCTGTCCACTCCGATAGGTGGACGAGACGAATACACGGAATTTATTCAGTCCCGGGATACCGGCCAGTGGGGACGCCTTGTCGTACGAGTACGTGACACTGGCCTTGATGTCGACCGGACGGTCCCAGGCAAGCGGCGTCTCGAATGTATTGTCGATATCGCCGTCGGCGAGAAATTGGCTGAGAGCGTCATTGTTCGTCGAGCTGAGGCCGGTTGCGCGCGAGTAGGAGGCGGACACCTGCCCCTGGAACGAATTACCGATCCGCTTGAGATAACTGGCCTCAATGCCGCGTACGCGCGCAAAATCACCGTTGATACGGAACGCCCGGGTGACATCACGTCCGGTTGGGTCCTTCACGGTCACGTTCTGCACCGTGATGAAGTCGAATTTGTCCCGCCAGAATCCGGTCAGCGTAAGGACGTCATTACTCGTGAACTGCGTGCGCAGGCCCAGTTCGTAACTGATATCAACCTCCGGGTCCAGGTCCGGGTTGCCGAGGTCCGAGAAAAACGATCGATCCTGGAAGAAGGGGTCGAGACCCGTGTAGACAAACGTCGGGTGCGGCAGGATGGTTGAGTGACCGTAATTGAAGAACAGCACCCGGTTTTCCTGGATGGGGAAGGAGACGCGTACTTTCGGCAGCATGCGGAATTTGGTGGCCAGCCCGAAGACATTCACCGTGCCATCCTTGTAGGACTCCCGGACAGAATCCAGGATGGGTGCCTGTGGGTCGTCGATAAGGTCGTCCACATATTTTCCAGGCGACCAGTATTCCAGGCGTGTCCCGAGGTTGGCGACCAGGCCGCGGAACCGGATCTGGTGGGTTACCCAGAGGCCGCCGCGCCGCGGTTTGACGCGCCAGATATCCGATGATTCCCCGAGCCGGTTGGTACTGGTTCCTTCCGCGTCCGACCCGATGGGGGCACCTACCCACGGACGAATGACATCAATCCACTGATAGTCGTTGAATTTCATCTCCAGACCCACGTTCGTCTGATGATTCTTCGACACCGAGAACCGTGTGTAGGAGAGGCGGGCGGTCCATTCCTCAGCAAAGTGGTCGTGGAACTGGGTCGCAATGCCGCCATTATTGATGAGCCCCGGCCCCGGCAGTACAAAGAGTGTATTCGGATCCAGCGGCTGACCGTCGTTGTCCACAAAAATATTCGGAGGGAAGGTCACAATACTGGCTGGATCGAGCTCCGATGTAACCGCGTCGGGCCGCCAGCGCCGTCCGTTGGCGTCGGCGCGCAGCCTGGTAAAGAGCCGAGATATCTGGATATCATAAAATGAACGGTCATTCAGTACGTGTGACCATTTCGCGTACGAAATGATATTGTCGTGGGCGTACGTGTTGGCATTATCCGGATCGAGAATGAATGCGTACTGAAATCCCGGCTGGACAATGGCGTCGTTTCCAGTCACCTGGAGCATGCGTGTGTTCTGGTTGACCGTAAACGAACGCTGATACGATCCCTGCAGCTTCATACCGGGCTTGAGCTGGTAGGTCAGCTTCGAAATGCCATTCCATCTGTTGCCGGTCCGCGGCATGAGGAACGTGCCGTCGACGAGCGAGGTGCGCACCTGGTCAGGCGTGGACTGACGCCGCGTGAAGCCATCGGAGAGCTGCACCTGTCCCGAAAGAAAAAAGCGCAGTTTGCCCCGTACAATGGGGCCACTCAGATTGAATTCGAAGACTTCTTCCCGGAAGTTGGATTCAGCGTCGTCGTTGAAGCCCAGGTGATCCCGTTTATGATTGAAAAAACCCTCAAACGTATCGGTGCCATCCTGTGTCTGCACGCTGATCACGCCGGACGTGACATCCCCGAACTCAGCGCCCAGGCCACCCGTTGTGACTTCAATGGACTGAAAGGAATTGGACCCGAGATCGAGTCCAAAGCCCGTTCCGGCCAGCGGATCCTTTGCCGAGACGCCGTCCACTATGAATCCCGTTTCATTGGCGCGGCCGCCCCGGATATAGAGTCCCGTGGGGTCCTGCATAATGCCCACCTGGGAGGCAACGGCGTCCTGCACATCCCTGAGCGGAGCCGCTTCGAGCTGCTCCCGGCTCAGGCGCGTAGTAGAGGCCGACTCCTCGACGTCGACGAGTGGTCGCTCGCCGATAATGACGACCTCATCGTCGGTCGAAAGAACAGCTTCCCCGAGTTCCACGTTGAGAACCGTCTCCTCACCGTCACGAATCTGCACGTCGGTGAACAGCTTCGTCTCGAAACCAATGTAAGAGACGCGCACGGCATACTGACCGGCACGCAGATTCTCAATCCGGAAACGACCATCCAAGTCCGTCGCGGCACCACTCGCGGTGCCTGTGACGATGACATTTACACCGATCAGCGGGTCATTGAACTCGGTATCGATCACACGCCCGACAAGCGAGCCCTGTGCCAGGCCGTTGGACGATGTGGCAAAGAAAAGCACCGCTATCAGGAACAGATATCTTCTCATTATCGACTCGGGAAGCCCAGGGCTCGGAGCAGCGCATGTGTCACGAGCTGACCCGCCGGTTCGCTCTCTCCGGGCGCAGTGAAACTTTCCGAACTGTTCAGGTCGTTCAGCAGGGGTAGTGCCATGAGCGCAATGCGGCGGTCAGCACTGATGGATGCGACGGTATTCGGATCGGTCCAGTCGCCGCTGCCTCCACTGGCCGAGCGGAAGCGGAACGCGCCCGTATACAGGGGATCGATGTTGGCACCAACCGCACGGTACGGCCTCAAATTGATGAAAAAGCGCGCAGATTCCAGAGGCGGCAATCCGAGGGATGCTCCGGTCGCGGTTGGCGTAATTGCCGCGCCCGTTGCCAACTCGAGCCTGCGGACGGAATCCGGAAGCACAAGTGGTTCCGAGAGAGGGAGCAGGAGCACAGCCGCGTTGTCCGTGAAGTCCGTATCGACCGTGGGCACATTGACGGGGCTGTGGACGAGCATTTTTCCGCCGTTTCCGAAAAATTCAGCCATCGCGGGGGCAACAAACGGCATGTTATCCGTGCCAATGTTTCCGGTCGTGCTCGTCGACACCCAGTAGATGTACCTGTAGAGTGACAGGGTCAGGCGGAGCATGGGTTCGGCGACGGGCGGGAGGGCCGAGGATCGCGGTACGGAACCCGATGAGCCTGTTGAGAACGGTTCCGAGATATCCCAGGTGTCAACTTCGCGGCCTGCTGGCAGAAAACGGCCAAGGACATTCAGGTGGTAGTCCTGTACCGACGGGTTCGTCGCCAGGCGGTAGTCGTTCACATAAAGGATGTCAGAGGCATTACGTTTAACAAACCACGTAAAGCGTTCGACCGTGCTCGTGGTGTCGGCCTGGTCCGTGGTCCGGATGTAAAAGGTGTTCTCTGCGTCGAGCAGCATCCCAGGCACAACGAGTGACGTAGCCTCCACACCGCGACCCAGAAAGAGCCGCGTATCGACAACCGATGCGCTGGCCACCTGGTCCTGATCTCCAACCAGGGTAACGAAGTCAAACTCAGGGGAGATTTCAACAAAGGAAGTACTGTCGTTCAGGCTGACACCGACAGATTTCAGGTTCTGGGCACCGTCCGGATCGGCGGGAACAAACGCAAAGCTGACAATAGGGAACGTGGTTGCCGGCGGCAATTCGAACTGGCTGAACCGAATGGTGGGCGGCGAATTCTGAATGGGGAACACGCTGCGGGCGGGTGTGGGATCTCTCTCGCCCTCGTTGTCGACGGCGCGGACTTCCACAATTACGTTCGCGACAGATTCCCCGGAAGGAAGAGGCAGCAGGAGGAGCGAATCGTTCCGTGTCGTAAACACCCACAAATCCCCGTCGGCCGGAGACGCACTGGTTGGGAATACGCGTAATTCAAAGCCGGAAACAAAACCATCCGGATCATCGCCCGACCAGGCCAGGCGTAGTGTGGACAATAGCCGGTTGTCATCGGCCAGATTGTCGACGAGGGACTCGTCCCGTACGCTGAGCGACGTGTTGGGCGCCTCGTTACGCAGGACGTCGCCTTCGAAGTCGCTGTCACAACTGGTCAACGAGACCAGAAGCAACAGGGCCCCTGAAAGCAGCGCCAGCGGCGATGGACGGCCAAATGTTGGGTGCTCGGGCACGGGAAGCGGGGATGCGGTCATGTTGGAAAAAGAACAACCCTGGGGCGCCGTACGGCGCCCCAGGGCATTCTTTCTGTTCACGCGAGGGTTACTTGACGAGCATCATCGTGCGTGTCAGGCTCTTCTCGCCAGTCTGCAGGCGATACAGATAAAGCCCACCTGCGAGACCTTGCGCCTGGAAGCGCGCTGAATGTTCACCAGCCGTCTGGTCTTCCGAGATGAGCGTCATCACCTTACGGCCCAGTACGTCATATACGTCGAGCGTAACCGGTCCCGTTGTGGCGACCTCGTAGCGGATTTCCGTCTCGCCCGTGAAGGGGTTCGGGAAATTCTGCTGCAGCGCCGTAATGCGCGGCAGCACGTCGTCTTCGCTGGCTACGTTCGTGACTTCGCCAATGTCATCAAAGCTGCCGGGCTCGAGCTTATAGTTTCCGAACGCTTCCCACCAGACACCCTGAACGAATGCGAGGCGTTCACCAGTGGCGAATACGGTTGTCGGATCATTGTTTTCGTAGGAAACGTCGGATGACTGATCGTCGACTCGAACAGCGTTGTCCGCGTCGCTTGAGGAAATGGCGAACTCACCAAAAGTGCGTGGTGCGTCGGCATTGGCAGCCGTAATGACTGCGTTCTCAAAACGGAGCACCATGCCCTCGAATGATTCTGCGATTCCCGTATCCTGGAGAGCATCCGTAGGTACGACGATCGGATCAAACGTCGCGCCACCCGTTGAGACCACGTCAAATTCATAGTTTCGTAGTTCGGTCAATCGACTGGAAGAGAATTCGCGTTCGAAGATCAGAGCCTTCGTGATCCGGATGACATCACCCCGATTGACACCAGCAGCTGTCAGCGGATTGTTGAAACTACTCAAAATAACGCCCGACCATGGACTCGTTCCGTCTTGAGCACCGATCACGCCAGTCGCCGGATCGGTCATGACGGTAACCTGGAGGTCCATTTCACCCTCGAAACCCTCAAACGGAGAGGTGGACTGCCCTGGTGCAGGTTCCTGTATGTCACGGACACCAGCTATGCCGTCAAAGAGAACGCGGTAAGAGTTCTCGACCGTGGTCGAAACGGCTCCCTCATTGTCCGTAGCGTTGATCGTGAACACGACAAACGCGCGGTCATCCTGCGCCGGAATCTGGAAGGACCAGGAGTCGTTGCCAGCATCCGTTCCAGTAACCGTTCCGAATGCCCCAGTAGTCGTGGTGAAGTCGAGCGAGGCGGATGTCAGTGTGCGAGTCTGGTCTGGCACAATGTTCGCTGTTACCGTAACCGGATTGTTTCCAATGATACCGCTGGGTAGCGTGATATCGGAAATATTGGGTGGCGACTGCGTGACCACCAGATCGGAGTCTTCCCAAGGTACGATCTTCATGAGGGCCACTGCCGGATCACCGATCTCAAAAGTGTCGAAATCCGAACGCAGGAGCGCGAAGCCCTGCACATTCACCGTGGCACCGACAGGCGGAGCAATGAAATCGTTCGTCGCGTTGAAGTCAGACGGGTAATCTGTCCGATTATTCCGGAATTGGAGCGACATGTCATCGTTCGCAATCACGGCACCGGAGGAGAGGTCGCGGAGTGCCCAATTAGGCCGGCCATCATCACGGTTGGGTGACTGGAACACCTGGACGCCTTCAATGCGCACGAATTGCTGGTTGAGCGCACTGAAATTGTTCCAATTGGCGCGACCCTTGTTCTCGCCCGTAACCTCGTTGATGTCGGACAGTTGTACCGGGATGGGTTCCAGAATGGATGCGGGCAGGCCCAGGTCCTGATAGGTTCCGAGGAACTCTACGTTCGAAGGAGAGAATTGGATGATTAAATCAAAATAGGAAATGTCGCCCGTGAATCGGACAACGTCACCCACGAACAGGTTCAGGGAGCCCGTAGTACGGAAATTACCGTCCACGACCTGTATGACCTGCCCATCGGGCCCATCTGTCGCTGCAGCCACATCCCGTACAAAAATGTGTATACGGCCGACATCGTCGGCGGTATTAAGGTTCGCCAGACCCGAGTTCCTTGGATCAGACAAGACAACCGCCGTAAACTGCACCGATTCGCCCTCGAATGGGGAACGAATATTGGCCACAATGTCATCGAAGGTGATATCGCTACCAAGCGCATTGGCGGCATCAATGCCGGCCTGCGGGATGGCGTTGATTTCGGCGATGGTTGTGACGGTCTGAGCCTGTGTGGTCTGGATGGTAAGCGCTGCAACGAGTAGCAGCATCCAGGTAGTAGCCAGTTTTTTCATGGGTTCTGTCAGGTTGGTTATTTGATGATGACGAACTTGCCACGCTGAACGTCGCCGTCGTCACGGTCTTTCACGGTGAACAGGTAGAGGCCTCCAGCAAGCCCCAGACCATTGTCGGACAACAGGTCCCAGGAGTGTTCACCGCCTGGCTGGATGCGACCAGGAGCACTGAAGTCGTCGAACCACCGGGTATCCCCGATGTAGGTGTCAGCGTCATGGTCGAGTGTCGCTACAATTTCGCCCGCAAGCGTATAGATCCGTATCTGGGATCGAGGAGGAAGATTGTAAAAATTGAGTTTGCGCGTCCGGTTCGAGTCGCCGTCCCATGCGGCATTGACGCGGTATGGGTTTGGATACACGCCTACCTTCTGTGTGCCGTTTTCGTCGGCAGGTGTCCCCGGGAAGACGCGAATGCTGTTTGCTACGCGTGACGATTCAAACGGATCAAGGCCCGTATCCGGGTCGCCGCGGTCAAACGCCGTCACGGCAAAAAGATACTGCCACCCGTTGCGCAGGTCACGGGCTTCGAACCGGTACCAGTATTCGGTGGCGTCCCCATCAAATATGCGGGCCTCGTCCAGTTCCACTTCATTGAAGCCGTTATTGAACCCCGTCCGGTTACCTGCCGCGTCATACTGGGCAATCAGTGAAGCCGCATCTGCAATGTTTCCACGGCGATCATCCCCGGGGTCGGAGCGATAGAGCCTGTAGCCTTCGAAGTCCTGCTCACCCGTTACCGGGTCAATGGATTCTTCCGCCGTGCGGTCCCAGTACAGGGCCACGACCGGCGTATCCGTGGCCGGGTCCCGCTCGAACTCGACACGAACACGGGGCGATGCAGGGGGCTCCGGGATCAGGTACCGGTCCAGCACGCCATTACCGTTGACATCTTCGCCGCCGTCCAGCCGTCCGTTGAAATTATTGTCCTCGCCACCGTACGTACGCCGTGCCCACTGGATATTGTTGGCGAGCAGGACGCGGGTCTCCGGCGTGTCGACCGTTTTTCCGCCCGATCCCTGGAATTCCTCGGGTTTCAGCGCCGCCACGAGCGCGAACGTGACCTGCAGCGTATCGCCGGGGAGTACCTGCGGCACGGGCCCCATGGGGGTCAATCCGATCCAGTTTCCGGTCGATATCTGGCCGTCTGTACGGAGACGCGTGAACCAGGCCTCCTCGGCCGCCTGAAATTCCGCCGCGGAGCCGAATTCGGCAGGGTTTGGAAAGGGCGTGGACATACGGCGGTAGCGCTCGTCGTCGGTATTGGGACGGTTCAGCTCATCGCTGCCACCGGAGAAGAGCCACCAGCGGGGGTTGACCACGGGAGGCTGCAGGCCATCGGCAATGAATTCGTCCGCCACGGCCGGATGGAAGAAGCGCTTGCGACCGGTTGCCGGATCCCGCCACTCGGCACCCAGAACGGCCACCGAGCCGTAGGTGTTCAGTGTTTCTTCAGCGCCTCCGGCGTTGAATGCATACATGGTCTGCAGCGAATCGATATAGCCGAGACCGCCCTTGTTGAAAAAGGCACCACCGGTGTCATTCGTGGTGTTCACGTTTCGCACCACAAGGTCGTGGAAGAGGCCCACGTAGACATCTTCCCAGGGCGCGGACGACGTGTTGATGATGTCAAAGTTCAGAATGGCAAGCGACTCCGTAAAGGGGAAATTCCAGGCGAACGTGGACATTTCGACCGTCATTCCAAGTCGACCGGCCACATCCGGGAGTTGAATGGATGTGTTAGGGAGTACACTGGACGTGTCTTCAAAAGCGGTCAGCAGGTCCTGGTGACTCACCGCGTCACGCGTAAACACAGCCGATGTGGACAGCGACGACCGGGTCCGGAACAGCCGGTTTTGCGCGAACTCGTAGCCGGTGGCACCGGGAGAGTATCCGCCCGACGAGGTAACGGCGCCCGTGCGAACGGTGATGGTACCGTCCGAGCGGCGGGCCCCGATCCAGAGTCCTGCTTCAAAGAGGTGCTCGACGCCGGAGTTCAGCGGAAACTCGAACGAGGGGTTGCCCGTCGGGTTGTTACGCGCGTTCGACCTCCCGACGAACCCCGCGTTGGTAACCGTGATGCCGACGTTGCCGACGTCAATGAGGGCCTCTTCGAACAATGCCTGCGCCTTGGCACCGGGTACAGGTTCAAGTGCGGCCATCGACATGATGGTCAGCAAGAGGACTGAAAACGGGAATGGTCGGTAGCAGTAATTCATGCTCTACGGATGAAAGCGGCGGCGAACACACCGAAAACCGTGAACAGTGAACATAGCGGTTTTCAGGCGGTTGGTAAAGGCAAAGTTATACACACTACACAATGTTAACCGGACTTCCTCACGTTTTCAAGTCGGAAATCCCTGTGGGGCCCGTAGCAGCTGTCCTGTTTGCCCTGTTTCTCGCCGGATGTTCAGACCATGCCGGTTCCAGCACGTGGATGGGACGCGACATTGCCGACGTGATGTCGTCCGAGCACGGCGCCGTCTGGCTCGACCGCCCGGAGCGGGATGCCGAGGAGTTGCCGGGTCGGCTGTTTGCGGCGCTCCGGCTGAATGCATCGGATCATGTGGCGGACATCGGGGCCGGAACCGGCTTCTTCACGTTTCCGCTGGCCGCGCGCGTGCCGCACGGCCGTGTTCACGCCGTGGAGGTGCACCAGGCGCTGGTCGACACGCTTCGGGCCCGCGCCGAACGACGAGGAGTGCGTAACGTGGTCCCGGTCCTGGGGTCTGTAGACAACCCGTCGCTGCCCGAGGAACGCCTCGATCTGGTCCTTATCGTTTCATCCTATCACGAATTTTCGCATCCACAAGACATGATGTCCCACATATTTCGGGCGCTGCGGCCGGGAGGGAGACTCGTCATCGTCGAATACCGCGGGGAAGATGCCACGATTCCGGTAGAGCCGCTTCACCGCATGAGCGAAGCGCAGATACGCCTGGAAATGGAAGCCGCTGGCTTCGTATGGCTCGACACGCTCGACATCCTGCCCATGCAGCACGTGGTCACGTTCCGGCGGCCGGTAGCGCCGTGATGGCAGTTCGGGTTCGCCCAGTTTCAATCCGGCACATCGAGGCTTCGCCACAAATACCATGAGGCGATGGTGCGGTAGGGTTTCCATGGGGTCGATGCGTCCATCGCGTCGGCCGGGGAGGGCAGCTCGTCGAGCCCGTAGAGTTGGGCCATGCCCTTGCGAATGCCGAGGTCGGACGCGGGGAATATGTCAGGTCGCCCGAGGCAGAACATGAGATACATCTGGACCGTCCACGGGCCGATGCCCTTGACGTGCGTGAGGCACGTTTCGATGGCGGTGTTGTCCATCGTAGCCATGGTCGTGGCATCGGGAATGAGGTCGTCTGCGGCGTGCTTGGCAAGGTCCGTGATGGCCGTGGTTTTGGCGCGCGAAAGGCCCGCCGAGCGGAGGGAATCCGGATGGGTTTCGAGGATGACTTCCGGTAGGATGGGCTCGCCGGTGATGGCGAGCAGGCGCCCATGAATGGTGGCGGCGGCTTTTCCTGAGAGTTGTTGGTATACGATGTTGCGCACGAGCGCCTCGAAGGGCGGCTCTTCCGTTCGAGGCGTGAGCGTGACGGGTCCCGCCCGGCTCATGAGCGCGCGCAGGGCGGGATCGGACGCGCCGAGGTGACGAATGCATTGGTCAAGGTCGAAAGGCCAGGACATGGCGTATATTTCCGGTTTGCGCGTTGTGATGTGTGCAATGGCCATCCAAGATACGCTTCCGGGGAGCTTTTTTCGTGGACTGGATTCTTACCGCTGTTCTACTGGCCGTCGGGGGGAGCCTGCACTGCATGGGGATGTGCGGTGGGTTCGCCATGCTGGCGCATTCAGGGCGGCGTGGTTGGTGGCGCTTCGTCGCCTATGGGCTCGGGAAAACGCTGACCTATGTGGCGCTCGGCGTGGTGGCAGGTGCGATCGGGCAGGCTTCGACGGCCTTGCCAGCGGGATCGCGTGTACTGGGTGTGATCGCGGGGATTGTGATGATCGTGTCTGGACTGCAGCTCGGTGGATGGGTGGCGCTTGAGCGG
Organism: Bacteroidota bacterium; assembly: GCA_029262775.1. GTDB lineage: Bacteria > Bacteroidota > Rhodothermia > Rhodothermales > UBA10348 > 1-14-0-65-60-17. The sequence continues at coordinate 65,266 of JAJCYR010000056.1, forward strand.
TTCTACATGCCTCCGGTAGCCGGGAGGATCGTAGGCGCCCTCTCGTCCCGCCTGCAGGAATCGTCGGCTCTCGCCCGCTTTGCGATGGGTGCGCTCAATGGGCTGCTGCCCTGCGGCCTGCTCTATGCGGCACTTGGCGGGGCGGCGGCCACCTTCGCGTGGTGGAAGGGGGCTGCGTTCATGGCCATCTTCGGACTGTCCACGCTGCCTGCTCTTCTGGTGGCCGCGCAACTCGGGCGGCTGTTGGATGCAGGCCGCAGGCGCGTGCTGGTGCGGATCGGAGCCGTCATGGTCATCGTGTTCGGTGCGCTCATGCTGGTAAGGTCATTCATGGGATGACCCTTCGTCGTCCTCGTCGACCAGCATGCGCATGCCGGGTGTCTCCACGTCGTCGTACTGGCCCGAGCGGACGCTCCATATGAATGCGGCAACTCCGGCGGCCGCGAGGGCCAGTGCGAGCGGTACGAGGATGTAGAGGACGTTCACGGGGGTGTTGGGTGTTGGGTGTTGGGTGTTGCGGGGTTGCGGGATTGCGGGATTGCGTGGGTGCGTGGCTGGGGGGCTGGGTCACGCGGGGCGGTGCCGGGTGGTCTGGTAGAGCGAGGATATGACGACGATAAAGCTCGACACGGGCATGGCGACGGCGGCGAAAAGCGGGGTTACCAGACCTGCAAGGGCGGCTCCGGCACCGACGACGTTGTATGCAAGCGAGAAGGCGAGGTTGCGGCGCACGACATGCAGTACGCCTTCCGAGTGCTGCAACAGGTCCCGTGCGGCCCCCAGACCCGGCCGGGTTACGTGCACATGGGCGGCCATGCGACTGGCGGCCGAGCCGTCAGCGACGGCGAGGCCGATATGGGCGGCCCGGAGGGCAGGCGTGTCATTGACCCCATCCCCGACAACGAGGACGTGGTGGCCCTGCTGCTGCAGCGTTTCGACCAACTGTTTCTTTCGCCCGGGCGTGGCGGCCCCGATGGCTCGGTCACCGGGTATACCTACAAGATCGGCGACGTGCAATGTCGTGGCCATGTCATCCCCGGAACAGATCCAGACGTCGGCGCGCCGGGACAGCCAGTCAACGGTGGATCGGGCATCGGGCCGGAGGGGGTCGGTGATGGCCACGACGGCGGCGAGCGTGCCGTCGAGTTCAATGGCAATGGGCGTGCGACCGCCTTCGGCCATGCGCTCGGAAGCCCCCTGGAGGGCATCTGGAACGGCGGCAGTTTCGAGGATCCAGGCGGGGCGGCCGACGCGCACGCGCCGCCCTGCGACGCGTGCTTCGACGCCTGTCGATGGAACGTGGCGGACCTCGGTGGCGGCGTGGAGCTGGCGCCCGTCGGCCCAGGCGGTGAAGGCGCGGGCAATGGGGTGGGCGAGGCCGGCTTCCACCGAGGCCGCCCGTTCCAGGGCGCCGGCCGCCCCTTCAAACGCATCGACCCGCATGGCCCCCTCGGTGATCGTGCCCGTCTTGTCGAGCACCACGGCCGTGATGGTGGTGGCACGCTCCAGGACCGACTCACCCTTGATGAACAGGCCGCGCCTGGCGGCGCGGCCAAGACCCACAGCCAGTGCCAGGGGAGTCGCCATGCCGAGCGCGCAGGGACACGTGATGACAAGAAGTGCAACGACATGGCTGACAGCCCGGGCGGGATCAAGGAACGACCAGACAAGGGCCGACGCTCCGGCCAGAACGAGGACGGTGATGGAGAACCAGCCGCCAAGCGCGTCGGCGGTGTGAAGGATATTGCGTCCGGATACGACTCGGGACAGCGGACCGGAGGCTCCAACAGGTGGACCGCCGGGTTCTGAAGCCCAAGAAATAAGGCTTCCAATGCGCGTTTGATCGCCCGTTCGGGCAACTCGCACGGTCAGAGGAGACGTTTCGTTGATGGTCCCGGCGAAAACAGCGGTTCCCGGGCGCACGACAATGGGCCGGCTCTCGCCCGTCAGCACGGCGTGTCCCACATGGCTCTCGCCCTCGTCTACCGTACCATCGACTGGAATCAGTTCTCCCGGCTGCACGCGCACGAGCTGCCCCGACTCGAGATCTCCAGACCGGACGCGCTCCGTTCGCCCGCCATCAAACACTCTTCGCGCTACGCTCGGCAAGAGGGCAAGCAGGCGGTCGGAGGTATCGCCCGCCAGACGCTGCGCGCGAAGCTGCAGCCAGCGCGCCGTAAGCAGCGCCGCAATCAGCACCGTGATGGAATCGAACCAGATTTCTCCCTGGCCGGAGATGGTCGCCCACGCACTGTAGCCGAATCCAGTAAGGATTCCGGCCGAAATGGGCGTATCCATGTGGATATGCCGCAGCGAACGTGCGCGAGCGGCGAGCCGAACCGATGCCCACGCCCGGCGGAAGAAGACGCTTCCGCCGTAGATGACCGCCGGCAGCGCCAGCGCAAGGCTCAGCCAGCGGGCCGCGCTGCCGAGCCCTGTCATGTCCAGATCGAGCCCACCGTAGAGCGCGAACGCCAGCAGCATGATGTTTCCGGCGATCGCCCAGGCGACGCCGACACGGATGAGTAGCTGCCTTTCCGCGCGCGAAGCGCCCGACTGCGCCACTCCGCCCATCGCTCCTTCCGGGACACGCGGCTGCACAGGATACCCGAATCGGGCCAGCCATCGGGCAATGTCGGACAGCGCTACCTCCTCGGGGTGCCAGGTGAGTGACAGCCGCCCTCGCGCCAGGTTGAGGCGGGCCGAATACACGCCATCCACGTGCTCGGGCAGGCGTTCGACGAGCCAGACGCAGGCTGCGCAGTGCACGCCGTCCACGTAGAGTTCCGTCCGGAAGGACCCGCCGTCAAGAGGCGCGGCGTGCTGTTCCAGGAAATCGGGCGAATCGAGCTCCTGAAGCAGCGACTCGGGCGTGCCCACAGGAGGCGGCCGGAGTCGACCCGAAGCCGGAGCCGACTCTTTCAGACGGTAGTAGGTCGCATCGAGTCCTGAGTCCTGCAGAATACCGTACACCGTTCGGCAGGACGAACAGCAGAAGGCGGGGTCCGATACGCCAAGCGCCGGAGGAACCGTAAGACCGCAGTGGGCGCATGTCACGCTGCGGCCCGCAGCGACGTCCTTTTTGCCTCTCACGGCAGATTCCATTCCCGCCGCAGTATGTGCACAAACCGGTCATCACCGCGCCTGGCTTCAATGCGCACGTCCCATAATCCGGATCCACGGGCAGTTACGGGAAGATCCGAAGCGATTCCCGATGCATCGACCCGGAAAGGAACAACCTCCGAGAAATTGGCCTGGTGCGGCCGTGTGAGGGTCAGCGTTCCCCGGGCGCCCGTTACGGGCTCACCGTCCTGGTTCAGAAGCACCAGTCGAAGCGTGCCTTCCGCTGTGCGCTCAACACGGGCGGTCCAGCCGAGGGAATCGCTCGCCGCGCGTGCCGCAGCCGCCTCGTCCCAGGCGACGGCCTTGTCGTAATAATCGGGGATGACTTCGGGGCCTCCGTCTACGCGGGAGGCGAAGAGAAGACCAAAAGTCATGGTCATGCCAAACAGAATGAGCCCGATGACGGCGGCGGGCCAGAACCAATCCCTGGTAGGTATTTTCATGGTATTCTTCATGGTATTCACCGAATGGATGGGCCAAGCAGCGTAAAGGATCGCTCCAATACCTGGCCGTCCGAGAATTCCAGTAGGAAGGTCACGGGCATGGCGTCGCTCTCGAATGCGGATGCCGGGGTCATGACCCAGATTTCCACGCGGCGCATTTCGCCGCCGTCCAGCGTGATGGGCAGGGCCTCGACCGGGCGCAGTTCAACAGGCGTACCGCTGGCGGCGCGGACGGAGAACGATGCCGGCTGCGCCGTCTGGTTGCGCACGCGGAAACGCAGGCGGTTGGCAATGCGTCCGTCACCGAGCTCGGCATAGGGCTCGCCGACCGCGCGGCCAATGTTGATGTCATAATCCGACCGCTGCGTAATGACAACCGAGAAGGCAGACAGTACGAAGATCAGGGCGGCGCTGTAAATGAGCGTTCGAGGGCGGACGAGCCGCGTTTTTTTGCCGTCCAGTTCGCGCTCTGACGTATACCGTATGAGACCGCGTGGCTTGCCGATGTTGTCCATGATATGATCGCACGCGTCAATGCACTGTGTGCAGGCCACGCATTCCATCTGCAATCCGTCCCGGATGTCTATGCCCGTGGGGCAGGTCCGTACGCACGCGAAACAGTCTATGCAGTCACCCTCTTGCGGAACGAGTCCTTCCTCCTCCATGCGGAGTTGCTTTTTGGATCGTTTGGATCGGGGCTCGCCGCGCCCCGTGTCGTAGGAGACGATTGTGGAATCCTCATCGAGCATGATGGACTGCATGCGGGCGTAGGGGCAGGCAATGGTGCACATCTGCTCCCGGAAAATGCCGAAGTCAAACAGGATGAGGCCTGTGGTTATGGCCATCACCACGAAAAATCCCCAATGCTCCGTGGGCGGGGCCTGCATCCACGCCATCAGCGCCTCCCAGCCAACGAAGTAGGCGACAAACGTATGGGCAAGCAGGAGGGAGACCACCATAAAAATGCTCCACTTGACTGTCTTGCGCCACGCTTTGTCGAGCGTCAATGGCCCCTCATCACGCCGCTTCCGCACGTGTTCCTTTCCTTCAATCAGGCGCTCAACTGGACGGAATACGAACTCCAGATATACGGTCTGTGGGCAGGCCCATCCGCACCAGACGCGGCCGAGCAGCGCCGTAAACAGCATCACGGCCACCATGACCGCAATCAGCATGAGCATGAGCAGCAGGGTGTCCGTGGGGTAGAACACCGCGCCGAAAAGCGCGAATTCACGGTGCACCAGGTCCAACAACATGGCTGGCTTTCCACCCACGTGCACTATAGGCAGCGCCAGGTACACGGCGACCAGCAGAACGCCGGCGTAGCGACGCCATGTCAGGAATCTGCCTTTGCTTTCCACGGGATACAGCCACTTCCGCTTGCCATCCCTGCCGAGTGTGGAGAGGACCTCGTCAGGAGACTGAAGGATCGCGGGGCCATCGGCCATGGAATTCTATGATTCGTCTTCTTCGTACAACGTTTCTTCGTACAACGTGCCTTGCGGCTCTTTGGCTCCTTCCGGATCCGTGCCCTCTATGGAACGGATATAGGCCACCAGGCGGGAGCGTTCCTCAGGCGCAAGTATGTTGCCCCAGGGTGTCATGCCTTTATCGAGCACGCCATTTGTAATCACATTGTAGATGTCGACGTTTTCATTGCCGTGAATCCAGTAGGCATCGGTCAGGTTGGGTCCAATAAGACCTTCACCGCTGTTTCCGTGGCAGACGGCACAGTTGGCGCTGTAGAGTTCCCGCCCGGCGGCAATGGCCTCATCCACGCCCACAAACCCCGCGATGGCCGCGTTGGAGGCCTCGAACGTTGGGTTTTGCGCGTCCCACGCCGTACGGATTTTCGCAAGTTCGGCCTGATCGGCCTCCAGTTTTTCCTCGTAGGTCGGAATGACATCAAAGACGTGCATGCCCAATACGTACACGGGGGCAAATGCGACGCATATCCAGAAGAGCCACACCCACCACCCGGGCATGGGATTGTCATACTCTTCAATACCGTCGTAATTGTGCCCCTGGATCAGCGGCTCATCCGGTGATGCGGCACGGTTCCGGCTGGCGTCGTCGTGATGTGTATCGTTACTCATTTTGATTCCTCTTGCACGTCCTCGGAGTCATGGAGTGGGATGTTCTTGTGGTGCTCGCGCTCAGATTTTTTCATGAGTACGACGCGAAGCGTAACCAGCAGGAAGGCAAATACGAAGGCGAGAAGCCCGACGATGGCCAAATCACCTGTCTCCAGACCGCGAACGACTTCTTTGAACATGTTTACAGGGGTCTATGGGCGCATCTCAGTTGATATCCGTTCCGAGACGCTGCAGATAGGCAACGAGTGCCACGATTTCCTTTTCTTCCAGTCCCTGGGGGCCGCCAGATCCAGCTACGCCCATGGCAATCCCGGCAGCCTGGGAGCGGGCGTCTGAAACTGCCGACTGAATATCGGCGTCCGAATAGGGAACGCCCACCTTGCGAAGCGCCCGCAAACGCGACGGAATATCCTCGAAATCCAGTGCATCGGACAGGAGCCAGTCATACGGCGGCATCAGCGACTGGGGGCTCGTTGAGCGCGGATCCTCCATATGGCGAACATGCCATAGATCCGGATACTTGCCACCTACGCGGTGCAGGTCCGGACCCGTACGCTTGGACCCCCACAGGAAAGGATGGTCGTAGACGTGCTCACCAGGCTTGGAATATTCTCCATAGCGCTCAATTTCATCACGAAAGGGTCGGACCTGCTGCGAATGACATCCGACGCAGCCTTCCCGGATGTAGATGTCCCGGCCGGCAAGTTCCAGCGGTGTGTAAGGCAGCACCGTCTCAATTCGTGGAACGTTGCTCTCAACAAGAACGAGCGGCAGAAATTCGACGGTGCCACCAATCAGAATGGCGATGGTCGTGAGCAGTGTAAACATGAACGGCCAGCCTTCCAGTTTGCGGTGCTTGCCGTCCGTTTCAATGAATGGACTCATGACGGTTCAGGGGTTCAGGATACGGTAATGGATGTATCGTCCAGTTTGGATGGCGCGGTCGAGATGGTCTTGAACAGGTTGACCAAGAGGAGGACGACACCGGTCAGGTACATCAGCCCTCCAATGAGACGGACCCAATACATGGGCACAATCTGAATGACTGTTTCCATGAAGTCGGGGTACGTCAGGCGCCCGGCTTCATCAAATGCGCGCCACATCAGGCCCTGCGTTACGCCGGCCGAATACATGGCTATGACGTAGAGGAGCATGCCAATGGTTCCGATCCAGAAGTGCGCATTGGCCAGGCGTGGGCTCCAGAGTCTGGTTTTCCAGAGGCGGGGCAGCAGCCAGTAAATCATGCCGAATGTCATGAAGCCATTCCATCCAAGCGCGCCAGCGTGTACGTGCCCTATCGTCCAGTCCGTGTAGTGACTCAGCGCGTTGACCGTCTTGACCGACAGCATGGGTCCCTCGAACGTGGACATGCCGTAAAACGTGATGCCAATCACATACATACGCAGCACCACGCTGTCACGGAGTTTGTGCCAGGCCCCTCGGAGCGTGAAGAGACCATTGATCATACCGCCCCAACTCGGCATCCAGAGCATGACGGAGAATACCATGCCGATCGTCGCCGCCCACTCCGGAATGGACGTGTAATTCAGGTGGTGTGGGCCGGCCCAGATGTAAATGAATACGAGGCTCCAGAAGTGTACGATGGATAACCGGTAGGAAAACACCGGGCGCTCAGCCGCCTTGGGCAGGAAGTAGTACATCAGGCCCAGAAACGGTGTGGTCAGGAAAAACGCCACGGCGTTGTGTCCATACCACCACTGGATGAATGCGTCCTGCACACCAGCGTAAATGGGATAGCTCTTGAAGAGTCCCGCGGGAATGGCCAGGCTGTTGCCAATGTGTAGAACGGCGACCGTCACGATAGTGGCAATGTAGAACCAGATGGCCACGTACAGGTGCTTCTCCCGCCTGCGTTTGAGGGTCCAGAAAAAATTGACCGCGAAGACCACCCAGACAACCGTAATCAGAATGTCGATGGGCCATTCCAGCTCCGCGTACTCCTTGCTCGTTGTGATACCGAGCGGAAGCGTGATGGCGGCCGATACAATAATGGTCTGCCATCCCCAGAAGTGAACCCGGCTCATGAGATCGCTGAACATCCGCGCCTTGACCAGTCGCTGCGTTGAGTAATAGATGGCAGCGAAAATGGCGTTGCCGGCAAAGGCAAAAATGACGGCGTTGGTATGCAGTGGTCGGAGTCGGCCGAAGGTCAGATACGGACCGAGATTGGCCTGCCAAAAAGGCATCTGAAGCGCAATCAGCGCGCCGACCAGCATGCCGACGAATCCCCAAATGACAGTTGCCAGGACGAAGAGGCGGACAACGCCGTCATCGAAGTATACAAGTTCGCCCCGGCTTTCCCGGTAGGCGTGAGGTTGGGTCGTTTCCATGGAAGGCGTGGCGGGTTCAAGAGCAGACCCATGATATGTTGTTTTCTGCTTGCTTGGCAAGTCCTGTTCGCGGCGGGTAGAAGGGCGGGGGAATTCTGCACGCACTTGTAGTGAAAATCCCTACGTGCCGCCCCTCAAGGAGGGCGTGTGGGTAAATCCCCTGCATTTCGTGGAGAGTGCCCACTATTCAAGTGTGGTACCCCTCCCGTCACGCAGCGCCGCCGAATCTGCTTATCGTCATGGCAACACCGTCTCATTCACTGGTTATTGTGCGGCATCATGCAGGAACAGGACATCATCCGTGTCGGCATTGTTGACGACCACCCACTCATGAGGAAGGGACTCCGACTTGTGCTGGAAGCCGAGCGGGACATCACGGTCTGCTGTGAGGAGGAAACGGCCGAAAGCATGTTGAAAACTCTCGAACAGGCGGCGCCTGCAGTGGTCATTGTGGACGTATCGCTACCCGGCATGAGCGGGATAGAGCTCATTCCCCGGATTCACGCCATCAACCCGTCGGTCAAGGTGCTCGTCGTGTCGCGGCACGATGAGTCGCTCTACGCCGAACGGGCCATACGGGCCGGCGCGCGTGGCTATCTCATGAAGATGGCTGCCGGCGAGGAAGTCGTGACGGCGGTCCGGCGCGTGTTGGGAGGGGGAATCTACGTCTCCCATGAAATCAACGAGCGATTGCTGCAGGGTATGGCGCTCGGCAAAAACACCTTTAACCGATCGCCGTTCGACGTTCTCTCCAATCGGGAAATCGAAGTCTTCGAAATGACGGGCCACGGGCGGGGGACGCGTGAGATCTCCGATCGGCTCGGTCTTTCCATCAAGACCATCGAAAGCTACCGCGCGCGAATCAAGACCAAACTCAATCTGACCAGCGCCGCAGAACTCATGCAGCATGCCGTGCAGTGGGTCGAAAGCGAGGTCGTTCGGCGTTCGGCCTGACCACGGACCACACCACACTGCTCACCGTAGCGACACACGCTACTCGCCGGGCTTCACGATCTCGTTGAGCGTCACCTCGAAGCGGATGACATCCCACGGTGGAATCAGACCGCTGATTCCGGCGCCTCCATAGGCCAGGTTGGGGGGGATGAGCAGCGAGCGGGAGGAACCGACCTGCATGCCCAGGACACCCTGCTCAAATCCCGTTATGACCGTGCCGCCACCAATGGTGAAGAAAAAGTCTCCGCCAGCGAGGTTGGATGCATCGAACAGTTCGCCGTCGGAGCGAAACCCGAAGAAGTCGACAAACACGATGTCGCCAAACTCAGCGGTCCGGCCTTCACCCGGTTCGGTCTGCGTGATCTTTACCGTATCGAAGATTTCCTTGACCGTGAAGTCGTAGGTGACGACCGTGTTGGGCGGTACACAGCCACCTTCGAGTACGCAGAATTCTTCGTCTCCGAAACCCTTTTCAGGCGGGATGACCAATCGGCGTGTACCGCCTTCGAGCATGCCCTGCAGGCCTTCATCCCACCCCCGGAGACCTTGGCCAACGCCGAGTGTGAAGGTCAGGTCTTCCCCGTTGAGTTCAGATGAATGGAACACGGTCCCGTTCGGGAGCCTGCCTTCAAACGTAGTAATCAAGGTTTGCCCAAAGAGGACAACGCGGCCAGAGCCCGCCGCTACGTCTGTCACCTCTACGGCCGGTCCACTGTCGCCCCCGCCGTTCGAGTCGGAGGAGCACGCGGCCAGGAGACCGGTGGAGAGGGTCACGGACAGGGCGAGGACAAGTTGCGGAAGCTTGAGGGACATCATGGAAGAAAGAATGGAATGTGACTCTGTTCGCCAGACGAACGCCGTCCCCTCGCGACAGGTTCGTCCGATCCCGGAGAAATGGAGGGTAAAAATCTGTCCCCACCCGCCCGGGATCCGGGCACAGACCCGCAGGCCGTCTCAGCTCGACTGCAGGCGCGCCAGACTGGCCAGGTTTTCGCGCACGTGCTCTGAGGACTGGTCCATGAGCGCCTGTTCATCAGCCGACAGTTCCACCTCAATGATCTCCTCGATTCCGTTTCGGCCGAGCCGGCACGGCGCGCCAATGAACTGGTCCTGCACCCCGTATTGACCGGTCAGCCACACCGCACAGGGCAGCACGCGACCCGAATTCTTGATAATGGCTTCCACCATTTCAGCAGCCGCTGCTCCGGGGGCATACCACGCAGACGTACCCATCAGTTTCACAATTTCACCGCCACCAAATTTGGTCCGTTCAACAATGGCGTCAATTTTATCGTCTGACATCAGTTGAGGCAGGGGAATGCCAGCGACCGTCGTGTAGCGGGGCAGGGGCACCATCGTGTCGCCGTGTCCACCCATGAGGAGCGCCTGGATGTCGCGCACGGAAACGCCCAGTTCCTCGGCAATGAAAGCCCGGTAGCGGGCCGTGTCCAGGACGCCGGCCATGCCGAATACGCGCTGGCTCGGGAAGCCGGACTTGAGGTAGGCCACGTTGGTCATCACATCGAGCGGGTTGGACACCACAATGATGATGGCATTCGGGCTGTGGGCAGCAAACTGCTCGGTGACCGAACCCACGATGAACGCGTTCTTGGCCAAGAGGTCGTCGCGGCTCATGCCCGGCTTGCGCGCCAGCCCAGCCGTAATAACGCAGATATCTGAACCGGCGGTGTCCATGTAGTCATTCGTGCCGACAATTTTTGTGTCGAACAGGTGGATGGGCGCCGACTCCTGCATGTCGAGCGCCTTGCCCTGGGGAAGGCCCTCCACGATATCGATCAGCACGACCTGACTGGCCATATCCTTGCGGGCTACACATTCTGCAACGGTGGCTCCAACGTTTCCGGCTCCGACTACGGTGACTTTCATTCTTCCAACTGAATTCAGTGGTACATGGTGAATACCCCCATTCTACAACGAAACGAGAAGAGGATTCGCACTCGGACGGCCTCCAGCAGGCAATATTTTGCAAATTCATAACCAGGAGGTCGCGTCCCTGCCTTAAGAGCGTGTTGAAGAACCATCACACACCCTTCTGCGGCGGCGAAACGCCATCTACTGCGTTGTCCCTCCTTCTTGCGCCGGTACCGGCGCAGAACGCGCTGCTATTCGGCGTCAGGACGCCTTGCATCTGTCATTCCGGCGCTCGCATCTTGGTGCACGCTGGTTCTCCAACACGCTCTTAGCTTGATGAACACATTTCAATCTCCGCAACCTGTCCCCGTCAAAGTGATGACCGCCCAAAGTACCGCGCGTGTCCCCGTCCGAAGCCGGTATCGGACGACCCTGCTCGCGCTCCCGGCGCGCGCGTGCACCGCCGCACTCGTCCTTCTGGTCATGACGCTTCGTCCCGGTCTGCCGTCCAGTGTGGCCCAGGAGGCCATGCAAGAACGTCCCCAGGGTGTCATTTTCTTCATTGCAGATGGCGCGGGTTCGGCGACGTATACGCTGGCCCGCGACCTGCTACGCGAACAGGAGGGCCCAGGCACGACGCTCTCCATGGACGCTGACCAGAAGGGATCGGTCATTACACATGCTATTGATTCCCGAATCACCGATTCCGCCTCGAGCGCCACGGCCTACGCCACGGGCGTCAAAACGTACAACGGTGCCATCGGTATGAATCCGGACCGCATGCCCGTGGGCACGTTGCTCGAAGCGGCGGAGTCGAACGGGTGGAACACGGCTCTGATTTCGACCGCCCGCATCACGCATGCAACGCCCGCGGCGTTCTCCTCCCATGTGCCACTTCGCGCCCAGGAAGAAGACATTGCGCGTCAGCAGCTGGAGCAAGGCATTGAAATCATGCTCGGTGGCGGACGCTCGTTTTTCTTCAGCCCTGAAGAGGGTGGCCAGCGCAGTGACAGCATGAACGTGGTCGCGGGCTCAGGCTACCAGCTGCTGTATACGCGCGACGAACTGCTGCGCGCGACGCAGCTTCCCGTACTCGGCCTCTTCTCGGACGGCCACATGGCCTATGACGTCGATCGGCGCCACACCGAGGAGCCGTCCCTGGCCGACATGACCTCGTGGGCCCTTGAGCGACTGGCCCGCGCCGGAAGGCCCTTTTTCATCATGATCGAAGCCGGGCGAATTGATCACGCAGCGCACAGCCGCGACGTTGTGGCTCACCTCTCGGACATGCTGGCCTACGACGATGCGTATCGGGCGGCGGCGGCGTTCGCATCGACCCGCAAAGACATCCTGCTGCTCGCCACATCCGACCACGAAACGGGCGGTCTCACGCTTGGCGGCGAGTGGGAAGGTGGCGGCTCCGGGTACCGGTACAATCCGGTACCCATTTCCAGCTCTCAGTCCTCCATTGAGCGCTTTTCCAGCCAGTATGCCGAATGGGCCAAAACACCGGAATCGCTCCGTATGGACGTGATGAACGCGCTGGCGGCCGATTTTGGCTTTACGCCCGGGGAGGCGGACACGTACCGAATGGACCGATTTTTGGCAATAAACAACCTGAATGGCCTGCGCATGTGGCTGGAGGATCTGCTCCGGGATGGCATGGCACAGCGGGCCGCCGTGCACTGGAGTACGTCCGGACACTCGGCGGTCAACGTGCCGCTCTTCGCGCGCGGACCCGGCGCGGACGCCTTTTCCGGCGCCCTGGACAACGAGGAGGTGGGCCGCATATTGTCCGTGCTGATGGATGCCGACCTGGCAGCAGAAACAGAAAAACTCCGGCGATGATTTGAGCTTTCGGAATCGGGGTCGATAGATTCTATAACCAATGACCCCTCTTTTCGATCATGACACATTCCACGTCCACCGAGGCCGTCAGCCTGCAGCAGGTGTCGGAGTCCCTCCGGGGGCCCCTGGCATCGCTCGGGGTGTGTCTGCAGACGCTGCGTGACCACGCTGGGGAGGAGGCCACGCCGTTTGTGACCTCGGCACTCGGCGATGTGGAGCGCCTGGCCCGGCTGGCCAGTCATCTGTTGGAGTGGAATGAACTGCAGGAAGGCACGCTCCGTGCCCACGCAACCGCCTTCAGTGTATCTTCCTGCGTGACATCCGTTCTTGAGTGGCACATGCAGCAGGCACGCCTGAACAAGATGCCTTTCCGGGTCGCGATTGAGCCCGGCGACGACCGCGCCTGGACCGATCCGGATCACGCCGGCGGCATACTGGATGCCCTCCTGGAACACGTCTTTTCTACGGCCGAGAACGGCGGCGCGGACGTCGCCGTACATGTCGACGATACCACCTGCTCGGTTACGGTCACTGCAGATCATGCGACCGGCACCACCGAAACCCTGCACCTGGCACGCGCGCGGGCACTGGCGGACCTCCTCGGGGGCCACGTCCACGCGCAGCCAACCGTGTCGGCCGGTACGGTCTTCACGGCGCACTGGCCGCTCCGGCTACCCCGCGAAACGTCGCTCTACCTGGCCGCCTGACGCTGCACGGCTCGGCCGGGAGCTGGCCACGCCAAGGAATCATCTCCGGCTGCATGCGGGTACGTCAAGCATGGACGCGCCGACCCGCACATCTGTCTTTGAGGAGTTCCTGCAGTTAGGCGACTCCATCGTGGTCACCGACACGGAGACGACGGGTATCCATGCCAAGACGCACCGTGTCATTGAAATCGGTGCCGTGCGCATCGGTCCCGACGGGTCGCGCGCCGTGTTCTCGGAGCTCATCAACCCCGACGTAGCCATTCCTTCGCGCATTACGCGCATTACAGGCATCACGACGGGCCACATCTTCGACAAGCCGGGTGCGCCGGACGTACTTCCGCGCTACCTGGCTTTCCTTGGCGACGGTCTCTTTACGGCGCACAACATCGCCTTCGACCGCAACTTCCTGAACGCCGAACTTGAGCGCTGCGGCATGGCTCCGCTTCCGGTCGGGGGGCTCTGCACGCTGCGCCTGGCGCGCCGACTGCTGCCCGGCCTGAGGTCGAAGAGCCTCGGCAATCTGGCCACATTTTTCCATGTGGAATCTTCCGGCAGGCACCGGGCCCTCCGCGATGCCGAGATCACAGCCACCGTGCTCGAGCGACTCCTGCAGATTGCGCTGGATGAGCACGGCATTCGGCATCTGGAGGAAATCGTTTCGCTGCAAACGCGTAATTATGCCACCGTCCGGCCACTTTCGTCCCACGTGGAGCGTATCCGTCGGGAGACGCTGCCCTCGCTTCCGGACGCGCCGGGCGTTTACCGCATGCTCGATGCGCGGGGTAAGGTGCTCTACATTGGCAAGGCGCGCTCGCTTTCCCTGCGCGTGCGCAGTTATTTCAACGCCGTCGAGGCGCACCCGGCGCGCATTCGAAAGTTGATCGCCCTCGTCAGGCAGGTGGATTGGGACGTCGTGCCCACCGAACTCGACGCTCTCGTCGCCGAATCGCGCTGCATCAAGCAGGAAGATCCGCCCTATAACCGGGCGCAGACGCGTTGGGTGGAGCGGCCCTGGCTGCGGCTCGATCCCGGCCAGGCGTTTCCGAGGGTCACGGCACAGGTTCTGGTACCTTGCGACGGGGCGCGCTACTACGGCCCAATCAAGTCGAGACGGCAGGCTGCCAGCCTGATCGAGATCATGGAACGCGTGTTTCGCCTCCGGAACTGCTCCGAGAAGGAGCTCAGTGGCGGGCGGCGCTGCCTGCGGGGAGATATGGGCCGCTGTCTGATGCCGTGTGAACAGCGGGACGGCAGAGCGTACGCGGCCGAGGTCGCGCGCGTGGAGGCGTTTCTCCGTGGAGACGCGGAAGACGTTGTGGCGCGTCTCGAAGCCGACATGGCGCACGCAGCGGCGGCGCTCGACTTTGAAACAGCGGCGCGTATCCGGGACTGGATCCAGATGCTGGATACCCTGCTGGCGGGGGGTGGGGCCATCGCCGAGCCGGTCCTGGGGATGGACCGGGCGGCGTGGCTGTGCAGAGCGGACGATGATTATGCCACGGCGGCGCTTGTCCGGGGGGGCGAACTGGTCTGGACGGCGCGGCTGCCTGTGCCGGTGGGGGCGGGAAACCTGGAGCACATCCACGTAGCATGGGAAGAAGCGGTGAAGGCATCAGCGCCGACCGGCGATCCGACCGGGCGGGAGGCGGCCGATGCCCGGCGCGTTCTGGAGAATTGGATGTACGTTCACCGCGGGGACCTGGTTGTGGTAGACGGCCGCTCGGGCGAGGCTGCATCCAGCTGGACGCGTCGCATCATGGACGGGATACTGGCCTCAGTTTGAAGCCCGGCGGTAGACCTGGACGTAGGACGCGGCCGCGCGATCCCACGAAAAATCCTGTTGCATGGCGCGCCGCATGGCGGCGCGCCAGATGTCCTTTTCCTGGAACGTGTCGAGCATGCGGTGGAGCGTTGCCGTCACGACCTCCGGGCGTGCATCGTGGAAGGAGAACCCGGTGCCCCGGCCTGGGTGCTCGTGCAAATCGGTCACGGTGTCCGCCAGACCTCCCGTGTGGTGCACGACCGGAAGCGTGCCATAGAGCATGGAGTACATCTGGTTCAGGCCGCATGGCTCGTAGTGTGAGGGCATCAGGAAGGCGTCCGCACCGGCCTCAATACGGTGCGAGAGTCCTTCGTCGTAGCCCACGAAAAGTCCTACTTTGTCGGGAAACAGGGCGGCCAGGCCGCGGAAGAAGCCTTCCAGCCACGGGGCGCCGCTGCCAAGAGCAATGAACCGAACGTCCCGGGTGCGGAGCACCTCTTCGAGGTCCGGCACCAGCAGGTCAAAGCCCTTCTGCTCGGCCAGACGCGATACAATGCCGACGACCGGCACGTCGGGCGGCGCAGAGAGAGAAAATTCTTCGAGCAGGGCCGTCCGGCAGATGGCCTTTCCGGAAAGATCGGCGGCGTCGTAGCGGGCGGCGAGGTGCACATCGGTCCGGGGATTCCAATGCGCCGTATCGACCCCATTCAGAATGCCCGTGAGTACGTCGCGGCGCGCAGACAGGACGCCGTCCAGACGGCAGCCCAGATGGGGCCCCTGGATTTCGGCGGCGTAGGTGGGCGATACGGTCGTAATCTGGTCGGCTTCCACCAGGCCCGCCCGGAGGCACGAGAAGGCGCCGTCGTGGTGGTAGGCGCCGCCCGGGAGGGCGCGCTCCGCGGGGAGGCCGGCTTCCCAGGTATAATGGGGATCGGTCAGGCCCTGGTAGGCCAGGTTGTGGATGGAGAGCACGCTGCGGGTGTGGCGGAAGCGGTCGTCCCAGCCGTAGGCGTGCCGGAGCATGGCGGGCATGAGGGCGGTCTGCCAGTCGTTGGCGTGCACGATGTCGGGGGACCAGGCGTAGCGCTGCATGATGTCGAACGCGGCTCTTTGCAGCAGGACGAAGCGGCGGGCTTCGTCGGCGTGGTCGGTGTAGAGCGTGCCGCGGTGGAAGAACCGGGGACAGTCGACGAGGTACACCTCGACGTCTGAGCCGGGCAGGTGGCCGTACCATACGTGGTACGGAACCACGTCATCGCCGAGCGTCACAGATAGCTCGCCGAGGTCGTCGGCATGCACAAACCCGTGATCAAAAACAGGGATGCGGTCGTAGAGCGGGAGGAACATCTTGACGCGGATGTCCGGGTCGAGACGCGAGAGCGCGGCCGGTAGCGCGCCGGCGACATCGGCGAGGCCGCCGGTCTTGACGTACGGCACGCATTCACTGGTGACGAAACAGACATTCATGACAAGCGCACCATTCGAAAAGGGAAAGCAATGAATCTGGACCGTGTAGCCCGCCCCGACGCGTGGCTCGAAGAGGATCCCAACGTTCCGGCGCCGCCCGCCGAGATCGCAGCGCCCGCCGAGACAGCAGCGCTCGCCGAGACAGCAGCGCTCGCCGACGAGGCTCCGGGCGCGCACCTATTTCCGGGCGCGCACATCTCATACGACGTGATCGGGGAGTCTGAGGAAGGCCGCCCCATCCGGGCGCTCACGGCGGGCCGAGGGCCCCGCCGGATGTCACTCATTGCCGGAGCCCACGCCGATGAGCCGGCGGGGCCCACTACGCTGCGCCGAGTCGTGGCGGCCATCATGGCAGATCCGGAGGCGTTCGGCGATCTGCTCCGGGAGTGGACCCTGTGCGTCGTGCCGCACGTGAATCCGGACGGCGAAGCCCGGAATGCGTCGTGGCGAGGTGCGTGGCCGGACGTGGAGGCGTATTTGCGGGATGTCATTCGCGAGAAACCGGGGCGGGATGTGGAGTTCGGATATCCGGACATGCGCCCCGAAAATAGGGTCGTCGCGGCGTACCTGCGAACGCACGGTCCGTTTCATGTGCACGCGAGCCTGCACGGCATGGGATTTTCGGACGGCGCGATGCTGCTCATAGAGAAGCACTGGGGGTACCGGACGGAGCACCTGCAGCAGGTATTTCGCCGCGTCTCGGCCCAGCACGGAATGCACCTCCATGACCACAACAGGAAGGGGGAGAAGGGATTCTTCCGTATCGCTGAAGGTTTTACGACAACCCCAGAGGGCGCCGCCATGCGCACGTGGTTCCGAAGCCGGGGTGACGAGGCGTCGGCCCTCCAGTTCCGGGACAGCTCCATGGAGTTTGTGCGCTCGCTCGGCGGCGATCCGCTCTCGGTGGTTACGGAGTTGCCACTGTTTCTGGTCGAGGGGGCGGCCGAGCCGGAAGTCCCGACGGCGTATTTGGCCTTCCGGGAGTGCCTGCCGGAAATCCGCCTCGGGCTGGCGGCCCGTCGCGATGTGGCCGCGCTCTGGAAACCCTTCGGACTGCGGCCCCTCCCGGTTCGCGCGGCCGTGGATATTCACCTGCGCGTGATAGAGGCCGCGGCTGCGACCATATAGAAGGCTGTTGGAACCAGCGTGCGCAAAGATGCGGGCGCCGGAATGCCAGATGCAAGGCGTCCCGACGCCGAATAGCAGCGCTATCCAAAGAGAAGGCGCACCACGTACACCGAGGCAACCATGGCCACGACGTCGGCCAGCAGGCCGGCAGGCACGGCATGCCGGGTCTTGCGCACGTTCACGGCGCCGAAGTACACGGCGATCACGTAAAATGTGGTTTCGGTCGATCCGAACATGGTCGCCGCCATCTTGACCAGAATGGAGTCTTCGCCGAACTGCTGGATCATGTCGAGCACGATAGCCGCCGATCCAGAGCCCGTGAGCGGCCGGATGACCATCATGGGCAGCACTTCGGGGGGAATGCCGATGAGCGTCAGCAGGGGCCGCAGACCCTCGACCACGAACTCCATGGCGCCTGACGCGCGGAACATGCCAATGGCAAACAGGATGGCCACGAGGTAGGGGATAATCGTTACCGCCACGCGGAACCCGTCCTTGGCACCGTCCACGAACTCCTCGTACACGGGAACGCGTTTGAGCAGGCCGTAGAGGGGAAAGCCGACGATTAAAAGCGGCAATACGAAGACCGACGCTGTTTCTATGAAGGAGCGTAAAAATTCCATGTCAGACCTCCACTTCGGGTTCTACGCGGTAGCGCTTCATGCGGGAGAGCAGCTTCGCTGCGGTGATGGCCACAATGAGCGATATCGTGGTAACGATGATGATGGCGAAAATAAGCTGGTTGATCTGCAGTCCCATGAGCGCCACCAGGATGACTGGCGGTACGAGCTGCACCGATGCCGTATTCATGGCGAGCAGCATGACCATCGAGTTCGTGGCCGTATCCGGGTTTGGGTTCAGTTTCTGAAGCTCTTCCATGGCCTTGATACCGAGCGGTGTAGCGGCGTTTCCAAGGCCCAGCATGTTGGCCGTCAAGTTGAGGACGATCATGCCGAGGGCCGGGTGGCCTTTGGGGATTTCGGGAAACAGCGGTCCCAGAACAGGCTGCGTGACGCGGACCACGGCGTTGATGAGTCCCGCTGCTTCGGCTATTCTGAGCAGGCCCATCCACAGCGCAATGACGCCAATCAGGCCGAGGGCAAGCGAAACGGCCGTCTCTGCCATGTCAATGGCGGCCTGCGCGATGGCGGTCATCTTGACAAACTTCACGTCCGCGAAGCGGATTACGGCCGTGGCGCTTGAGTCTGTGTGCGTCTCGAGTTGCATGACCGTTCCGCGCAGGTCATTGTCGCGGGGCGAGGTCATATCGCGGATGGTCGCCCACGGCTCGGGAACCGGGGCGTCTTCGGCAAAGCGGAGCTGCATACCGTCGCGCGTGCGGACGAGCGTGCCGTCGAAGGCGGCGGCCGGCGCCCCACTGACCCCGTAGAGCATGCGGTAGCGTTCGGCCGGCATGTGAACACGGGTCGCCTGGCGCCGCTGGGTGGTATCACCTTCGAGTGCGAGTTCGAGCGTCACGTCCACCCCATTGCGGTACGTGTCGCGCACGAGGTCGCGCGTGTCGTAGACAAGGGCGAACACGAGACTCGATATGATGAGTCCGCCCCAGATGTAATTGAGCATGATCGGGCTGTAGCCGGGTGAGGCCGCAGTATACTGACCATGAACAGATAACAAAACGGGTATCTGGCGGAAAATGGTCAGGTACCCCACCGGAAACGTCCAGAACCACTCTCTTGAAACGTCCAGAACCAAATGTGGCCGGGATGGACAAGCCATCCCGGCCACACCGGTTTTGCCGATAAATGCACTCGCAGGGTCAGTGCGGGCACCATAGGGAATGAACCGTCGGCTACAGCGTACCGGTACAGGATCCGGTGTCCGCTTCGGCGCATTTTCCAGAGCCAGGAGGTACAGGTCCTGATATCGGCAGGCGCACAGCCCGATTTAAATCCCGTTTAAATCCCGCTGCGGTTAAGATCGGGGAATGGCGGCCGAAAACGATCTGGAAGCGTGTTGAAAAACCATCGCACACGCTTCTGGAAACCACGTCATTTAATGCACGCGCTCGTATTCGACCTTCCGGCCATGACCCATTTCCCGCGCCTGTACCTGCCCACGGCCGTTCTTGTGGCGCTGACCCTGTCGGCCTGTTCGCCGGGAGACTCCGTGGTGCCAGATGAAACGCGGCCCGATGACCCGGCAGCCGAGGATGTATCGCCCTTTCGCATGCAGGCGGCCGGCTACCACCCGTCGTGGATGGGCGACACGTGGACGGGCTACGACTTCGACCTGCTGGACGTGCTGTTCTTCTTCGACCTGCCTGTTACCGCAGATGGTCGCCTCGACGACAGGCAGGGGTGGCCCCACGCGTGGGTCGGCCTGATAGCCGAAGCCAATGCCAGCGAAGTCCCCATTCATCTCACCATAAGCATTCTCGATGTGTCCGTATTCCGCGCTGTGTTTTCGTCCGACAGTCATGTGGAGCAGCTCATTGGCGACGTCGCCGATGTGGCGGCATCCGGCTCGGTAGGCGGGATCCACCTTGATGTGGAGGTTTTCGAGCCTGTGGAATCCGGATTACGGGACGCCTACACCCGTTTCGTGACGGACCTCCGGGAGCGGCTGCAGAGCGAGCGCCCTGACGTAGCCCTGAGCGTATTCCTGACCGCTCTCGACACCGCCGATGCCTACGACGAGGCGGCGCTCGCCGCATCCAGCGATTTTGTGGTTGTCCAGGGGTATGACCTGCACTGGCCGACAGGCGACACAGCCGGGCCGCTGTCGCCCATCCGGGGCTGGAAGGGAAGGTCCTGGGATACGATTTTGGCGCGTTATGACGCGCTGGGTATTGGCCGGGAACGGCTGCTCTTTTCCGTGCCGTACTATGGCTACGAATGGCCCACCGAGAGCGCTGAACCTGGCGCACGTACGGCGGCGCCTGGCGCGCTGACCACGTTCGCCCCCGTGCTGGCAGGTGTTCCATCGGCACGCGACCGGGCGAAGACGCACGGGCTTCGGCGGGACACGGCGTCGGGCTCCCCCTGGTACCTGATTGCCGACACCACCGGATGGCGGCAGGGCTGGTTCGAGGATCCCGAGTCGCTCGGCCGGAAATACGATTTCGTGCAGCAGGAGGGACTGGCGGGCGTCGCCATTTTCCCGCTTTCCTATGGCGATGCGTCGCTCGACAGCACGCTCCGCGCAGCGAGGTGGCCATGAGACGGTTTGCCCTGATTTTTTTGGTGTCGATGCTCGGCTGGGGCGCGGGCCCGCACGGCATGGCTCGTGGACAGGTGGCCCATCAGGAGCGGCTCGTCGCCGGCTATTACGCCTGGTGGATGACCGACGCGTGGACGGAGATGGACCTCACGCTCTACGATCGTATCCTGTTTTTCACGACGCGGGTTGACTCGAGCGGCTTCATCCTGACTCGAAACGGGTGGCCCGAGGCGTGGGAAGGCTTCCGCGCGGCGGCTGACAGCGCCGGTACGCGGCTTGTTCCAACGGTAGCCATGATGGAGCCGGAAACCATTCTGTCGGTCTTCTCGGACAGCAGCCGCTGGCAGCGCCTCGTGCGGGACATCGTCCTCATGGTGGAGGAGGCCGGCAGCCCGGGCCTGCATCTTGACGTGGAACTCTTTGAGCCTGCGCCGGACGTGGCGGTAACCGGCTTTCATGCCTTCCTGGCGGCCGTGCGCGCAGCGCTGCCGCCTGGGAAAGAACTCTCGGCGTTTGCCCCGGCGTTTGACGTGAGCGGGCTCTACGGGCTGGAAGCCATTGCGCCCCACATAGATATGTTCTATGTACAGGGATATGACATTCACTGGCTGAGCGGGCCCACGGCAGGGCCTGTGGCGCCGCTCGACGGGTGGGGCGGGCGCTCGTGGAAGGACATTGTGGCGCGCTACCGGACGGCGGAAATAGCAGATGCCCGCCTCGTCATGACCATACCCTATTACGGATACGAGTGGCCGGTCGCGCACACGGGGTACGGGGCGCCGACTACTGGCGAGGGCCGTATCCTGACGTGGGCCCGCGTCGACAGTCTGCGCCTGCCCGATCTTCGTCTCTCGGTCGAGGAACGCCTCGACAAACTGGCCGTGCTGCGCGACACGCTCTCAGGCAGTCCGTTCTACACGCGTGCCGATTCAGCGGGCGTATACCAGGGCTGGTTCGAGGACGCCGAGAGTCTGGGAGAAAAGCTGGATTTTGTTGCGCGCGAGCGGCTTGGGGGCATTGCCGTATTCCTGATTGGTTACGACAACGGCCGGTTTACTCCGCTCCTCGAGGCCTTCCGTCGGAGGGCTTCGCCGGATCCGGGGCGCAGAACTCCGTAAGCACACCGCCCGCATCTTTCGGGTGCACGAAGAAAATCAGTTTGCCGTCGGCGCCCGCTTTCGGCGCATCGCTGAGCGTCTGCAGACCCTCGTCCCGCGCCCGCGTCATCATGTCGTCAGCGTCGTCCACGGCGAAGGCCAGATGGTGCAGTCCCGGGCCGCGCTTTTCGATATGACGGGCCAAGACGCTGTCGGGCGTCACCGCCTCGAGGAGTTCTATTTTGGTGCCGCCAGCATCCAGGAAATACGTGCGCACGCCCTCGGAGGCGACGTCTTCCACTTTGTAGGGCGTCGCGCCGAAGAGGCGCCGGTAGCGCTCCAGATCGGCCTGGATGTCTGCGCTGGCTATTCCGATGTGTTCAAGATGCATGGTTTGTGTCCGTCAGGCTGTAGATTACGGGAACCGGATTACGGAAACCGCCCACAGCCATCCAATTCGCTTACCATGCATGTTGTTCTGACCGAAAAGGACTATCAGCGCCCGGTCATGGTGGCCAGCCTGCTCGTGGCCGCGTTGATGCTCGTGGGAAAGCTGTCAGCCTGGCACATTACCGGTTCGGCGGCCATTTTTTCCGATGCGCTGGAATCGGTGATTCACCTGTTTGCAACTGGTTTTGCAGGCTACAGCCTCTGGCTCTCTCAGCAGCCGGCCGATGCCACGCATCCGTACGGACACGGCAAGGTGGCCTACGTTTCGTCGGGTTTTGAGGGGGCACTGATTGCCATTGCGGCCATTTCCATTCTGTATACGGCCATTCTGGACCTGCTGCAGGGTCCCGAATTGCAGCGTCTGGGAGTGGGACTCTGGATTACGGGCGGTCTTGCGGTGGTGAACGCGGTTCTGGGTGGGGTGCTGGTCCGGACAGGTCGCAAGCACCGGAGTGTGGTGCTCGAGGCCAATGGGCAACATGTTCTTACCGATGTATGGACGAGCGTGGGAGTGCTCGTCGGGCTGGGACTCGTGATCGTCACCGGCTGGCTTTGGATGGATCCGGTGATGGCGATTTTTGTGGCGCTGAACATTCTGTGGACGGCGTTTTCACTCGTCAAGCGGTCGGTGAACGGACTCATGGAGGCGGCCGATCCCGAGGAGACGGAACGTATTCGATCGCTGCTCGACGAGGCGGTGGAGAAGGGAATAGTCAGGGGTTACCATCAACTCCGCCACCGGCGCATCAATCACGAAGTATGGATTGAATACCACCTGCTGTTCCGGGGCGACGTGAGCGTAATGGATGCCCACGACCAGAGTCACCGCGTGGAAGATGCCATGCACAAGTTGTTTCCGGGTGACATTGTGGTTACAACGGCGCACCTCGAACCGGCCGAGCACGACGTGGCGCACCAGGACCGGCGCCCGGAACCGGTCGATGTTCTGGAAAAGCAGGTTGACAGACGCTGACATGACACCAATATTTAGGACAGATCTTCTGATTGTCGGAGGAACGGCCGCCGGGACGGCGGCGGCGGCTGCGGCGCGCCGGGCGGCGCCCGGCGCGCGCATTCTGCTCGTGGACAAGGGGCAGGACCTGGCTTACAGCACGTGCGAACTGCCCATGTATGCGGGGGGGCAGATCGCAAACGAAGAGGCGCTCGTGCGCTACACGCCCGAAGCGTTCGCTGCCGCCTTCGGCGTGGACGTCTGGACGGGCGCCGAAGTGGTGGCGTTCGGGCCCCGTGACCGGAGCGCGCGCCTCGCCGATGGGCGCAGCGTGTCGTGGCAACGCCTTATCCTGGCCGTCGGCGCCCGCGCGCATATCCCGGATTTCGCTCTGCTTGGGCCGGGCGTATTCGTGCTCCGCACGCTGGACGATGCGCGCCGTATTCGTGACAGGTTCCATTCCGCTCCTCCCGCGCACGTGGTGGTTATTGGCGCCGGTTACACTGGACTGGAGGCGGCCGCGGCGCTCGGCCACGACATTCGGGTGAGTATTGTGGCGCCCGGTGGGCGGCTCTTGCCGTCGGGTCTGTCCGAGCCGCTGTCGCGCGTCGTGGCCGGGCGCCTTACGGCGGGCGGCCGGATGACCATCCGGGCCGCCCGCGCGACGGGGCTCGACAGAGCCCCGGACGGCCGCCCCTTGGCGGTCCGAACCGACGATGGTGAAAAAATTGGCTGCGGCGCTGTCATTGTGGCCACTGGAATCCGTCCCAACACGGAGGTGGCCACTTCGCTCGGGCTGCGCCTGGATGACATCGGAGCCATCCGGGTGACCACCGCCATGCGGACCAACAAGCCACACGTCTGGGCCTCGGGCGACTGCGCGGCCATTCCGGAAGCCATTACGGGGCGTCCCCGCTGGATTCCCCTGGCCATGAACGCGTTCCGCACGGGCCGCGTGGCCGGGCGGAATGCGGTTTTCTCGCTCGCACCCTCCGGTGGCCGCCCGGCCACGCTTGCGCCCGCTGTGGCCGCTTTTGCGGTTCGGCTGGCCGGCCTCGACCTGGCCCACGCCGGATTGCGCCTCGAAGAAGCCCTCGCCGCCGGATTCACCGCCGAGGCCGTGGATATCGTCGGCGCCAGCCATTCGCGCACGCTCGGCGGCCAGGATGTGCACGTGCGCCTGGTGTTCGACGCGCGCAAGGGGCTGCTTTTGGGGGCGGAAACCGTCGGCCCGCCCGGTAGCGCACTGCGCATGAACACCGTCGCCGCGCTTCTGCGTCTGGGCGCCAGCGTCGACGACCTCGAAGCATCCGACACCGTATACCATCCGGACGTATCGCCGCTTCACGACCCGCTCCGGGTGGCCGCGCGTACGGCCCAGAAGCTGCTCGCCCGTTCACCTGTCGCCCGGTAATTATGGGAATGCACGCACGAAAAGAAGCCGTATTACAACTCCTCCGGGATGAGGAGTCCGGGGCGTATGCCGGACACGCCCGGCGGCGAAAGGGAGGAGACGCCGCCGATGAGCGGCACATCACCGACATGGTTGCGGGCGTTGTCCGCTGGCGGCGGCGGCTCGATTTTATTATCGATGCATTCTACAGCGGCAGCCCCAGCGACCTTGATCCCCGCATCCGCATGGTGCTTCGTCTGGCGCTCCATGACCTGCTCATTGCCGGCACGCCGCCGCACGCTGCCGTACACGAGGCGGTCGATGTGACCCGGAACCTTGTCCACAAGGGGGCGGCTGGCCTCGTCAACGGCGTACTCCGCGCCACACTCCGCGCGGCGTCCCTGCCCGAGCCCGACACCGGCTCGCGGGTGAGCGACCTTGCCATCTGGTACTCGCACCCGGACTGGATGGTGCGGCGATGGCTCTGGCGCTGGCCCGAAGAGGACGTCATCCGCCTGCTCGAATACAACAACGCGCGGCCGTCCTGGGGCATCCACGACACAGGACTCACGCCGAGCGACCGGGCAGCCCTCGGCGAGGAAGGAAAAGACTACGCCGTATCGACGCTCGTGCCGGGCTTTCTGCGAACCCATGCCACGCAGGGCCTCGTTCGCAGCGGAGCTCTCTCGGAGGGCCGGGCCCGCGTACAGGACGAAGCCGCGGCGCTCGTCGTCCACACCTTCGAAGATGTGCTCTCCGATGATTCGCGTGAAAGGTTCCTCCTCGACGTCTGCGCCGCCCCGGGCGGTAAGGCCATTTATGCCGCGCTCCTTGCTCGCGCTCCCCTGCGCGTTGTAGCCACGGATCTGCACGCCGGCCGCACCCGCCTGATTGAAAAAGTCGTCCGAGCCCACGACCTGCAAGACACAGGCAATCCCTCCGCATCGACCGTGGAATGCCGCGTCATGGATGCCACCATGCCCCATGACGACCTCCATTGGCAGGCCGACGTGGTATTGGTCGATGCTCCCTGCTCGGGGCTCGGCGTTCTCGCCCGGCGCGCCGACGCACGATGGAAGCGCACAGAGGAGGACCTGGCCACACTCGTCCAGTTGCAGGCTGACATCCTGCATGGCGCCGCGTGCTGTGTGCGGCCCGGAGGTCTGCTTGTTTACAGCACGTGTACCATCGAGCCCGAAGAAAACGAGCTTCAGGTGGCCGAATTTCTGGACGAGCATCCGGAATTTCACCGTGAGGCCGTACCTTCGTCGTTTCCGCGGACCGCGGACGGCGATTACCTCAGCCTGCCGCAGCACACCGGAATGGATGGCGCGTACGCCGCCCGGCTGCGCCGCCAGGCTGCGCGGCCAGAACTGAACCTGAATGGTCTCGTAAAAATGTAACAATGAAAGTTACATTTAATGTGCTCTCAGACGGGAGGGCAAATCGCTGTCCCCACCGAAACCTGCAGGGGAATGGGGCATACGCCACGCAATCCGAATGCCTGGAAACCCGTCCTATATTCTTCATGCGCCCAGTCAAAACCGCCTTTCCGGCCTCACTTGCCCTGCTTCTTGTGGCAAGCCTTGTAACTGCGCCAGCCGCGTCGGGTCAGCGCATTGCCAAATACGGGGCCGACTTCCTGGCCGGCGGTGTGGGTGCGCGGGCGCTGGGAATGGGGGGTGCGTTCGTGGCATCGGCCAATGACGTGCACGCCAGCTACTGGAATCCAGCAGGCCTCCGGGGGGTCAAAACGCCGGAAATCGCCTACATGCACGCTGAGCGCTTTGCCGGTGTAGTGAGCTTTGACTACGCTGCCTACGCCTGGCCGCTCTCGGACCAGTCATCCGTCTCGCTGTCTTTCTTTCGCAGCGGCGTGAACGATATCAAGAACACGCTGGATGCCTGGGATGCAGCCCGTAACCAACCCATCCCCAACCCCGAGAGCAGGATTACCACCTTTTCGGCCACCGACTACGCATTCTTTTTCGGATACGGTCGGGATGCCGGTGAGAATATGCGCATTGGCGCGACGGCCAAGATCATCCGCCGCTCCATCGGTGACTTTGCCGATGCCTGGGGGTACAGTTTCGACGTCGGGGCGCAGTACCACCGCGGCCCGTGGCAATTCGGCGCGACGGTTCAGGACATTTCGACCATGCTGCAGAGCTGGTCGGTGAATGACGGCTCGCTCACGAGCCTCGTCGAAGTCTTTGGCGACGACATGCCCGAGGGCGGCACGGAGCTCGTGCTTCCCGTCATCCGGCTCGGCGCAGCCCGCGCAGCACCGATCGGGCAGGGCGAACTCCGCGTGGAGACGGACCTCGACGTAGCGTTTGATGGCCAGCAGGCCAATGCCTTTTCAGCGGGTGAAACGTCCTACCATCCCCGCGTGGGCGCCGAATATACCTTCCGCGACATGGTATCGGTCCGGGCCGGCCTGAGCCGTATCCAGGACACCGATGCCGAGGGCCTCGACCTCACGCCCACCCTCGGTGCGGGCGTGCACGTCGACCGCATCCACCTGGATTACGGGTTCGGCGATTTTGCAGGTCTGGTGTCGGATCTCGGATATTCCCACAGAATATCCCTGAACTTTCGCTTCGCCGCCCGAGAATGACACCCCGCAATGTGGCTCTCATTGTGCCGCTCTACAACGAGGAGGCGCTGACAGGCATCCTCGTGCGCGAAATCGAGGCTTTTCGCCGCACGCGGCCTGAAGTGCAGGAAATCCTGCTCATTGACGATGGCAGCCGGGATGCCACGTTCCGCCAGTTGGTGCGCCTTACCGAGGGACTTGACGGATACACACTCGTCCGTTTCTCGCGCAATTTCGGTCACCAACTCGCCGTGACCGCCGGGCTGGACCTTGCGACGGCCGATGCCGCGGTCATCATGGACGCTGACCTGCAGGATCCACTCGACGTGGCCGGGCAGATGATTGACAAATGGAAGGAGGGCTATGACGTAGTGTACGGTATTCGCCGCGAGCGGGGCGGGATGTCGTTTACCGAGCGCTGGTCGGCCCGTTTGTTTTACCGGGTATTCCGCAGGTTTTCCGGGGTCGATGCGCCGCTCGACGCCGGAGATTTCCGCCTCGTGTCCCGGCGTGTGATGGATGCGTGGAAAGGGCTTTCCGAGCAGCAGCCGTATGTTCGCGGTCTCATTGCGTGGCTTGGGTTCAACCAGACGGGCATTGAATACGACCGTCCGGAGCGCGTGGCGGGCACGTCGAAGTACCCGATGGTCAAGCGCCTGCAACTCGCTCTCGATGGGCTCGCCTCGTTTTCAGCGCAGCCGCTGCGCCTGGCCGTGCGACTCGGGCTGCTGCTTGCTGCGGGTTCGATCGCGGGGCTCCTGTGGGTACTCGTAACGAAGTATGTGCTGGGAACAGCCATCACGGGCTGGGCATCGCTTATTTTCGTGGGCTTCTTTTTTGGCGGCCTGCAGCTGTTCTTCCTCGGCGTGGTGGGTTCCTACCTCGCCCGCGTCTACGACGAAGTGAAGGACCGGCCGCGCTACGTGGTGCAGGACATGCGTAGTAGCCGCGGGCAGGCTGTTGGCGCTGCCATGCCGGAGCAAAATGCAGGGGCTGTGGTAGGAGAGGAGCCTACGAAACATTGACACGCCCGCTTGACACGTCCGCTTGACATGCCCACCCGGGTGACATATTCATGACACAGCTGAAAAAGGAAGACTGGACAGGCATTGCGGCCAGCGGTCTGGTGCATGCACTGCTCCTGCTAATGCTGGCGTTTATGACCACGTCGCCACCCGAGGAACAGCCGGTCGGGTTCATGGAGGTGGAATTCGGTCCGTTTGCCGAGGGGAGGCCGCAGCCGCGGGCACCGAAAACCCCGGTCCCCGAGCCCGAGCCCGAGCCCGAGCAGGAAGAGGTGCCGCCCACCGATGTACCGGATGAGGCCAAGCCCGTGGAGTTACCGGATCCGGTGGCCGAGGTGGCTTCGGACGACGTGATCGAGGAGCCGGAAACCGACGTGATTGCTCCCGAGGAGCAGCAGAAGGAGGAGGTCGATGAAGAACCCGCTGACGAGATAGAGCCGCCCCGGGACGTGGTGCGGCCGCTCGGAAGCGGATCACTGACCGATGACACCGCGCCGTCGACCGGTGATTCGGGGCGAGGCACCGACGAGGCGGCGGCCGCGCCGTTCCAGATTGAAGGGCTCAACCGGTCGCCGGTGGCGACCCCACTGCCGGTCTATGCCGAACAGGTCAACGCGGACATCCGGGTACGCATCACGGTCAATCCACAAGGTCGTATTGTACAGCGCATTCCGCTCATGAAGGGCAACCCGGCGCTCGAGCGCGCAGTCATGGATGCGCTGCTGACGTGGCAGTTCAATCCGTTGCCTCCCAATGCGCCACAGGAAAATCAGACAGGCGTGATATCGTTCCGATTCAGGCTGCGCTGAACGTCCACGCCACCCCAGATGCGGGGAAACAGGCTTTCCACGCGTCCACCGCGTACCCTTCCAAGGCCGAGCGCGGCGCCCCGGCACCGGACAATTACAACCGGAATATGCGGGGCGGCGGGAGAGAGCGCCTCGGGCTGCACCGGGCGGCGCACCAGGTAATCGGTGACTGCTTCGGGCGCAATGTCCACCGTACCATTTTGGGCAAACGGGCCGACAGTCCGGGCAGCCTCGGTCGTGAGCCGGTGATCGCGCGTTTTCGGGTTGAAGAGGCGGACGCCATATGACAATCGAACGGCGGTCGAGGGTTCTGGGGCGATAGATCGTCCAGGATCGGTGGACCCGCCGGTGCCTGTGCCCGAAAACATGCCAAGGCCCGGCTGAATGTGCGGCGCCAGGCCTGCTGACACGAGGCGGTTGTGACACATTCGCCAGCGCATCAGAACGTCGGCAGGCACATCGAGTACCGACCAGGGGATATCGTCAGCCGCGAGTGCCTGGCTGACGGGCTTCACGACGGTATGTTGTAGATGGGCCGCCGCCCGTCCCGTTTTTTCCAGGATGCAGACGAAAAAACCACCCGTGTCGTTGTCGTGCGGCCATAACCGGCGCGCGTGGCGGACGTCGGCATGGAAGCGCTCGCCCTGCCAGGACGGGATGCCTTCCCGCAGCACGAGCTCGGGGACGGGTCGCGGCTCGACAACGCGCACGTCGCCACGCGCGCCGAGCACGTCCGACACGACGCCCTCGTTTTCTTCCGGCGAAAACGTGCACGTGGCGTAGGCAATGCGCCCGCCAGGTCGCACAAGCCGTGCGGCCTCCGTGAGAAGCCGGACCTGCGATCCACGCAGCATGCTGTGGCCTGCGCGACCGAGCCTCTGCGAATCGTGCAGGATATCCGGATGGCGTCGACACGTGCCCTCGGCGGAGCAGGGGGCATCGACGAGCACGAGGTCGAATGTGTTGTCTGCGGCCGGAAAGGCGCCTCCGTCGGCCACCAGCGTGGCCACATTGGTGAGGCCGAGCCGGTTCATGGTCGTCTGCACAACGCCCAGTCGCTCACCTGAACGGTCGGCCGCCACCACGAAGCCCTCTGGCCCAGCGGCAAGCGCCAGTTCGGCCGTCTTGTTGCCGGGAGCGGCGCACATGTCGAGCACGTGGTCTCCAGGCGCAGGCGCAAGGAGATGCACGGCGAGCATGGCCGCTTCTTCCTGGATGTGCCACATCCCCAGAAGGTACTGGACCATGAAGTCATGCGACGCGTTGCCAATGGGAAACCGGTACGCACCCGCGCGCCAGGGGACGGGCTTGAGGCCTTGTAGCGTATCGGGAACGGACGCGCCAGCTGAACCCCTGTCATAGGCGGACTCGAGGCCCGCCGCGTGCCAGGCCGTTGTTGGAAGCGGCCGCTGGCAGGCGGCGCTGAACGCAGCGACGTCACCACAGATCTCCCGGTACGTGTCAACAAGAAGGGGGTACGCGGCCACGGCGTGCTCGGATGGGCGTCAGAGAGAATGATCTTACTTTATCTGCTCAATCGCGTGTCTCTGTTGGCGCATAGATCACGAGTCGCAGTTCACTGTCATCCAACAACGTGTATTCCGGGACACGACCGGACAGTTCTTCACTATTGTATAGAATAATGGTTACGCCTTCACCCCGTTTATCCATCATGGTCGATCGATCGGTTCCCAGCTCTGACTCACTGGGCACCTGACATTTTGCCAGCAAACTGGTGATCGTTTCGTTTCGAGCCGCTTGTCGATAGGGCAGGCTGTCTACCGTCATGGTGTTCGGGATGGCTCCGGGCGAGTAAAGCTCCAAGCGATTCGCAAACATTCGCAACCGAATCTTGGCGTCCTGCATCGCGTAGTCGCGATGCGCGACCGCGTTGACGATGGCCTCAAACACGGCTGTCATATCGAATTGGGGCAGGTCCTTCCGACCTGTTCTCTTGGAGGCGGCGACCCGCATATTCTTGGCAACAAAATGGCAAGCCGATAACACTTGTTGATCGAGTGGGCCTGTGATATCCGCAGCATCAAGCTGATAAGTCTGATCACCAGATGGGCGAATATCAGCGCCTCGATAAGCTACTGCCTGGATGTACGCATTAGGTAGCCACTGCCTCGGGTCATCGGTGGCAAGTAGTATACCCGCCACTGACGGGCGCAGGACATCGTTATCCATGCTGGCTATGCCGAGTTTGCGCAGTAGATCATCACGGTTGTCCCGCGAGCGCGTCGTAGCGAATCGCCGCCATAACGCTTCATTCAGTTCATCCAGCGTGGCATTCGGAACCGGCTGTTCGTCAAACCGAATGATTCTCGCCTGACTGCGTTGCTGAAACAGCCGGGCGAGAAAGTCGGGGGCCATTTGGCGCTTGGCATCACCTACGCGATGCATATAGCCCCCCGGACTACGATGTACCCACAGACTGCGACCGATTTCCACCTTCAGCACGGCCTGTTCGTTACCGGTTGTTGTAGCCAGCAGTAGCCGTTCAATGGTTGGGGTTAAGGGTGGTGTCACCGAGTCCAGGCAGGTCTCGCGGACATAATCAGTCACGAGGTCAAGCCGGTCCCGCGGAATTCCCAGCACCTCCCTTGTGACGTCGTCCACACCCAGAACGCAGACACCGCCCTTGGCATTGGCGAATGCCGCCAACTCGTCAGCCAACGAATCACGACGGGGTTCACTCACTCGCTTTCCGGCAAACCGTACCTCTTTCAGCTCAAGGAAGGAATCTTCCCCAAGTTGAATTTTTTCCAGGAGTGCAGCCTCGGTGTCGAACATGACTTACGCCTCCTTTGCCAACCGACGATAGCGCCGTTCAAATGCATCACGGCCACCCTCCATGACATGGCAGACCTCATTGCGCATGTCTTTTTCCTGAAGGGAGCCTCTCTCGATCACCCGACACTGACCGCCCCGAAAATCGAGTGCATGGAGCATTTCGGCATCCCCGTTGACCACGATATTGGGATTATGGGTCACCGCGATGATCTGTCGACGTAGCTTGTTCGTTCGCAACTGCTGTACCACCAAGTTATAGATAAGGTGATTATCCAAGTCATCTTCAGGTTGATCCAGCACAATTGGTTCAGAGCCGTGGGCCAACAGAAAAGCCAGCATAGCCGCCGCACGTTGGCCAGCTGAAGCCTGTTCAATGGACTTGAAGTCTCGTCCATCGCCTTGTTGACTGTACTTTACATCCAGGCCATCATCCGGATACCACATCATTATGTGGTCCACAAACTCGGGACGGTTACTCGCCTGCCGCTCAAGGAAGTTATTGAAGTGGCCGCCAAAATCGCCATCACCTCGGCAGGCATTGATAAGACGTTGTTTGATTTGGCCAATCCTTTGTTCCAATTCCTCTCGAGCCCGAATGGCATCATCAGGCAACCGGTCTATCAGCCCGGCGACCATCCCCCTGGCGGGCTGGCCAGCTTCGTCAACCAGGATATCGTTTTCGAACTTGGGGTACTCCGCGTCCAGCAGACCTCGAATGCTTCGTTCCATGGCGCGGATATCTTGCCCGTAAGGCTTCAGGCCGATCTGCACATAGTCGTTTCCAGCCAGACTTTCGGCAAGGAAAGCTTCCCGTCGCTCGCTGAGGGCGAGGCGAGCAGCCACCACCTTTCTGATTTGGGATTTGGCCGAATTTATGGCCTCGTTGCGCTGTGCTTCCAATGACCCCAGCTCCTTCCGCTGGTTTTCCAGCCGCTGCCGCTCCTGGACCAACTGGCCATACTCGCTGGGATCCGCCACGCCCTGCTCTTTCAGGTCTCGAACAAGTTTTTCGTAATCGGTCCGCGCCTTCTTCACGGCCTGCTGCCATCCAGTGCCCGGGAGTTTCTCCCGTTCTTGGCGGACGGAGGCCGCCAAAACATCTGCGGTGCCCGTAAGCGCCTTCGAGGCAGACTCAATCACCTTGTGGAGTGTCGACAGGACGGCCAGTGCTTCCTTGTCGTGCCCGCTATTCTCGTCGAACAAGTCCTCTGGCACATCCTCCGCCACCAACTCCGCTGCCAGTTCACGAACACGGCGTACTATTACATCGGCCGATTGGAACTGGCGAGTCACTTCTTTGTCTTGCCGGGAAGAACGCTGATATGCCTTCAGCACATCCGCGTGATGGGCTTCCTCGAATTTCTTCAGTTTCCGCTGCACGTCTTCCAGACGAATCTTAAGCGCATCACGTCCCTCAAGGCGGCCGGCCTTGTCACGTGCTGTGGCGCAAAGAGTAAAATAGGTTTGCCGTGCCTCACGCAGTGCGGTTCGTTCGGCACCCACTTCGGCCGCATCGTCTATGAAATCAAGCAGCGCCTGCTGACTTCCACCGGCCAGTGCTGCGATCTGCCCTTGGCTGAACAGGCGGGCGGGGAAACGCTCGGGAATCACCGCCTGATTATCCGAGTCACACCACTGACCATCTTTTTGTTCTTCGACGACCGAACCCGAGCCATCCTGGCGCCAGTGCACACGGTAGCGTGTGCCGTGCCGAACGAAGATTAGCACCACATGGGTATCCGGTGTGAGCGCGCCATCATCATCCCGCCCGCGCGCCACACGAATAAACCTCTCAAAGGTGCGTCGGGACTCGCTACCCTGCTCAAGGGCTTGCAGTTCGTTCTCGCGCCTCAACGCCAGGCGCATTGCGTGCACGATGGTAGACTTCCCTGTCCCGCGTCCGCCTACCAGCGCGTTAAACCACGGGCTATAGGAAAGAGTCTCTGGCTGACCACGCCCCATGTAGCGGGCTTCGCTGATCTGTATTGACTCAATGTAGTCCTCCGGCAACGCGTTTGGATCAAAACGTTCCGGGTCATCGCTGCGGCGAATGGAAAACCCTTCTCCATCCATCAGGGCAAGTCTCAGCCCCTCCAGTGATGGCTCAGACATCTTGATCCACGTGTAGCGGGAGCCGGGAATTTTCTCGCCACGAAAACTGTGGCAGTCTGACCCTGCAACTTCGGGCCATGTCAACCCTGCATCCTGGTAAATCACAGGTTTCGGAATCGATCGGTCGACGACTTCCATGGCGAACACGTGTTCACAACGGAACACGTGTTGCAGCGTATTCGGATCCAATGCAGCAACAGCACGGTCTTCATCGGCGTTGGCAGCAAGTCTCAGTAAACCCTTGGGCTGATCCACATGAGCGGGAATAACCAGCGCCCCGGCCGATGTTACAGCCTCAATGACCTCAATGGGGGACTTGCGTGTGACATCATCACTTTCACCTTTTTTGCCCTGATAACCGACCTGCCCCAGAAGAGTATCTATGTCCGCAGTCGTTGCATGCTTATCGAAAATTGCCAGAAGGTGTAGTCCGCCATTAACCGATAGTTCAACACCCGGGAAGAGATGCAAATCGCGAAACCCCTCCGGAGGACTGCTTTTCATCTTGCGATAGGCGGCCTTCAGTCGATCAATCCAGGCTCCACTGTTGTGATCCGTAACAGCTACACAATCGATTTCGGCCGCCATGAATTTGAGTAGCCACTCTTCTGGCGACAGTTCCAGATCCTCGTTTCTGGCCCAAGGAGTATCCGTTGAAGCTGGCGTATGCGTGTGAAAGTCAAAGCTCCACCATCGCGCCCCTGGATAACGCCCGACAGCATCCAGTTTCGGAGTATTCGGATTCATGGTTCGGCCACCTCAAATGTCAAACGGTGCTGATCTTACTCACTTGTGGTGATTTCAAATGCATCCCAATGTAAGGAGGATGAGCCGGATCCGCTATGTGGACCAATGGGAACCACTTGGCGTCACAGGGTGACGATGAAATGAATGCGGGCGGCCAACTGTTCGTTGCCCGCGTCCGGGTTCAGCGTGAGCGGCGCATCGGGCGCGTTCAGGAGGGAGAGTGTCGCGGCCGCTGTATCGCCCAGAAGTAATTTTGTCACGGAAAGCTCGCTGCGCACGAGCCAGGGGCGATGGGAGAGGGGGGAGTCGGCGCGGTCGGCGAACGTGCGGGGAGATTCGGCGGTTACGAAGAGGGACACGCGGAGGCGCTCTACGGGATTCACGGCGGACGACAGGCCAAGCGTATGCGGGGCCAGACCGCTCGTAATCTGCCACCACAGAACATTGCCGCGCGATACCATGCGGTGATAACGGTACCAGAGGGACACATGCTGCGCGCCTGTGACGTGGGCCGATCCCGAAATGGCCCGGCCTTCGAGCCCCGTCGAGACATGGGACTCCCGGTGGAAGAAGCGCCGCCGCACGAGGTCCTGGTTTACGCGGCGCGTGGCCGTAAGCCCCTTCGTGTCCCGGAAAGCAATGGAGAAAAGCGCCTCGTCCACTACGCGTCCGGCCACGCCCGGGAGGCGCCCGAGGACCATGTCTGCCGCGACTTCCAGGCGCTGGGACCGCACTGAAAACCCCGGGTCGGAGGTAATGCCGACGTGGGGCTCGTCGGGCAGGAAGCCGCCAAAATCAGCGCCCTCGCGCCAGAGCGACAGCAACGACAGACCGGTGTCCACATCGGTACGTTCGGCGTGCATGCGGACGCTTATCGCGGCCGAGCGCGTCTTGACCATGCGGAGCGCGAGCGATCCACTGGCTGAAAGCGGTGCCGATACCCGGGGCCTGTCGCCTTGCGTGGACAGCATGATGGCGGCGTCAATGTTTTTGGATGTGACCTCCAGCTGTGCCGAGGGAACGAATTCGCGGATGCGCTGTGGGCCAGTAGAGGTCTCTGTGCCTCGAATGCCGGCTGCAAGGCGCCAGCACCGCAGGTCGTCGCAGCGGTGCAGCCAGATCTGGCCGCCACCCTGCTGGACGCGGATATTGTCTGGGGCCTCTATGCGGAGGGGGCGGGAAGAGACCGAGAGGTCCCGGGCCCACGCTCGCAGGCCCGCGTCCCAGCGGCGGGTGAGGGGCCGTACCGCCTGGATGATCCCCGAAAACTCTTCTTCGGACGTGGGCCACTCGCGGCCGAACTCGGGGATGAACCGGAAGTCCCGCTGCAGCCTGCTGTAGGCCAGTGTGGACAGCGTCCAGGCGCCGGGCATCGCATCGACCCGAATCCAGGGTGCGTGGATGCGGACGCGGGGCCGGTCCGTGCCGTTGTAGGAGGACCAGACGCGGTTCGAGAGCGCGGGATCGGTCATGTGGTGCTCATCGAACCGGTACCCAGCCTCCATGTGCGTCAAGGGGCCCGTCGAGGAGGCCAGGAACTCCATGGTGGGGCCGCTGCGGTCTACATTCCGGTCTTCTTTCTGCTGGAAGCGGGCGGGACCGGGGTCGCCCGTTTCGTTGAGCGCCGAAACGGAGAAGCGAAGGTGACGCCCGGGTTCGCGCCGGGTGCGGATGTTTATCGTACCGTCCGATCGTGCGTGGCCGGGTGCGACAAACCAGGCGGAATCCCAGGAAATGGAATCCGTGGCGGCCGTCGCAAAGGGGAGCGCATTCCACGGGAGTGCGCCGAGAAAGGTATGCGCGACCGGAAGTCCGTCGACGAGCACCTGTGTGGGGCCGGAAAGGGGTCCCCCCAGGCCGCGGCCGTAAACGTCCAGGTGGAAGCGGTCGAGCGACGAGGATGCGAGTGTGGGCAGGTTCCGGATGAGGTCCGTCGGCCGGTTCTGGGCGCTGCTGCCCTGCGGGCAGCAGGCCGCGAGGGTGACGAGGGCGATGATGGTGAGGCGGGCTGCATTCATTCAACCAGGGACCGGAGCCATGTGGGCATTCGGATGTCGACGACCAGACCGGCCGATGCCTGGACAAAGTCCATTCGCGGCCTGGTGAACGCGCGAAGCAGCCCCCCTTCGAAAAACAGGCCGGTCCGCTGGCCGAGGCGAATGTCGGCGCGGGCGTGGGGTTCGACAGAGAATTCACTCTCGCGCCGCTGGCCGGCGACGAGGTCCGCATCGCCGAACAGCATGAACAGATTTCCGGCGCGTAGACCTGCACCGAGTACGAGACGGGTGTGCGCGTGCCAGGTGGCGCGCCATCCGGCGTGCACAAAGAAGGCGGTCCAGTCCGGAAGTTCGGAGTCGGCACTGTCGAACGAGAGGCCCAGCACGCCTGCTTCGAGCATGCCGAAGCCGAGCGGTGTTGCCGCCTGGATACGGGCGCCGCCGCGCTGGTCCCAGGCGGCGGCGCCCCGCTGCCTGGCGTTCAGGGACGCGGCGCCAGCCAGATAGAGGCGGCTGAAGGAGGCAGGACGCGAAGGGGCCGGATGCGGGGCGGCCGGGGCTTGCCGGGCTTCGGCGGCGGAGACTGCGAGCAGGCCGCACACGGCGGTGAGGCAGCACATCGTCAGGAACGTGTAAGGAACGACCACGTGGGTAGAGGCGAGGAGGCCGCGTGCAGCCCGGTGCCCAGGAAAGCGCGTCATGGCCGGAACCGACCTGCGGCGTGCACGCGGTACCCGATGGCAAGGCTTCCCCGCAGTTCAGTCTCTCCGTGCGTCAGCGCGGGCCCGATGTCGAGTCTTGTGAACAGGCCGGACGCATGCCATCCGAAGAAGCGTGCAAAAGGCCGCACCGTGCGGCGCGTATTTCCCGTCAGAATGGAGGGCTCGTCGTCCTGTGGGAACGCGGCGAGCAGGTCGTGCTCCCCCTGCCACCGGGCTTCGATGCCAAGCCGGGTGTGCAGCATGTGCGCATCTTTGGCCGACACGTGGGCCACCCAGCCCTGCCACTCCATGGCGTCCGCGTGCTGTGCGCCCACGCTGCGCAGAAGGTAAACATATCGTCCTTCGGGCTGAAACGTCTTGTACGTACGCGCGGCCACAGCCAGGCCCCGCCCGCCAACGCTGAGCGAGGAACGCACACGCTGCTCGGCAAATACAGATACGCCGAACGACACGGGCTCCCGCAGATTGAGCACATCCACGTCATCGAGCAGGAACTGCAGCGAGGCCGCGCGCTCGGGCGTCGAATGCCGTACCTCAAGGCCGAGCAGGCCGTTGTTTTCCTCGTTCTTGGGCCGGTTGTCAATGCTGAACAGGCTCACATTGAGCGGATTGGCGAATTTCAGCGAAAAACCGGCCGTGCTGCCCGAGTAGAGGGTGCTGTGCATGAGAGATACGGACCACTCCGGATGCAGACGGACGTCCAACCGGTGGGCCGCCAGAAACCGCCGTTCGGCGCCAACCCGGACAGAGTCGTCTCCCGCCGTACCCGTAAAGCGGCCATCGGCCGTGATGCTGTCCAGTTCATTGAGCGAGGAGTGCAGCACGAGGCGCCCGCGCCCCAGTCGAAAGGCGATATGATCCATGGGGCGGGGATTGTCGGACAGGACGAGCCCCTCAAGGCCTGGTGGGCCCCAATGCTGAACGAGGCGGCCGAATGTGACGCCTACGAGGGGGCCGTCGTAGCGGATGTAGGTGTTTTCAGGCCGAATCTGCCAGCGAAGCGCGGCGTCGAGCCCGTCAGGGTCGCGTTCATAGAACCCGTCATGACGCCAGCCGAATCCGGCCGTCCAGCGTCCCCATCGGGCATAGGATTCGTACTGGACGAGTTGGTAGACTTCTGCATCCTCGCCGGTCGCCGCCCGCAGCACGTCAAAGCCTTCCTGCGCCGTAACGCGTCCTTCGGCGCGGATGCGCACGCCCCAGGATGCCGACGTGGCCTCGTCCGAGCCGGTATTGTCGGGCCGGTTCTCGCCGGGTAGCATGGCCGTAGCGAGTCGCGGGAGTGCGCCGCCGAGGCCGGCCATGAGCCGCCGGGCGTCCTCTTCGGTGAGGGGCGCCTGCGTCCAGTTCCACTGCTGGGCGCCGCCGCGCACGAGGAGCGGTCGGAGGACGTCCCAGATGGGATCATCTGCTGGTAGTGGAGCAGACGGCTGCCAAGGGGATATGGTCGGTGTCGTGTCCTGGGCACGGGCACCCGGCGCAATGAGCGCCACAACCGTGCCGACGGTAACGCAGACGGAGAGGGTTACCAGAACATGGCGGGTGACGGAAAGCATGAACGCTATGAACGGATCGTGGAAAGGTAAAGGTAGAAACAGGAACGTAGCTACGCATGTCCGGTTTGTCAGGTTCGACAGTCGGATATTGCTTTTTCACACCCATTCCCCGTGCTGCGTGAGTAGACGCGTAGAACTACTGGCCCTGATTCTGGTCGATGCCGTCGCCATGGCCATGGCCAACGCCGTGTGGTACAAGGCACGTTTCGACTGGGGCTGGCTTCCTGCGCCTGTTTTCCGGCCGGAAGCCGGTATGATGTGGGTGGTGATCGCCCTGCTCACGGCGTTCTGGTTGGTGTTCTTTCTGTTTCTGGGATTATACAGGGAGCGCTACGCCGGATCCCGGTTCGACGAGTTCGTATCCATATTGCAGGCCGCGACGCTCGGCATTCTGGTACTGTTCTTCGTGCTCTTCATTGAAAGCCTCGATGCCCTTGGGGCGCGGGCGAATTTGGCAGCGTACTGGCTTGCGACGGTCGTTTTCGTGTCGTTGGGGCGCATTCTGGTCCGGTCACTCCAGAAAGTGCTCATTCTGAAAGGAAAGGGACTCCACCGGGCGTTGATTGTGGGATGGAGCGATGCCCTGTATGCGCTGTACGAGGAAGTGGTGCGCTATCCGGAAGCGGGCCTCGATATTGTCGGTGCTGTTCGGCTCGGGACGGGCACGAATGGTCGCGGAGACAACCTGTCGGCAGATGGCACGCCCGTGCCGTTTCATGACGTCGAGGATCTGCCGAATCTGATAGATCGTCTCGATATCCAGGACGTGTTGATCTCGCTCGGATCGAGCGATGGGGAGGCCCTTATGAAAGTGCTGACGCTGTGTGACGGAAAAAACGTGCACCTCAAGTTGGTACCGGATTTCTACAGCATCATTGGTGGTATGGCCCGTACGGAGCATATGTACGGACTGCCGCTCATCGAGGTGCAGCCCGAGCCCATGCAGGTCTGGGAGTACGTCGTGAAGCGACTTCTGGATGTCGTTGTCTCGCTTGTGGTTCTGATTATCGGCCTTCCGCTCTGGATCATTCTGACGCTGCTTGTGCGCCTGACCAGTCACGGTCCCGCCATATATCGGCAGAAACGGATAGGCAGGCACGGGAAACCGTTTACCATGTACAAATTCCGGACCATGAAAAACAATGCCGAAGCCGGCACCGGCCCCGTCTGGGCACAGGCGAACGATCCGAGGTACACGGCGCTCGGACGGTGGGTTCGCAAGACGCGTCTCGACGAAGTCCCGCAGTTTGTGAACGTACTTCGTGGTGACATGTCACTCGTTGGCCCGCGTCCCGAGCGGCCGTATTTTGTAGAGAAGCTCACGCGTGAAATCCCGCTCTACAACCGGCGACACCGGGTCAAACCCGGCATCACCGGATGGGCGCAGGTCAAGTGGAAGTACGACACGAGCCTGGATGATGTACGCCAGAAAGTGAAATATGACCTTTTCTATATTGAAAACATGAGTCTGAAGAGGGACTTCCAGATTCTGTTTCGGACCATCTATACAGCCCTGAGAGGCAGTGGACAGTGACCAACGAACGAGACATTGAAGCACTGTACCGGGCGCTTCTGACACCTCGCCTCATAGAGGAGAAAATGCTGCGGCTCATCCGACAGGGCCGGATATCGAAGTGGTTCAGTGGCTACGGCCAGGAGGCCATTTCCGTGGGTGTGACCTGTGAGCTTGGCGAAAACGACTGGGTGCTTCCCATGCACCGGAATGTGGGGGTCTGGACGACGCGGGGCGTGCCCATGAGACCGCTCTTCTGTCAGCTCATGGGTCGGGAGGGGGGGTTCACGAAGGGACGCGACCGGACGTTTCATTTTGGATTGCTGTCGCACCATCTGGTCGGCATGATTTCCCATCTGGCGGCCATGCTGCCCGTGGCGAACGGACTGGCGCTTGCGTCCCTCCTCGATGGGCAGCCGCGGGTGGCCGCCGCCTTTGTAGGCGAGGGGGCTACGCGCGAGGGAGACTTCCACGAGGCGCTCAGTCTCGCGGCGGTGTGGAAGCTGCCGGTTATTTTTGTGGTCGAAAACAATGGATACGGGCTCAGCACGCCGACATTGGAGGCGCTGCCCGAGCGGGACCTGAGCAAAAGCGGGCCCGCCTACGCCATGACATCGGAGCGCGTGGACGGAAATGATGTCGAGGCGGTGCGCGCGGCCGTACGGCGGGCCCGCGAGCGGGGCCTCCGCGGCGATGGGCCCACGCTGCTGGACCTCGAAACGTTTCGGATGCGGGGACATGAGGAGGCATCGGGTACCAAATATGTCCCGCAGGAACTCATGGATGCCTGGGCAGAGAAGGATCCGATTGTGCGCTTTGAAGAGGGACCGGCTTCCGGGATTCCTTCAGCCGTCCGCGAGCGGATCCGGGAGGAAATTTCCGGGCAGGTGGATGACGTCGCCGAGTGGGCGCTTACGCAGCCGCACGTCACCAGTACGCCAGACGCCGAGCGCCTCGATGTGTTTGCTCCCGCGCCTGGACCTCCTGCCCGAATCCCATCCGCGACGAGTGAGAAACGGTTTATCGACGCCATTACCGACGGGCTCCGGGCGGCGATGGAGGAGGACGAGCGGACGGTATTGATGGGGCAGGATATTGCCGAATATGGGGGTGTTTTCAAGGTCAGCACGGGGTTTTTGGAAGCGTTCGGGCCGGAACGCGTGCGTAATACGCCCATTATTGAGAGCGGCGCCGTCGGTGCGGCCATGGGGCTTGCGCTGGGAGGGTACAGGGCGGTGCTCGAAATCCAGTATTTCGATTTCATTACGTGTGGGTTCAATCAGATTGTGAACAATCTGGCGACGACGCACTACCGGTGGGGGGCGCCGCTGAACGTGACGCTGCGCGCACCCATTGGGGGCGGAATCGGGGCAGGACCGTTTCACAGCCAGAGCATGGAGGCCTGGTTCTGCCACGTTCCAGGCCTCAAGGTGGTGTTTCCGTCGGATCCCGAAAGTGCCAAAGGGTTGCTGCTGGCGGCGCTCGATGATCCGAACCCGGTGCTGTTCCTGGAACACAAGAAGCTGTATCGATCCATCAGGGGAGCGGTGCCGGATGCGCCCCTGCGCATGCCGCTCGGCCGTGCGCGGCTGGTGCGGAGCGGGAATCGGGCAACGATCGTGACCTGGGGTGTGGCCCGTTGGTGGGCCGAGGCAGCGGCGGACCAGACGGGGATCGATGTGGACGTGGTGGATCTCGGGACGCTCGTGCCGTGGGACCGCGAGGCGGTCATGGCGTCGGTTCGGAGAACACATCGCCTGTTGGTGGTCCACGAAGCGTCCAGGACCGGTGGCTTCGGAGCGGAAATTGCAGCTGAGATCACGGAATTGGCGTTTGAGCACCTCGATGCGCCGCCCACCCGAGTCGGAGCCGAAGACATGCCTGTGCCTTTCTCTTCCGCGCTCGAGTCGGATATCTATTCGGCCGAGTCGCGCGTGGCCGGGGCGCTCGAGCGGCTCGTGGCGTGGTGAGATGCGGCCAGCCCGATGACTCTTCGTGCGGATCAGTTTGCGCGCTGCGGGGTACACGCGGCGCTGACAGCCACGCAATCCAAGTAGTCATGAAAATGCCCTCGCTGAACCGTCTTTTCCCTCTGTTGGTCCTGCTGCTGGCCCACACCATGATGGCCTGCGGCCAGTCCGAGCCGCCCATACGGAGCTATGTGGAGGGAACGCTTCGCGTGCGGGGGAATGTGGACGAGACGGGCGACTACCGGGGATTTCTGGTCTCGGTGCTGAACCAGGTGGAGGGGGATGTGGACACACTCGCGACCGCGGAAACCGACTCGACCGGCTTTTTCTCGATGGACGTCCTGGCGCCTGAGTCCGGAATATTTCCGCTACTCGTGGAACGCTCGGGTGAGCAGATGTCACTCGACCAGTTGGTGCTTGTCGACGGCGATTCGGTCCGCGTGTCCGGGACCTACCCGCTCGGCAACCGTCCGCTGGTCATCCGATCACCGGAAAACGCATCGTGGGCCGCATACCGGAACACGAAAGCGATGCACACGCAGCAACTGTCGGCGCTGGCCGCCGCGGGCAATCCTGCACCTGCGGACGTACGGGAGCAGGTCGAACAGACCGCATCTATCCTGTGGGGAATTGGAGACACCTATCCGCAGACGATGGGTGCACGTATTTCCCGCGCCGAATCGATTTTGATGGTTGAGGGCTGGAATGACTCGCTCGTCGTCGCCCGTTACCCGCAGATTGGTCTCGAAAATCCGAGCATTTCGGAAGTAATCCGCGCAGCGCGGCGCGCAGTGGCCCGCGAGATGGGTCAGGATTCCGCGCTGGCCGTTGTGAGATCCTATCTGGAGCGCGTGCCCCGGGAGGAGCAGAAAGCCGGCCTCCTGTCAGAACTGGTCGTGGCCTATGCCGACAGCGGGGACGTCGAAAAAGCCCTGGAGACGGCGGCGTTGCTCCGGCGCACGTATCCAGAGACCACATGGGCGGACTGGGCGTCGAGAGCCACGTACGACCTGGAAAACCTGCAGCCAGGCATGCTGGCTCCCGGGTTTGACGTGACCTCGCAGGAGGGGATACGCGTGAAGCTCGATGAAATGAAGGGCGTTTTTGTGATCCTCGAGTTCTTCGACCCCCGAAATACCACATTCCGACAGGATATGCCCTTGCGGGACGGCCTCTTCGCAGCGTTGCAGGACAATGTATTCCGCGTGGTATCGGTCTCCCTCGAGCCGGACGAAGATATCAATGAAGCCCTTTTCGACGGGGATGCGGATCACCCGGGTACGTTTGTCTGGCTGCCAACAGGGGCCGACAGCCCGATTGTGACCGCCTACAACGTGCATGCCACGCCCACGCGCTTTCTGATCGATCCGGACGGCCGCATTGTGTCGAAGTACGTGGGTCGTACGTTGAATGAACTACAGAACGATCTGATTTCCATTGTGACACGACTGAACGAACTCGCCGGGGGCGAATAGTACCATGTTGATTGCCGGAAACTGGAAGATGAACCTCGACATGCCGGCTGCCCGTCATTTGGCCGGTTCCATCCGGAACAGTCTGGAAGATCCCCGACCGGTTGAGGTCGTTCTCTGCCCTGCGTATGCCTATCTGGACGCGGTGTACGGCCTGGTCCACGGCTCTGTGGTCTCAGTGGGGGCGCAGAACATGCATGCGCAGGACGCTGGTGCCTTCACGGGCGAAATATCGGCCTCCATGCTGCGTTCGGTAGGTTGCAGCCATGTCATACTGGGACATTCGGAGCGGCGCCAGTACTTCGGCGAGACCGATGCTTCGGTGCGCGAAAAGGTGGCCCAGGCGGTTCTCTTCGGGCTGGTGCCCATTGTGTGCGTGGGTGAATCGCTCGTCGAGCGCGACGCGGGACAGGCGGAGCGGGTCGTGGCAGGTCAGGTCCGCGGCGCCCTCAAAGGCGTGGCGTATCCGGGAAAGGGACGCCTGGTCGTGGCGTACGAACCGGTTTGGGCCATTGGAACGGGCCGAACAGCGAGCCCCGACGAAGCGCAGGCCATGCACGCGCACATCCGCTCTGAATTGGCCGGACTGTTTTCTACGGGCGATGCCGCGCACATCGACATCCTGTATGGTGGGAGCATGAAGCCGGAGAATGCTGACGACCTGCTCTCTCAGCCCGACATAGACGGCGGCCTCATCGGGGGCGCGAGCCTGCAGGCCGATCCGTTTCTGGCCATCGTGCGGGCGGCCATGCGGGCAGGTTAGTTACTATAGTAAGC
This sequence comes from Bacteroidota bacterium, assembly GCA_029262775.1. Lineage (GTDB taxonomy): Bacteria > Bacteroidota > Rhodothermia > Rhodothermales > UBA10348 > 1-14-0-65-60-17. The sequence goes on from JAJCYR010000056.1 coordinate 110,187, forward strand.
GAATCGTCTCTGAAACCCATCGGAGACGGCGTCTGGATGGTTAACAGGTTCCACATCCACCTCGACCGAGGCTGTCAATGATTCTGGAGGATCTGCGACGGTACCCAGTATTGCCTGTGATCCATAAATCCATAACTCGGTATCGTCTGACACATCACAGGCAGCCTTGATTGCATGGAGCAGTTCAGTTCGCGTCATGGGTACTCAAGACGCGATGTTTTGACGCTGACTTGCGGTCAGAACGGGATGAAAAGGTTCTGATTTTTACTGATGGGTCTCATGAGACTGAGGGTCCGCCTTACACTGAACTATAGTGAATAACGGAATGAAACCGGTTCCAGTCGAATCGCGAAGCGTCAGTCCTTGCTTTCTGCGCTTCCTGACGATGTGGACGTGTCTGAGTTGATGTCTTTTTTGGTCTCTTTTTTGGTCTCTTTGTCAGATGCATTTCCCGACGGCGGGCGTGACGATTCATCGGACCCGTTTCCTTTGCGGACATAATCCGTCTGGTAGAAGCCGCTTCCCTTGAATACGAGACCGCCGCCGCCGGATATGAGGCGCTCAACGGGTTGTCCGGTCGTGGGGCAGGCTGTGAGGCGGTCGTCCGTGATTCGCTGTTCAATGTCGAACCGCGTACCGTCTTCTCTTCGATACGTATACGTTGGCATATTGTAGAGGGCACGGTGCTCGGCCGCTGTTGGTGGATCCGGCCGTTCAAGTCCGCTCAGCACGTGGCGGTTCCGTTTTCAACTGAACATTCTGATATCATTTCCTCACTCGCGCGGTCACCACGCTCCTGGAGGCTCAGGAAGGCTGCATTGGCGACGGCCGGCCGAACGGGGATGTGGCGGTTGTTGTTTCTGGTCGGATGCACCCGGTTGGTGAGCAGGATGACGTAGAGCCCCTGGTCGGGGTCGATCCAGATGGACGTGCCCGTATATCCGGTGTGGCCATAGGAACGCGGTCCGAAATGAGCGCCGGCAGACGAGTAACCTGAAAAACTACGCGTATCCCAGCCGAGAGCGCGCGTACCGGGTCCGGCGGGGTTGATGCGCGTCGTGAATGCCCGAATGGTTTCCGGGTGCAGGAATTGCCGGCGCCCGACGCGCCCCTCGTTCGCCATCATGGATGCGAAAATGGCGAGATCCTCGACCGTGGAAAAAAGGCCGGCGTGTCCTGCCGTGCCGCCCAGGATCCACGCGTTCTCGTCGTGCACTTCGCCCCTGAGCAGGCGGCCGCGGAAATAGTCGTCGCGTTCTGTGGAGATGATGTCCTCTCGGTCAGAGGGCCGGTTGGGCCGGAATCCGCTGCTGGTCATGCCGAGCGGCGCAAAGATCCGCTGTGTGACGAGTTGGTCGAAGGGCATGCCGGTGATCTCTTCCATGACCCAGGCGAGCGTAATGGGACCAAAGTCCGAGTAGCGGACCTCATCGCCCGGAGCGTAGACGAGGCTGTCTGCCAGAATTCGCCGTCGTACGGCGCGGGCGCTACGGACGCGTTCCGCATAAAAGGGAATGAAGGGTATGAGGCCGGAACGGTGGGCAAGCAGGTCCCGCACGGTGACCATGCCTTTTCCGGCCGCTCCGAAGGCGGGGAGGTACTCGGCAACGGGTCGGTCCAGCTCCAACCGTCCTTCTTCGACAAGCAGCATGGCCATGGTCGTCGTCGCCACAACTTTGGTCATGGAGGCGAGGTCAAAGAGGTCACGCGTGGTGACAGGCCGCGTGGAGGTCCACGAAGGCGTTCCGACGGTCCCGGTCAGTACAATGGTAGTGCCCCGACCCACGACGACGGCGGCGGCCGAGAACGCGCTGTCGGCGTGGGCTTCATGCAGGATGGTTCCAATCTGCTTCAGCGCTGCCGCGTTCATACCGACCGATTCAGGGCGGCCGGGGTGAGGGCGTGTGCCCTTCAGGAGGAGGCCACTGCCTCTGGGAAAGGCATCGGAGACATGGACGGGCAGGCGCCCCGTGGTGCCTGCCCGCCCCGTCAGCACGTCGGCGAGCGCCACGAGCGTCTGCTCGTGCCGGTCGTAGGCAACGAGCACGGTGGGGAGATGGGGCGCCATGTCTTCGGCCAGCCAGGGGTTCTCAAGGGTAATCCCGATGAGGGCGTCCTGCGCAGCCCGGGAAGGCATGCTCGCCACCAGACTGCGCGCAAACGATGCCGCAACCCACCCGGCTACGGGAACGGTCCCAACGGCGTCGAGCCAGATGACGGTTTCGGCCCGATCAATTGCTGGGCGCGCGGCCGTGAGGCCGCGCGCCCAGTCGCGCGCCGAGAGGCGCACGATGTCCACGTTCCGGCGCGTCAGTCGCTGTAGTTCACGCTGCAGCACAGCCACAGGATCGGTATTATGGGCCGCAATACCAGGCTGCAGGCGAAAATCGGTGTATACCAGCACGACGGGACCACCGACGAGGGAAATAGGGAGGGATGCACGGGGCGGCGCTGGCGCCGTGACCAGTGTCACGGCGCGGCGCGCGGCGTCGGCCGCCAGTGGGTCCGGGTCTGCCAGCAGGCGGGTCAGCACACCGAGGTCCGGCATGGCGCGTCCCGCCGCGCGCCGTGCCTGCAGCACGCGCGCCGCCCCCTCGGAGAGTCTTGCCTCACCGAGCCTGCCGTCCCTGACGGCCTGCACGAGGGCCGCCCGGGCGGCGGCGGGGTCTGGAGACATGAGCAGGAGGTCTGCGCCAGCCACTACGGCGGCGAGTGCCACGTCCGAGGGCGATCCGAATGCGGTTACGCCCATCATGTTCAGCGCGTCGGTGACGAGAAGGCCGTCAAAAGCCAGGCTGTCGCGCAGGATGTCTGTAGATACATGGTGTGACAGTGAAGCCGGAAGGGAATCGGCCCATACGATATGGCCGCTCATGAGGGCGGGAGCTCCCGCGGTCACGAGGTGACGAAAGGGTGCCAAATCGCGCGCCTTGATGTCTGCCCGGGTAATCCCGGTATGGGAGTCGGTGGTAGTGGATCCGTGACCCGGAAAGTGTTTCGCAACGCCCAGCACGCCGGCTTCAGCGAGGCCTTCCATGAACGCCGCGGCATAGCGGGCCGTTGAATCCGGGTGGTCCGACCATGCGCGCGTCCCGATGACCGGATTCCGGGACTCCGTATTCACATCGGCAATCGGCGCGAACACCATGTTGACACCCGCCGAGCGGGCATCCTGTCCGGTGCGCAGGCCGAGCGTACGCGCAAGATCACGGCTTCCGGATGCCGCAATGCCCATGGCTCTTGGAAAAACGGGCAGGCCGACCATGCGCATGCCGGCACCCCACTCGGCATCCATGGCCACCAGCAGCGGCTCGTCCGACTCCGCCTGGAGCCAGGCTACGGCCGCCGCCTGCTCTATGGGATCGCCCCGGAAGAGCACGACCCCCCCGGCTCCAAAGTCAATAATCTCACGCCGCAGCCGGGCTCTGTCCTTTTCAGAACGGATGTCGATGCCTGTGGGTAGCGGAACCATGAAGAGGGACGACGCCCGCCGTACGAGGGAGCGCCTCGAGACCTCCTCCTGAACGGACATGCTGCTCGGCTGGTGCAGAGGGGCGGGACCGTCGCATCCACCCGCAAAAACTGCAAGCAGCGCCAGCAGCGCAGGCATTCGAAAAGCCGTGGAAGTTGTGGTGTTCATGGGGACAAAATAGGTTGCGGCATGTAAACCCGCGCTCGCCCTGCCATGCCCTCCCGCCCAGTCATGCCACCATCCCCTGGCTCATCGTGAAGCGCGTTCTTGTCGTCCTGTTTTTGGGTGTATTGATGGCCGCGCTGGATATTGCCATCCTGGGACCCGTGATTCCTGCAATCAGGGAGGCGTACAGCCTTGGGGAACGGGGCGTTTCGTGGGTGTTCACCGTCTGGGTGCTGGCCAACCTGGTCGGTGTACCGGTCATGTCGAAACTGGCCGACGGCTTCGGTCGGAAGCGAATTTATCTGTTGGATATAGGGCTGTTTGGCCTTGGGGCGGGTATTGTAGCGCTGTCGTGGTCGTTCCCGGTCCTTCTCGTGGGCCGCGCGCTGCAGGGATTTGCCGTATCCGGGCTGTTCCCGGTGGCAGGAGCGTTCGTCGGTGACAGCTTCCCTCCGGAGCGGAGAGGGCGCGCATTTGGCGTATTGGGATCTGTTTTTGGGGTGGCCTTCATCATCGGGCCCATCCTGGCGGGTATCCTGCTTCTTGTTGGATGGCGGTGGGTTTACGCCATGTTTGTTCCTGTTTCGCTGCTTATAGCCTGGTTCGGGATGCGGAATCTGCCCCAGACGGGTACGGAGCGCGGCAAGACGTTCGATGCGGCCGGGCTCGTGGCGTTGGCCCTCGTGCTACTCTCGCTGGCCGCCGGTATCTCACTCGATCTGCCTGCTCTCGTGGGGGCCGCGCTGGTTTTTCTCGTGTTGTTCGTGCTCGCAGAACGGCGCGGTGAGCGGTTGGGGCATGATGTGATCCTGCGACTGGGGCTGCTCAGAAACCGGCAGGTGTCCATTGCCTGTGTGCAGGCCGTGGGCGCTGGGATCAGTGAAGCAGCGTTCATCTACTTTCCCACCCTGGCCGTGCTGGCCTTCGGGGTGACCAAGTCGGAGGCCTCGTTCATGCTGCTGCCGCTCATGCTGGCCGTTGCGCTCGGCTCGCCGCTTGTCGGACGGCTGCTCGATGTCTGGGGCTCACGCCGCGTCGTGGTAGCCTGCAATGTGGTGTTGGCCGCGGGAATGTTCTGCGTATCCTTTGCGCCGGGTCATAAGGTCTGGTTCTACGTAGGCAGCGTGTTGATTGGAACGGGGCTTGCAGGCCTCATGGGGTCGGCGCTGAGCTACATCCTGATCCATGAGGCGCGCAAGGCCGAGCGCGCCGTCTCGCAGGGCCTGATTACGTTGTTCATTTCCGTTGGTCAGCTGATCACGGGCGCAGCGGTTGGGGCCGTCGCGGCCTCTATGGTCGACCCGATATCGGGGTACACAGCGGCATTTGCAGGGATCGGGGTCCTGACGCTCGGGATGGCCGGCGTTGGGCTGCTGCTCAAGGGCGCGCCGGCCGAGCGGGCCCAACTTAACCGGTACACAGAGGACTGAGACCAGCAGAGGACAGGCCGGGGACAGACATGGGACAGGGCTACTTGTCCAGGTGTACGTCCATCTGCGGATAGGGAATACCAATTCCCGCTTCGTCGAGCTTCTCCTTTACGCGCTGCGTGAGGGCCTCCTTTACGCCCCAGAAATCTTCCGATTTGACCCATACCCTCACAACCCAGTCAATGGAAGAGTCGCCGAGACCCGTCAAGACCGCCGCGGGCTCCGGATCTGTCAGCACATGATCCACATCGGCCGCGGCGCTGAGCAGCACCTGACGCGTGTCGGAAATACTGGCCGGATAATCGGTGCCGACCGTGACATCTACGCGGCGCGTAGTGTGATAGAAAATATTTTCAATGGTCGATCCGTAGACGGAGCCGTTCGGGACCGTGAACCGGCGGTTATCAAACGTATCTATTTCCGTGCTGAAGAGCCCGATTTCAGCCACTTTCCCGGTGACCCCCCCTGAACTGATGACGTCGCCCACCTTGAACGGCCGAAACGCCAACAGCATGATGCCGGAGGAAAAATTTCCGAGCGTGCCCTGCAGGGCAAGGCCGATGGCCAGTCCGGCAGCGCCGATAAGGGCGGCAAAACTCGTCGTACCGACGCCGAAGATCTGCAGTACGCTGAGCAGTGCCATGATGAGCACGCCATATCTGGTCAGACTGCCGAAGAAATTGGCAATGGTCTGGTCAATCCGCGCGCCAATGGCGCTACTGACACTGCGTCCCAGCCACCCGGAAATAATCCAGGCCAGAACAAGCAGGGTGATGACGCCCGCCACCTTGGGCACAAATTCGGTCAGCAGCTCAACGAGTGCCACTTCAATGTTCGAAAAATCCATTGTCGGAGGGTGTCTGGGTGGGTTCGTCAGGTCGAGGGTCCACGATCCACCGGGCGAACCGTTCGGTCAGCCACGTGGCCGCTGCAACAATCAGTACTTCCCGGAATGTGCGCGTAAAAATACGACGCACCAAAAACGAAAACGTACGCGGAATGAGCGCACCGATGATGAGTGCCGACAGGAAGCCGGCAACAGATTGGACAAGGGGACTGTCTATGGGTCGCTTTTTCATGCCAGCGCAGGCCCGCTGGGCCGTTTGTTTTTGGCAGCCAGTTGTCCGCACGCCGCGTCAATGTCCTGGCCGCGACTGCGGCGAACGGTGACGGTAACGCCGCGCGAGACAAGTCGTTCAATGAATGCATTGAGTTGGTGCTCCGGTGTGCGGTCGAAACCCAGGCCGTCCACCGGATTGTACATGATCAGGTTCACCTTGGATGGAGCTTTGGCACAGATTCCAGCGAGCGCGTCCGCATCGTCCAGAGAATCGTTATGTCCATGGAACATGCAGTATTCATACGTAACCGTGCTGCCTGTCTTGTTGGTGAAGTAGACGATGGCCTCAACGAGGGCGGCAAGGTCGGTACGCTCGCTCCGATTGACCGGCATGATGGCCGAGCGTTTGTCCTGCGTAGGCGCATGGAGCGATACGGCGAGCTGCGACGAGAAGCCGTCGTCGGCGAGCGAGCGGATACGCCCAGCCAGACCGACGGTCGAGACCGTGATGCGCCGGGCGCCGAGCCCCAGCCCGTCCTCGGCCGTCAATTTCTCGATGGCGTCCAGGACGTTGGATGTGTTCAACAGGGGCTCTCCCATGCCCATGAAGACTACATTTGTGATACCCATTCCGAAGTGCTCCCGGGCCTTTATTCCTGCCCACCAGACCTGGTCAAAAATATCTCCACTCGAGAGATTTTCCTGGAAACCCATCCTTCCTGTGGCACAGAACGTACAGCCCATGGCACATCCGACCTGCGAAGACACACAGACCGTCATTCGGCGAGGTGCTCCGTCCCGGTCGAAATCGGGAATAAGTACCGTCTCGAACTGGTTTCCCGAAGGCAGCTCGAACAGCATTTTGATGGTTTTGTCGCGGGACTGCTGCTCGGTGACAAGACGTTGCCCATCGAGGCAAAAAGAGTCGGAGAGGGACGTCCGGAGCACGACCGGTACGTTCGTCATGCCGTCCCACGACCGGACGCCGTGGTGATATAGCCACCGGTAGATCTGTGCGGCGCGCCAGGCCGGGGCATGCTCCGAGACGGCGTCCGAAAGGGCCATGCGGGAGAGAGACGTCAACGAAGTCCCGGGAGCCATGGTCACGTGGAGAGGAAACGGTCAAGAACGATGATCGCGAGCAGAAGCGGGATGTAATACACACTCACTTTGAGGACGCGCCGGGCGTCTTCGGACGTTCGGCTGCGGTAAAAGCGCCAGACACGCTTCATGAACCACAGGCCCAAAAAGAGCGCTGCCGCTCCATACCAGAGCCCGAGCAGACCCAGCCAGACCGGGGCCAGGCTGAAGAGGATCATGCCGGCGGTCCAGACCACCATCTGGATGGCAGTGGACGTGCCCTCCGTATCGGTTACGGTCGTCATGGCGTATCCGGCACGGGCGTAGTCCTTTCTGTACATCCACGCCAGCGAGAAAAAATGGGGCATCTGCCAGCATAACAGCACCCCGAACAGTACCCACCCGCCGATTCCGAATCCGCCCGATGCAGCCGTCCAGCCTCCCAGTGCCGGGAGTGCGCCGGGGATGGTTCCAACCAGCGTGTTCAGTGGGGTGAGACGCTTCATGGGCGTATACACGAAAAGGTAGAGCAGGACCGTCCCTGCGGCCAGAACCCCTGTGAGCGGGTTTGTCAGTGGGCAGAGGATGCTGACACCTGCGCTCACAAGCGCAATCCCGAACCACATGGCCGCCCTGGGCGAAATCCGGCCGGAGGGCAGGGGGCGGTCCGCGGTCCGCTTCATATGACCGTCCAGGTCACGCTCCAGAAAGTGATTCAGTGCACACCCACCGGCCGACGCCATGGGAATGCCGACAAGGGCCCACAGCAGCGTCCAGCCCTCTATGGCGTCCGGGGAGGCCAGAAAGAAGCCTGCAAGAGCAGATATCGTCACCAGGAACGTGATTTCCGGCTTGGTAAGCGAAATCCAGTCCCTGAGGGAAGCGGTCGGAGTGGTCAGACCCGCTGCAGTATCCATCGCTTTGACGTGCGACATCAGGTCGTAGTGTGTGAGATGTGGAGGGTACGGGCTGTCATGATACAGACAGCAATAACCCCCGCAAAAAGGAGAGCTCCGGTAACCATGTGGGCGGTGTTCAGAACGACCTGCAGGTTGCTGGGCACGAGCAGATCGCCTTCATTGAGCGTAACAAAGTAGGCCAAAATACCGAGTAGAACCTGTAGGGAAACCAGCGCCAGCGCAACAGAAGCCCAGGTCGTTGCCGGGATGGCGCGCCGGAACAGGCCCCGGGTACGCGTTGCCAGAAGTACAATCAGCGCAGTAACAACAAACGCCCAAACCATGTGTATGGCAACCAGGAATGCATTGATCCCGGCTCCGGGGTGGCGTAGCAGGGCGCCAAGCAGGATCTGGATGTAGAGGGCGACGGGCGTAAATATCAGCAGAGGCCGGATTTCCATTTCACGGTCGAGCCCGGCGGCCAGCGGGAAATCGGGACGTGAAAACCAGGGCGATGCCGTGAAGACAATCATGGCCGTGAGGAGTGCGAAGTACAGCTGGGCTGTTCCGGCGTGCACCACGGCCAGGTCGAGCGACACGAATACGACGCGCAGTCCCCCGAGAAGGCCTTGGAGGGAAACCAGCAGGAGCGCTCCCAGGGCTGTCCATTTCATCCAGCGGCGATCTTCTGCGAACCACGTCCAGATGGTCAGCACGAGCGTTAATATGCCGACGAGGGCTCCAACAAGCCGGTGACCGTGTTCAGCCAGGATCGGCGTTAACGTCCACCAATTTGGCGTGGGGTTGAACGGATCATAGGAGTTGAACGAGGATGGCCAGTCTGGAACGGCCATGCCCGCGTTGATACTCGTCACGAATGCGCCCCACGAAAGGAGCACAATGGCGACGCACCAGGTGAGGACGGTAAATCGATTGCGACGCTTCATGGGCAGGCCAACAAAAATGGGAGCAGTTTCGTTCTGACCAATATATCAAGAGCGTGCGAAATGCCACCACCTGCAACTGGAGTGGAATAGAATGCTGCGATGACGTATATTCCCAGGCTATAGACGCAATTGAAATTCCGACACCTCCTGATCCTGTTCAGACACATATGGACCGTACGCGTATGCACGAGCATGCTGCTCGTGGGCACGTTCCTGTGGCTGATTGCCCCCCAGGCATTCGCCGCCTCCACGTCGTCCGACACAGGGGGGTGGGTCCGGTATTTCATTGACAGGCAGCCAGACGTACAATCTGTTCCGGAAGGCGGCATGCAGTCCACCTCCGACCTGTCCAAACTGCTCATTCAACCTGTACTCGTGGCCAGTAGTGCGCCGACCCTGTCTTCACCACGCGGCACCATGCTCGCAACACATGGACAGAACCACTCGATTGCGGCACGCTTCTTTGTGGTAGCGCAGCTGCGTTGGAAAGGTGTAGCCGGTGAGTCGGTCTTTCCGGTCATACTCACGAGCCTCCGACCTCAAGGACCATAGTGTCTGCACGTCCCGCACGGATCCGACAGTTCTGGATTCGTTTCCCCGGGTACCACCCCTGATGGGTCTGTCGCGGCGAATCTGCCCGGCCAGCCCGTACGTCCGACCACTTCATCGCGTCCCTTCGATTTGGGACAAAACGCGTATCCATCATGCAAAAAAACGGATTCAAGATATTCCTGGTCGCATTTTTCTTTGTGCTGTCCGGCTATTATCTCTACCCTACGATCCAGGGGTATTTCATAAACTCAAAGCTCAGTTCCATGACCGCAGAGGAGCGGTTGGAGTATGAGTCTGAAAATGCGGCGACCATCAACAGCGTCAGGGAGCGTTCGCTCAAACTCGGCCTTGACCTGCAGGGCGGCATGCATGCCACGCTCGAGGTCCGCGTCGACGCCCTGATTCGCGCACTGGCCGTCGATACGGACGATGTCTTCGAGGACGTGCTCTTAGAGGCGCAGGCGACAGCCTTTGAGTCAGACGTTTCCGCCATTGATGCCTTCGTCGATGCCTTCGAAGAGCGTGACCCGAATGCCCTTCTGTCGCGCTACTTCAGGAATGAGGCAGCCGGAATCACGAGGCGTTCGTCCAACGACGAAGTGTCGGCCTATCTTCGCACGGAAGCCGACGAAGCCGTACTTCGGGCCATCGAAATCATCCGTGATCGTGTGGACCGGTACGGTGTGACCGAACCGGCCATTCAGCGACAAGGGAGCCGGCGGGTTGTCGTAGAGCTTCCAGGTGTGGATGACGAAGAGCGTGTTCGCAGCCTGCTCAGGGGTACCGCCCGGCTGGAATTTCGCCTCATGGCGGAGCCCGCTGATCTGACGCGTGCTCTCCAGCGGATGATTGAGTATTACGAAACCTCAGAGCCGGATTCAGCCGGTGTGGATTCCCTGGGGGACTCCGCCGCCGAGCCGGACACCACGTTTGATATCAACGCCCTTCTTGAGGGAGGCGACACAGGGTCCGGCAACGAATTCCTGGATGTATTTCAACCAATTGGTCAGGGGGTCATCTTCGGCTCGGCAGCGGTTCAGGATACCGCCCGGGTCAACGCATTGTTGAACCGGCCGGAGGTAAGGGAACTGCTTCCGCCCGGCGTCCAGCTCATGTACACGGCGAGCCCCGCCGGGACGACGGCCGACGGCACGGAGGTCTTCTATCTACTTGGAGTCCGGGATACGGAAGAACTCACGGGAGAAGTGGTGACCGATGCCCGCGTCGAGTTCGATCCGTTCACGAACGTGCCGGAAGTGTCCATGACCATGAATTCGGAGGGCGCCCGGACCTGGGCCCGCCTCACGGGTGCCAATGTAGGCAAGTCCGTTGCTGTGGTGCTCGATGGTGTGGTCTATTCGTATCCTGTCATCCAGGAACGTATTTCAGGTGGTCGAACCAACATCAATGGCCTCGATTCGAGAGAGGAGGCATCTGACATCGTAACGGTGCTGAAATCAGGTGCACTGCCTGCACCGGTCGAAATCGTCCAGGAACGGACCGTTGGTCCCAGTCTTGGTGCCCGTTCCATCAAGGCAGGTCTGAACTCCGTTCTGCTCGGCCTGGTACTTGTGGCGCTTTTCATGATGTTCTATTACCGCACGGGCGGTGCCATCGCGAACCTGGCGCTCATACTGAACCTGATTTTCATTCTGGGAATCCTGGCCGGCTTCAATGCCACGCTCACCCTGCCGGGCATTGCTGGCATCGTGCTGACGATCGGTATGGCGGTCGATGCCAATGTGCTCATATTTGAGCGCATTCGGGAAGAACAATCGACCGGGAAAACACTGAAAGCAGCCGTAGAAGGCGGATATGCCAAGGCGCTCTCTGCCATCTTCGATGCCAACATCACGACGTTCTTTGTCGGCGTGATCCTCTACTCGTTTGGTCTTGGACCCATTCAGGGTTTTGCCGTCACGCTCATGGCGGGTATTCTGTCTTCCATGTTCACGGCCATCGTCTTCACCCGCATCATTTTTGACTACATGATCGCCGAACGTCGCATGACGGTCTCTTACGGCTGATCCACAAGGAAACCATCATGAGAATTTTTGAAAATGCCAATTACGACCTGGTAGGCAACCGTAAAATCGGGTACATCATATCGGGTGTGCTGCTCACCGTGAGTCTCCTTTCACTTGTGTTCAATGGCTTGGAACTGGGTATTGACTTCCGGGGTGGCATGGAGTTCGTCGTCGAATTGGACGAGGTTCATACGGCCACCGAGGTCCGCTCGGTGCTCGCCGATGTACTGGACCAGGAGCCGGAAGTAAAAACCTTTGGTTCTCCCAATGACCTGCTCATTCGCACTGCCGACACACGAGATATGCGCGAGGTACAGGCGTTGATCGTGGATACCATGGAGCGTGCGTTTCCCGCGTCGAATCCGGAGGTCATCAAGACAGATATTGTCGGACCTCGGTTTGCCAAGGATCTTCAAAAGGGTGCCATCTACTCCATTCTGGGTTCGCTCCTCGTCATCTTCGTCTACATCCTGATCCGCTTCGAGTGGCGATTCGGTGTCGGCGCTGTGGTAGCGCTGTTCCACGACGTGCTCATCACGCTGGGCGTGTTTTCGCTGCTGCGGTTCGTCGTACCGTTTTCGCTGCAGGTCGACCAGACGATCATTGCCGCCTTTTTGACCATTGTAGGGTATTCCCTGAACGATACCGTGGTTGTCTTTGACCGAATACGGGAGTACACGGGTCTGTTCAAAGCAGAGAAGTATGTTACCGTTGTCAACCGATCCATCAACAACACGCTGAGCCGCACGGTTATAACGTCAGGTACCACCTTGATCGTGGTGCTCATCCTGTTTATATTCGGCGGCGAGGTATTGCGCGGATTCGCGTTTGCGTTGATGGTAGGTATAGTCATTGGTACCTACTCTTCTGTGTTTGTCGCGTCACCCGTTGTGTTGGCCCTTCGCCAGCGAACCACCTGATATACTGGAGGAAGCATGAATTTCAATCTTGACGAACGCTACAACAGCGTCGTAATAACACTTAAAGGCAATGTGATGGGTGGCCCGGACGGGTCAAAGCTCCACGACAAGTTGCATGAACTCAAGGAAGCGGGCAAGACCAACATCGTGGTTGACCTGTCCAAGGTGAAGTTCATGAACTCGAGTGGGCTCGGTATGCTCATCAGTGCCATGACCACCATGCGCAATGCCGGTGGCGACCTGCGCCTCGCCAAGGTGGCAGACCGAATCCAGTCGCTACTGGTCGTAACCAAGCTGATTACGGTGTTCAAGCACTTTCCATCCGTGGAAGACGCCGCCAAGAGCTTCGACGCGTAATACAGCGCTCCGTATGTATGTTGAAAGGCGGCGGATGTATCATCCGCCGCCTTTCTTGTGTTTCATTGTTCACAGGTAACGTTTATGCCCATCAGCGTCGTAATCGGCAGTCAATGGGGAGATGAAGGGAAGGGAAAAATTGTCGACCTGCTCAGCGAGAACGTCGACATCGTGGCCCGCTATCAGGGCGGCGCCAATGCGGGACATACCATTTGTTGGGGAGACGAGACGTTTGTACTCCACTTGGTCCCCAGCGGTATTTTCCAGAAGGATGTGACCTGCGTGATTGGAAATGGTGTCGTTATTGACCCCGTCGCCGTCATGGAAGAGATCCGGATGATCAAGGACCGGGGCTACGAGGTAGAGGGACGCCTGCTCATCTCACACAATGCCCACATGATCATGCCGTACCACAAGAAGGTGGAGGAGGCCCGCGAGCGGTGGCGCGATGCCGGGGCCATTGGCACGACAGGGCGCGGTATCGGGCCCGCGTACGTGGACAAGTTTGCGCGAACAGGTGTGCGCGTGGTCGACCTGTTGGACCGGGATGTGCTCCGGCGCAAGATGGAACTCGCACTGGAGGAGAAAAATTCCATCCTCAAAAACGTATATGGTGCGGAAGAACTGGACGTCGATGCCATGATCGAGGAGTACGTTGAATTCGACAAGCAGATTGATCCCTACATCACGGACACGCCGCAGTACCTGTGCAACGCCCTCAAAGAGGGTAAACGCGTGCTGGCCGAAGGCGCGCAGGGATCCCTGCTGGACGTTGATTTCGGTACGTACCCCTTCGTGACAAGCAGCCACCCTACGGTTGGCGGTTGCTGTACGGGCCTTGGAGTGCCACCCATGGAAATAGACCGGGTCATCGGCATCGTGAAGGCGTATTGTACCCGGGTCGGCAACGGACCTTTTCCAACGGAACTGGACAACGAGGCGGGCCATGCCCTGCGCGCTGCCGGGCACGAGTTCGGAGCCACGACTGGAAGGCCGCGGCGGTGCGGGTGGCTTGATCTGGTGGCCCTCCGGTACACGGCCATGATCAACGGGTTCACGGAACTGGCCATTACGAAGCTGGACGTGCTCTCCAGCATGAGTGAGATCAAGGTCTGCACCACCTATGAGCTCGATGGCAAGCGAACGCAGCGGTTTCCGAGCGATCTGCATACGCTTGAGCGGGTCGTTCCCGTGTATGAAACGCTCCCTGGCTGGAACCGGGACATTTCAGGCATGGCGTCGTACGAAAAGCTGCCTGTCGAGGCGCGTGCCTACCTGGACTTCATCTCTGAATTCCTGGATGTCCCGTTGTCCATCGTTTCGTCGGGGCCGAAGCGCGAAGAGACGATTTTGCGTTCGCATCCATCATAAAACAGTTCGTATGAAAGCGTACCGCATATCGATCAACCTGAAGTTGTGGCTGATTGTGTTTGCCGTACTGATATCAGTTGCGTCGCTGTGGTACACGAATTTTCTGGTCGAGCGTCTTCGCGAGCGGGAGACCGTGATTGCACAGTTGTGGGCGGCGGCCCTGGCGGAGCTTCCCAAGGGGGCTGACGTCATGAACCCACACCGGGAGGAACTGCAGTCGCTCGAAAGGATGGTGACGTCTGCGACGGGACTGAATCTACGGCGGGATGAGCGGGATCGGCTGCGGCAGGCGCTCGTCTGGGCCCAGTCGATGCCGGCGTCCGGACAGCCGGAGTTCATTTACAATGCCTTTCTCGAACCCAATGTGTTCGGTATACCGACCCTCGTATACGACTCGACACGCAGCACGTTTTACGGCTGGCTGAACATTGACGTCTCGCATGAGAGTTTTGCCGGCCTCGACAGCTCCCAGGCGAGTGAACTGGATGCGGACCTGCAGCGGATCCGGGCGGAAATGGCAGCCCAGTACGAACCCATCCAGTTTGTTGTGGATTTCGGGGGGGCAGCGGATCAGCGTCTGGTTCAAACGCTGTATTATGGCGAGTCCGACATGGTGCGCTATCTGCGGTGGTTTCCCTTTTTGCAGTTGGCTTTTGTGGGACTGTTTGTCTTCGTCGCGTATGTCGGATTTTCATACGTCCGCAAGAGCGAGCAGAGCAGTCTCTGGGTGGGAATGGCGAAAGAAGCCGCGCATCAGCTCGGAACGCCCATTTCGTCGCTCATGGGATGGCTGGAAATGCTTCGCATACAGGAGGATGCATCTGGCTCGCTTCGGCAGATATCAGAGGAGATCGAAGCCGACATCCATCGATTGGAGCGGGTGACCAACAGGTTCTCGGACATCGGGTCGCTTCCCAAACTGGATGTCCAGCCGCTCAGGCCTATTCTGGAGGAAACGGTCGAATACATGCGTCGCCGGTTGCCCAGACGGGGCACGCTCGTGCGAATGACGGTATCGGCTGCGTCAAGCCTGCAGGCACCGCTCAATGCCGAACTGTTCGAGTGGGTGATCGAGAACCTGCTCAAGAACGCGATCGATGCCATGGACACGGATCGCGGCCGCATTGACATGGTGGCTACCCAGCGCGGCGATCAGATTCAGATTGATGTGAGTGACACGGGGCGGGGTATTGACCGCCGCCAGCACAAGAACATCTTCAGACCGGGGTATTCGACAAAAAAGCGGGGATGGGGACTGGGCCTCTCGCTCGCCAAACGCATTGTGGAAGACTACCACGGTGGGCAACTCGCCTTGTTGTATTCTCGCCCCGGGGAAGGAACGGCATTCAGAATACGGATTCCGATCAGTACGTAAGCTGCGGTCGCAATGAGAGGGCATCGCCTTGTGTGTATGCAATATAGATATCATCGCGGTGGCGCCAGATAACGCGATTCCACGCGTCTCCAGTGCGGATATCCACGCCATCCGGCACTGCGATCTGGTTCAACACATCTGCCGGAAAAGGCAGCACACGACGGTTTGCATTGAGCAGACTGTAGGACAGAATGAACAGGTGCACCTGTTCTGCATCGGCATCGAGATAGGTCAGGGCCGGAAGGTCGATGCGGGAGATCTGTGTGCTCCAGAGCTGCTGCAGAGAGCCACCATCCATTCGCGGGACTGCGGCACGCATGGAAAAGCGTTCCTCAAGCATGGCTTCGGCCTGCTCGGTACTCCCTCCTGAAAATATGGGTGTTCCGCCCTCCTGGACACGCTCCTCAAGGCGCACCAACAGATCTTCACCCTCCTGGCCCGGCGCATCTGGTACGGAGGCTGGCCGGCCGAGCCACATGCCGAGAAACGAGGCCACGACGATGACGGTGACGGCTGTAGCGAACCGGACAGCGGCGCGCCGCGACGCAGCCACCGGAATTACCTTGCCGTCCAACGACGCGGCGTTCACGTGGGCCACTATGGCGTCGCGTAGCTCCGGCGGGACATTTTCAGCCGTGACGGTTATGGTACGATTCAACGCATCTGAAACCAGTTCCGCCGTGATGGCACCGCGCGCGGCCGTGTCCATGCCCCGCTGAACCGCGTATAAAAAGATCATACGCTCGGGATTTTCAGGTTCTCCAGGGTCTGACTCAGATTGGAGAAACGCCCTGTAAACTGCCAGGCGTCGCTCTGCTGGCAATACGACGAGCGCACGTTGTACAACCTGATCGAGCTGCTCACGCTGCATGCGGTCTGCCAACAGGCCTGCGCGGCGGGCATTCATGCCCGCTGCCAGCGTAGAGAGCCTGCCCATGGCTTCGTCTGACGTGGAGGGCGCGGAGGCAGCAAATACCCGCTCTACCAGACGCGCCGCCTCATCCAGGTCATCGGCCACGAGTTGGGCCGCGGTGTACGTGGCCTGAATGAGATCTTCCGGCTCCTTCTTCATGCGACCAGGTCTTCGGTAAAGAGAATGTTGACGGGAGCCCCCCTGCGAAGGCCAAGCAGCTGTTCAGCTGAGCCAGTGTTTACGGCAATTTCGAGCAGGTTTTCACTGTTGATCAGTATAGCGGGTTCCCCCTCCGCTACATCAGAGTAGGTCTTGACTACATGGGATACAATGGTATTGCCGGCATAGCACTTGACATCCCGGCGCGCCCGGCGTCGCTCCAACTCATGGTGCGTGATGTTGGTGATACAATTTCCAAACCGATCTACATGGACAACCCACCCTCGGATACCTTCATGATCGGAAATGGGCAGGGCCCAGCTCATGCGTTTGAACTCGTGCGTACGGGTGCCTACGTCGGTCAGGGACAACCCTTTGGCGAGATGCGCGGCAACAGGAGCGAATATGTCCCGGCCGTGAAAGGTGGAGCTGGCCTGTGGCATGAGCCATGTGGACGTCTGGTCAAGTAACACAACGGTCCGTGGCTCATGGCCGCTCAGGACCAGGGAGAACAGGCCGTTGTCCGGTCCTACAAACACGTGACCGTCATGCTCGAGGGCAATGGCATGCCGAGACGATCCCACACCAGGGTCCACTACGGCCAGGTGGACGGTCCCTTTCGGAAAGGACCGGTACGTATTGAGCAGGACGAACGCAGCGGTCATGACGTCCTGCGCCGGGACGTCATGTGTAACGTCCACAAGACGTACATCCGGGGCTATGCCCAGCATGACCCCTTTGATGGCGGCCACATAGCCGTCCTGCAGACCAAAATCTGTGGTGAGGGTGATGATTCGCGAGGTTATGGACACGCGTGCGTTGGGTTGAACAGGTGCAAGATAGCCACGAACTCACTTTGTGACTGCGCGTTTCCTGGGCCCTTCATGCCATCGAAAAAACAAATGACCGGTTACAAAGGTGAGCAGTATGCTGCCACATTCCTGGAACGTAAGGGATATGTCATACTGGAACGAAATTACCGCTTCATGCGGTCAGAAGTCGATCTGGTGGCATTTCTGCCAACCGAGGAATATGAGCGTGGGGGCGATCTGATTTTTGTGGAGGTCAAATGGCGAAAGCGTAGCGGAAGCGGATCGCCAGAGGCTGCGGTCAACGCAGCCAAACGCCGAAAACTTACGGAGGCGGCAGAAGCGTACCTGCACGAACGGAAGCTTGAGGGTACTCCGTGCCGCTTTGACGTAATTGCACTCCGGGGCGAGCCGCCGAACCTGGATATACGGCACTACGAGAACGCCTTCATGGCCCATTGACGTCAGCGCCCGGGTCGGTACTCTCGCGGTACATCATCGGCAATGCGCTGCCAGGCCAGATATCCCATGAATGTGACGCCGTAGGGGTCCAGCGTATCGCCCTTGTAATCCATGACAGTAGGGCCGTTGTCCATGGTGATCCAGGACGTCTGGAATCCTGGCCGGGCCCGCCCAGCACCGACCCGCCATTTCAGGAAGGCTTCGTCCTCCTCTTCACCCATGTACACGATTTCCACCACACCGTCGATGTCAAGAATGTATTCATTCGGGTTTTCTCCGGGACGGATAATGTTCGAAGGATCGAGCGGAAAGCGCTGTTGACCCTGCATGGCGCCGCCACCGAACGTTCCTCCGGAGACACGCTGCACGGAGGGTCGGGTGTAGGTCTTGAATCCCTGTGGCTCCGTCCGTCCAGCGATCAACGCCAGTGCAAAATGGCGAAATGACCCCATGAAAGAATCGCGGCGTTTCTTTTCCCACTCGGCTGCCTGCTGGGGTGATTCCGGTTCCATTTCCTCATAGAGAGGTTCTCCGTCGTACTGCACGCGATTGGGTGTGGACTGGAAGTCTCTCAGGAAATACTGTATGCGGTATCCGAGAGCCCGGTTTTCTATGATTAAAGGTTCCGCTGCAATGGCTTTGAATGTGCCCCGATTGACATCAAAGTCAAGGACCTCCGGATTCAAAATCTCCGTTTCCAGCGCATTGGGCGTTTCACCGATGAACATTTCCTCAAATCGGGCCAGCCGGTCCAGCCACTTGTCATCGCGCTCTGCCTCCACCACGATTTCGCCCGCCTGGATGATCTCTTCCGCCAAGACGAAATCAAAGGTATAGACTCGGGACGTGCGCAGCATGATGTCCCGGAAATTGGGTCGGAATCCGAGCATGGAGACGTACAGCCGGTGCGCCCCCATAGGTACGCGCTCCAATGTGTAGCGACCTTCGCTGTCCGTAATGCTTCCGGTCATGGATCCGGCAATGAATACATGCGCCCCCTCGAGTGGCAATCCGGACGTCGAGTCGGTCACGACTCCCTGTAATCGGGCAGGGGCCCCCTGTTGCCGAGCCCATCCGATCTGGGATGTCATCAGGATCAACAGGCTCAGTACGAAGATCAGTTTTCGGGTCATTGGAATGTAAGGCCAGTTAATGGGCATTTCGGACGGCATCCATGGCCGCAGGGTCTTCCAGGCTGGATACATCTCCGACGGGCTGGTCGAGATGGACTGCCTTTACTACGCGACGCATGATCTTTGCGTTGCGGGTTTTGGGAAGTTGACTGCAGAACTTCACAAATCGGGGGCGAAGTGGCTTGCCAAGCTCCGATGCAACGGCGCCGATGATGTTACTGCGGAGGATTTCTGTAGGCGAACTGCCCACGGAAGGGACACAGTAGATCCCGATCTCCTGTCCTTTTACGTCATGAGGTACTCCGATGGCAACACTTTCCAACACGCCATCGAATGCGTTCACGACTGCTTCCACTTCGGCGGGTCCCACACGTTTACCGGCCACCTTGATGGTGTCATCGCTGCGGCCGAGAATGTACCAGAGTCCATCCTTGTCGATGGCGGCAAAATCGCCGTGCATCCACACGCCGTCGAGTCGCGACCAGTACGAGTCGAGATATCTGTCTGTGTCGTTCCAGAATCCGCGTGTCATGCCAATCCACGGTCCTCTGAGCACGAGCTCTCCAACCTGCCCACGGACCGAGTGTCCGGAGTCGTCCACAACGTCGGCGTTCATTCCCGGGACCGGTCCCGAAAAGGAACAGGGCTTCAGAGGCTTGAAAAAATTGCCGCATACAATGCCACCGCTGATCTCGGTCCCACCGGAATAATTCAGGATGGGTTTCCGGCTCTCCAGCACGTGTCGGAAGACCCAGTTCCAGGATTCCGGGTCCCAGGGGCTGCCCGTGGAGCATACTGCCCGAAGTGCGGACAGGTTATGACGCCCGGCGGGTTCAGGGCCATGCGGCATGAGCGCGCGCACCAGCACCGGCGAAAGCCCAAAATGAGTAACACCGTGTTTTTCCAGCAGCTCCCAGACCCGATCCACGCCGGGTGTGTCCGGTGCGCCGTCGTAGAACACCATGGTGGCTCCGATGGTCAACGTGCCGAATATCAGCCACGGACCCATCATCCATCCCATGTCCGTCATCCAGTACATGACATCACCGGGCTTGACGTCCATGGCATGATACATGTCCTGGGCCGCCTTGACGGGGAATCCGCAGTGGGTGTGGACGGCACCTTTGGGTCGGCCCGTGGTCCCGGACGTGTAAATGATCATGGCGACATCTTCTGCGGACGTACTTTCCGTACCGGGGTCGCTGCCGTCGCCATGATCCAGCGCAGACCATTCGTGGTCTCGCCCGGCGGTCACGGGCACATCCACCCTCTCCGCATAGCGGTGGAGGAACAGGTGCCGAATGCCCTCATACAGCTGCAGCGCCGCATCCGCCGTCTCCTTCATTTCAACAAGCGACCCTCGGCGCCGGAAACCGTCGGCCGTAAACAGTATCGTGGCACCAGCGTCGTCCAGGCGGGTGGCAATGGCTGACGGGCCGTATCCGGAGAAAAGAGGCAAAATGGTGGCGCCAACCTTGAGCACGGCCAGGAAGGCAATAGCCAATTCCGGCGTCATGGGCATGAAGAGTCCGGCTACGTCTCCGGGCCCGATACCGCGCGCCCGCAGTTGCCGGGCTACATTGCACACACGCGCATGCAATTCTTCGTAGGAGAACGTGCGTATCGAACCGTCCTCCCCCTCCCAGGAAAGCGCGCCTCGCGAACGGGATTCCGCGGTATCCTGCCACTTGTCCAGCAGGTTGTGGATGATGTTCATACGGCCGCCGACACACCACTCGGTGAAGGGTACCCCTCGCGACGTATCCATCACCGATGTGTAGGGGGTTTCAAACCGGATGTCCAGATCACGCATGACCGCATCCCAGAACCATGCCGGGTCGGCGGCTGCCCGCGCGACGAGTGTATCGACCGATTTCACGTCGTGTGCGTCCATGAAAGCCTGCAAGTTCGCCTCACGCATCCATTCAGGATTGGGCTCCCATGCCGTTTTCTGGTCGAATGGGAACGTCGGGTTGGGCGTGGCGGTCATGTCGGGCAATGGTTGGTTTGGATGTCGTAAACCTTACACGATGTAATTCGTTCTGAACGGCCCCCGAAACAAGTAAGGTGCGAAAATCTATGATCAATCGTGTTACCGTTATTCTCTGTAGTGTAATACTGTCCGCGTGTGGAACTGTCGAGGAGCCGGATGGCATGGTGGCAGACCTGATGGAGGGACCCGATGCGGGGAATCCCTCGGAAATCACCCCGATGGGAGACGCGCTGTACATGTCGCTGAATGATGGCGTGTTCGGTACGGAAGTTTGGAAATACGATGGTCGGCAGTTGATGAGGATGACTGACATTGAGCCGGGTGGAGGCCACGCGGTCCCCAACCGTTTTCATGTCTTCGAGGGCCGGCTGTATTTCTCGGCGTCCCGCACCCCCTTGGGCCGGGAAATGTTTCGGCTCGATGGGGAGAAGGCAACGCTCATCAGGGATTTCGGCGGTGATGCGGGCGGGGGGGATCCGCGGAGTTGGAAAACTTTTGGGGACCAGCTTCTTTTTTCTGCCAACGATCACGAGACGGGATTTGAGCTCTGGGTATACGATGGGACAGACGTGCGGCAACTCGCCGATATTGAACCTGGCAGCGGCAGTTCGAACCCGCGTGAAATAACCGTTCTGGGAGAGAACGTCTACTTTGCGGCCACCACCCGCGAATTGGGCTCCGAACTTTACATGTGGGACGGCCAGGACGAGATCAGTCTGGTGTCCGATCTGAATCCTGGCGACGGCTCCTCCCGTCCAGAGCACCTGCGGGCGATCGATGGCAAGCTGTATTTCACCGCCTATACCGAGGAAACGGGCATCGAGCTCTGGGTATTTGATGGGGAGGAGGTGCATTTGGCCGCCGACATCAGCCCCGGACCGTCCAGCTCTTCGCCCCGGTTGCTTACGAAGCATGGCGCACATGTCTACTTTTCTGCGGCCTCCGATTCTGTGGGTCGTGAGATCTTCCGTACGACCAATGACCGGCTGGGCATTGAGTTGGTGTCCGACATCCGGCCGGGTAGGGCGGGCAGCCTGCCCGAGAACCTGACGTCACTGGGAGATCGGCTCTATTTCGGCGCAGACGATGGTGAGCATGGCATGGAGCCATGGGTACTCGACGCATCCGGACTGAGGATGCTGGTCGATGCGGACCCCGGGGCTGCCTCGTCATCGCCGAATAATTTCTACGCATACGATGAAGACCGGGTTTTTTTCTCGGCTCGGACTGGGGCTACTGGAACGGAGCTCTGGACCACGACCGCCGAGGGCGCAGAAATGTTCAGGGACCTGTTTCCGGGTGAGGGCGGGTCAAGCCCCGGTCCCTTCCATCGAATTGGGGATCAGCTGTGCTTTGGTGCATCGGACGGAGTCCATGGCCGCGAGTTCTGGTGCATTCAGGTACGCCAGGATAACATGTAGTCGGGATCTTCGTTGTCCAGGGCCTCCTGCGTGAGGCGCAGCGGACGGAACGTATCGACCATGACAGCCAGTTCGTTCGTGGCGTCCTTGCCGATGGAGGCTTCGACGGTGCCAGGGTGGGGACCGTGGGCAATACCGCCAGGGTGCAACGTGAATGAACCTCGGTCAACATCCTTGCGACTCATGAAGTTACCCTCAGCGTAGTAGAGCACTTCATCCGAATCGATATTGGAGTGGTTGTAGGGCGCCGGTATGCTTTCCGGATGGTAATCGTATTTGCGGGGTACGAACGAGCAAATCACGAAATTACGGCCGGCGAAGTGCTGGTGGACGGGCGGCGGTTGGTGGATCCGGCCGGTGATGGGCTCGAAGTCGTGGATGGACGTCGCGTACGGGTACATGTATCCGTCCCAGCCGACAATGTCGAACGGGTGGTAGCGGTAGACGAGCCGGTGCAGAAAGTCGTGTTTAGCAATCCGGACCTCGAATTCACCCGCTTCATCCATGGTCACGAGGTTCGACGGCGGACGGATGTCCCGCTCGCAGTAGGGACTGTGCTCAAGCAGCTGC
Organism: Bacteroidota bacterium; assembly: GCA_029262775.1. GTDB lineage: Bacteria > Bacteroidota > Rhodothermia > Rhodothermales > UBA10348 > 1-14-0-65-60-17. The sequence goes on from JAJCYR010000056.1 coordinate 133,302, forward strand.
CCGAATGCATTGCGGTACCGTTTCGGGTACTGGATTTCGGAAAAGGACTCAATGACCAGGAAGCGGCAGGTGTCACTCGTCACGCGCCAGCGATGCGTGATGGTGCGCGGTACATGGACGTAGTCGCCCTGCCGGAACGGTACCTCGCCAAAGGGCGATTCCAGGACGCCTTCGCCGTCGTGCACGAAAATCATCTCATCGGCGACGGCGTTGCGGTAGAAAAACGACATGGGCTCGGTCGGCGAGGCGAGCGCCATACGTACGTCTTCATTTCCCATGATGTAGCGGCGCGCGGCCAGCCAGTCGCCGGATGACACCACGGAGGCTCCCTTCACGTGACGGTGCCGCAGGAAATTCAGGTCCGAATAGGGGACTTTCCACGGAAGGGGGTCTTCCACGCGTTCCACGACCGTCGGCGGATGGACATGATAGGCGATCGTGGAAATACCACTGAAGCCTTCAGCACCAACTACTTCCTCGCTGTAGAGCGAACCGTCGGGTTTACGGAACTGCGTGTGCCGTTTATGGGGGATGTTGCCGAGTCGGGTATAATGGGGCATGGTTCCGGAGGATTATAGGTTGCCGCGACGCTCCTGCTCACGCTCAATGGCTTCGAAGAGCGCCTTGAAGTTGCCCTTGCCGAATGAGCGGGCGCCCTTGCGCTGAATGACTTCGTAAAAGACGGTCGGACGGTCCTGGACAGGACGCGTAAAAATCTGCAACAGGTAGCCCTCAGGGTCGCGGTCCACCAAAATCCCCAGTTCCCGGAGCGGAGCAATGTCCTCATCGATTTCGCCGACGCGCTCAGGTAGAATGTCGTAATAGGTCTTTGGGACCTGCAGGAACTCGACGCCCCGGTTTCGCAGATCCGTCACCGTTTGAATGATGTCGTCCGTCGCCATGGCAATGTGCTGCACTCCCGCACCGCGATAGAAATCCAGGTACTCCTCAATCTGACTCTTCTTCTTGCCGGCTGCCGGCTCATTGATGGGGAATTTAATGCGGTCGTTGCCGTTGGCCATCACCTTCGACATGAGGGCCGTGTATTCGGTCGATATTTCCTTGTCGTCGAACGAAAGCAGGTTCCGGAAGCCGAGTACGTCCGAATAAAAGTCCACATACCTGTTCATGTCGCCGAGATGGACATTGCCTACGCAGTGGTCAATGTATTTCAGGCCGACGGGCCCCGGGTCGTACCAGGCGCTCGACCAGGCTTCATACCCGGGCATGAACGCGCCCTCATAGTCCGTACGCTCGACGAATGTATGTATGGTTTCCCCGTACGTCGCAATGCTGGCGGTGACGACCCTACCGTTATCATCGGCACGCTCGCGCGGCTCGTGAACACTGCGGGCGCCCCTTTTTGTGGTCTCTTCCCAGGCGGAGCGGGCGTCATCGACCCACATGGCTAAATCCTTCACGCCGTCCCCGTGTTCTCGCACGTGCGTGGCCACCTCCGAATCCGGGATCAGCGCGGACGTCAGGACGAAGCGGATTTTATCCTGGCCCACCACATAGCTGGTCCGCTCCTTGTTACCCGTTTCCAGCCCCGAGTACGCTATGGGCCTGAAACCGAAAGCCGATATATAGAAGTGGGCGGCCTGCTTGGCGTTCCCGACGTAAAACTCAACGTGATCGGTACCGTTGATGGGTAGGAAGTCATCAGTCATTGGATACTGGATGGATTCGTATAAGGAATGTTACACGGCAGGGGTCCGCATGCGTTCCGCGCGTGGGATCAGTGGGCCGCGGATCGTGTTCGAGTGCATTATGAAGCCTGAACCGTGGAAAATCCTGTCTCAGAACGTACTGCTGGACCGGCGGTGGATGAAATTGCGGGTCGATGCGGTCGCCCTGCCCAGCGGTCAGGTGCTGCCCGAATATCACGTGCTGGAGTATCCGGACTGGACCCTGTCCCTGTGCGTGACGACGGGCAACGAGTTCGTACTTGTTGAGCAGTACCGGCACGCTGTGGGAAAGCTTTCGCTTGAATTCGCCTCCGGCATGCTGGAAAACGGGGAGGAACCGGTTGTCGGCGCAGCCCGTGAGCTGGAGGAGGAAACCGGCTTCCTCGCGCAGAACTGGACCCATCTGGGTAGTTGGGCCCCGGATCCATCCCGGCACACCAACAGCGGACACGTGTTTCTGGCACGCGGTGCCGAGCGCACGGGCGTGCTCGACCGGGATGACACGGAAGACCTGCAGGTAGTCCTCCTCGACAGGGAAGGCGTCGTGGAAGCCATTGCATCGGGGCGCATTCTGCATGGCATGCACGTGGCGGCCTTCTACAAGGCGTTGGCGGAGGGGTTGTGATGCGGGCACCTTTTGTTCTCCTACTCGGAATGGTGATGGTACTGGGCGCATGCGACGGCCGCTTCTCCCGCCTGGAAGCGACAGAACTGCTCATTGAGCGCTCCTCGTGGGATTCTCTGTCCGTTTATTCCACGTTCGTGCGGGATCCGCCGTTTGGAACGTCCGAGATTCTGGCCGCAGACTCGGTGAGCATGACCATATTCCGGGCGAACTATGACACGCTCTATCACGGCGCGCCGGGACGGATTGGCGTGGACGATGCCCCGCTATTCAGTGATGAACGTCTCCTCGTGGAAGTATGCGCAACGTGGAAGCGTCTCACGACGTGTGACCAGAGGGGTGTGCGCGCATCGCGTAAGCGAGCCATTGTGGAGCGCACGGTGACGTTTCCGGTGACCGCTGCGGAGTACAGTGTGGCCCGTTACCGGTTTGATCTGCGGCGCGAGCGACTCGGATTCGCAGATTCGGTCTGGAGCGCAATAGAGACCCGGACCGTGCCCGATGCACTGCTGCGTGTGTACGTACCAGGCGGGTCGTCGGCCTCTGTCGAAGTACCTGTACGACCGGGCGTAAACCGGGTGGACCTGAGCCGGAGGCCGGGTTTTCGCGACTTTCGCTATGACATCCAGTCGGAGCTTCTGGATAATGATTCCACGCTGGTCCTGTTTGAACTGCACGGGCGCAACGCTTCGCAGCGAACGCTACTTGCCCGCGATTCCGTGATGGTGCGGGCCCGGACCCCCGAGGAGCGCAAGGAGGAACTGTCATGGCTGGTGGAATCGGCGGGCCAGGTACTGCTCAAGGAGCTACAGGGGCGTATTTCGTTCCGCCGGGCCTTCGTGTTCATCAACGAGTGGTCCTACGTCGCCCTTGAGCGGACCTATGACGCCGAAATAGAGTTTCAATGGCAGGACGGACTGCGCCAGCGCTGGTCGGACGTGACCCTTCGACTGTCCATCCGGTTCGACGGGTCAAGGGGCGTTGCGCGGCTCGTCCGGGCCAGTTCCAGGGCGCATGAAAAATGGTTTTCGGCCTGGCCCGACTCTATCGTATTCCTGGACAGCCTGAATCATGCCCCATGACATTTCCTGCTCTGTTTATCCACGGTGACGCTCCGCGTGTTCGTATTCGCACTATTTCCCACGACGAGTTGCCCGGAGAGGGCGACACGCTCGTGCGCGTGGAATGGAGCGGCATCAACTACAAGGATGCGTTGGCCGTGACAGGAGAGGGGCCCATTATCCGGGGAACCCTGCCTTTCATCCCTGGAATTGACCTGTGTGGCGAAATCCTGGAAACGACCGCCGGGGAGTGGCGTACCGGCGATTGCGTGCTGCAGACGGGGTGGGGCCTCGGAGAGACGGAGTGGGGAGCATACAGTGGGGTGCAGCGCGTCAACGCCCGTCACCTCGTACGGCTTCCCGTCGGTCTCTCCTCGAAACACGCCATGATCGCGGGTACAGCGGGATTCACCGCCGTACTGGCCGCGATGGCTATCGAAGAGGCAGGCGTCGGTCCGGATGCCGGCGATATTGTAGTCACGGGCGCGTCGGGTGGCGTGGGGACGTTCGCCATCATGGCACTGGCTCACGCGGGATACCGGGTTGTAGCGTCGAGTGGTTCGAAAGCCAACCGCGGGTATCTCAAAAGCCTGGGGGCTTACCGGGTGATGGACCGTGAGGTGCTCGAGACGGGTGCCGTACGGCCGCTCGATTCAGGCCACTGGGCCGGGGCTGTCGATTCCGTCGGCGGAAAGACGCTCGAGGCGCTTCTCAGCCAGACGGCGCGTCACGGGTGCGTGGCATCCTGCGGATTGGTGGGTGGCGAGGGGTTCGCATCGACCGTATTTCCATTCATACTGAGGGGCGTCCGCCTGCAGGGAATTGACTCGAACACGTGTCCGAATCTCGTTCGCAGAAAGGTCTGGAAGCGGATTGCCGCTTTGACGTCGGTGTACGATTTTGATTCGCTGGCCGAGCAGGTAGCCTTCGGCGGGATCGAGGCGGCGTGTCAGCGCATTCTGACGGGTGGGCACACGGGACGGACCATTGTATCTCCGGCCGAAACGAGTACTCCCGGGGGTTAACCCGGGTGAAAATTGTCCGATACCCCGGATATGGGGGTAACCAACACCATATCCAGAATGATGAGACGCGGACGCGTGCCTTCGTGGACGCAGGCTGACGTTGCTGATTTAGCACACTACGTGGGCCGTTCGCGCGACGCTGCGTTACCGGACCGTGTGCTGACAGCAGCCATCAACGCAGGCGTTATACCTGCCGGAATGGTTCCAGTCAGTGGATCCTGGCGCCTGGCGGCCGTCGAGCATCCGGACCTGTACAATGTGCTGCATCGGCTTGCGGCCGACACCTACGGTTACAGGAAGATTATGATCTGCGAAATGAGCACGGTTGTACAGGCCGATCTGCTGACAGTCCGGTTTACCGCGCAGGAGTGGGAGGAGCTGTTCCGCTCGTGTATTGTGCCCGTAGTGGAGCACGGGCAGGCACCGCTCCAGGATGGACGCGTCACGTTTGGCTCCCATGATCCGGGGAACCCGAACATTCGCAGTGTGGCCGAGCGGATCCAAAGCGTCCAACCCCGCCTGGTATACGCTGACCGTGATATTGTGTCTGCGTTGCAACGGGTGCTCATCCAGAACATTTCATTGCTCGGTCCGCTCTCGAACGTCCGGCGTCCGGCGTTGAAGAAAGTGCACCTTGAAGCCGATACCGGTATGGGACGCGCAGCCTGACAGGTCCGCAAACAGGGCCTAAGCCTCCCATGCAACGACCAATCGAAACCACATCATCTTCCACCTTTGAGCAGTCCCTGCTCCGCGACAGGGTCGTTATGCGACTGCGGAAAATGGGGCTCGTCGAGGACGATTCACTGCGGTCGGCATGGGCCGAGTGGGAAACGCTGAAAGTGGATGGCGTGCACGTGCCCTTCTGGCGCATTCTGGCCACGTCGGAATTCGTGGAGCCCGCGACGGTTTTTGAGCAGGCAGCCCGCGTCTATGCCTTCGATTTCTCGACCATCGAGGAAGACGAAGCGATTGCCTTCATCAGACGGCATGAAGACACATTCGATGAGGACGCTTGGGACAGCATGGTCGAGCTGTTTGTAGTGCCGGTGGCCCGCGAACTGGATCTGTCTCTTGGCGAACCCCGCTGGATATTCGTGACACACGATCCTACACGTCCGGAAGTACATCAGCTGATTCAGGGCATGCGATTGCGCCGCTTTGAATTACAATATGTCGACGAGTCGGTGGTTGGGCGGCTGATCAGTGAGACCATCGGAGGCCGGAACGAGTTTCTGGAGAAACTGGAAGATTCGGAAGGCGCGCTCGACATGGGGTCCACCTTCGAACAGGACCAGAGTGACCTGGATGAGGATGCGCTCGAAGCGGAGATGAGTCGCTCGCGGCTGATCAACCTGTTTGAAGCCGCGTTGACCGATGCCGTAAAAATGGGTGCCTCAGACGTTCATATCTATCCCAATGCGGACGGAAAAATTGAAATTCATCTCAGGGTGGATGGGGAATTGCAGGAGTGGCACGTAGATGGTACCATTCGCCCGGAAGCGTTCCTCGCTGTGGTCAAGGACAATACGACGAATGTGGACCGGTTCGACCGGGATGTTGCACAGGACGGGGCCATCCAGCGCTGGATTGACAACACGCTCATCCGGTTTCGCGTATCGGTTCTGCCCATTGCGAGCCAGCAGGAGGGTCTCCATGCCGAAAGCGTGGTCATCCGTGTACTCGACGATCGAAAGGTACTGACCGACCTGCGACAGATTGGGCTGCAGGAAGACGCCTTCGCCCGGTTCCAACAGGCCATCCGGCAGCCGCATGGCATGGTCATCCTGACCGGGCCTACGGGTTCAGGAAAAAGCACTACGCTGGTTGCGGCGCTCCACGAGGTAGTCACGCCCAAGGTGAACGTGCTCACCGTCGAGGATCCGGTGGAATACCTCATGCGGGGCATCCGTCAGATCAAGTTGGGCCCACGGCTGGACCTCGAGGGAGCGCTGCGAGCTATACTACGGCACGATCCGGATGTCGTGATGGTGGGAGAAATGCGTGACCGGCCCACCGCCGAGCTGGCCATCAAACTGGCGAACACGGGTCACATCACCTTTTCGACGCTGCACACGAACGATGCTCCGAGCGCCGTATCGCGTCTCTTCAAAATGGGCGTGGAGCCGTTCCTGATCGCGTATGCCATCAACATCGTGGTCGCCCAGCGCCTCGTCCGTAACCTGTGTCCAGCCTGCAAAATCCCTGACCCGAACCCGGACTTTACCTTTCTGGAGCACATCGGGTTCAAGCAGTCCGATGTCTATGGTGCGACGTTTTATCAGGCAGGAGGGTACGACACCTGCCGTACTTGCAAGGGTGCCGGCTACAAGGGACGCCGAGCCATCGCAGAAACCATGCTGTTTACGCCTGGAATACGCGCCATCATTATGGAATCCGGGGATATGGTCGACGAAGAACGCCTTCGCACGGCCGCCGTCGCCGACGGCATGACGACGCTCATCGAGGCCGCACGCCAACTTGTGACGCTCGGAGAGACGAGTGTCGAGGAGGCCATCCGCGTGACGGGAACGTAACTGGCCGCGTCAGGCGCGGACACGGGCCCTCGTCAGTGCACCATGACCGGTACGGCCACTTCGGTGCGATCCCAGGCAAGAACCATTTCGTGGCCAGCGCTACCGTCACGAAAGCTGACGGTAAAGGCCTCGTGCGTGGCATCGATCTGGCGGGAGGGGACGGTGATCCGGTGAACATCCTTCTCGGGATCATGTGTGAACTCCCCCCACATGCCCAGTTCGCTGTTCAGAAGTATAGTCCACTCCTTCTCACCAGGAATCGTGAAGAGGGAGTATATGCCCGCCTCCACATGGTCGCCTCCCAGCATGACATCGCGCGTAAAAATGATCTCCGTGGCCTCATTGGCACCCGTCCGCCATGTTTCTCCGAACGGCACGAGGCCACCGAAGATTTGCCGGTCCCTTTTACGGGGTGAACTGTAGACGACTTTGATGTATGCATCGCCGACGGTGGTAGCGGCCAGCGCCATGGGGCTGGCCCGGGCTTCGGGTGCAGGCACAGACTCGACCTGGGCTTTGACTGCCGGAGCGAGCACCGCAAGTAAAAGCGCCAGTGCAAGGGTAGGGATGGCCACGGCGGGCAGGGCAACAAGGCGTGTGGGCAGGGTCATGTCAGTAGGGGGTAACAGTGATGTTTTCAAGGCGAATTTCAGAGACCAACCGCAGACTGTCGGCATCGAAGAGTTCGTCGAAGCGGTGAATCGTGTCAGCGGTCAAATCGTCATGCGTCCAGTTCATTTCATCGCGCAATCGAACGCCGCCAACCTCGTGGATCACGTCCATGCTGCGAAACCGGGATCCGGTCTCATCGGTGAAATACCAGTAGGCGTAGTAATCCATGGTGAACGCTTCAGCGTGGATCCAGACCAGAAACCTGTCCTGGTAATCCCTGCCGCCACCTTCCGGGCGGTAGGTGATACCTATTTTGTGGTAGGGGGCCCCCTTGATGGTGACCCGACCAAGGTATTTCTTGACAACGGCTGGGTCGTTCAGGTTTACCGGCAGCAACGTGAAGTAGGCCATGGAGTTGACGTTGTCACCAATGCGGCGCCGATCCAGCGAATCCAGTACAACGGGTTGGTCATTCACGTCCCGGAAGTATCCGTCATTGTTCAGTCCTTCCCGGATACGCATTCCCTCTTCATCGACAAAACTACGTTCGTACTGGAAGCGGCCGTTTTCGCGTTCCAGCGCAAATGCGAAGCCGCGAAAGTCAAACGTGATGCGGCTGTTGTTGATGATATCACCTCCGTGCGCGGCAATGGCCCGGTCAATGGTCATCTGGGCGGTGCTGTTACTGGGTGCGTCCCCGGACGAACAGCCAAGCAGCAGCAGAAGTGCGGAAAGCGTGGAAAGAACGAGACGGCGATGCATGACGGGCCTGGGTATATGGTGGGGCACGCGAGGTCGAACGACCTATCGTGAATGCGCGTTCCCCAGAAGGGGCGCGACCTCACACTGCCATTGTCGCTCCCGTGCGGAATATAGAGAACTGCGCGGATCAAGCCATAGTGCACAGCGTAATGTGTTGCTCGGCAACTACATAGACAGCCATTCAATGGGTGATCATCGTGACAAAAGCTGATATTATTGACAAGGTTTCCTCTGGAACCGGACTGACCAAACTCGAAACAGAAGCGGTTGTCAACGGCTTCATCTCCGTCGTCAAGGAAGAATTACTCGCGGGGGGACGCGTGGACCTGCGCGGGTTCGGTGCGTTCACCGTGCAACACCGTGCGGCGCGGACGGCGCGCAATCCGCGGACCAATACGCCCGTCCCGGTACCGGCGTCGACGATTCCCATCTTCAAGGCGTCGAAGGAATTCCGCAAGGAAGTGGACGAGAAATTGAGTTGACATGAAGCAGACGTGCCTGTCCTGCGGGGCTTCTCTTCCCGACGATGCAACGATCTGCGACCTGTGTGGCACGCCGGTAGGCAAGACGGGTGGCGAACGGGCTGGCCAATTGGCTGGCGAGACGCCACGCGAGGCGCATGGCAAGGCGCCGCCCGATGCCGCACACGGCATTCGCTTCTGTTCGGACTGCGGTACCAAGTCGCTTGAAAACGCGCGGTTCTGTCACGCTTGTGGTAGGGACCTGGGCCTGGTTACAGCCGCAGCACCCGGTGATGCCAGCAGGCCGGGTCGAGCCCCCAAGCCCACGGGTTCCGACGATTCTGATTCCGCCGACTCTGCCGCGGCTGGCGGGCGCCGCACGTCCGATGCGGCGGTTGGCAGGCAGATCGGAATCATTATAGGCGCCGCGATCATGGTGGTTGTGGCCCTCTATCTGATCACCACCATGTCGCTTGAGGGCAATTCGGAGGCATCGGCCGGCGCAGTAGCCGATACGGCGTTATCGGACCTGTTCAACGAAGGACCGCTTCCGGCCCAGTTTGCCGAGCAGGAGGCCGAACTCCGGGCAGAAATTACCGCATCGACAGACAATGCGGACCGTGAACGCCTTCATCGGCGCTTGGTGGATGTGTATTTGTCGGCGGCCCGATTGGACCTCGCTGCCCGAGAAACCCGGGCCGTCGCCGAACTTACGAATGGGGAACGGGATTGGGTTGCGGCCGGCAACATGTTCTATGACTGGATGGAAACCAAGCCGGTAGAAGTTCGGACTCCGTGGGCGAAAGAAGCCATTGCAGCGTATCAGCGGGCACTGGCGTTGAATCCGGACAATAATGACGTGCGCACGGATATGGCCATCGCGTACATGTACGATTCAGACAATCCGATGCTGGCCATCCAGGAAACGAATACCGTACTGAGCCGGGACTCGCTGCACGTACAGGCCAATTTCAACCGGGGCGTCATGCTCATGCAGATCAACCGGATGGAGCAGGCCCGTCAGCAGTTCGAGAAAGTGAAGCAACTCGTCGGCGATCCCGAAAGCCCCGTCTACCAGCGGGCCGAAGAGGCCCTCCGGCAACTGGCATCTGGAGAGTAGTGTCAACAGGTCTGGGTCCGAATCATACCGCCGCGAAGACAAGAGCAGAATCGTCGCCACCTGTTACAGGCCTTCCACGGGAATGAGAATTTGGCGGTCGGCCCACTCGAATACGAGAGCGGGGGTGTCGCCGGGTGGTTCGGAGTACGTCACGGAAAAGGATTCCACGAACGTACCGGAGGGAAGTATGGGCACGTGGAAGCTGCCGACTTCCCGTGCGCGGACCGGTGGCGTAATCGTGTTTCCCCAGTGGTTCGTGGACGCCGACACGAAGATGGTCCACTCGGCGGAGTCCGGACGGGCGTACAGACTGTAGCGCCCGGCATCGAGCGGGAGGCCGCCCAGCAGAATGGGCCCGTCAATGAACAGTCTCGTCGGCTCGTTGGCCCCCAGGCGCCAGAGTGCACCATTTCGAACGAGAATAGACGGGGCTCCTGCGTCGCTCGTCGTTGTAGTGTCCGTCGTAGCGGTCGCGGCCCATGTGTCCGCCGTTTCAGAGGGAGCCGCCTCGAACACCTGGCGGCCCCTTGCCGAAGGGCTCCCGTAACATACAAGGCCACGTACATCGCCGACATTGAACGCCGTCGACAATAGCGGCGAGGCCCGCTCGCCGCGCCACGTAGAGGGGCTGCTGTAGTCCGGCAGGCACGGACCGAGCGCCACGGTCGTGGGCCAGAGATAGGGCCCACGCAGCAGTACGGCCATGAGAAGGCCGAGCAGAAACAGGGCGGTAAGCCCGGCCCAGTGCCACGGGCGGAATATGCGCTTCATCGTGTCAGGTGCCGGTATTTGATACGGTGCGGTTGATCGGCCTCAATTCCAAGCCGTTCCTTGCGAATCGCCTCATACTCGGAATAGTTGCCGTCAAACCACACGACCTCGCTGTTGCCTTCGAAGGCCAGGATGTGCGTGGCCAGGCGATCCAGGAACCAGCGATCGTGCGAAATTACGACGGCGCATCCAGCGAACTCCTGGAGCGATTCTTCGAGTGCACGCAGCGTGTTCACGTCCAGATCGTTCGTCGGTTCGTCGAGCAGAAGCACGTTGGCGCCTTCCTTGAGCATTTTAGCCAGGTGAACGCGGTTGCGCTCGCCACCCGAGAGCTCAGTGACCAGTTTCTGCTGGTCCTGGCCGCCGAAGTTGAAGCGGCCCACATAGGCACGCGAATTCATGTCCTGGTTTCCGATGCGCAGCATGTCGGCGCCTCCGGAGATTTCCTGCCATACGGTCTTGCTGGCGTCAAGCGGGCGATCCTGATCGATGTATCCGAGCTTGACGGTCTGGCCAATGCGAAACGAACCGGCGTCGGGGGTCTCCTGGCCGGTGATCATCCGGAACAGGGTCGTTTTGCCAGCGCCGTTTGGGCCAATAACGCCTATAATGCCACCAGGAGGGAGTGAAAACGTGAGGTTGTCGTAGAGGAGTCGGTCGCCGTAGCCCTTGGCAACACCATCCGCCTGGATGACCACGTCGCCGAGCCGCGGTCCGGGCTGGATGGGAATTTCCATCTCTTCGTTGCGGGACTCCTGCTGGTCCTCAACCATTTTCTCATAGGATGTAATGCGGGCCTTGCTCTTGGCATGCCGACCCTTCGGCGAGAGGCGCACCCACTCAAGCTCACGTTCAAGGGCTTTCTGGCGCTTCGATTCCTTTTTCTCCTCGATTTCCAGGCGCTTTTTCTTCTGCTCGAGCCACGACGAGTAGTTGCCTTCGAATGGAATGCCCGTACCCCGGTCCAGTTCAAGAATCCATCCCGCGACGTTGTCGAGAAAGTACCGGTCGTGGGTTACGGCAATAACCGTTCCCGGGTAGCGCGCCAGATGCTGCTCCAGCCACGCCACACTCTCGGCGTCGAGGTGGTTCGTGGGCTCGTCCAGCAGCAGTACGTCGGGCTCCTGCAGCAGAAGCCGAACGAGCGCGACGCGCCGTTTTTCGCCGCCCGAAAGGACACCCGTTTTCTGGTCGGGGGGAGGGCAGCGGAGGGCATCCATGGCCATTTCGAGCCGGCTCTCCAGGTCCCAGGCGTTCATGGCATCGATCTTGTCCTGAAGCTTGGCCTGTTCGGCCATGAGCGTCTCGTAATCGGCGTCGGGTTCGGCGAATTTGGCATTCACGGCGTTGTAGTCGTGCAGCAGTCTGACTGCCTCGCCCGCACCCTCTTCGACAATTTCAAGCACGGTCTTGTCCGGGTCGAGCGCCGGCTCCTGTGACAGGTATCCGAATCGGATGCCTTTCTGGGCATCGATCTGCCCGCTGTAGTCTTCATCGAGTCCTGTAATAATGCGAAGCAGCGTACTTTTTCCGGACCCATTAAGACCCAGTACGCCGATTTTGGCTCCGTAATAAAATGATAGATAAATATCCTTGAGGACCTGCTTGTTGGTCGATCGATACGTCTTGCCGACACCGACCATGGAGAAAATTATTTTCTGATCAGACATTTGGATTCGGACTATGCGGTGTGAACTGGTTCTGGATGCGGGCAAAAAATTCCGTCCAGCGATGGGGCACTGGCGGGGGCACAAAAAAAAGAGCGGGGCCGCGCTTGCGCGGCCCCGCTCCAAAATACGACTGGAAATGGCCTCAGGTATCGATTTCCTTCTTCTTCAGAATGAAGAGTCCGGTCGAACCGCCCGTCACCACGATTGTACCGCTGCGGAAGTAGGGGTAGTTGCTCCAGGAGCCCCCACCGCCACCCACAGGCGACGTGTCGAAGTAGCCGATTTCAACCGGTGTTTCGGGGCTGGATACATCCAGCACGCGGAATCCGGCGCCGTAATTCGACTGATACATGATATCGTCGCGAACGTACAGGTTGTGATCCGTCTCCGTCGTGGTGGCGATATACTCACCCACGAGCTGAGGCTCGTCCAGGTCCACAAGGTCCCAGATGAGTGTACGGGTACCTTCCACAAGGCCTTGCGGCTCATCGCCTTCGTCGTTCATATAGAAGAACCGGTGATCCTCCGTGAGCCAGCCCTGGTGGGCATAGGCCACTTTCGGATACGTGGCGTAGGCGATGGCGACGGGATTCTTCTTGTCCGTCACATCGGCTATGGACAGCGCCGTTTCGTTCGATCCGAGGCAGATCTCATGGCCCGCGTAATCACTGTCGGGGCCCCGGTAAACAACACACTGCGCATCGTGCGAGTACCCCGTACCGCGGCGTCCCGTGTTGCTGTCCTGGAAGCATCCCTCGAATACCGGGTTGACCGGATCCTGGATGTTGATCATGTGCAGACCGCCACCGCAGGTCGTGCCGCCGGAACTACTACCGACCGAGTAGGCATAGCCCGTCTCCTCGTTGATAACGATGTTGTGGGCACTCGCAATCTGGTCGTAGTAAACCGTCATTTCGAACTGGATGGGCTCTCCGTCAAAGCTGCGCAGCTGGCGCAAATCGAAGACCTGCATACCGTGCTGTCCGGCGCCATCGGCCACGATGAATGCATGGTCCTTGTAGACCTTCATGTCGCGCCAGATGCTGGTACGGGCCGTTTCCGTCTTGTCGAGCTCGCCGACCAGAATCGGGTTTTCCGGATTGGTGACGTCCACGAACGACGTCTGGTTGGTGAGTCCTACGATGGCGTATTCACGGCCTGTTTCCGGATCTTCCCAGCCCCAGATATCATTCGTGCGGATGCCCCGATCGGCTCCGAGGTCTCCCATATTCATGAAGGAGAGCATGTTGACGTCCTTGCACGGGAATGCACCCGCTTCGCCTTCCGAGCACTCAACGACGCCGCCCGTAACCGTGGCGTAGCCATCCGGATCGCGGAAGAAGCTCTGTCCCTGATTCCACGCGGTTCCATTGCGGATGAATGGAATGACGCGGCCCGAGCGGTTGTCCATGCTGGAGGCCGCTACGGCAAGCACCTGATTGCCGATGGCGACGTTGCCACCAAAACCGGCACCTTCCGGGAGATCGACCGGCTGAAGTATGTTCATGCCCGCACCGGGTGCACCCATGTCGGACAGCGCCATGCTGAACAGGGCGCCACTGTTTCCGGCGCCCGATGCGCCCACGTAGACCGTACCGTCATGAACTGCCAGTGCCGAGCCGAAGCCATCGCCAGGAGTGGCCGTGGCCGGAGAAAGGCGCCCGGAGAGGGCCCACTCGCCTGTTTCCGGATCAGAGGTGAACGCTGTGACGGCGCCCATGCGGCCGTCATGACCGGACATGCCAACGAGCAGCGTCTGGTCGTCGGCAAGCAGCAGCGAGCCGCCGAACGAGGAACCACCGCTGGCGAAGGATACCGCCGGCGAGCCGTTTGCCGTCCATCCGTGGGACGACATGTCAAATCGGAACGCGTAGGCCGCGCCGGCACGCTGGTTGGCGAACGGTGCGCCGATGATGGCATGACCGTTCTTGAGGGTGATGCTGGCGGCGTAGGAGGGGATAGGCTCTTCGCTGTCTACTTCCAGCGTTCCCGTGGACATCCACTCGCTGTCCATGGCGTGGTAGGTAAAGACCGAGCCCGAGCTGCGGAAGCCACCAGGAACGGCAACGAGGAGGTGCTCTCCGTCGAGCGCCACCGCGCCTCCGAATCCGTCGACATCACCCTGGATACGGTCAACCTGCGCCCAGGAGCCGTTTCCTCTTTTTTCGAACAGGTAGACACTTTTCGTCCCGGGCGCGCCAACGGCGAGACGGTTACCGTCCACGGAAATGGCGCGGCCAAACCCGTCGTTGATTTCGGACATCGAGGATGGGCGAATGGTCGATACTTCCGCCCAGTTGCCCGAGCCGCTGTGCGTATATACATGAACAGCGCCGGACGATACGGGGCCGCCAGCGACGCCGGCCAGGATCTGGTCGCCCGATACTGTCAAGGACCCACCAAACTGGGCCGATGCGGGCAGGGCAAGCAGCAGAAGGCCTGCGAGAACAGTGAATAGATGTCTCATGTTGGATTGGATTTGTTGATGGTGTTGAAGCTACTCAATATGCATGACGGGGCGGGATACAGACCCGTTGTTTGACGTCACAACCAGCAGATACATTCCACTGGCCAGATCCGACGTCTCAAGGGTCACGTTCGCCTGTAGGCCTCCCGGCGATTGAAGGGACGCGGCGCGAACCTGGCGCCCGAGTACATCATAGAGTATCACGTGGACAGGCCCGGTTACGCCCCGCCCACCGCGCAGCGAGACCTGGAGCCGGAACTGAAACGGATTGGGCCACGATGAAAGGTGCAATGCGGACGGTACAGCGTCCCGGTCCACAGCCGTGTTGACCGGACTCATACCGAATGTTACGGAAAACACACCGCCCGTGCCCGTCGGTATGAAAACGGGTGCGTGTGCCGTGAACGGCCCCTCAATAAACGGGGCGCCGTCGAGCAGAATCCGTTCAATGGATAGCGCATCGGCCGCATCTTCCAGCGGCAAGAACAGAAAGCGGCGCGCCCGGTCCGAGGGCTCCAGTCGGTAGTGTATGGTCGTGGGCGCTGCATCGACCCGTAAAAACTGGTAAAGGAGCGTGTACCAAGCCAATTCCATGCTGTGGTAGCCAGCTTTGAACGCGTCGCCCTTGTGGTCGCCCCACTGCGGAATGCCGGCGCCGCGTCGAGTCCGGTCGGCGAATACTTCGCCGTGCACGGGGTCCTGGAAGTGCTCCATGAAAAAGTCAATGGTCTCGGCGGCCATGTCCCTGAAACCCGGTTCGGGCGCGAGGTGTAGTCCTGCCATGACGGCCTGCTGCATTTGCCACCACGCCTTCGTGCTGTCGGGAAGGCCGTAGAGTTGCATGACGCCGGTCGTGCGGTTGTAATCCTTGTAGGGTCCGCCGAATTCGTGGTCATAACCGCGCTCCAGGACGTGGCGGGTGAGCATGGATGCATCGGCCGCGAGGTTCGCGCCGAATGGATCGACCGGCTGGCCGGGCAACCCCGGCGTACCGAGTGCATCGAGACGCGACAGTACCCAGGCGGTCTTCAGGACGTGGCCCATGATGGTGAGGCGCTCGTTCGGATCGACTTCCCAGTCAGCCGAATATTTTTCAGCAAACCCGATGGTCTGGTTCGGCATGGTGGCCAGCATCCGCTCCTGGATATTGGTGGCCAATGTGCGCAGCCGGTCCCGGTTGTCCAGCTCGGTGCCGGCAAAGAGGACCTGCTGCTGAAGGGCGTGCGTTGTGAGGGCATCGACCGTGGCATTGAAGCCCTTGCCGGCCGGGTTCTCGCTGCGCCAGTCAACGCGGTCGAAATATCCTTCGAGGCCCGGTCGATCGTCCCAGAGAATGCTGTTGTTATAGTCCAGGCCGCGCACGAACCAGGTCGAGTCGACGGCGCTTCCGGTGGCTTCCCACATGGCGAGCGGTCCAAGCAGCGCATAATGATGGATAAACGCTGTCTTGTCGGCCTGCGGGCTGATGGGGATACCGAGGGCGCTGAGGCTGGAATGCCAACCGCCGAACGTATTGTCCCAGCCGTGTGCGTACATGAAGTCGAGTGTACGGCGGGCAATGTCCAGATAGGTCTCATCGCCTGTCATCTGAAAGGCGCGTACCATGGCATAGGCGTTGCGCGACTGCGTAAGGATATCCTTGTTCAGTCCCCGCTGGGACAGGATACTGCCATCCCGGCCAACGTTGGTGAAGAACCCACCGCGGTCGGTATCGAACGCGCGCAGCCAGAAGTCGGCATTCGTCCGCACGTAGCTGTCGAGGAGGGCGCGCTCGGTAAGCCATGGGCTCGACTGGGCCCCTGCCTCCGGAGTCGCCGCGAGCGCGAGGAGCCCCGAGAGCATACAAAGCGGTAGAAGGAGCGTCCGCAGAGGGAGGCGCGACAAGAATGGAAGCGGCGGCGGAAGGACCGCACGAGTGAAGATGGAAAGTTGGGTCATTACCAGAAAATGATATACATGACAACAGTCGCTGCCACAATGGCGACGCCGGCTTTGATGGCATGGGGACTCGGCGTCACGTCCATGTCTTCATTGACCGGCATGACTATGGGTGAAGCGAGCGGATATGCGGCCGTAATTACCCCCATGAGAGCAACGAGTGCCAGGAATGTGATAGCCATGTGATTCAGGAAACTCACTTCCGGAAGCAGGAAGAGGAGTAGGCCGTAGATGACCACGTTGCCCATGAGGGCGGAGACCGCCGCCTGCGCCGGGGCCCGTTTCACCACGAGTCCAAACAGGAATACCGTCACAATACCTGGCGAAATGAAGCCTTGAAACATCTGAATATATGTGAAAATGCCCCCGAATCGCTCGTCTCCAAGGAGCGGCGCAATAAGGCACGCCACGAGAACAAACACAGCTGTCGCCCACCTTCCTACGCGGATGAGCGTGCGGGTCGATGCCTCCGGCCGGAGGTGCCGCTTGAACAGGTCCATCGTGAGTATGGTCGATGCTGAATTGAGCATGGAGTCCAGACTGCTCAACACGGCGCCGAACAGGGCAGCAAACATGATGCCCCGCAGCCCGGCTGGCAGGATTTCCCGGATGAGTGTCGGGTAGGCCTGGTCGGCGTTCACGATCTGGTCTCCGTAGAGCTGAAACGCCATGATTCCCGGAATGATGATGATAAATGGGATGAAGAGCTTGATAGCCGCCGCGAGCATGATGCCGAGCTGGCCGTCTCGGAGCGAACGGGCACCGAGCGTGCGTTGCACAATGAACTGGTTCAGCCCCCAGTAGAATATATTCGGAATCCAGAGGCCCAGCACGAGCGCCGTCCAGGGAATATCCGGATTGTCTGCCGGCAGGATGACGTGCATCTTGTCGGCATTGGCGGCAAAAAACGCGGCCGGACCGCCGACGGCCATGAAGCCGAGCACCATCACCACAAAACCGCCCACGAGGAGCGCCGCACCCTGGAACAGGTCGGTCCACACCACTGCCTTCAGTCCCCCGTACACCGTGTACACGCCGGCGATGATGCCAATGAGCCACACCCCTGTCGTCTGGTCGAGGTCGAATATCGTCGCCAGCCCGATGGCCCCCGAATAGAGGATCGATGCCAGGGCTACGGCCACATACATGATCATCATGAAAATCGCCATGATCATGCGGGCGAGGGCATTATACCGGTATTCCAGGTATTCCGGCAGCGTGTAGATGCCAGACCGGAGAAAGCGGGGCAGCAGGAAGAGCCCGACGAATACCAGCGTCACGGCGGCCATCCACTCGTAACTGGCCACCGCCATGCCGACCGATCCGAAGCCTTGGCCCGCCATGCCCACAAAATGTTCGGTCGATATATTCGACGCGATCAGCGAAAAACCGATGAGCCCGAATCCCAGGCTGCGCCCGGCCAGGAAGTAGTCGCTCGTCGTCGATTCCTGCCGCGCTTTATAGAGTGAAACGCCAATCACGATGGCGAAAAATCCGACAAAGGTCAGCAGGTCGTACAGCGTCAGAGTCATCGGGGTGCGTCGAATTTTGTGGCAGCCAGTATACGCACACGTGCAGAGTCATGTCGCCTTGCGTATGTTTCGGGATGCACCTACTGACAGATTCAGACCGCGCGCGTATTACCGAGGCCGTCACCAGGGCCGAAGAGCGCACTTCGGGCGAGATAGTGCCCGTCATTGTAAAGCGCTCCGCTCCGTACCGCGTCGTGTCCTACCGGGCGGGCGTCAGCGGCGCCGTCCTTGGCGCGTTGCTGCATGAACTCATTGTACTTGGGTGGGACGGCTGGGGACTTCCACTCCTGTTATCCGACGGGGCCCTGTTTCTGTGGATGCTTGGCTTCGGCGTGCTGCTTGGCTGGGCTGCCCAGCGCATCGGTTTTCTGTTCCGGCACGTCGCGGGCGGTGGCCTGATTGATTTTGCGGTCCATCAGCGGGCAGAGACGGCCTTTCTGGAAGAAGAAGTGTTTGCCACGCGTGAACGTACAGGCATTCTGCTGCTCGTCTCGCTCGATGAGCACCGCGTGGAGGTACTCGGTGACTCGGGTATCAACCGACTCGTGGCGCCCGAGGACTGGGGCGATGTGGTGGAAGCCGTCATACGCGGCATGCGGGCGGGCAGACTGGCCGACGGACTCGTGTCGGCCATTGACGCGTGTGGTGCCCTGCTGGAACGAAAAGGGGTCGCGCGGCGCGATGATGACAGCGACGAACTCTCCAATGCCCCCCGGGTGCAGTAACCGGGGCATTCGTCATGGTCGGGAGAACCGTAAAGCATTACGAGATCACCGCCGAACTGGGCCAGGGCGGCATGGGTGTAGTCTACAAAGCGACTGACATGGTACTCGGACGCACGGTGGCACTGAAATTCCTCCCCGCATCTACCAGTAGTGACGAAAAGGCGCGTGAACGGTTTGCGCACGAAGCCCGCGCTGTGTCGGCCCTCGACCATCCCAACGTGGCCGTCGTCCATGAAATCGGTCTGACACGGCGGCCAGCAGGTCACCTCTGGCCTCACGGACGGGGCCGGAGAGGGAAGGAGCGGACGTGGTGGCAGCAGATATGGTCATGGTGCTGCCACCGTCGAGCGAGACGATGTTGCCGCTGGCAAACAGCAGGGAGGTTTCGGAATCGGGGCCTGTTCTGACCCGGTCGCCTTCGAAGAGCTGCGAGCCCCAGTCTGCGGCTCGGAAGGTGGTCTCTCCGGTGCGGGAGACTTCGACCGTTCCTTTGATGTCTGTCACGAGCGCGAAACTGGTTAGGAGCCAACGAAGTCTGGTGAGCGATGGCCGTGCGGAAGTAGCCATGATCGTGTGGGTGATTTACCTACACGTTACGGCAAGCTTAAAGAAACCCGAGCTCCAGTTTGGCTTCGTCCGACATCATTTCGGGCGTGAATGGTGGGTCGAATGTAATGTCTACCCGCGCATCGCGTACTTCGCGCAGGTGCCGGACGCGCTGTTCAACCTGTCCGGGCAGGAAACCGGCGGCCGGGCAGTTGGGCGTGGTCAGCGTCATGGTGATCATGACCGTCCGGTCCGGGTTGATGTCGATTCCGTAAATGAGCCCGAGGTCGTATACGTTGACCGGAATCTCTGGGTCGTACACGGTTTTGATGGCTTCCACGATGAGCGCTTCGAGTTCCTCGTCTGTCAAGTCATTGCCGGGGAGTGTTTCGGGGGTACTCATATCGGAATCCATGTTCATGAGGTGTGTTGGCTTTTCGCCGCGAGCGCAGCTGCGTAGAGCCTGATTTGCTTGATCATGCTGTCCAGTCCGTTTTTTCGGGTAGGAGAGAGGTGCTCTTTCATGCCGATCCGATCCAGGAAAGACAGCTCCGCCTGGGCAACGACCAGCGCCGGTTGGTTGTCGAGAACGCGGACGAGCAGGGCGATCAGGCCACGCGTGATCTGGGCGTCCGAGTCGGCCGTAAACCGGACGCGGCCGTCTTCGTCTTCGGCGCGGACCCAGACCTGCGATTGGCATCCTGAAATTTTGTATGCATCCGTTTTGTACGCGTCAGCAATGCGGGGAAGTCCTGCTCCAAGGTCAATCAGATACTGGTATTTATCCATCCAGTCGTCGAACATGGCAAATTCGTCGACGAGGGCATTGGCCTCCTCTTCAATGGTATGGCCAGCCCCTCGTGTCATTGCAGCATGGCCGAAGCGCGCGCAACACCGGTCACCAGGCGGTCTATTTCGTCGCGTGTGTTGTAGAATGCCATGCTGGCGCGCACGGTCCCCGGAATACCCAGACGTTTCATGAGGGGCTGCGTACAGTGGTGTCCCGTTCGTACGGCCACTCCCAGCCGGTCGATGATGCTTCCCACGTCGTACGGATGCGTGTTTCCAACGAGAAACGACACGACCGGTGCTTTGCGCTCGGCCGTCCCCACAAAACGGATTCCCTCCACGGTCCCGAGGCGCTCGACAGCGTACGCCAGCAGATCCGCTTCTGCTCGCTGGATGGCGTCGAATCCGACTGACTGCACATATTCCATGGCCGCTGCCAGACCCACAACACCCGCGATATGCGGTGTTCCGGCCTCGAATTTATGCGGAAGGTGGTTGTAGGTCGTACCGCCAAAATCCACCTCCTCGATCATGTCACCGCCGCCCTGCCATGGCGGCATGGACTCAAGGAGATCCCGCCTGCCGTAGAGGACACCGACGCCCGTGGGGCCAAACAGTTTGTGGCTGGAAAAGCAGTAAAAATCACAGCCGAGCGCCTTCACATCCACCGATCCGTGCGGCACGGCCTGGGCGCCATCGACGAGAACGGGAACGCCCATACTGTGGGCATCATCGATCATGCGTTTGACAGGATTGATGGTGCCGAGCGAATTCGAGACGTGTACGACCGACACGATGGCCGCGCCTTCTGCCAGGGCGCGCTCATAGTCTTCGTAATCGATTTCGCCCTCGTCGGTGACGCGTACGACCCGGAGCGAGGCTCCCGTTTCCTGGCAAATGAGTTGCCAGGGGACAATGTTCGAGTGGTGTTCCATCTCGGTTACTACCACGTTGGCGCCGGGATGCAGATGCATGCGTCCCCATGACGAGGCGACCAGGTTGATGGCTTCGGTCGTGCCCCGCGTAAAAACGATTTCGCCAACGTCTTCTACGCCGAGGAAGGCCCCGATATCGGCCCGGGCACCTTCATAGGCATTGGTGGCGAGCTGGCTCATAAAATGCACGCCCCGATGTACGTTCGCATTTTCCATTTCGTAGTACCTGGAAATGCGGTCTATCACGGCGCGGGGTTTCTGCGCCGTCGCCGCATTGTCGAGATAGGCTACCGTGGTGTCGTAGACGGGTGTGCTGAGGGCCGGAAAATCGGCTCTCAGCGTCTGTAGGTCAATGAGCGAAGTGGTGGCGAAATCCATGGTGACGTCGAGTGGGTCAATCGGCAAGCAGCTCGCCAAGACGCGTGTTCAGATAGGTGCGCACGTCTTCAAGGGGAATGAGTTCTACGACGTCCCGCGCGAACGCTTCGAGCAGTATGACACGAGCCTTCCGCTCCGGAATGCCCCGGGAACGGAGGTAAAAGAGGGCATCGTCGTCGAGCTCGCCCGTCGTTGCCCCGTGGCTGCAACGCACATCATCGGCGTAGATTTCCAGCTCCGGTTTGGCGTAGACGTGGGACTGGTCATCCAGGACGATGCTCTTGGAGGACTGGTAGGCATTGATCTTCTGTGCATCCTGCCGCACCATCACCTTGCCGTTGAAGACGCCGGTCGATCCGCCTCCTACAATGCCCTTGAAGAGCTCGTTGGAGAAGCAGTTCGGTTTCACATGGTCCACGAGGGTGTGATTGTCCACGTGCGCGCCGTGTTTGGCAACGTAAAGGCCGTTCAGGTGCGTCTCGCAGTGTTCTCCATCGGGAATGAAATGCAGGTTGTTGCGCACGAGCGAGCCGCCGAGCGTGATGTGGTTCGTCGAAAAGACGCTCTCGCCGTGCTGATGAACGTAGAGGCCATTGACGAAGCGCGCCTGCGGGCCACGTTCGTATACGACCAGGTGCCTGAGCCGAGCGCGCGCGGCCACCTCGATATCGACAATCCGGTTTTCAAATACCGCGCCCGCACCGGTCTCGGGGAAATGCTCGATCAGGTGCGCTTCGCTGTTTTCTGCGGCCACCACCAGCATGCGGGGCTGGACGAAAGCGTCTGGTGACACGGCAGCGTGGTGGATATATACCGGTGCATCGAGAACTGCACCCTGCGCCACCTCGATGAACAGACCGTCCGGAGCGAATGCCGCGGCCAGCGTGCTGAACACGTCGCCGGCTGTGCCCCCGGAAATACGATCCAGGTGCTGCTGCACGAGTTCTGGATGTGTTTCCAGGGCGCTTCTCAGCGTACTTACAGTAAGACCTGAAGGAAGCCGGTCAGGGGTTGATGCCAGTTGTCCATTCACCGTTTGGAGATGCGTTCCCGGTAGGGAGGAAAACGGCGTGTGCGCAGCCACAACCGGCCTGGTGACGTGCAATACCGGCGCATGGCCCATCCATTTGGTTACAGGTGTATATTTGTACGCCTCGCTTTTTCGCTGCGGAAACCCGGCATCGGCAAAGGTGCGGATGGCCTGACGACGGCTGGCCGCCCACGCGTCCGACGCGTGGGCTGGCAAGAGGCCAAGATCCGCGTCAAATGCCTCAATGAAGGCTGTTTCGAGGGATTTTAGACTGGTCATGCCGGAACACCGGTTTCTTCCCGAATCCAGTCGTAGCCCTTCTCCTCAAGCTCCAGGGCCAGTTCCTTGCCGCCCGACCGGACAATGCGGCCATCTACCAGAACGTGGACCACATCCGGTACGATGTAATCGAGTAGGCGCTGGTAGTGCGTGATGATGATAAACGAGCGATCCGCCTGGCGCAGTTTGTTGACGCCTTCCGAGACGACCCGCAGGGCGTCTATATCGAGGCCCGAGTCGGTCTCGTCCAGGATGGCCAGTTTCGGTGCCAACATGGCGAGCTGGAATATCTCGTTGCGCTTCTTCTCACCGCCCGAGAACCCTTCGTTCACGCTGCGTGCCTTGAGCGCCGGGTCCAGGTTGACGAGCGCAGCATTTTCGCGCATGAGTGCCAGGAAGTCGGCCGCAGAGAGCGGATCCTTGCCCTGGTGCTCACGGACCGATGCAACGGCGTGCCGCAGAAAGTTCGACATGGAGACGCCGGGCAATTCCACCGGATACTGGAAGGCCAGGAAGAGCCCTTCGCGTGCGCGCTCATCGGCTTCCATGTCCAGCAGGTCGTGTCCATCGTACGAGATTGATCCGTCGGTTACCTCGTAGCCGTCGCGCCCGGCAAGGACCGAAGCGAGGGTGCTTTTGCCGGACCCGTTGGGCCCCATGATGGCGTGCACCTCACCGGGTTTTACCGACAGGTTGACGCCCTTGAGGATCGGCGTGCCATCCTCCTTGATGGACGCGTACAGATTCTTGATGTCAAGCATGTTCATTCCGTAATGAAGGTAGTTTGGGGTGGGTTCAGCCGACGCTGCCTTCGAGTTCAATGGCGAGCAGGTTGCGCGCTTCCACGGCGAATTCCATGGGCAATTTTGCCAGGATTTCCCTGCAGAAACCATTCACTATCAGTTTAATGGCATCGGTCTCGGAAATGCCCCGCTGCTGGCAATAGAAAATCTGATCTTCGCCGACCTTGGATGTAGTAGCCTCATGTTCTACCTGGGCCGTGGGGTTGTTGATTTCCAGGTATGGGAACGTATGGGCGCCGCACCGGTCTCCGAGCAGCATGGAGTCACATTGGGAGAAATTCCTGGCACCCTTCGCGCCGCGATTGATTTTTACGAGGCCGCGATACGCATTCTGGCTCTGGCCACCCGAAATCCCCTTGGATATGATGGTAGAGGTCGTGTTCTTGCCGATGTGAATCATCTTGGTCCCCGTGTCGGCCTGCTGGCGCCCCTTCGTGAAGGCGACACTGTAAAATTCTCCGACCGAGTCGTCCCCTTTCAGGATCACGGATGGATACTTCCACGTGATGGCGCTTCCGGTTTCGAGCTGGGTCCAGGAAATTTTGGACCGCCTGCCTTCGCAGATGCCGCGCTTTGTAACAAAGTTGTACACACCGCCCTTACCGTCGGCACTGCCTGGATACCAGTTCTGGATGGTGGAATATTTGACTTCTGCCTCCTCGTGGGCTACGATCTCGACGACCGCCGCGTGTAACTGGTTCTCGTCGCGCATGGGCGCGGTGCAGCCTTCGAGGTAGCTTACGTAGGAACCCTTGTCGGCGATGATGAGCGTCCTTTCAAACTGTCCCGTACCGGCTTCGTTGATCCGGAAATATGTAGAGAGTTCCATGGGGCAGCGTACGCCCTGCGGTATATAGCAGAACGATCCATCTGAGAAAACGGCCGAATTCAACGCGGCGTAGAAGTTGTCTGTGCGGGGCACGACGCTTCCGAGATACCTGCGCACAAGCTCCGGGTGCTCCTGCACGGCCTCTCCGAAGGAGCAGAAGATGATGCCTTTTTCCCTGAGTTCTTTTTTGAAGGTCGTCGTGACACTGACCGAATCCATGACGACGTCAACGGCTACACCAGCCAGGCGCTTCTGCTCCAGGAGGGGAATGCCGAGCTTGTTGAAGGTGTCGATGAGCTGGGGATCGACTTCGTCAAGACTCTCCAGTTCCGGTTTTTTCTTTGGAGCCGAGTAATACGAAATGGACTGGAGGTCGATCTCGCGTATGGCGAGATGCGCCCATTCCGGCTTTTCATCCTTCTTGAGGAGGCCAAGGAAGTGGTCCAGCGCCTTGAGTCGCCACGCGAGCAGCCACTCTGGCTCGTTTTTTTTGGCCGAAATGTACCGGACCGTGCTTTCATCGAGGCCGATGGCCGCCTTGTCCGACTCGATATCGGTGACGAAGCCGTACTTGTAGTCGGCATCGGCTACTTCCTGCAGATATTCGGTGCTCATGGAGTTCGCTCTGGGTGACGACGCTGATTGGAGCTGTTTGGATTGAGTCTAAATAATAAAATGGCCGCCAATTAGTTTCATCTGGTCCTGTGAACTTCCAAAGTCT
Organism: Bacteroidota bacterium; assembly: GCA_029262775.1. GTDB lineage: Bacteria > Bacteroidota > Rhodothermia > Rhodothermales > UBA10348 > 1-14-0-65-60-17. Next base: position 158,606 of record JAJCYR010000056.1, read on the forward strand.
TCACATACGTGCAAAAACGATTCATGAACGTTTATGCCGCTTCCGTCAAGCGGTTGTACGGGGTGGGATCCTGAGGCGGGCGGTATCGTTCGAGACGCATGGAAAACACGCTTCAAGACATAAAAATAACGGATACTGCGCGGCAGAAAATTCTGTTGACCGCCAAAAAAGAGCACGTGGATATACGTGCAGCGTGGCTCCGGGTCGCCGTGGTTCCGGGTGGCTGTTCAGGTCTTACGTATGACCTGGGCTGGGACACGACGGTGCGCGACCAGGACGAGGTTTTCGAGGTGGACGGCATTCCTGTCGTGATTGATTCCCGCAGCATGGCCTACATCGAAGGATCGGTACTGGATTTTTCCGACGGATTGCAGGGCAAGGGTTTCCATTTCAGCAACCCGCAGGCGGTGCGCAACTGTGCGTGCGGGGAAAGCTTCGGGCTGTAGAACGCGCCCGGTATTTACGGGGCTGCCGTTCGCTCCCACGAGATCTGATCCCCCTCGACGAGGCCGAGCGCGTCGCTCTGGCCGGCTTCCAATTCCAGGACGTACATCACCGGCCCGTCCGAGGTCACGTTTTCCGCACTCATGGGCTGGACATAGCGGCGGATGTTGTGTACGGTTCCATCTGCGCGGATGAACAGCAGGTCGAGTGCGAGGGGCGTGTTCGCCATCCAGAATGCCCTCTCCGATTCGTCGGGAAAAATGAAGAGCATTCCGGATTTTTCAGGCAGGTCTTCCCGCTGCATGAGACCACGGGCGCGGGAGGAATCGTTGTCGGCGATTTCGATGTCCAGCGTTGCCACAGTGTCGCCGTCGCGGACCAGGAAGAGCTGTCCATCGACCCGGAAATCAATGGTCGGGGATGCCGGTTGGCTGGCCTGCGGGCTGTTCGTGGACGGGCCTGGGGGGTCACCGCCGGAACAGGCGGCAAGCAGACTTGTGGGGGCGATGACGAGCAGGGTCAGAAGGAATGGGCGCATGATGGATGCCGCGCCGTGGGCGGCCTGTTCGGTGTAGCTGTTCGGTTGCAGGTCGCTATTCGGTATTGAACGTGCGTCGCTGCCAGGTGAAATAGGCGGTGGAGTCGATACCGAGCCGTGAGACCGTGCCAGCGCGGAGTTCGAGGACATACTGCGCAGGAGCCGTGGAATTGATGTTTTCGTCGGAGTATGGGGTCGTACGCTCCACGATATTTACAATACGACCGTCCTCGCGCGCGAACAGGATGTCGAGTGGAAGCGGGGTGTTGCGCATCCAGAAGGACTGCATGGTTTCCGTCTCGTCCACGAACAGCATGCCGCCCCGCTCGGGGAGCGAGCGGCGGTACATGAGGCCCTGAGCCTGTTCGGCATCGGTCTCGGCAAGCTCGATGACAAAGCGCTGGATGAGCGCCGAGTCGGCGCGGTAAATGTCCAGTACGCCTTCGGGCGTGAACGGGATGTCCTGCTGGGCGCTGGTCGTGCCCGACTCCGGTTTCGAGCAGCCGGCAACGAAGAGAAGCAGCACCAAGCTCAGTCCGGCAGAAGCCGTGATGTGATGGAATCGCATAATATCTTGCCAGGGTTGGTAAGGCGCACCGTGTGGTTGCGCAGGGGGTGAATCAGGCCCGACTGCTCAAGTTCAGCAATGACGGAGAGTTTTTCGGTGAGTAGATCAACGCCATACCGGCGCTCCAGTTCAGCCAGGTCGAGGCCGTCGTCGGTCCGGAGCTGCAACAGGATGTACTCGTCGGCCAGGGCATCGAGGCCCAGGTGCTCGCGATCCTCGAGGGGGGGGACATGCTGAGAAAGCAACGCCTCGTACCGTTTCAGGTTACGCACGTTCGACCACCGTTTGGCCGGAAGGCCGGACCACCAGAACGAGTGTGCGGACGGACCGCATCCGATGTAATTCGTGTGGTTCCAATACCGGTGATTGTGCCGGGAGCGGTGTCCGGGGCGGGCGAACGACGAAATCTCGTAGTGCTCGTAACCGTGCGCCGTGAGGTATTCCATCGTGAACTCGAACGCATCTGCGTGCGCGGCGTCGTCCTGCGGTTGCACCTGCCCGCGCTGGACCTGCTTCCAGAGCGGCGTGCCTTCTTCGAGCGTGAGGCTGTAGGTGGAGATGTGGGGCACATCGAAGGATATCGCAATTTCGAGGTTCGCAGCCCAGTATTCGCTCGGCTGATCGGGGAGACCGAATATCAGGTCCATGCTGTACGATTCGAAGCCGGCGTCGTTGACAGAGCGAAGGACTTCGCGGGCTTCCCGGTTGTCGTGCACCCGGTTCATCTGCTCCAGGTCCCGGTCGAAAAAGGACTGCACACCGATGGAGAGCCGCGTGATCCCGGCGGCCAGCAGCCCCTCTAGGTAGGCAGGCGTTCCGTTTTCCGGGTTCAACTCGAACGTCGTTTCCTGCACGCCGGACGTGTCGAAGGCCTCGTGGATCGTATCCATCAGAATTCGGACGGACCCGGGAGGCAACAGCGAGGGTGTGCCTCCGCCGAAGTAGATGGTTTCGAGGGCTTCCCGGTGTCCGTATTCACGCCCATAATGCTGTATTTCGTAAACGAGGGCCTTCAGGAAGCGATCCTGGGACATGGCCGTCGTGACAAAATAGAAATCGCAGTACGAGCAGCGCTGCGAGCAGAAGGGGATGTGGAGATAGAGTCCGGCCATTCGGGCTGGCGGCAACAGGAATTGGAATCAGAATATGATGCCGATGCGGAAAGGGATGGCGACCGATGTGGTCTCCTGGCCGACGACGAGGGCCGGTACAAACTCGTAAAACAGGGTCGATTCCCGGAGCAGCTTCACCCAGCCGACACCCATGTGGATGGATGGGCCGCCCTCCGACGTGGAAGCGTCACCAAAAGGGATGTAACCGCCCAGGCCAGCCAGCAGGTACGGCGCGCGCGATTGCCCTTCGAGCGTTACGATGAGAGAGACCTGGGGGTCGATAACCCACGTGGCCTGGTCCTGCCCTTCGAAAATGAAGCCGGTGATGCCGGTGTCGAAGGCCAGCGAGAGGTCTGAGTTGATGGGGGATGCGAGGCGTCCCCGAAAGCCGAGGCCGAGGCCATCTTCACTGCTGAGCAGCGAGTTCAGGCTGATACCGAGGCGGGGTGTCTGAAGCTGGGCCTGGGCGCTGTCGGGGCGACTGGCCAGTATGAGGAGCAGTGCCGTCAAAAAGACCGTGAACGAATTGCGAAACATGGATAATCCGGATTGATCGGGCGGTCCGCGGGGGGCGTACTTGCTGGACCGTCAGGGAGGCGTGTCGTACCTTGAAAGATAGAAAAATCCCGTGTCCCAGATGAAATTTTGTGTTTGTATCAAACAGGTCCCGGATGTTGCCGCCAATGTGCAGACGGGTCGCATGGTTCTCAACGCCTATGACGCCTCGGCGGTAGAGGCGGCACTGCAGCTTGTTGAAGCCCATGGAGGGGAGGTGCACCTGATACTCATTGGTCCCGATGCGGCCAGGGAGACCATTCGTAAAGCGCTTGCCATGGGAGCGCACGAGGCTACCCACCTCGTGACGAGCGCTGACGTGGACTCGCATGCCGTCAGTCGTCTGCTCGCGGAGCACTTTGAAGACAGGGAATACGACGTCATTCTTACCGGAAAACAGTCCCAGGATACGGATGCCGGGCTGGCAGGGGGTATGCTGGCTGAGCACCTGGGATGGGTCTATGCGACGAACGCCGTGGGGCTCGCCGTAGAAGGGGGGGGCACGCTTGTCGTCACACGGCAGGGCGATTCCGGGCAGGAGATCCTCGCACTCCCGACGCCGTGTCTGGTAACATGTTCAAACGACATGAACGATCCAAGGATACCCTCGCTGAAGGGGATCATGGCTTCCAGGAAGAAACCGCTGAACGCGAGCGCGGTAGCGCCTGGACCAGGCCGCACGGAGGTGCACAACATGTACGCACCGCCGGCCAGGGAGCCGGGCGTTAAAATTGACGGCGAGCCCTCGGAGCAGGTACGCGAGCTTGTACGTCTACTCCAGGACGAAGCGGGTGTACTCTGAAGATTATTTCTGAACGTTGAACAATGAATACACTACTTGTCGTAGCCGCTGTGCAGGACGGGCGCCTCAAACGCTCCACATTTGAGGTCATGGCCCGTGCACGGGTGGTGGCCGGGGAAACCGGGGGTGAGGTAGTGGCGGCCGTGCTGCATCCTGCCGCCCGCAAATTGGCGCCCGAACTGATGCGCCACGGCGCAGCCCGCGTGTATGTGATGGAGGATCCGGTGTTTGATCGCCATATCAATGCGCCGGTGATCGATGCGCTTGCCGGGCTCGTGGCCGATATTGCTCCGCGCCTCGTGGTGGCGCCCTCGACCGAGTCGTTCAAGGACGTGATGGGTGCGCTGGCTGCCCGGCTTGGGGCGGGTGCACTGCCGGACGTTTCGGCATTCGGCGTAGACGGGGACGAGGTGGTTGCCGAGCGTCCCGTGATGGCGGCCAAGATGATGGCCCGTGTGTCGAGTCAGGAGCCATTGGTAGTCGTATCGGTGCGCAGCGGATCGTACGAGGCGAGCGCCTCACCTGTCGATGGGGAGGTCGTGTCCGTTGCGTTCACCTTTGACGCCGCGACCCTCCGGCAGACGCTGCGCGAGATCCTGACCTCCGGCGGCGGCGACGTGGATTTGTCGGAAGCACAGGTCGTCGTGGCAGCCGGGCGCGGCGTCCGCGATGAGGCGGGACGGGATCTGGTGCTGGAACTGGCGAGCGTCATGGGGGCTGCGATTGGAGCCTCGCGCGCAGTCGTGGAAACGGGGCTCTTCCCGGCGACGGCACAGATCGGACAGACGGGGAAGGTTGTTGCCCCGGATCTGTATGTTGCTGTTGGCATTTCCGGCGCCATCCAACACGTGGCTGGCATGGTGAACAGCCGCATCATTGTTGCCATCAACAAGGACCCGGACGCACCCATTTTTGACTATGCCACCTACGGCATCGTGGGCGATGCGTTCAACGTCCTGCCTCCCCTGATTGAAGCGATCAAAGCGCTTGAAAGGAACTGATGGAAGAACCATTTGACTGCATCATTGTGGGGGGGGGAATTGCCGGACTGAGTGCGGCCATGACGCTCGCCCGAGGCGGCGCGCGTTTCCTGCTCATTGAGCGGGGGGAATTCTGCGGCGCGAAGAACGTCTCCGGGGGGGTGCTATGGGGCACGGATCTGGACCGTCTCGTGCCGGGATATGCAGATGATCCGGATGCAGGGTTTGAGCGTTTCGTAAACCACCGGAGGCTCACTTTTCTGGATGCAGACTCTGCGTTTTCGGTCGACTTCAAGTCGGCGCAGTTCAACGAAACACCCTACGGCGGCGTCACCGTACTCCGCGCGGTGTTCGATGCGTGGCTGGCTGGCAAGGTCCAGGAGGCCATTGACGAGAGTCCGTACCCGGATGAATCGTTCCTGGCCACAGACGTGCTGGTCGAGGAGGTCCTCATGGAAGATGGGCGCGCCGTTGGCATCCGGGCGGGCGACGAAACCTTCCGCGCCCACTCTGTCGTTCTGGCGGAAGGCGTTAATAACCTTCTCACACGTCAAGTTGGCCTGGAAAAGCCATTTGTAGATGCGGACTACGTTGCTGTTGGCGTGAAGGAAGTGCTCCGAATGGATGCGGACCGGCTGGCCGACCGATTCCAGCTTTCCGGACGTAGCGGGCTTACGAACGAATTCGTAGGCGATGCGACGAACGGAGTGGAGGGAGGCGGATTTTTGTACACCAATCGCGACTCGCTGTCTGTCGGGCTCGTCATCGGAATGAAGGACCTGAGGGAAAAAGGCGGAACGCCGTATGACCTGTTGAACCATTTCAAGGCGCATCCGGCGGTCGCGGACATGATACAGGGGGCGGAAACGGTTGAATATTCGGCGCACGTCGTATCGACCGGAGATATTCGGGGCCTTCCATCAGAGCTCTATGGGGACGGCGTGCTGATTGCCGGCGAAGCCGCACACCTGCTCATGAATGCTGGAAAGGCCATTCAGGGCATGGATTATGCTATGCGAAGTGGCATGCTGGCGGGTGAAACCGTGTTGGAGGCGCGAAAGGCAGGTGATTTTTCCAGTGCCATGATGTCCAATTATCGCAAGGCGCTCAATGCCAGTTACGTGATGCACGACATGCATTCCTTCCAGGATGCAGTTCATCTGCTGCATTCCGGTCCCATGTTCAGCGATGTGCCCAACGTCCTGTGTGACTTCGGAAGGCAGTTTTTCGCGGTTCGGAGTGCGCCGACGCCGAAGGCCCTGTCCATGATGCATGCGGCCGTCAAGCGCCACGCCTCCTATTGGGATCTCGTCAAACTCGGAATCAAAGCAGCCCGCGCGCTATGAAAAATCAACCGACGTCCATTGCTGAGCGGTTGGGCCTGGTGGCCTATCGAAACCAGGGGCGCTCCGAGGCGAGGGCCCATATTGAGGTCGATACCGATATCTGCAACTCCGGCTGTCCCCACAAATGCACCACGTACGTGTGCCCGGCCAAGTGCTACACCCTCGATGAGATCGGGGATGTGCACTTCCAGTTTGAGGACTGCATAGAGTGCGGAACGTGTCTGTATGCCTGCGACCAGGGAGCCGTCACATGGCGGTATCCGCATCCGGAGGAGGGACGGGGGGTGAGCTGGACCCTCGGATAGAAGAAGGCCCGGGAAGCTGTAACACGTTGCCCTGTGACACGTTGTTGCCCCTGCCCGCCTGGCTGCCCGCCTGGCTGCCCGCTGGAGCGTACCGGTACGCCTCAATCGTCACTCTTTTTGCTTTCGGCGGCGCCGGTGGCGTGTTCGGTGTCGGCGTCAGTGTCGGCGTCAGTGTCGGTCTCCACGTGGTCTTCTGCCCCGGCGTCGGCTTTGGCCTTCGCCGTGGCCGTTTTGGATTTCTTCTTCTTGGGCGTCGCCCTCTTGCGGAAGCTCAGTTCACCGGTATCCTTTTTCTCATCGTACGTGATGACGAGAGTGTCATCTTCGCCCAGATCGTGACCCAGTATGGCCTCGGCCATGGGATCCTCAACGTATTTCTGGATGGCGCGGCGGAGCGGCCGTGCACCGAACTTGGGATCGTACCCCTTGTTCACCAGGAACTTACGGGCAGACTCCTCGAGCTCGACCGTAATTCCCACGTCGCCAGCGCGTCCGAACAGTTCGGCGGCCATGAGATCGATGATCTCGTGGATATGCTTCTTGTCGAGGGGATTGAAGACGATGACGTCATCGATCCGGTTCAGGAATTCCGGGTTGAATACGCGCTTGAGGGCGTCTTCAACCGTGGATTTCATGGTCTGATAATTGAACTCCTGCTCGTTCGAAGAGAAGCCGATGCCCTTGCCGAGGTTCTTGATATCACGCGCTCCGATGTTGGAGGTCATGATGATGATCGTGTTTCGAAAGTCGATTTTGCGGCCGAGGCCGTCGGTCAGAATACCGTCATCGAGCACCTGGAGCAGGATGTTGAATACATCGGGGTGGGCTTTCTCAATTTCGTCGAGCAGCACTACTGAATAGGGCTTGCGACGCACTTTTTCGGTGAGCTGTCCTCCTTCCTCGTAGCCGACGTATCCGGGAGGCGCGCCGACCAGGCGCGAGACGGAAAACTTCTCCATGTATTCGGACATGTCGATCCGGATGAGGGCATCCTGGGAATCGAACAGGTACTGGGTCAGGCGCTTGGCGAGTTCCGTCTTGCCCACGCCCGTGGGGCCCAGGAAAATGAACGAACCGATGGGCCGCTTGGGGTCCTTCAGTCCCGCCCGTGTGCGCCGGATGCTCCGGGAAAGCTTGCGGATGGCATCTTCCTGGCCAATGACCGACCCCTGCAGTTCTTCCTCCATGTGGAGCAGGCGCCGCGTCTCCGGTTCTGAGATTTTGTCGACGGGCACGCCCGTCATCATGGCGACCACTTCCGAGATGTCGTCGCTCGTAACGTTGTAGACCTCCAACTCGGCCTGTTCGTCCCATTCCTTCCTGGCGGCCTCCAGCTTTTCCTGAAGCGTTTTCTCCTTGTCTCTGAGCTGGGCCGCCTCTTCAAATTTCTGGCTCTTGACCACCCGCGTTTTTTCTTCGCGGGCTTTCTCTATTTCGGCCTCGAGTTCGACAATATTCCCTGGAACGCGAATATTCTTCAGGTGCACCCGAGCCCCGGCCTCGTCCAGGACATCAATGGCCTTGTCGGGAAGGTACCGGTCCGAGATGTAACGCTCGCTGAGCCTTACTGTGAGCTCAATAGCTTCGTCGGCATAGGAGACATGATGATGGTCTTCGTACCGGTCCTTGATGTTGTGCAGGATCTCGATGGTTTCGTCGGGCGTGGCCGGATCGACCATGATCTTCTGAAAGCGGCGATCAAGGGCGCCGTCCTTTTCGATATGCTGACGGTACTCGTCGAGCGTTGTGGCTCCAATGCACTGTACTTCGCCGCGCGCGAGGGCGGGCTTGAACATGTTCGATGCATCGAGCGAGCCCGATGCGCCACCGGCGCCAACGATGGTGTGCAGTTCATCGATGAAGAGGATCACGTCCGGGCTTTTCTCCAGTTCGTTCATGACCGCTTTCATGCGCTCCTCGAACTGTCCCCGGTATTTGGTGCCCGCAACAAGAGCGGCGAGGTCAAGCGTCACGACGCGTTTATCGAAGAGGACGCGACTGACTTTGCGCTCCACAATGCGCATGGCGAGTCCCTCCGCAATGGCGGTCTTGCCCACACCCGGCTCTCCAATGAGTACGGGGTTGTTTTTCTTGCGTCGCGACAGAACCTGTGCCACACGTTCAATTTCCCGCTCGCGTCCCACGACAGGATCGAGCTTGTCCTCTTCGGCCATGGTGGTCAGATCACGGCCGAAGTTGTCGAGTACCGGTGTTTTGCTTTTTTCCATCTTTCCACGCTCCTTGGGGCTTTGACTACGACCACTTCCAGATGACTTCGAGCCACCTCCGGATTGGGCTGTAGTGCGGGGTGTGGATGGTTTTCCGGAAATGATGGTATCGAGCTCCGTCCGTACGGAGTCGTAGGTGATGGTGAATCCCTGTTGCAGGATCTGGGCGGCCAGATTTTCGTCATCCCGTAGGAGGCTGAGCAGCAGGTGCTCCGTTCCGATCACGTCACTCTTGTACAGCTTGGCCTCCAGATAGGTAATCTTGAGGACCTTTTCGGCCTGCTTCGTAAGCGGAATGTTGCCGACAGTCAGTGTGCCGCCAGTGCTTCGGACGGTGTCTTCGACAGATTTCTTGAGCTTGAACAGGTCACATCCGAGGTTGCGCAGGATTTTTACGGCGATTCCTTCACCCTCGCGGATGATGCCAAGTAGCAGGTGCTCGGTTCCTATATAGTCGTGACCAAGGCGAATGGCCTCCTCACGACTGTAGGAGATGACATCTCGGACCCGATTTGAAAAATTGCCTTCCATAAGTGGGATGGTTCGCCGGAATCAGGATGTAAAACTTGATCCGCACCCGCAGGTGGCGGTGGCGTTTGGGTTGTCGAAGGTGAAGCCGCGGGCATTGAGGCCGTCCTGGTAGTCTACCGTGGTGCCCATGAGGTACAGCCCATGGCGCTTGTCCATGAAAACCGTAATGCCATCCACGTCGAAGGTAACATCGTGCTCGCGTTTGCGATCAAAGCCGAGGATATAGCTCATTCCGGAGCAGCCCCCCCCACGAACTCCTACACGCAGGCTGAAACCATCCGGTATGGACTTGGCCTGCATGATGTTACGTATTTCTCCCGCGGCTCTGTCAGAGAGTTGAATTGGACTGGTAAGCGTTTCTGTCGACATATTCGAAATCGTTGCTTCAGCGTGCGGTTGTGCTACGATAGGTGATGAGGGCTGTTCCACCGTTACCAACCGCCTTCCAGTTATCTTCGGAGAAGAGCGACGGGCAGGCGGAAGACGCTGTCGCCGGGGCTGGTGACCACAATTTCGACCACATAGGGTCCTGCCGGCAGCAGCGTACCGTCGTCGCGCTGTCCATCCCACACCAGCGTATGGAATCCCTGGACGAGCAGGCCCCGCGACAGCACCCGAACCACGTGGGCGTGCAGGTCGCGCACCTGAACGCGGACAACTCGGGGACCCGTACTGACTGGAACGTGAACGTGAATCAGCGTCCGGCCCCCCAGCTCCGGATGCTCCGGGTAGAAGGATCGGGGTGACAGGTGCGCCGACGGGTGTGTGGGGTCGTGATCCGCAGCGAGAGGCCCGTTGGGGTCCCCCTCCACGCCGCTTTCCACGCGACCGGGCGAGGCGCCGCCGGGCGCGGTCGACGTCGTCCACGGGGCAAATCCGGCGTTGGTGCGCAGGCGGACGAGCGCCCGTCCTTTTCCCGAGATCACCGCCGGATGGTGGTCGTCCGGTGAATAGGTGCCGTGTGCCAGTACGGTCTGGTCCCGAGCGTGAAGGGTGATGGCGCGCCCGGTGTTCAGGAGGCCGAGAGAGCGGCGAACGGGCAGCGAGATCACCGAATGGGGCGTATCGGGCCAGATTTCCTTGAGTAGCTGCGCCGCATTTTCAGAGCCGGCACGGTGGGAGGCCATCTGAAAGGCGACAACAGTCGCGCCCGGCGGGAGCAGAACAGGTTGATACCCGAGCCGAAGGGTGTCGGACGTACCCCGTTCGTTGATTTCCCATGTCATGAACGCGCCGAAAAGGGACACGGGGACCGGGCTGTCGTTGGTCCACTCCAGAAACTCGACCTGGTCCATCAGCCCATCGGATGCGTCCGTGAGCGGATCGTACAGTACCTCGGTCAGCGTGAGGGCGTGGGCGGTGGGATCCGGTTGCCTGACACGGCGCAGGTCGGCGGTCGTATCCTGTCCTGGCGTTGAGGGTTGAGAGAGGGAAGAGGCCCAGTCCGTGGGACCCGGTCCAATGCGGACGAGCGAGCGGTTCGAATGGTTTCTGAAGCGGACGTCCTCCATGTCGGACCCGATCATGACCGAATCCATGACGGCCCCTGATGTGCCCAGGACAAGCGTCTCTCCGCTTGTCGACAGGGTGGCTTCAATCACAAGGATCTGGCCCGGAGACACCAGATGAGCGGCCTCGGAGCTCGCCTTGGCAATAGGCTCAGACGTACCCTCGGAACGTGACAGTTTGACATTCCCAAGGGAAAGGTGACGGTCCGTACTGACAAGGATTTCCACGAAGTCCGGGCTCCCGCGCAACATGACTTCTGTGATCATGAGTTCGCCAGCCGCGGGAAGACCATGAACCGGGTGGGTTGACGGCGCGGCTTCATTACCCGATGGATCGCGCATTCCGGTCAGGCCGAGGGTAAGGCCCGACAGTGGAATGGGCAGGCGAATGTGCGCCGTCACGAAGGCATCGGGCTCGGCCGTGAGCCCGGAGAGCGCGACCGTTCCCGATGGACCGTCGCCAGAGAAGCGCACCTGCAGCGCACGTACATGGACCGGCAGCAGGGGCTCTGAAAAATAGAGGCGCAGTGTCGTCGGGTCTATCTGCTCGACGCCGAGGACCGCGGGAGCCGTCGTATCGACCCGGAATACCGTGTTCGGGAGGCCGGGCGATCCCGCTCCAGAGAGGGGCAGTACCCAGTTGGCGGCGGCATGGGCCGGCAGCAAGGCCTGAAGACGTTCGAGACTGCGTCCGCGCTCTACCTGCTCGGAGGCGTAGCCGAGCCGCTCCAGTTGGAATCCGTCCAGGGACAGGGCGAGAGAGTCTCCGGCATTGTTCAGGGCGGGCCACGGGCGGAGTTCTATCATGCGCAGTGGAAGCATCCTCGCAGGAAACGTGTTGTGGAGCCATGCGCGGAAGAGGCTCGTGTCGGGCGTTATGACCACGAAGTCGCCCGGCAGGAGGGGTTGCGCCTCGGTAGGCAGGAGTCGCCAGGCAGAGGTCGCATCACGTAGTGCGAGTCGGTCGGTGGCGAGCGGACTGGTCCCGCCTATGGCCAGTTCCACATATTCAGGGGCCCCTGAATCGGGCGCAGCCATGAATTCGTTGATTTGGACGCGTGGTGCGGGTTGCTGGGCACATGCGGTGCGCAGGCCGATTGGAAGCAGGAGCGCGATGACCACGAGCAGGAAGAGAATAGGGGAGTCGGAACGCGTCGGCTGGGCAGGCATGTCGTCCACGGGCAGGTGATTCGGGGCCGTTGATTTTCACCTACGACCCGCGCGGCCGGGACCCATAACCTGTTTGCCCTTCAGCCTGTTCGTCCCTGACCTGTCAGGGTGTGCTGACGTGCGCCTGGGTGAGTGCCCGCGTCAGGATATCGGCCAGGATGCGCGAGGTCAGGGGAATGGCCGCTTCATCCACATCAAAACACGAATCGTGCAGCGGATGGGACGTCGCAGGGCCGTCGGATGTGCCGACCCGCAACAGCATACCGGGCACGTGCTGCAGATAGTGTGCAAAGTCTTCACCGCCCATGCTGGGCCGGGGAATTTCAAAGATGGCATCGGGTCCGTGCGTGTCGAGGATGACATCCCTGACGAGCGATACCAATTCCGGAGCATTGTGCACAGGGGGCGATCCGATATCAAATTCAACGTCGACCTGGGCACCGTGCATTTGGCCGATGGCGCGGGCGGCGTGCTCCATGCGCTCCTGCAGGACGCACCGCTCATCGTTCGAAATGCACCGGAGGGTGCCACCGATTTCCGCACAGGCGGGGATGACATTGAAGGCCTCGCCACCCGTCATGCGACAAATGGAAATGATGGCCGTGTCGCGGGCATCCGACTGCCGGCCCACAATCTGGTACAGGACCGACATGATCTGGGACATGATCCAAACGGTATCGGTACTTTGATGCGGGCGCGCCGAATGACCACTGGCGTGGCCCCTGGCCCGGATGGTGAACCGGTCTGCAGAGGCCGTGGCGGGGCCGGAAATCAGTCCGTAACAACCGGTTGCGAGTGTCGGGTCGACGTGCGACGCGAACACGGCAGCCACGCTATCGAGCACACCATCTTCGATCATGGCCGGGGCACCGCTCGGAATCCCCTCCTCGTTCGGCTGAAAAAAGACGCGCACGGTTCCCGGGAGCAATTCCCGCCGTTCATTCAGGAGCAGAGCGAGGCCGACGGCTATGGCGCTGTGGGCATCGTGGCCGCAGAGATGGGCGACTCCGTTCACAGTCGACCGATAGTCCACATTCTTCTCATCCTGCGTCGGAAGGGCATCGATGTCGGAACGGTAGGCAACAGTGGGACCGGCCGCATCGCCCACGATGTCGACGTAAAGTCCCGTCCGGGCGATGGGTCCATGCACTTCCAGGCCGTGCATCTCGAGCACCTCCTTGAGGTACCGGTGCGTATGCACTTCGTGAAAGCCGACTTCCGGATACTGGTGCAGATGCCGTCGAACCGTTCGCAGCAGAGTGTCCAGGTCCTCGTGGAGCAGGTCGGCGGGGGATGTCGTTTTCATGTCGTATTTCTCAAACCATTCCCAAACGTTTCCGGAAAAACCATTCCAGTGTCAACAGGATAAGAATTGCCACAAGGAACGGGTACTTCTGCCAGAGACGATTCTGTGAAACAATGGTGTGGCTCACGGTCTGCATGGCAGGCAGGTCCAGTAGCCGATCGCGCAGCGACGCGATTCCGTCCGGCGCGACAAACACACCTCCCGATACGCTTGCCAACTGCGCCATCAGATTATAGTCTGCCTGCGTCGTCCGGAATTCTACGGACTGCTGACCAATCACAAATTCGCCGCGGTCGCTGCCGAGTTCCTCTCCGTCGACCGTGGCCGCTGCCGTGTAGGTATATTCACCGGCCGGCAACCGTCCGAGTTCAGCCGTGTACCGTCCTTGACCCACCGACTGCATGCCTACCGGCAATTCGGTGCCGTCGGCCGAGCGGACAACGAGCGAGACACTGGCATCGGGCTCGGGCGCGAGCGTCTCGTCGTAGACTTCACCGGTCAGTACGATTGGCGTTCCTTCGGCCATGCGGACGGATGCCGGGGCGACGCGCACCAGACGCTCGTCGAAAGCCGCGTACATCCAACTGAGTGTGTTTTCCTGCACGCGCTGCCAGGCGGCGGCTTCCCGCGCCAAATCGTCTGGTACCAGGCGCCACCGCCACATACCGGTAGCCAACAGCGCAGCCGTGCGCGTTTGGCCTACCCGGCCGACTACAAACAGGGGCTGGTCCAGGTCAACCCCCCGGACCGAGGCACCCGCCAATATCGTAGCACCGGGCAGTAGATTCCATCGGGTTTCATTGGCCTGGACGGGAAAGAGGCGCTGCCAGAACGAGTCGTCCAGGCCGTTCTGTCCGTGGTCAAAAATGGGGTGAGCCGATTGGCCGGGGCGCGGCTGAAAGGAAACATCTGCCCATGTCTGACGGGGAGCATCCGGAGTGACGGCAAGAATGCCCCCCCAATCGCGGGCCAGCATACCGGTATCCAGAGACCGGTCGGCGATAAGCAGCGTGGGGACACCGTCCTTGGCGGCTGCGGCGAGACGCTGTGAATCGCTGCTCGAGCTTGCCCGCCCCGGAAATCCCACAAGTACGAATACATCCCACAACTCCAGCGAATCGGGGAGTGGGCCTTCATGCCACTCGCCCGGCTGTTTCTGGATGCGGGTGGTGAGTTCGATATCCTGGTCGTTTTCGAAGAGGCGCCGCCAGGCGGCTGTTTCCGGTGACGGACTGCCGGCCACCAACAGCACGCGCTTGCGCTGGTCCAGGATCTGGAGCCCGATCTCGTCCGTGTTGTTGCGCGTGTTCGCCTCACCGGGTATTTCTGTGACGGCCACCTGGAGCCGCTGCAGTCCGGGCTCGGCAGCGGTGTAGGAGAGGTCGACGACGAGCTCACCCGTGTCTGGAATGCCGACCGAGGCATTGTCAAGGACGGTGCCGTCCCGTGAGAGCGTTACATTCACCGTCTGTTGGCCAGCACCTTCACTTCGAATTCGAACGCGTACGGGTATATCGCTTCCCGTGTATGACAACGAATTGAACAGTACCTGTTGGATACGCACGTCCCGCTGGCGGGTGGTATCGCCGTGCGCAACCGCTACGATCGGCACCGGGTACAGTTCGGCTATGGCCAGGGGATTCGCGCCCGTATTGTAGAGGCCATCGGAAAACAGGACGACCGGTCCGGGAACGGCCCCTTCAGGAAGACTTTCGAGTATCTGCCTGAGGGCGCTGTCCAGATCTGTCTGTGGATGGGCGAAGGTATCTGCCAAAACGGAGTCGGCAGGGATCAGCGATGCGCCGTGAAAGAACGTCCGGTGGGAAATGCCACGGAGTGCATCCTCAATGGCCGCCAGTTGGGCGTGCACGTCGGGCGGGCGCACGCTTCCGTCGCCACCGGTGAACGACATGCTTTGGCTCGCATCTACCAATACATGAACGACAGGCTCCCGGCTGTCGGTACGCTCACGCGTCCACAGGGGCTCGAAGAGGAGAAACAGGATCAGGCCAAGGGCAAGGAAGCGGAGCGTTCCGAGGGCGGCACGCGGCACAGCTGGAAGTGCTGGCGTGGTTCGCCTGTAACTCCACCATGCAGCGAGCGCCAGAAGGAGCAGGCCGACGGCGAGCAGCAGGGGGTGTTCTCCGAGGGAAACGATCATGGATCAGCCTATGTAGGGCAGCAGCAGATAGAGCATGTATGCGACGAATCCTGCAAGCAGCATGATGCCGCCCGCCCGATTCAGTTCATAGCCGAACCGGGCCAACGGGAAGAGCACGACACTGAATCCCAGCATGACAGGAAAGTGGACATTGATGGTTTCCTGTTCGACCTGAATGGGCTCCATGAGCGCAACGGCCCCGATCACGAACAACACATTCAACATGTTGCTACCCAGAATATTACCAATGGACATGTCTGCCTCTTTCTTGGCTGCGCACATCAGGGATGCGGCCAATTCGGGCAGGCTCGTGCCTATGGCTACAATCGTCAGGCCAATCACTACGGGATGAATCTGAAGCAGTTCAGCGATGGCAATGGCAGAGGTAACCATGAGTTGGGCGCCCATGGCAAGGGCCCCTATTCCGGCGACAAGCAGTACTACGCGCGCCCAGGGAGCAAGGCGGCTCGACCCAATGCGAGCAATCAACTGGGAGACGCGACGCTCGGCAGGACCGGCATTTTCATCTTCATGGGGAAGGAGGGGCGTTTGCTTGTCTTCAGCTGGCAGGGAGCGGGCGTGCGAAACAGAATCAAAAATGAGCCATGCCATGAACATGCTGAGCCCGGACAATAATATGACACCATCCAGTCTGGAGAGCAACAGGTCGGAGGCCAGCAGCCAGAACAGCAGCATGACAGCCATCATCATCGGGTACTCGCGCAGGAGCGTCTGCCGAGATATGGCAAGCGGTAGCAGCGTGGCGCTCAGCCCAAGAATGAGTCCGATGTTGGCAATATTGGAGCCCACCACGTTGCCAATGGCGAGGCCGTCTTCGCCGAGGAGCATGGCAAACATGTTGAGCAGCAACTCGGGCATGGATGTTCCGAGTGCGACGATGGTCAGCCCCACAACGAGCGGCCTGATCCCGAAACGGAGTGCGACACTCGATGCGCCCTGGACCAACCAGTCGGCGCCCATGTACAGAATGCCGAGGCCGAGAAGGAAAACAAGAACTTGCAGGAGCATTCAGTCCGGGTTGAGTGCGCGGCCGGTGAAGAAGTGGGGTAACATGGAAACGGCCTCCATGCAGTCAGGAGGCCGATTTCCGCGGTCCATCCAAACCGACGCTCCGGGAGCAAGTTCCACGATCAGTTGACGGCAGGCGCCGCAGGGTGTGCCCTGGTCATCCTTCGGACAGGAGAGTACGAGCGTCTCGGGTTCTGGCAGTCCGTAGGTGACGATGGTGCCGAGCGCATTTCGCTCAGCGCACAGGATCCAGGTCCATTCCGGATGTTCCACATTCACCCCGGGTACGGCCACGCCGTCTCCCGCGGGAATGAGACACCCAACCGGAAAGCGGGAAGACGGAACGTGGGCGCGCTCGGCAACGGTGCGCGCCATGGGTATCATGCGTCCAGGCAAACGGACGTCGCATGCGATTGTTGGAAGGACTTCGGCCCTTGGCTCAGGAAGGGGGGCGTCGGAAAAGTGCAGTACATGTCCTGGTCCGGGTCGGGCCCGGCAGCCGGGAAAAGCCCCGTCCGCGAACAGGATCTCGGCGCGGGTCAGCGCCCTCGTCGACCAGAGAGCAACCACGTCCGTGCGGCCGAGTGCATATGCCGTCGAAACCGCGTTCACGGTGGCTGATATGGAAAGTTGGAAGGAAGCACTGTCAATACGGACGCCCGGTATCCAGTCGCCCTCCTGGAGCAGTAGCAGGACGACGTGCGGGTCGCGCGACCAGGGCACGCGCGCGCGATCCCGGTAGCCCCCGGCAATACTCATGAGCTGCTCGTCATGCATTCATTTTTTCCAAAATTGTTTGACTCGCTACGACGTGGTACTTTCTACGTTCCTTGCCGGGATGGCGGAATAGGTAGACGCAACGGACTTAAAATCCGTTGGGGCTAACGCCCCGTGCGGGTTCGAGCCCCGCTCCCGGTACCATCGCAACCACGCCCAAATTCCATGCCCACGCGCTCATTACGTACACTCGTCCTACTGCTCATTCTTGTCCCTCTCGCCTGCCAGGCGCCCGATGCCCGGTTTACTGTTGAGGAGCGCGCCCAGTGGCGAGAACGGGCCGAGACCATTTCCATCACGAGGGACGACTGGGGCATTCCGCATATAGAAGGCGAAACCGATGCCGATGCCGTCTTCGGAATGATCTACGCGCAGGCGGAGGACGATTTCAACCGGATAGAGGTCAATTTCCTGAATGCCATGGGGCGTCTGGCGGAAGCCGAGGGGGAGGGCGCGCTCTTTCGTGACCTTCGAATGCGGCTTTTTATCCACGAAGATGACCTGAAGGGCATGTACGACGAGAGCCCTTCCTGGCTCAGGGATTTGATGGATGCCTGGGCGGACGGCCTGAACTACTACCTGGCCACGCACCCGGGCACGGAGCCCCGCGTCCTGGATCGGTTCGAGCCGTGGATGGCGCTCTCTTTCAGCGAGGGAAGCATTGGCGGGGATATCGAGGTGGTGCGCACGAGTGATGTGGAATCGTTTTACGGAAATGGCCGCCCCACGATGGCGCAGGCCGATCGTTCGGATGACGTCTATATGGAGCCGACGGGGTCGAACGGGTTCGCCATTTCCCCGTCGCGTTCCCAGAACGGAAACGCACTGCTCCTTATAAATCCGCACACCTCGTTTTATTTCAGGGCCGAAGTCCATGTCAAGAGCAGGGAGGGGCTGAATGCGTATGGCGCGGTGACATGGGGGCAATTTTTCGTCTACCAGGGGTTCAATGACCGGGCCGGATGGATGCACACCTCGAGCAGAGCCGACAATATTGACGAATATCTGCTTGACGTCGTAGAGCGCGAGGACGGCTGGTATTACCTGTTCGATGGGGAGGAGCGTCCTCTCACAGCTCGTGATGTGACCATTTGTGTTCGGGAAAAAGACGGCTCGTTCAGCGAGCACTTGTTCACCACGTATCGAAGCCACCACGGTCCCGTCATCCGGGAGCAGGACGGCAAATGGGTCGCGTTTCAGATCATGGAAGAGCCACTCAAGGCGCTGCAACAGTCGTATCTGCGGACGAAGGCGCACACGTTTGACGAGTATGTGGAGACCATGCGACTGCACACCAACTCGTCCAACAACACGGTGTACGCCGATGCGGACGGAACCATCGCCTACTTTCACTCCAACCACATTCCTGTCAAGGATCCGTCGTATGACTGGTCGCGCCCGGTCGACGGCACGACATCGGCTACGGACTGGAAGGGCGTGCACACTGTGGAAGAATCCATCCTGATCGTGAATCCACCCAACGGCTGGATCCAGAATACAAACAACTGGCCGTTTTCAGCGGCGGGTGCGAACAGCCCGCGGCAGGAAGATTTCCCGGCCTACATGTCCCAGAATCCAGAGAATGCGCGTGGTATCAATGCCGTCCGGGTGCTCGATGGTGTGACCGATTTCACCTTGGAGTCGCTCCGGGCAGCGGCCTACGACCCGACCATGACGGCCTTTGAGGATCTTCTGCCGCCGCTCTTTGACGCGTGGGACGCCCTGGCTGCGGACGATTCGCTCAAGGGTGCGACTCGGGAGCAGATCGGAATCCTGAGAGATTGGAACATGGACTGGGCGGTGGAATCTGTCCCGACGTCGGTGGCCATTTTCTGGGCTTCGGAGTTTCTGCGGAAAAACGACCGCGACGCACCGCCTCGCGCATGGGTGGAGGCGCTCGACGTGGCGAGCCGAAGGCTGGACAGAGATTTTGGCTCCTGGCGGACGCCGTGGGGCGATATCAACCGGTTTCAGCGGCTGACGGGTGACATCGTACAACCGTTCGATGACGACGAGCCCAGTATTCCCGTCGGATTTGCGTCGTCGCGGTGGGGCTCCCTGGCGGCCTACGGCCAGCGCACCTTCAACAACACGAAGAAGATATACGGGACGCGGGGCAACTCATTTGTAGCCGTGGTCGAGTTTGGAGACCGTGTCCAGGCGATAGCCATTACGGCAGGCGGGCAGAGTGGTGATCCGGCGAGTCCGCATTTCAATGATCAGGCGGGACGCTATGCACGCGGACAGCTGCGTCCGGTGTATTTCTACCCTGAGGACATTCAGGCGGTAGCGGAAGAAGTGTATACCCCGGGGAGGCGGTGAGAGGCCGCCGAGGTGTGGGTCTTCACTCGTTCCACGCCGTGCTGCCCATGACGGTACCCGCATCTGGGCGCGGTGGCTCTTCGTCCTGTCCCTGGCCACGAAGCGCGAGCCGGTGGACCTGCTCTTCGACTTCGTCGAGACGCCGGAGCAGGTAGCGCCCACCGAGGATGACGGCTGCCGCCAGGAGCATATTCACGGCCGCGAGGAGCAGTACAAGCAGTTCCATGTCAATATCCGATGGCCCGGCCGTCGAACGAACGGCTGTCGGCGGCGCCCCAGCGGATACCGGTTTCCGGATCAATGACAATTCCCATGGCCTGTCCCTGGCGCCCGCGTTCAGTCACGTCGTGGCCCATCATTTCGTACAGGCGGCGCGTATCGGGCGAAATTCCGGACTCGAATGAGGTGCGGTCCGGCAGCCACTGGTGGTGGATACGGGCTGCTTCGACCGCCTCGGCAACGTCCATGCCATGATCAACCACATTCAGGATGATCTGTACGACCGTGTTGATGATGGTTCGGCCGCCTGGACTTCCGATGGCCATGAACGGCTGTCCGTTTTTTGCCAGAATGGTCGGGGTCATGGACGAAAGCATACGTTTTTGCGGAGCGACCTGATTGGGCTCTGTTCCGATATTGCCCTCGCGGTCCGTATACCCTGGAACGGGGTTGAAATCGCCCATCTCGTTGTTGAGCAGGAATCCGGCCCCCTCCACGACGATCTTGTTGCCGTACCCATGTTCGAGCGTATAGGTCATGGACACCGTATTTCCCTCCGCATCGACAACGGAGAAGTGCGTGGTTTCCTCGCTCTCCAGGATGTGGATGCCGTTGAAGGCCGAAGAATCGCTCTCCGAAGCCGCAAGCAGGTCCATCGTGGACCGGAGGCGGGCCGCATGGTGCTTGCTCGTGAGGGCCGAGAGAGGCAGGTCGGGGTTGAAGTCCCCGTCTCCCACATACTGTGCCCGATCGGCGAAGGCACGGCGCATGGCTTCCGTGACCACGTGCAGGTAGGCGGCCGAGTTGTGACCCATGCCCGCAAGGTCAAACCCTTCCAGGATATTGAGCATGGTCACCGTGGCAATGCCGCCGGAGGAGGGCGGGGGCATGCCGTACACGTCGTAGCCGCGGTAGGTCCCGTGGACGGGGGTGAGTTCCTGGGCCTCATAGCGGGCCAGGTCTTCTTCGGTGATGAGTCCGCCATGCCGCTCCATGAAATTGGCCACGAGGCGTGCTGTCTCGCCCCTGTAGAACCCGTCATGCCCGCCGTCGCGAATGCGTTCGAGGGTCCTGGCCAGATCCGGCTGACGAAACCGTTCGCCGGGAGCGTAATTGCCATCGTCACCTTTTGTAAATGCGGCAACGGCAGCATCGTAGACAGGATCATTCTCTGCAAGACCGCGCAGCCAGTCGCCTGTCGTGCGCATGTCCCATGAATACGGAAATCCGTCGCGGGCCAGACGAATGGCTGGTTCCACAAGAGATGCCCACGGCAGGCTGCCCAGGCGATCATGGGCCAGTACCATTCCAGCAACGGTGCCCGGAACACCGGTCGAAAGCAGATTCACATGTCGATTTTCGGAGTCGGGCATGCCATCCGGTCCCACAAACATGTCGACCGTGGCTGCAATGGGAGCTTTTTCCCGGAAATTGAAGGCCGTCACGTCGCCGTCGGCGCCGTGGTACATGAGGAAACCGCCTCCGCCCACATTACCGGCGGCCGGGTAAACGACCGCAAGCGCGAAGGATGTTGCGACCGCAGCATCGACCGCGTTTCCACCTGCTTTAAGTATGTCGACTCCCACCTGGCTTGCGAGATGGTGGCTCGTGACGACCATTCCGTTTTCAGCCGGGACTGGCCGGCGTCCCTGCTGCCCATGCGCAGGCAGGGTCTGAACCAGGGTGGTGACGAGGAGGGCGAGGAAGATACAGGCGTTGCGCATGCCGGCGGGCGGTTATATGAATGGAAACCGGCCCAAACTACGTTTCGCATGAACGCACAGCAAATTTCAGGGCACGCAGGACGGCACATCCCGCCTTACGGCCTGTCAACAGGACCCGATAGCCTACATATCGTGTTCTCGCCACCCGGAGACGGTTTTCATGTAATTGGCCCGCTCGAAGGCCGCGGGGTCGAATACGTGGATCTGGCTCATGCTGCCGCGCATCTGGGAAACTGAGTCGTATTCGTGCAGGTCCAGCCAGGCCCGAAGTGCCAGGTTCAGGTCTTCAATGCGTCCGATGCCGCGCGCCAGGAGTTCGGAGGCCATCATGGTCACCGATGCCCCAGCCATGATACCCCGGACCACATCCTCGACCGTGTGGACACCCGTCGTGAGCGCAAGATCGGCAGGAATGCGTCCGTACAGGATGGCCAGCCACCGGATGGGAAGTCGCGCTTCCTCGGAGATTGACAGGTGTATGCGCGGCACCACTTCGAGCTTTTCCAGATCAATATCAGGCTGATAGAACCGGTTGAAGAGCACGATCCCCGATGCTCCACAGCGGCACAGTTCCTGCGCAAAATGCGCCGTTGCCGTAAAATAAGGGGATATTTTGACCGCAACCGGAATGTTGACCTCATCCCGGACCAGGCGGACCACGGTGAGATACCGCTCCTCGACCTGGGCCGCCGTCACTTCCGTGTCGGTGGGAATGTCATACAGGTTCAGTTCCAGGGCATCGGCACCCGCTTCCTGGATAAGCTTGGCATAATGAATCCAGCCGCCGGGCGTGGCTCCGTTCAGACTGGCAATCACGGGTATGTCGACCCGTGTTTTGGCCCGCTGTATGTGCTCCAGATACCGCTCGGGTGTAGACTGAACGCCGATGGGGTCCGGAAAATAGGAGAGGGACTCCGCATTACTCTCGGATCCGCGGTCCAGATAGTGGCTAAGCGCACGGCTCTCGTGTTCAATCTGCTCCTCGAACAGGGAATAGAGCACGACGGCACCCGCTCCATGGTCTTCCATGGCCACGATGTCATCCAAGTTGTCCGACAAGGGCGATGCGGACGGGACGAGCGGTGAAGAGAGCTCGAGACCCAGATATTGCGTGTTGATCTTCATGGCATCAGTGGCTTGCTGAGGGCGGCCATCTGCTCCAGGCCTTTCCATCGCGCATGGATCTGCTTCTGGGCTTCGTCCAGGAAGGCCGTCGCCGCATCGGGGTTTGTGGAGAGCAGCATCCGGTACCGGTTTTCTGTGTAGACGTATTCTCCCAGAGGAATTCCCGGCGGTTTGCTGTCCAGTTGGAGGGGTGTTTTGCCGTCTTCTTTCCGCCGTGGATCAAATCGGTAGAGCGGCCAGTAGCCCGTCTTGACGGCGAGCGTCTGCTGGTCGAGCCCTTTCGCCATATCAATGCCGTGGGCTATACACGGGCTGTAGGCGATAATGAGAGAGGGGCCGTCGTAGGACTCAGCCTCCTGCATCGCCTTGATGACCTGGTTGTCGTTGGCTCCCATGGCCACTTGCGCCACGTATACGTATCCGTATCCGATGGCCATCATCCCGAGATCTTTTTTGGGTGTCGGTTTGCCACCGGCTGCAAACTTGGCGACGGCCCCGAGCGACGTGGCCTTCGAGGCTTGACCACCCGTATTCGAGTAGACCTCCGTATCGAGCACGATTATATTTACGTTGCGTCCCGAGGCCAGCACGTGGTCAAGTCCCCCGAATCCGATGTCGTACGCCCAGCCGTCACCTCCAACAATCCAGACGCTGTGGCGGGTGAGGGTGCGTGATACGGCGAGGAGGTCCCGTGCCATGGGGTCATCAATGTCTGCGAGGCGTGATCGGAGTTCATCAATGCGGTCTCGTTGCTTTGCGCGCAGGGAATCGTCGGTCTGCTCGGCCTCAAGAATGGATGTGGCCAGCTCGTCGCCCAGCGTACCGCGCAGATGTTCGACCAGTTCGCGCGCGTACTCCTCCTGTTTGTCCAGCGACAGACGCATGCCGAGACCGAACTCGGCATTGTCCTCGAACAGCGAGTTGTTCCAGGCCGGGCCACGACCAGCGCGGTTGTGCGTCCATGGTGTCGTGGGAAGGTTGCCGCCATAGATGGATGAGCAGCCTGTGGCGTTCGCAACAACCATATGGTCACCATAGAGTTGCGTTAAGAGCCTCAGATATGGTGTCTCGCCGCACCCGGCGCACGCGCTGGAAAACTCGAAGAGCGGTTCGAGCAGTTGGACGTCCTTCACTTTTGTGAACGGCAGGGCCATGGCGCTGTCCCCGTCCCGTCCGGTAACCCGGCCAAAGGGAGGGAGCGTGACGAAGAACTCCCAGGCATCGGCCGGCATATCCACATTCGGAGCCATGTTGAGGGCCTTTCGGCTGGAGTTCGACTTGTCACGGGCCGGACACACTTCGACGCACAGCTTGCACCCCGTGCAGTCCATTGTGGATACCTCCAGCGTGTAGCGGGACGCATCCATGTCACGCCACGCGGCCGGCAGTGACTTGTAGCCGTTTGGAGCATGAGTCAGCGCTTCATCTGGTACCACGTTGGCCCGGATAACGCTATGCGGGCATACCATGACGCATTTTCCACATTGGATACAGAGGTCGGGCTCCCACACCGGGACCTCGTGGGCAATATTGCGCTTTTCGTACCGCGTGGTTCCGGATGGCCATGTGCCGTCGTCCGGGAAGGCGCTGACCGGGAGTGCGTCACCGCGACCGGCAATCATTTCTGCCGTCACGTGGCGCACGAAATCGGGCGCGTCCA
The DNA here is from genome assembly GCA_029262775.1 of Bacteroidota bacterium. Lineage (GTDB taxonomy): Bacteria > Bacteroidota > Rhodothermia > Rhodothermales > UBA10348 > 1-14-0-65-60-17. Next base: position 183,016 of record JAJCYR010000056.1, read on the forward strand.
GAGGGACGGGCGGGCGCATGGTAGCGGAAGAGTCGGCCTCACCGGGCAGTGCCAGTTCGTGTACATTGCCAAGCGCCGCATCGACAGCAGCCATATTCTGCTTCACGACAGGCTCCCCGCGCTTGCCATACGTGGTCCGGATGTACTCCTTTACGTACGAGACGGCCTCGTCTGTTGGCAGGATGTCCGACAACATGAAGAAGGCCGTCTGCATGATAGTGTTGATGCGGACGCCGAGGCGCAGCTCTTTGGCGAGCGCGTACGCATCGATCACGAAAACGCGCAGCTGTCTTTCCAGGATCTGCTGTTGGACTTCACGCGGAAAATGCTGCCACGTGGCATCGGGCGCGTGGGGACTGTTGATGAGCAGCGTGGCACCGCGAGCGGCGAGTGAGAGGATATCCACGTTTTCCAGGAAGTTGAACTGATGCACCGCCAGGAAATCGGCGTCAGTGATCAGGTAGGCCGACCGGATGGGCTCAGGACCAAAGCGCAGGTGCGAAATGGTCCTGGCGCCAGCCTTTCTGGAGTCGTAAACGAAGTATCCCTGCACGTGACGGTCCGTGTGTTCACCAATGATCTTGATGGTGTTCTTGTTGGCGCCCACCGTCCCGTCAGATCCCAGCCCCCAGAATACGGCGCGGCGCGTCTCCGGATGCTCCGTAGTGAAGGGCGGCTCGACGGACAGCGAGCGGTGCGAAACATCATCGTGGATGCCGACGGTAAAGCTTCGCCGCGGACTGTCCCCTTTCAGTTCGTCGAGCACGGAACGCACCATGGCAGGCGTGAACTCTTTGGAAGACAACCCATACCGGCCTCCAATGATGGTGGGCATGGAGGCTCGGCCCGCTGGAGCTGACGGGCTCATGGCCCGCTCGGCAAAGGCCGTAACGACGTCCTGGTAGAGCGGCTCTCCAGCGCTTCCGGGCTCTTTCGTGCGGTCAAGTACCGCAATGGAGCGGACCGTGTCGGGGAGGGCACGAAGGAGGAGGTGGGCCGAGAACGGGCGGAAGAGGCGTACATTCAGGACACCGACGCGTTCACCCTGCGCGCTGAGCCGCGCGACGGCCTCGCTGGCGGTATCGACCCCGCTTCCCATGAGGACCACGACGCGCTCCGCCTCGGCATGGCCCGCATACTCAAACGGCCGGTAGCTCCGCCCGGTGAGCGTGGCGAACTGCTCCATGGCCGAGGAAACCGTTTGAAGGCACGCTTCATACCGTGGATTGACACTCTCCCGCGTCTGGAAGAATACATCCGGATTCTGGGCCGTTCCGCGCACAACGGGCCGCTCCGGGTTCATGCCGCGCTCGCGGTGTGCACGGATGTGCCTCTCGGGCATCATGGTGCGGATGACCGTGTCCGGTACGACCTCGATTTTTTTGAGTTCGTGGGAGGTCCTGAAGCCGTCAAATACGTGCAAAAAAGGAATGCGCGACGACAGACTCACAGAATGGGCAATGAGCGCCATATCCATGGCCTCCTGTACGCTCGATGCGAAGAGCATGCCCCATCCGGTCGCCCGCGCGGCCATCACATCGGAGTGGTCGCCGAAAATGGAGAGTGCTTGTGAGGCAATGCTGCGAGCCGCAATGTGGAACACGGCGCCGGTCAGTTCTCCCGATATTTTGTACATGTTCGGGATCATCAGGAGCAGTCCCTGACTGGCTGTAAAGGTGGTCGTGAGCGAGCCTGCCTGCAGGGCGCCGTGCACGGCGCCGGCGGCGCCGCCTTCGGCCTGCATTTCAATGATGCGCGGGGTGGTGCCCCAGACATTCTTCCGTTTCAGGGAGCTCCACAGATCCGAGAGCTCTCCCATGGGCGATGCGGGCGTGATCGGATAGATGGCGATGACTTCGCTCGTTCGGTAGGCCACATGCGCAGCAGCCTCGTTTCCATCCATTACAGTGGTTCGCTCTGACATGCGGTTGCCTCTGGTTTGCGTCGTTTGTCCTGAAAAGGGCTCACGCAAATTCAGCGAACAATCGGGACCAGGATGCAGGCGGTCGGAGCGGTCAGGCCGTAGGGGGATTTCGCATCCTCATGTAGGGCATTCCCGGTATGGGCTTCAGGCGCTGAGTACCGGCTCAACCAGAGACAGGGCCTCGTCGATGTCCGAAGCCGATACGTCCAGATGTGTCGTGGCGCGGATGGTGTGGGGACCGAAAGGCACGAATGCTACCCCGCGCTCGCGGCACCGGTCCACAATGTCTATGGCATCCCCGCCCTCGACATCGAACATGACAATGTTGGTCTGTACCGTGTCGGCGTTGATCCGGACGCGGCTCATGGCGGAGAGCCCCTTGGCGAGCCGCCGCGCATTGGCATGGTCGTCCGCAAGGCGCTCCACGTTGTGATCCAGAGCGTACAGGCCGGCAGCGGCAAGAATGCCTACCTGGCGCATGCCGCCGCCGAACATTTTGCGAAAGCGGTGGGCCTTTGCAATGACGTCCCGTGAGCCAACGAGCACGCTGCCCACGGGCGTCCCCAGTCCTTTGGAGAGGCACACGCTGACGGTGTCGAAGAGGGATGCCCACGTCCGGAGGGCCACACCCGAGGCCACCGACGCGTTCCACAGCCGGGCGCCGTCCAGGTGACAGGTGAGGCCGTGTTCGCGCGCCGCCTGGACGGCGCCCGTCATGGTTTCCAGTGGCCAAATCGTGCCGCCGGCCTTGTTATGAGTGTTCTCGAGCGAGAGCACACGCGTGCGTGGCTCCCAGTAATACCCTTTCCGGACTGCTTCCTCAATCTGCGCCGCGGAGAGCACACCGCGGGTACCCCGGAGTGTACGCACATTGGCGCCGGAAAGGGCTCCAATGGCGCCAGTCTCGTAGTTCACAATGTGGCAATCCTCTTCACAGATGATTTCGTCGCCGGGTTCGGTATGCACCTTGAGAGCGATCTGGTTGCACATGGTGCCCGACGGTACAAAAAGGCCCGTCTCATGCCCAAGCAGGCTGGCAATGCGCTCCTGTAGCGCCAGAGCGGTAGGATCTTCTCCGAACACGTCGTCTCCGACATTGGCTTCGACCATGGCCCGACGCATGCCCACAGTCGGCTTGGTGACCGTGTCCGAGCGAAGATCAATCATTGGCGCGATATGTCAATGATTTCAAACGTGACTGTGCCGGCGGGTACTTTGATGTCGGCCGTGTCACCGACCGATTTTCCGAGAAGCCCCGATCCAACGGGACTCTTGACGGAAATTTTACCGCTGGCCAGATCCGCTTCTTCCGGCGCGACGAGGGTAAAAGTCTGCTCCATGTTGTTTGCGGTGTTACGAACGGAAACCTTGGAGAGGATGTAGGCCTTGGAGCTGTCAATCTGACTTTCATCGACCACGCGTGCAGACGAAATGGTAGATTCAAGCCTTGCAATCCTCGATTCCAGGTGCCCCTGTTCCTCCTTGGCCGCGTCGTATTCGGCATTTTCCGACAGGTCACCCTGGGCACGAGCCTCAGCAATGGCTTCGGCAATGCGCGCACGTTCCTTGGATCGCATGAACTGGAGTTCGTCCCTCAGTTTCTGAAGACCTTCTTTGGTCAGGTAGGTAATTTCTGGCGTTTCCATATGCGTTGCGGCAGAGTGTCGGGTGGCTGCAGAATGAAAAAACTTCACAAATTTCACAATGAAAAAACGCTGCCACATGGAGCGACAGCGTCAGTATAGCCACTTGAACGCGGCATTGATATGGCTGTTTCCGTCAGCGTTCCGTCAGGTCCGGTACACCAATGCGTCCACGCTCATGCCGGGAAAGCACGAGCGGAAGTTCGTCTTCAGACAGGATGCGCCGGACCGTCATTTCGTGTTGCGACCAATAGCCTTCGTCGAGCGGAGATATCATGACGCCCCGACTGGACGAGGCGTGCAGGAACTGCCGATCCGCCAGAACAATGCCAGCATGGCGACTTTTTCCTGGCGGCTCAAAGAAAACGAGGTCTCCGGGTATAGCGCGGCCGCGGCGAACGCGCTTGCCTTCCCGCAGTTGCTGCGATGTCGTTCTTGGAAGTGCTACGCCAAGGGCGTCGGCATAGACGCGCTGAATGAGTCCACTGCAGTCCACGCCTTCGTGAGACACACCACCGAACTGGTAGGGAGTATTCAGCCACCGCCCGGCATGCTGGCGCAGCAGGGTATCGAGTGCGCGCACCGGGCTCTCGTCCGAGCTGGAAACTGCCACCACTGTTGCCGATGCCACGGGCAGTGCTGCCGCCGAACTTTCGTCGAGTGTGACACCCGCATCGCGCGAAGCCATACCCGGCCGGGGCGACTGCAGAGCGGCGCATCCAGACAGAAAAACCAGACACCATATAATGATTGCACGGTTCATGGTCGGGGTTTCGGCAGGCAGGTCGCCCCCTTAAGTACGAGGCCGGATCAATTTCCGGGAAGAGTCCGTTTCCTTGAAGGCTGTTGATGAACCAGCGTGCGCAAAGATGCGGGCGCCGGAATGCCAGATGCAAGGCGTCCCGATGGCATTTCGCCGCCGCAGAAGGGCGCGCTCTGGTTTTTCAACAACCTTCTTCTCCCATCATTAATCAAGGTCTTGCGCACATGCCTTATCCCGAACCTCTCGTCGCCCCTATGCGGGCCGAACTGACCCGAATTGGCGTTGAAGAACTCATGACGCCAGACGCCGTGGATACGGCATTCGAGAAGGCTTCATCAGGTACCATGGTGCTCGTCGTCAACAGTGTGTGTGGATGTGCGGCGGCCAATGCACGCCCTGCCGTCACGCTGGCTCGCCAGTCGCCTATCCAACCAGATGCCTTCACAACCGTATTTGCGGGACAGGACCTGGAGGCCACGGCGCGCGCGCGGGAGTACATGGAGGGCATACCGCCCTCGTCACCGTTCATTGCACTTTTCAAGCATTCCGAGCCGGTATTCATCCTGGAACGACGTAACATTGAAGGCCGATCGGCGTCGGCCATTGCCATGGACCTGGTTGGTGCCTTCAAGGAGCATTGCGCGCCGGACGGTGGTGTAGGCACGTCAGACGAGGGGAATTTGTCCGGGGCGGCTGCAGATACCTCTGCAGGCGGGTTGGATGGTGCGAGTGATGTTCCATCGACGTTCCGTTCCATTCTGTAGCGTGTCTGATTTGTAGCGTAGCTGACGGCTGCCTTTCAGGGAACACGGCCTTTTAAGGAATTGGAGGAAACGTCCGATACAAGGACCAGAATCCACCATGCCGTATAACCGTCGTGAATACATCACCGTCACTCAGGCCGCTCGCCGAGTCGCAGGAGCAGGAGCCCTACCGTGAGCCCACGCTGCAGGAACTCATCGAAGTCGGTCAGGATTTTGGTCTGATCCGGGAGGTGGAACGCGAGGAAGATGGCAGGCTCCGCATTCAGTGCAAGGAGGAGCTCTTTACGACCAACCTGCACGAGGCGCAACTGCTGGTACGCGGGCTGTTGATCGGCTACTTCGCGTACCACACACGGGACGACCTGTCTCTGGCCAACTGGGAGAACTGAACACTACCGCGTCGCGTAGGAGTCGGGCCAACAATCGTATCAGTCCGAACTTCTTTTTCCATGCGTGATGTTTTCATTGTCGATGCGGTCCGTACGCCCATCGGAACCTTCGGTGGCGCTCTTTCGGGTCTTTCTCCCGTAGATCTTGCAGCCCATGTCATGAAGGCGTCCGTGGCGCGGAGTGGCGTCGATGCGAGTGCCCTTGATCTGTACATTTTCGGAAACGTGCTCCGCGGCGGGCACGGTCAGCTTATTCCCCGTCAGGCCGCGCTCAAAGCGGGCATACCGGACGACATCGATGGCTTTGCGGTCGATATGGTCTGTTCGTCCGGGATGATGTCCGTGATGCAGGGAGCCTCCATGATCAAGGCGGACGATGCGGATCTGGTACTGACCGGTGGCACCGAGTCGATGTCAGGTACTGGCTTCTACCTGTCTTCCAGGGCCCGCTGGGGTTATAAATTCCTGATGGGAAATCCTGAAGGATTGACCGATCTCCTTCTGCACGATGGACTTACAGATCCCATGTCCGGCGAAGCCATGGGCAGCCAAACGGAGCGGATCGCCACTGAAAAGGGTATTACCCGAGAAGGGCTCGATGCCGTGGCGCTCGCCTCACACCTGCGCGCCCATGAGGCCTGGGAGACCGGAGCCTTCACGGCGGAGGTGGCTCCCATTGAATACAAGGCGCGACGCGGCATGGAAACACTCTCGCGTGACGAGGGCATCCGGCCCGACACCACGAACGAATCGCTGGCGCGCCTGCGGCCAGCCTTCGATTCGAATGGCATTCTGACGGCGGGTAACTCCAGTCAGATATCGGACGGCGCCTCGGCCATTATGCTGGCCAGCGAACGTGCCGTCAAGCGGCACGGCCTGAGGCCGCTTGCCCGCATTATGGGATCGGGTATTTCCGCCGGTGAATCGTGGCGCTTCACCGAGGCTCCTGTGCCAGCCGTCAAGAAAGCCCTGGACAAGCTGGGCCTGTCCATCTCCGATTTCGATCTGCACGAAAACAACGAGGCATTCGCCATCAACAGCATCCTCTACAGCACCATGTTGGGTGTGGACATGGACCGTATCAACGTCCATGGAGGCGCCGTAGCGCTGGGGCACCCGATTGGGTGCAGCGGTTCCAGGATCCTGACGACGCTCGTTCACGCGCTGCACCACTACGACAAGTCAAAAGGCATGGCCGCCATTTGTCACGGGACCGGTGGTGGCACGGCGGTGGCCCTGGAGCGCGTCTGATGCCGGTTATCTATGTTGCTCTGGGGGGCGCGCTGGGTGCGGTGCTCCGGTTTGCCGTATCGGGCGTGGTCGTGCCAACGATGGGCGATGCGTTTCCGTGGGGCACACTGGCGGTCAACATCCTGGGATCATTTGTCGCGGGTCTCCTCTGGGCGAGCCTCGGACAGACCGCGGGGCAGGAACGACTCAATGCGCTGTTCGTGATCGGGATGATGGGGGCGTTTACGACGTTTTCCACCTTCAGCGTGGAGAGTTTCCGCTTGTTTGAGGTATCCGGACTTCAGCCGGCACTGGTGAACGTGCTTGCCAACAACGTGGGAGCCCTGCTGGCGGCTATCGGGGGTATCTGGGTGGGCCGGACGTTTCTCGCCGGGGCGACATGAACCGGGATGTGTGTGATGTGCTCGCCGCGTGCGCCCAGATGTGGATTGATATCGATCACCCAGCACGCGTCGAGGCGGTCGAGGCTACGCTCCGTTCTGACGGTCACCGGTTCACGGAAGAGGCGATGGCGTTTGCCGTGAATCGGACCATGCATGCGCTCCAGGATGTGGATGCGATGCAGACCTGGCATAAACAGCTTGCCGGGCTCGGAGAAGGACGCACGCTGGCGGTCCTGAATCCGGGTCACATACCGTTTGTTGAAATCCAGGACTTGGTCGCCGCGCTTCTGGCGGGATTCGCCTGGCGGGGAACCGTGTCCAGCCGGTCCCCTTGGCTGATGCCAGCCTTTCTGGATGAACTCCTGCATTTGTTCGGCGGGAATTCGTGTATGGATGCGGCGATTGGGTCATTCGAGGAGGTGGTGACCGGAGCCGATCTTCTGATCGCGTCGGGCAGTGATGACACGATGAAGGATGTGGCACAACGCGCTGCGGACGCAGGATTCCCCCGGGAGCGCTGCTGGCTGCGGGGTCATCGTTTTTCCGTGGCCATTCTGGATGGCAAAGAGACCCAGGACGAACTGATTGCCGCCGCGGAGGACATGATGCTGCACGAAGGGCAGGGGTGCCGGAGCACAGCAATCGTGTTTGCGCCGGAATCCCACTCGCCCGACGGGCTGCTCGAGGCCCTGGCGACCTTCAGGGGTACATTTCCGGTTCATCCGCGAACTTCAGGCGCACTCGTTATGCAGAGAGGGTTCCTTGCCGCCGTCGACTGGCCACACGCCTGGGGCGAGGGGCCGTCCTTCCTGCTGTCACGGGGCGAAGCCGAGGAGCAGGGACCCGGTCATGTCCGCTGGACGGCGTACAGGCAGCCAGATGTCGTTTCGGCATGGGTGGCCGAAAACCGGGGCCGTCTACAGTCTGTCTACGTGCGTGAGGAGCGGCAGGTCAACTGGTCGGAGCGCTGCGGCATGGACGCGGAGCGGCTTGGTAGCGCACAACGACCGCCACTCGACTGGTACCCGGACGGAATGTCGCACAAGGAGTTCTTTCAAGAACACTTTTGATACCGCACGCGTTTACGCCCGATGGAATCGCCAAAACAAGGATACAAACAACCTGAGGATGCAGGCGCGCCGGACCCCACTCCAAATGGTCCGCTGACGCAGGGTCGGCAATTTTTTGATGATGTCCGGGAGTGGGTGGAACTGCGCGTGGAACTGTTCCAACTTGATGTCGAGGAACGCATCCAGGATGCCATCAACAGGATGGCACAGGCCGCTCTCGTTGTTGTGCTCATGGCGCTGGCGTTGCTGTTCATGGCCATGGCAGCTGCTTTTGCCCTTGGAGCGTGGATGGGCAGTACGGCGCTGGGTTTCCTGGTCGTGGCTGTAGTCGGACTCCTCGCGGCGATCGGTGTAAAGTCCTCCCGCCCCAAAGTTGCACCCCGCCTTTTCCGGGAGGACGGCCAAAGCAATGGGAACCGGGGCAATGCGAACCAGAGCGAAAAAAAACTGCCGGAGCATGACCATGTCGAATGATCACGGTCACGCCGTCACGTCGGCAGGTGCCGGGCCTGGTTCCGGGGCCAGGTCGTCCTCGCGGCGGGGGGAAATCGAGCAGGCGTTGGCCGAACGGCAGCGGCGAATTTCAGCGCGCGTCGATGCTGTGCAGGCGTATGTCCCCACAGGCTCAGGCGCCTGGAGTAGCACCCTTCGGCGCCTGAAGGTGAGACGCGTCCTGCCATTCCTGGCGGCAGCGGGCATGTTTCTGGTGGTTCGGGGTCTGAGGTCGCGGCGCTGGACGCCCTATGAGGAAGGACTTGACCACGTGTCAGAACGCCTTGCAACGAGTATCAAGGAGCACCTGGAGCGTGGAGAAGATGCATCGGACGCGGTCAAGGCGGCTCTCGACATGCATCCACCTATTCTTGAACTGAAGCAGTCACGTGGTCTGATTGGCATTGTTGCCCATCATTTTTCGCATTCGGTTTCATCGGCCATCTCGAGAGAACTGGTACATCGGGTGGCAGCATTGTTGGATCGGAAGCGGTAGGACCCGTGAAGTCTCTGTTCGTGACCGAAGCGGGGGGAATCATTTCTTCCGCTTTTGTGTCGAAAGCCCTCTTCTTTTTGAACCCCACTGAATCATGCGAATCGTTCTGTTCGGCCCCCCCGGTGTTGGCAAAGGCAGCCAGGCCAGTATGCTCGTTGAAAAACGGGGGGTGACCCATATTTCGACCGGCATCCTGCTTCGACGGGCCATCCGGGAGGAGACAGACCTCGGCCTGAAGGCCAAGGAATATGTGGAATCAGGGCACCTCGTGCCGGGCGCCCTGGTCCGTGAACTCGCCAACGGTGCACTCGATGGGGCCGGCTACGACCAGTTCGTTCTGGATGGATACCCGCGCACGATCGAACAGGCCAATTGGCTGATGTCGGACCTCGCTGCTGCCGGAACGTCGCTTTCCGCGGTTATCAGCCTCGTTGTGTCGGACAATGTTATTGTGGACCGATTATCCAAGCGCCGTATCAACATCCGGACGGGTGAAAACTACCATTTGGACTTCAAGCCGGTCCCAGCAGGTGTTCCGCTGGAGGACGTCGTACAACGCAAGGATGACCGTCCAGAGGCTATTCTACACCGACTTAGCGTCTACCGGAGTGAGACGTTTCCGGTGGTCGCATTTTTTCGGGATCGCGGTCTGCTTCATGAAATCAGCGGAGAAGGAAGCTTCTCGGACGTGTGTGACCGCATTCTGCAGGTAGCCGACGCGGGTAGCTGACGTGTCTGATGCCGCCTACGAGTTCATGTCTGCGTCCCGCGAGCGGGTAGACCGGTTGCTCGCCGGACTGGAGATGCGTCAGGATCCGGTTGGTCTCTACGATCCCGTCCGGTATGTACTCGAAGCCCCCGGAAAGCGGATCCGGCCGCTATTGACCCTTGCATCCGCGGCGCTCTACGACGCGCCGGAGAATGACGCGCTGTCGGTGGCGGCAGCCATGGAAGTGTTCCATTCGTTCACGCTGGTGCATGACGACATCATGGACGGTGCCGCCGAGCGCCGGGGACGCGCTGCGGTCCATATCAAATGGGACGAACCGACGGCAATCCTGTGCGGGGACTATCTGATGGGTCTGTCCATGGAACTGGTTGCGGGCATCGATTCGCCCCGGCGGTCAGATGTGATCCGCCGTTTCCTGGCCACCGTCAGAACCCTGTGTGAAGGTCAGATCCGCGACATGCGGTTCGAGCAGAAGATGAACGTTCCGCTCGACGACTACATGCTCATGATTGGACAAAAGACGGCCGCGCTCCTGCAGACGTCCGTTGTATTGGGAGGAATGTTGGGCGATGCGCCGCCCGGCGATATCCTCCACCTCGAGCACTATGGAGAACATCTTGGGCTGGCATTCCAGATTCAGGACGACCTGCTTGACGTGACGGCCGACGAATCGTCGTGGGGGAAGCCCGTGGGGGGGGACCTGGTGACGGGAAAGCGGACCTGGCTGTTGCTGCGTGCTCTCGAGGTTACAGTGGGCGAGGACTATACCTGGTTCCGGCGCATTTTATCGGATGGGTTGGATGCGGACCTGATTCCCGAAGCGCGCCGTCGTCTTTCTGCAGCAGGTATTCTGGATGCCGCGCAGAAAGCCGTTATATTCCATTCGGAAGCTGCCAGAAGGCATCTTGACCACCTGCCCGACCGCCGGGAGCGTGATGTGTTTCGTGAATTGGCCGTAGAACTCGAACGACGCGTCCACTGACAAACCTGGGCCAGACATGATTGAAAGAGAAGTAACCGTGACCAACCGGGCAGGTCTGCATACGCGGCCTGCTTCTATGATTGTTCGTACAGCGGCCCAATTCAAGTCGGAATTTTTCATCCACAAGGACGGCTACGAAATCAACGGAAAGAGCATAATCGGCGTCATGACGCTGGCCGCCGAGCAAGGAGCTGCACTCATCCTGCAATTGGATGGCCCGGACGAGGAGGAAGCCTTCACGGCCCTTGCAGCACTCTTCGAGGACGGATTCGGAGAGGTGAAATAGTGGCTTCCTATTCAGGATCGGGTGTTGCGCCAGGTATTGTCATGGGGCCGGCGTATCTCTACGCGAAGGTGTCTTTCAGCGTCGAGAAGAGAAAAATATCCGACCACGACGTGGCGGAGGAACTGGAACGCTTCGAACGGGCCGTTCAGCGGTCCGAGCGTGACATCAAGAAGATCATCGCACTGACGCGCGAGAAGGTTGGTCGTGAAAGTGCCGACATCTTCGAGGCCCAGATGCTGATGCTCCGCGACGACGCACTCTACGACACCGTCGTCGACACGATCCGGGCGCAACACGTCGCGGCAGAGTATGCCGTAAGCGTTGTCATGTCCAAGCACAGACAAGTGATGGAAGCCAGCGGGAGCGAATACCTCCGTGAGCGCGCCAACGACCTGCTGGACGTGCAGGAACGACTCATCAGACACCTTCACAGGGGCCACATGCTGTCTGACATTCCGGCAAACACCATTGTTGTTGCGGAAAATCTGACGGCGGCTGACATCCTTCTCTTCTCCAGGAAGGGCATTCTTGCGTGCGCCACCGATTTCGGTGGTGCCACGTCGCATGTATCTATCATGGCCCGGTCCCTCGGAGTGCCTGCTGTCGTTGGCATGCACAGTATCACGGACCATATAGAGACGGGTCAACTGATCATTATCGACGGTGCCAAGGGGGAGGTAATCGTAGCGCCGACAGATGCAGAGAAGCATGCCTATACCGCCAAGCGGAAGCGCTATGAACAGCTGCTCATCGAAGACCGGGCGCTGGTTCCGCTTCCGTCCGAGACACTGGACGGCCACAAGGTTCATCTCGAGGCCAATATTGAGCTCCGTGAGGAATTGCCACTGCTGTCGGAATACGGTGCCGATGGGATTGGCCTCTTTCGAACAGAAATGATCCTTCTGATGGAGAGCAGGCTGCTCGTGTCCGAGGAAGAACAGTATGAACTGTACCGGGAGGTGGTGGCCGCTGCCGCTCCCGGGCATACGACCTTCCGGATGTTGGATCTCGGCGGGGACAAGATGCTTCCCATGGGCCATCGGGAGCAGAACCCCTTCCTCGGGTGGCGGGGAATCAGGATACTCCTCGACAAACCGGACATCCTTGTACCGCAGCTGCGTGCCATACTGCGTGCTTCCGTACACGGTCCGACGCGCCTCTTGCTCCCCATGGTAACGAGCAGGGATGAAATACGTGCGTTTCGTCAGCGGTTGGATGCCGTAGGCGCCGAGTTGGAGGCGGAGGGAGTGACCTGGCAGTCCGATATTCCGCTGGGAATCATGATCGAGGTTCCGGCTGCGGCGCTGCAGGCCGATTCGCTGGCTCGGGAGGTCGACTTCTTTTCCATTGGCACCAATGACCTGACGCAGTACGTGCTGGCGGTTGATCGAGGAAATGACCTCGTGGCGGGACTGTTCGATGAACTGCATCCGGCTGTGCTGCGGCTCGTTCGTCACACGGTGGAAGCCGCGCGCAGGCAGGGTATCCCGGTCGGACTGTGTGGCGAGCTGGCGACCAATCTTCAGGCGGTTCCCGTTCTCGTCGGGCTCGGGGTGACCTCCCTGTCCGCATCTCCCGTATTTCTTCCAGCCATGAAGCGAATAGTCCGGTCCATGAGTATGAGTGAAGGGCAGGATGTGGCCGAGCGTGCGCTGCATTCGGAAGATGTTCGCGATACGCATGCTTTTCTTGAGGCGTGGTTGACCGAACACGGATGCGGACTGGCCTACTGAGCTGCGTACGGTTCGGTCTGGCTCAGGACCGGTTAACCGGGCTATTGGCACACGTGGGGGGAAATGGGTCCATATGATGCGTTCCAATGCGTATGTTTGCCATGTCGCTCTTACGTGGTGCCTATGTGGATGTGGATGAGGAAATCCGGATTTGTTCAGTTCTGTCTGTGCATGTGTCTGGCGGGGACGGTGCCGGCCTTCGGGCAATACGACTATCATTTTGGTCGCAATAAAATCCAGTATGATGATTTCGACTGGAAGGTCATGCGGACTGAGCACTTTGATGTGTATTACTATCCGGAAATGCTCGAGCTGGCTGAGCACGGTGCCTATTTCGCCGAGGAGGCGTATCTGGACCTGCAGCACAAGTTCAATTTCACGCTCAACGAACGCGTGCCGCTCATTTTTTATTCGTCGAACCTCGACTTCAAGCAGACGAATGTGACGCCCGGATTTATTCCCGACGGAGTAGGAGGGTTTTTCGAGTTCATGAAGGGGCGGGTGGTGATTCCCGCAAACGGTAATCTGCAACGATTCCGCCGCGTGGTGCGCCATGAAATGGTCCACGTCTTCACGTTCAACAAACTCTCGCGAGTGATGAGTGACCACCGCCGGCCGTTCACCGGTTTCCTGCCGCTGTGGTTCACGGAAGGATTGGCGGAGTACTGGTCCGGGGAGCCCGATCACCAGCATGAGATGATTCTCAGGGATGCGCTCTATACAAACTACCTGGTCCCCCTGAAATCCATGTTCCGTATCAACGGATCGTTCGTGATGTACAAGCAGGGTGAAGCCATAAACCGATTCATTGCAGAGGAATACGGAGAAGAGAAAATCCTGGACATCATAGAGAATTTCTGGAAATCCAAGGAGTTTGAGGTCGTTCTGGAGGTGTCGTTGCAGGAGCCCATTGAAGAGATTACCAGCCGGTGGGAAACCTGGATCAAGAAGCAGTACTATCCGGATCTTGAAAATGTGGATGTGGCGTCGCTTTCAACCGGCAGCATATCCTCGTCCGGCTTCAGCGCTAAACCAGCCTTCTATACGTTCGAGGACGGGCGACAGGTGGTCTACTTCGTAGGTAACAAGTCCGGGCTCAGTCATGTGTATGGTGTGGAGGTGGACTCCGCATTCAAGCCCGTTGATGACCCCGAAATCGTTGTTCGGGGTGGCCGGGACAACAACTTTGAGTCCGTCCATCTGTTTGAGTCAAAAATTGCAGTTTCCTCCGAGGGTAAATTGGCTTTCGTCACCAAGAGTGGGAGTCAGGATGTGATTCACATATGGGATGTTATTCGCAACAAGCACGAAGCCACCTTTCGATTCGACGATTTCACGGCTGCCTACTCGCCCGCCTGGTCACCGTCCGGCCAGGCACTCGTTTTCTCATCGATAGAAAAGAATGGGTTCTCGGACTTGTACATATTCCATCTGAAAACCCAACGACTGCAACGTCTTACGGATGATCACTATGACGACAGGGACCCAGCGTGGAGTCCAGATGGGAAGCAGATTGCCTTCTCGTCCGACAGGACAAGTGCTGGTGAGAAGGGGGCCTACAACCTGTTCGTGTATGACCTGGAGGACGGGCAGATCCGGTACGTCACGTATGGCATGCAGATGGATATGGCGCCGGCCTGGAGCCCGGATGGGCGATCACTGGCCTTCATCTCGGCCGTAAAGGACACCACGGGACGCTTCGGGCCGCAGGACCTGTGGACGGTAGACATGTCCTACGGGCCGTCCGATGATCCCGTTGTTGCCGTCGAGGGGGCCGCATCTTTTTCGGATTCTCCCCAATGGCGGACCATGGACCGGTTGACGCATCTGGCAACGGCCGCGATGGATCCCGTCTGGACGTCGGAGGGACGTATTGTCTTCACCTCCTTTGAGGGGCTGCAATTCTCCATTCGACATCTGGAAGGGGTCGATTCGCTGCGGAATGCCCCCAAAAAGCGTGTAGTTGCGGACCTGTCCGATGCGGGTGGGGAATGGACGTTCGGAAAGATCGGAGTGGGCCATGGAGCAACGGCTGGAACCTACAAGAGGAAATACCAACTGGATGTCGCGCAAGGGGCGGTCAGCCAGAGTTCTGTGCTGGGTACAACGGGCGGTGCCATGCTGTCTTTCTCGGACATGCTGGGCAACGATTACCTACAGTTTACCCTGTTCAATTCAGGGACGACGCAGCGATCCTTGCTGAGGGACCTGTCGTTCCAGGTAGCCAAGTACGATTTTGGAAGCCGGGTCAACAAGGGGTACGGATTGTATCGTTTTGCAGGGCTCCGGTACGATGTCACGGATCCCGATGCGCCCACTGCTTTTCCAAGGTTTGAAGAGACCATTTATGGTGGCTTCGGTGCCATCAGCTATCCACTGTCCAAGTTCCGGCGGCTTGAACTGGGCACATCCTTCAATTGGAGCCGAAAAGAGATCAGCTTCGCACAGCGGGAGCGGGATGCATGGCTGTTGTCCAACACGATTTCCATGGTGCATGATGAAGCCCTGTACTGGATGAACGGGCCCATTGCCGGCTGGCGGGGCAGGGTGACGGCCGGGTACACGACCGATGTCGTGTACTCGAACGTCAGCTATTTCACGCTCAGTGCCGATGTCCGCAATTACATTCGGCTCTCCAGGCGCGTCACGTTTGCATCCTGGTTCATGGGGCGTATCAATGAAGGTAAGGAAGCCCGACTCTTCGTTATGGGCGGCTCCTGGGATATCCGTGGGTTTGATTTCTTTGACGTCCGGGGTCAAAAAATCTGGTTCACGTCCCAGGAACTGCGCTTTCCGCTGCTCGACGCGCCGTCCGTGCTCTTACCCGTGCTGGCTCCGCTGGGTGTAGCCAATTTGCGTGGAGCCGCATTTTTAGACGTGGCGCACGCCTGGAACGACGACTACCACGAAGTCAGGCGCGAAATAAATGCGGGCGAAACCATCGGCTCGGCGGGACTCGGCCTGCGGTTGAATCTGTATGGTGCTTTTCTGCTCCGCTTTGACTACGGCCGGCGCTACAGGGACGGGTTCAGGGCGCAGGACAAGGTGTTTCGACAGTTTTTGTTCGGGTGGGATTTTTGACGATGCGACGCATACAGAACGGCCTCGTTGCCGCGACGGTAGGACTCATTCTGGTTTCGGGATGCCAGACGATTTCCGTGGACCGTCCGAATGCACTCGGTCTGGAGGCATGGAAGACGGATGGGGGCAGCCCATTGCGCGATCGCTATTCGGAACTGGAACTGACGCCGCCCCTTGAGCGCGCCTGGGAGTACAACGCGTCGGCCGGGTTTGGGCCAGGATCCCCCTTGATTCTTGGCGATCAGGTACTTGTCGGGACGCGTAAAGGAGAAGTGCACGCCATTGATTGGACTACGGGTGCACGCTCCGGATTCAAACCTTTCAATGAAGCCATTGAGGGTACGCCGGTTTTGGCCGGTGGTACATTGTACGTCACCTCAGCGTGGGGACGGAAGGTACTCATGGCGTACGACGTAACGCGTTCCGTAATCAGGTGGAGTGTTCGTGGTGTTCCCATTGAGGTACCTGTTGTCGACGCTGGGGAAAACGTGGTAGCAGTTGATGTGGAATCGCACGTGAGGGCCTACGCCAAGGACTCGGGCGCGGAGGCGTGGCACTACGACATGAACGTGAGGAGCGCCGTACAGGCGGCCCCCTTGTTGCTGGAAGGGTTGCGGATGGTGATTGCGACGGACACGGGGCGCCTGGTGATGCTCAATGCAGCGCAGGGTGAATTGATTTGGCAGCGCGATTTGGCGGCCCCTGTCTACGCTTCTCTCGCGTATCGACAGGGTATAATCGTCGTACCTACCACGCGCGGACGCCTGGTGGCGATCGGAGCGCAGCGGGGGGAGACACTGTGGGAATTTACTCTCGGACGGAATAATGCCCGCTTCAGTGGCGTCGCCGTTGGTGACGGGCAGGTCTTCGTGGGGGCGACCGACCAGAAGGTCCGCTCGATCGATCTGATGACTGGGGCTTTGAAATGGGAGGTGGAACTGGACGGAGTTGTGTCGGCTCCACCTCAGATTGTGGGTAGCCATGTCTTTGTTGGTACGCTCGGCAGTCAGATCGTGGCGCTGGACCGGGAATCAGGACGCACGGTCTGGTCTGCCGATCTGAAAGGTCGGGTGAAATCGGCCATGGCCGCGTCGGATAATGCACTCATCGTATTGTCGGAACCCCGCTATGTGACGAAATTCATTCGAAGCAAGGAGGTTGTACATGAGGAATTATAGTTGGGTCAACGTATTGCTTCCGCTGATTGTCCTGGGTTGCCTGATCGTGACTCCGGGTGCGGCACAGGTGCGTTCCTTATCCGTGCAGTCCAATATGAAGACGGCCCACGTATTCGTGGATGGGGAATGGGTGGGGCGTATCACGGACGGACCGTTCACGGTGGCGCTTTCGGCTGAAGAACTCATGGTGAAACCGGAAAGCATTGACGCATGGGCCATTGAGCCGATCCGTTTTGACCTGACAACGGGTAGTTCCGACGGCGCATTGAGTGCCATGTTTCCGTACCATTACCGCGTTGAATCCATGCCACCGGGAGCAGATGTTTTTCTGGTCTCGCCCGCCGGTGATGAGTGGCTCGGTGAGACGCCTTTGTTGTACAAGTCTACTGTTGCACTCCGGGGTGAACTTCTGGTTGCGCAGGAAGGACATACGACCGCACGTCTGGTACCTGGAACGGAAATATGGAACCACGAAGTCGTCATGTTGAACGTGAGTGATACGCACGTGGCGCGACGAATGGGCCTTACCGAGACGGACAGACGCCGACGTTGGATTGACATCGCGGCCCTCTCAACCGCAGCCGCCGCGGGGGCTCTCGCGGTGCATTATCGTACGAAGGCCGATAATCGATTCGATCGGTGGCAACAGACACAGGACCCGAATCTCAAGAATCGGGTTCAGCGGCTTGATGTATATTCGGGAGTAGCTGTGGGCACCATGCAGGTTGGTCTCGGCGTTTTCGCGTTTCGTCTCATTTTTTGACGGTTGTTGTCTTTGTCGGAGAGGGTGGGTTGATGGATATCCAAGCAAGACTTACAGAAGATCTCAAACGTGCCATGAAGGCCCGTGACCAGGTCGCGCTTCGCACCATTCGGGCGCTCCGGGCGGCCCTCATGGAAAAATCCATCGAAGAGCGGACGGGTGAACGGGAAAAAGGGAGTACGGATGCTCCGCTCCCGGAACCCACGGTCCTGGCCGTCATCCAGAAGCAGGCGAAACAACGGCGGGACGCGATATCCCAGTATGAGGAGGCGGGCCGGGATGATCTGGTACAGAAAGAAAGGGAAGAACTGACCGTCCTCGAGGGCTATCTGCCCGAGCAACTCACAGACGATGCCATCCGTGCCGAACTGGTTCCCATACTGGATGCGTCCGGGGCCCAGGGCATGGCTGAGATGGGGAAGGTCATGGGGATGGCCATGTCGACGTTTTCCGGTCGGGCAAACGGTGCCGATGTGCAACGTCTCGTCCGGGAAGCCCTTTCAGGAATGAGCTGACCGGCCGATACCTCGCATATGGCGACTCTTGACATCATCATACTGATCGTGCTTTCTGTGGGTCTTTTCCGGGGCTACAGAACGGGTGCGGTGCGTCAACTGGCCAACCTGATGGGGCTGTTGGCGGCATTTGCTTCGGCCTCGTTGCTGATGGGCCCGATCAGTGGTGTTTTTGAGAACAAATTGGGCGTTCCGCCTGATTTTTCTGTCTTTTTTGCGTTTATCGGCGTATTTCTCGTTGTTCGCGTCATTGTAAGAAGTTTCGGAGCATCTCTCGACGAATCTTCGTCCACGACGCCGTTGAGTGCACTCAACCGGCTGGTTGGCGGCGCGACGGGCGTGCTCAAATCGGCGGTGGTGCTCAGCCTTCTGTTCTTGATGCTCGGCTTTGCTGAACTTCCTTCCCAGCCCTCGCGCGTAAATTCAGATTTGTACGAGCCGGTATCGGAAATCGTCCCGAAGGCATGGGATATGCTGGGGCGGGAATCGGACGCGTTCAATGATTTTCGAAAACAGGTTGAACGCCGCATTGGAGCGGTGAGGCAGGGAAAGCCTACCTGATTCGTCATGTCACGGAATGAAACGTAATTTCAGGCCGAAGAGTGCGTCGTGGTGTTCCACGCTGCTGCGTTCAGCACCGTACCACCGGGTGTAGACCGATACATGCGCACGTGGTCCGCGACTCCACGTCAATTCGGGTTCGGCCTTGAAGGTACGCAGGTCTCCGCTTAGACTGTGTACCGCATATTCTGCACGTACGTCCAGACGCCACCCCTTGACGTGTGAGAGTGATGTGCGCCCGGCAAGCCCACCCTCGAACATGGTATCGGAACGGGTGTTTTTTGGCAGGGAAGCATACAGACTGCGGCCGAATTCGCGTGTGACCAGGCCTGAGAAAGCATGCACTGCAAACCGACCCTTCGCGCGCGGCCCGTCGTGTGCCACGCCAGGCCCGAATCCAATCCGGAACCACGTCGCATTGAGGTCCATTGTGCCAGCCCGGTCGTAATCTGCAATGGTGAGCAGAACCGACTTGTGACCCCGCTGCACGTCAAGATCCAGGCCACCGATCCGAAACCGGCCTATCAGGTCGCCGTCGTCAGACTGAACACCACCCTCCAATATCAAAACACGAATACTACTCCCAATTGCCGTTTGGGGCAGCAGGGAGCCCAGCGGTACCGTCCGATGTATGCCGATGCGTGCACCCCAGATATTGTCGTCGGAGTCCGACCAGACGTCAGACGACATGGCCATGGGCGCAACATCGGGCAATTGTCTACCTTCTGCACCCCGGACCGTGAATGCCAGACAGGTGACGAGTAGACCTACGATAGGGAATAGCAGATCGGTTCGGCGCATATTTGAATAAGGCATGGTCCGTCAATGCATGCGGGGCTCCAGGGTTCTGGGTTGAACACGAGAGCGCCTCATTACGGCCAAGCCACCGATAATGAGTGTCCCGCCAATCACCTGGGCGGGCAGTACCGGATCACCCAGCATCCACCAGGCCGAGAACAGGGCTACAAAGGGTACGAGATTGCCGAAGGCGGCTGTATGGGATGCACCGATGGTGCGTACGCCCCGGTTCCACAGCACAATGGCAAATCCGGTTGGCAATGCGCCGGACGCAATAATGGCGAGGACGTGAAGCCACGTTACCTCATACCAATCCATTTGCGCCACGAAAGGTACGGCCGCCAGAACCAGCAGGGGCATGGCTGGCAGAATGGCGCAGACGGTGAGCGCTGTTGGGCTCATGACGGAGATCAGGGGTCGGGCCATGGCCGTGTAGAAACCCCACATCAGGGCCGCTGCAAGCATGATGATATTCCCCAGCATGGTCCCCCAACTCAGCGTTATTTCGGCGCGCCCGAATATGACGACGCCAGCGGTGCCGATAATGCTGATGACGAGGCCCACCCAACCCACGACGCCGAGTTTCTCAAGCCCGAGGAACTTGGCCAGGAGGCCGGTCCAGAGCGGGGCACTTGCCATGATCAGCGCCGCACTTCCTGCGGACGTCAGTGAAAGTCCAAAGACAAATCCAATCTGGTAGATGAACCATCCCACAATCCCGATTCGTACAATTTCCCAGGTGTGCGTTGCAAATGGCGCCAGCATGACCTGCACACTGCGCCCGCTGCGAAGCCAATAGACCCAGGCAAGCGCCAGCAGGGCCGTCGAAACCCTGAGAACATTCAGTACAATCGGGTCAAAAACGTCGAGGAGCCACTTCATGAGCGGAAAGTTCACGCCCCACATCAGGACGACGGACAGCAACTCGATTTCGCTGCGCCACCGTTTCATCATGTCTCCCACCACACTGATCGATTTTTTGAATGTGGCAAGCTACTTCAAAAATCGTACATTACTGTATGATAGATCGTGGAATAACGAAACTCTACTATACGATCAGTGAGGTTTCCCGCCTCATTGGTGAAGAGGCGCATGTCCTGCGGTATTGGGAATCGGAGTTTCCCGCACTCAAGCCCAGAAAAAACCGGGCGGGTAAGCGCGTCTATACACGCGACGATATTGACACGGTCTACCGGATCCGGCATCTGCTTCGGGAAGAAAAATTTACCATAGATGGCGCCCGGCAGGCCCTTTCCCGCAGAGCAGAACGGGGCGCGAATCAGCAACCGGATGCGGTAGAGGACCTGATGCAGGTGAAGACCTTCCTGGCTCGACTGCTGGACCGTATGTGACCGGGTTGGATGTGGCGTCGGTCGCGGGAACCGATTGATCAGGGATAGATATTAGCGGCTTGACCTCGGGACGTGGCGCAGCCCGGTAGCGCACTTGCATGGGGTGCAAGGGGTCGTGGGTTCAAATCCCGCCGTCCCGACTCGTAGAGCCGGTCCTCCTGTTTCATCGACAGGTCGGGACCGGCTCTTTTTTTGCCCTGTCGCACCGGGGTGATACGGCTTCGTTCTGCCCGTGTGTGGAAACTTACTATCGTTCAGTGGATAGCATATTTCGCATAGCGTCTATAAAGCGGTAAAGAACGATATGAAGTTGGTGTCAACGCGCCAGGCGGCTACGTTACTCGGTGTGCACGAATCATCTATAAAACGGTGGTGCAATTCTGAAGAGTTGCCGTGTTCTCACACCGCCGGTGGTCACAGGCGCATAGATCTGGCAGACGTACTCACGTACGCACGTAGTCAGAACCTCAGGTGCGCACTCCTCCCGTTTGGCACGGACGCCCTGCTGGTATGGAACGGAGCCAATGAACTCCGACTGGGCCGCAACGCGGATGTCTTGGCAGTTAAAATGAAAGATTGGCTCTTGCATGCGGACGGCGAAAAGCTGTCCGGGCTTATGCAGCTGTGCCGCTCACTGGAAATTCCGTATGCGCGCATGTTCGATCGCCTGGTAGCGCGTGTCATGGAAGAAATTGGAGAGGCCTGGGCCCGTGAGGCGTTCGAAATTGGGGACG
Source organism: Bacteroidota bacterium (assembly GCA_029262775.1). GTDB lineage: Bacteria > Bacteroidota > Rhodothermia > Rhodothermales > UBA10348 > 1-14-0-65-60-17. Next base: position 204,904 of record JAJCYR010000056.1, read on the forward strand.
AGCATCGTATCTCGGAATCGCTCACGGACATCCTCTACAGCCTGATGTCGAGCATGCTGCCGACCTCCACGCCGCATAATGGCCATCGCGTACATACTGCAATTGTTGGGTGTGGCCCGCAGGAAGACCATGCTGCGGGGGCCATGATGGTACGGATCCTGCTCATGGATCGAGGTTGGAAAGTGGTGTATCTGGGCAGAAATGTGCCGGAAGAGGATCTCGTCCTGTACCAGCGTCGGCACCGGGCAGAGCTGGTGGCGGTTTCGATGTCCAGTGATCGGACTGCGGGAGAAGTGCGCGAATTTGTAAGAAACGTGACTACTTTTCGGCGGGAGAAGGCCCCGTTTGACCTGGTCATAGGAGGCTCGGGTGCACATCTGGTTGCGGACCAGGTACCTGTCAGAAATTCGCCGATCGTGGTGCGCACGTTCGAGGATTCTGAATCGTTCGATGATTGGTTGGGGATGCGCCATGACCAGTAGACGCCTTTATCTGGAGCCTGGACAGCGGGCGGACGTGTGGTCAGTTGCCGGACTCGTCCTTCTGGCCGTCTTCACCGTCATGGCGCTTGCCGGTTACTGGTATTTCGGGCTGCATCCGGAAAATCTCGCCCGTTTCCCGTCGTCCGCTTCGTTTTATGCTGTATCGTACGGTTTCTTTGCCCAGTCTCAGGTGTGGCTTTCCGGTGTGGTCCTGGCCCTCTTTCTGGTACGATCCGCAGGATGGAAGTGGGTGCCGGGTTTATTGTTTGTCTACGTGCTGAGCCTCTCCAGTGAATTGGTTGGAACGAACACCGGCTTTCCCTTTGGTGAATACCTGTATACAAGCCTTCTGGGTGCAAAATGGTTTGGGCTCGTGCCCGTCGTGATTCCACTCAGCTGGTTTACGATGGTACTTTCCGCGCATATCATCACGGGTCGGCTTACCGAGTGGTCCATGTCGCGCCCCATGCACTGGTTGCTCACCGGAATACTGCTCACGATCTGGGATCTGGCACTTGATCCAGCCATGAGCCATTTGGTCATGTACTGGACGTGGGGCGTGGAGGGAGCCTATTACGGCATGCCGTGGGTCAACCTGGCGGGATGGTTGTTTACAGGTGTCATACTGTCTTTCGTACTCGATATAACGGGTGTGCGTGATTGGGAATCGAGGCTTTCTTCGCGCTGGCTGCTTCTCTACTACGTGACGCTGTTCGCGCTGCCATTCGGCATGCTGGTTGCGGCAGGAGTCTGGCCAGCGGCGGTACTTTCCGTTGGTGTGCTGGTGGTCGCGCTGGAACTATACGGCCGGCTTGGAACGGGTTCGGAGGCATATCCTTCTTCGGGTAGCAAACCGGGCGGGGAAGCGCCCGCTCCAGCGAGGGCACGGGCTGACGGCGTGGAAAACCACGCCTACCTCACCGCCGTCATACACGCGGCCAGTAACGACCCATGGGCCTTCTTCCGAAGCCATTCCAGATCATTCTCATTCTCATCCCATCTGTTCAGCCGGGCCAATCGTCGACTGGTCGGTTCGCTCTACGTATTGTGTAGAATCACCGATGACCTTGCTGATGACAACGCATTGTCGCGAGAGCTGAAGATCGCTTTACTGGAAGACTGGCGAAGCATCGTTCGCTCGGCTTACGACTGCGGGGCGTCCGATTTTGCGTGGCTCAACGAGCTTGCCAAGGCGCTTTCTCGTTCCGGTATGTCGTTCTGCGTGATCAATACCCTGATCGACGGTGTGCTCAGCGACACCGGTCGCGTCCGGATTCAATCTGTGCAGGAGTTGACAGACTATTCCTGTTCGGTGGCATCGACTGTTGGAATCATGATGTGTCATCTGTTCGGCGAGACCGACAGTTGGAAACTATCCCGGGCAGCAGCGCTCAGTCGGGCCATGCAGATCACCAACATTCTGCGCGATGTGAAGCCAGACCTTGCTATGGATAGAGTGTACATACCATCTGATATCCTTGCGACACATGGTGTATCGGTCAGTGACCTGAAGCAGTTGGTGAACAGCGGCACCTTCAACGCACCGCAGGATGCGACGGGTGAGGCGTATCGGAAAGCGCTGAAGGCGGTCGAGCTTCTTGCCGAAGAGGAGTACCGTAGCGCCTGGGAGGCCATACCTGCGCTCCCGGCAACGTTTGGCCTCTCCGTAGCAGTGGCCGCAGAAATCTATCGAGGTATTCTGGGCAATATGCGGGCTCGCGGGTACGACAACCTGGGCGGGCGCATCGCAACGAGTTCATTGGAAAAAGCGTGGCTGGCCGTTCGTGGGATGACCCGTTATGGATACGGTCGTCTGCGATCGCGCGAGGCATTCAGCATGGTCAAAACGTCTCGCGTCCACTACGGCGAGCATCGTTCATCACCCGGCGGGTGAAACATATCAGACGCGCGTCGCACGATCCTGGCAGGCCGTAACTGACATGAAAATTGCCATCATAGGTTCGGGCTTTGGGGGTTTGTCGCTGGCCGTTCGTCTGCAGGCGGCGGGACACGACGTTGTCATTTTCGAAAAGCGGCCCCAGATCGGAGGCCGCGCATACCAGCTGAAAAAGGACGGGTACACATTCGACATGGGCCCAAGCCTGGTGACCGCTCCGTCCATCATCCGCAGTATTTTTGAGGCGGCCGGGCGGCGTCTTGAAGACTACGTGGACCTTGTCCCGCTCGACCCGTTCTACCGGATTTTCTACCACGACGGCACGCACATCGATTATACGGGGAATGGCGAGCGGATGAAGGCACAGATGGCCGTGTTCAATGCGCACGATGCCCGGCAATACGACCGGTTCATGGCCGCCACAAAGCCTATTTATGACGCGGTTATCAAGGACGGTCTGGGCAGCAGGCCGTTTGACAGAGCGGGAATCATGGCCCGGTTCGTGCCGCGGGCGGCCCGTCTTGGCGCGCTCATCCCGGTTGCATGGTTCGCCAGGCGATTCTTCAAGGATTTCCGGCACCGCTTCATGTTCAGTTTCCACCCTCTCTTTATAGGTGGCCACCCGTTTCGGACGCCAGCCGTCTATGCCATGATTCCTTACCTGGAGAAAGAGGAGGGGGTCTGGTTTGCCAAAGGAGGGATGTATGCCCTCGTACAGGCACTGGGACGGGTGTTTACCGAACTGGGGGGCACCATTCGGATAGACGCGGAAGTCATACGCATTGGCGTCCGGGAGGGACGGGTCACAGGCGTCGAGACTTCTGCCGGCTGGAGTGACGCGGATATCGTCGTATCAAACGGGGATGTGGCATCGACTTACCGGTACCTGATTGCTCCCGAGTACCGCAATAAATGGACCGACCGAAAAATTGACCGGACGGCGTATTCTATGAGCTGCTTCCTGCTCTATCTCGGGACCCGCAGGAAATACCCCCGCCTGGCGCATCACACCCTGATTCTTGCCGAGCGCTACAAAGGACTCATTGACGACATTTTCCGTCATGAATCTCTTCCGGACGACTTCAGCATGTACCTGCATGTACCGACCGCTACCGACGCCTCCATGGCGCCAGAGGGTTGTGAGAGCATGTACGTCCTGGTACCTGTTCCGAATCTGCGAGCCGATGTTGACTGGGCTGTGGAGGCGCCCCGGTACCGCGACAGGATTCTCGCCTTCCTGGAAGCCTGGGGCCTTGAAGACCTGCAGGCAAATCTGGATGTCTGCGAGATGTTCACACCGAACGACTTCGAGTCGGAACTCAACGCCTTTGTAGGGAACGCCTTCTCGGTGGAGCCCAGGATTTTCCAGACGGCCTTTTTCCGGCCCCACAACCGGTCGGAAGACGTCAAGAGCCTCTATATCGTGGGTGCAGGCACCCATCCCGGAGCTGGCGTGCCCGGGGTCATGCTCTCAGCCGAAGCCACCTTTTCAACTATTCAGGACGACTGTGATGCCGAGTGACCAGGGCCTACGTGATCCAGATCCGTTCCGTACGGGCCCGCTGGAGGGAAGCCGTCCGACTGTCGCAGCCGTGTCAGAAGGGATGGGGTGGTGCGTTTATGGCGTCGAAAAGGGCCGTTGCTTTTTCGGCGGCGGTGGACGGATTGAGGGCGTAGAGCCAGAAACGCTCCGTCCCGGGATTCGGGCCAGCCATGAACAACTGCATGGTGCCCTGCGACTTATGTTCTGAAATAAGCCAGTTTGCGATAATGCCGTAGTGAAGACGGTTGTCCGTTCCGAACGGTGTTGCGCGGTCAAATGTCCACGGTCCCACGTCCTTGCGGATAGCAGTGACGGGAAAGCCTTCGAGCTGCTGGAACTGGGCAACGACGTCGTCCATACCGCCGGTTGAAAAACTGCCAAGTATAATGGGGCGACGCTCTGGCGGCATGCGGTTCACAGCCTCAAGCGCAAGAATGGTAGCTGCCTTGTGATGGGCGTGAAACGGCTTGATGGGAAGGTGCGTGAATATGAAATCGTAGCTGTGTTCGGAGAGGATCTGGTCGAGACGGGAGGCGATCTGGTCGGTATCCCAAACGTACTTCATTACGGAGTCGGCATTTTCCGTTTTGCCTTCGTCAGGCTGGTCCAAATAAAAGTACTGGGAAATACCAACAATTCGGCCGCCGGCCTCCAGCTCCTTTTTCCGGATGGCAGGGAGCTCCGTCCGGGCTACGGCCTCGTCGGTCAATGACGTACCGTAAAGCGGTTCCGCAAGTGTGGAAAAGCGGTATCCGCCGGCCCCGTCGGTGATCAGAGCCAGGTGCAGGTCACCCCCGAGTGCATGCGTGACCCGGTACATGGTGGCAGCAAACATGGCCTCGTCGTCAGGGTGAGCCGTTATGACAAGCACCGACGGACCTGAACGCTCCGATAAAGAGGGGCTGTCCTGCGTGGCGGGAGCGTCGCGGCAGGCGCTCATGGCGCTCAAGGCGCTCAAGGAGCTGAGGACCATCAGGATGGTGAAGAGAGTTCGAGTCATGGGGTCGGCATGGAAATCTGTTGATGGAGACCATTCGTACGTCCTGTCTGGCCGCTTGTTTTTGAACTGGAAGCTTGTCTCTGCAACGCGTACTTTCAACAGCCTTATAGCCCACACAATCACACCCATGCCTTGTCATGAGCGACGCACGTATCACGGCTGGCCGCAAGCTCGCAGCTGATCTGAATGCCATCAGGACGGAGAATGGCGTTTCCGTGAAAGATGTCATGGATGCGACGCGTCTCGCTGAAAATATCGTCGAGGAATTGGAGCAGACGGGACTTGTCTCGAACCCCATGTTCAACAGGGTCTATTTGAGATCCATTTTCCGGTCCTATGCGCGCGCCGTCGGCCTCGAGGAAGACAGGGCGCTGTCGGCGCTGGAAGAAGCGCTTGGTGGTACCTATGCTGGCAGCCTTCGTTTGCACACCGGGAAAAAAGGGGGTTCTGAGCAGGGGGATGACACGCCGCCGCCCGAAGAAGTCCTGGACCACGAGGCAGGAGAGGACAACGTGGCTGCCGCCCGGCCAGCTGCAACGCCCACCTCAAAGCCTTCAGCGCATCCAGACCCCGCTTCGCCTGCCAGTCGGGTCGTACTGCTGCCCAACCTGCGGGGGATGTGGGCGGCTGGTATTGCCGCGCTTGTTCTACTCGCTCTCGTCGCCTTGGCGCTTATGTGGGTGTTTTCAAAGAGCGACCTGGCCGAGACAGGAATAGACACGGAATCGGGGTCCATAGACATGCCGCAGCAGATCGATCCGCCTGCAACGCCCGAGCCCACCTTGCCAGATACGTTGCGTATTGGCGTGACGGCCACGGTAGAGCCACTGGATCCGATTCGGGTTACCCTGGACATGAGACAGGAGATACTGATTCCGTCGGCTGTAGATACGGTAGTGCTGCCCATCGAACCATTGGTCCGCTTCCCACTGTGGGTGGAAATGGATTCGACGGTTGTGTTTCAGTTCCTTCAGATGGCTCAGTTCGAAAGGGAAGTGGACCATGCCACAATTACCGTGGAGGGACATGTGTTACCCCCCGACTGGGTGGACGAGCAGGGCGTCTACACGGTACATCGTGACTCGGTGCTGGCCTGGCTCATGCGGCTGTCAGATGTGCCGTGACAACTGCAACTGCCGACGCCATGACGCTGGTTGACCGGACGCGCTCCCTTCAGAAGCGCCTTGCGCAGTTGGACCCTGCCACCCTGGGCCGGGAGGAGACCAGGAAGCTGCTTGCCGAACTTTCGGATGTCCTCTCGCAGCATGGGGAGCGATATTACACTCTTGATGATCCCATCATCAGTGATGGCGAGTACGATGCTCTGATGGCCAGACTCCGGCAGATTGAAGACATGAACCCCGTCCTTGCCGACCCGAACTCACCCGCCAAACGGGTAGGATCGGCGCCACTCGCCGCGTTCGATAAGGTCGAGCATCCGGAGCCTCTTCTGTCTCTGGCCAACGCTTTTTCTGAAGAAGATATCCGGGCCTGGTATGATCGGGGACTGCGGAACCTGGGAATGCTGGATCCCGCAACGCGTGAAGAGGCCCTGCCGCGCCTTGCCCTCGAGCCCAAAATTGACGGAGTCGCGCTCGCGCTCACCTACGACAGGGGCATGCTTGTTCGTGCCGCTACGCGTGGAAACGGCCGAATGGGAGAGGATGTGACAGAAAACGTTCGCACCATACGCTGCATTCCCCTCTCTCTTTCCGGACGGGGCATCCCATCGCGTATGGAGGTTCGGGGCGAAGTCTATTTTCAGCGTACTGCCTTTCGGCGACTGAATGCGCGTTTGGAAGGAGAGGGCCTGAAGTCCTTTGCGAATCCGAGAAACGCTGCTGCTGGCTCCCTGCGTCAGTTGGACTCGAGGGTTACCGCCAAGCGGCCGCTCTCCTTCTTTGCCTATGCCATTGGGCCTGCGTCCGATGGACTGCCTCCCCTCCATTCGGAGCGTCTGTATCAACTCGAAACGTGGGGACTGCCCATCAGTCCGGAGAACCGCTGCGTAGACAGTGTGGACGAGGCTATTTCCGTAGCCGTTTCCTGGTCCGCTCGTCGCGCATCCATGGACTATGAAATCGATGGGGTCGTAATCAAATTCGATGACATCGCCGTCCAGGAGCAGTTGGGCAACGTTTCGAATGCGCCGCGGTGGGCCATCGCTTACAAATTTCCGGCACAGGAGGTTACGACCACGCTGCGCGACATTGTGGTGAATGTAGGTCGAACGGGGCAAATCACGCCGGAAGCCGTTTTGGAGCCTGTCCAGATCGGAGGGGTGTGCGTGTCGCAGGCTACACTGCACAACTCGGATTACATCCTTTCCCGCGACATCCGTATTGGGGATACGGTTGTCGTCAAGCGTGCTGGGGACGTTATTCCACAGGTGCTGGGCCCCGTTGTTTCGGCGCGAACCGGTGAGGAAAGGCCGTGGGTCGTTCCTCGCGAGTGTCCCGTGTGCGGTGCACCCCTGGATCGTATCGAGGGAGAGGCGGATACCTATTGTGTATCGGCCGATTGCCCCGAACAGTTCATGCGGCTTCTGGAACACTTTGCGTCCCGGAACGCCATGGATATCGAAGGATTGGGATCCAAACTGGCTGTCTTGCTCGCCAGGGAGCAATTGGTCGAGCGCCTGGATGACCTGTTCCGCCTGCAGATGGACGATCTGATTCACCTGGAGGGGTTTGGGGAGAAGAAAGCGCATAACCTCCTTGAGGGCATAGTCAAGGCGCGGCGACGACCTCTTTCCAACCTTGTATTTGCCCTCGGCATCCGACATGTTGGAAAGACCACAGCCGAGGCGCTCGCGGGCTCATTTGATTCCGTCGATGCGGTGGCCGCAGCCAGTCTTGACACGCTGCAGACAGTAGATGGCGTGGGCACGGTGGTAGCCCAGAGTGTATACGACTGGTTTCGCGTAGAGGAAAACAGACGCCTTGTGCGGGCACTGGCTTCACTCGGTGTCAATACGTCGCGGCAGGACGACGAGGCCCGCATCCACCAGGAAGAGGGCCCTATTACGGGAAAGACGCTCGTAGTGACTGGAACGCTCGAGACCATGACGCGCGAAGAGGCCCGCAAAATGATCGCTGCGCACGGAGGAAAAACGGCGTCCAGCGTCAGTCGCAACACAGACTATCTGGTGGCGGGTGCATCTCCCGGGAGCAAGATGGACAAGGCTGTCGAACTGGGAGTACCTGTGTTGTCCGAGCGTGACCTGTTGAACCTGCTTTCCTGAGGGCGTGCCCATGTTATCACCGATTGATATTGCGGTTATCGTTCTATACCTCCTCGGTGTGGTGGTATTCGGTATCCGGATTGCGGGAAAGCAGCAGTCCATGAGCGATTACTTCATGGGCAGCAGGGAGTTGCCCTGGTGGGCCATCTGCTTTTCCATTGTAGCCACTGAGACGAGTACACTGACCATCATCGGAATTCCGGCCGTAGCGTATGCGGGCACGTGGACCTTTTTGCAGCTCACGTTGGGATACCTGCTGGGCCGCTCGCTCGTGGGATGGATCCTGCTGCCCCGATACTATTCCGGCGAGGTGGGGACGGCGTACCGCTTCCTCGGGGAGCGGTTTGGTCACCGGCTTCAGAGCACGGCATCGGCGACGTTTCTGGTTACGCGATTGCTGGCCGATGGCGTACGTCTTTTTGCAACGGCGATCCCGGTAAAAATGATTTTTGCGTCCCTTGGGTATGATTTCGGCTACCCCGTCATCATCCTGGGAATTGGTATCCTGACGGCCATGTACACCTATTTTGGCGGGTTGAAGGCGGTTGTCTGGATGGATGTGGTTCAAATGGGTCTCTATGTATTCGGCGCCCTGATCACCGTGATTGTCATTGGTATGACTCTGGAAATGACGGCGGCGTTGGCCATGCTCGAGGACGCGGGCAAGCTCAACGTTTTCGACATGACCCTGGACACGGGGCGCATCCTGTCTGAACCGTATGTTCTGGTCACCGCCGTCGTGGGCGGGGCAGTGTTCAGTATGGCATCGCATGGAACCGACCAGCTGATCGTGCAGCGACTTCTGGCCTGCGGTTCACTGAACGACGCACGCAAGGCGCTCGTGGGCAGTGCGCTGGTGGTCATGGTCCAATTCATTGCCTTTCTGGCAGTAGGATCGCTGCTGTGGGCGTATTACGGAGGAGCCACTCCTGAGGCGATGGGTCTCACACGGGCCGACGAAATATTTCCGCTCTTTATCATTGAAGGCCTGCCGATGGGGCTTACGGGTCTGCTCATTGCCGGTATTCTGGCCGCAGCGATGAGCACCCTGTCATCGAGTCTGAACGCCCTTGCGTCGTCATCCGTGCTGGATCTCTTTGGCAAACGTCTTTCGACGCGGTCCGAAGCAGACCGATTGCAGATATCCCGGCGACTGACTCTTGTCTGGGCCCTTGTGTTGGTCGCCTTCGCAACGCTCTTCGAAGACCAGCAGAATCCTGTCGTCGAGTTGGGCCTGTCCATTGCCAGTTTCACGTATGGTGCCCTGCTGGGTGGTTTTGCGCTGGGCCTGTGGAATAAGCGTGCCAATGAGGTGGATGCCATAGCAGCGTTCGCTGTGTCTGTTGCGACCATGGTGGTGCTTATTTTTGGCATACCCGGTGTTATTGCAGCTCCAGCAGTGGCGTGGCCCTGGTACACCGCGATTGGTACATTGGTAGCTGTTGGAACAGGATCATCTTTGGCGCTGCGCCATTCGTGATCTTTTGCTTTCTCCCTGTGCCACTTCGCAAAACCATGTCATTCCTGGACAGTCTACCCTTCTTCAGACCGCGTGTCCGGCCTGTAGGTTCGAACCTGGAGCGTGGAACGGAGAACCGATCAGTAGTCAGGCTGCGCAGGGAACGCTGGTTCAGGTGGTCCATGGTGGTCGTTGTCGTTGTCGCTGCCATCGCCGTATTTCCGCGGGCCCAGGTATACCAGTACACGGTGGAAGTCGATGATATCTGGCGACAGGAAAACCTGCACGCCCCGTTTCGTTATGCGATAAGGAAGTCGGCTGACGAGTTGCAGCAGGAACGGGAACGTGTGCGCCGGGAAACGCCTCCCGTTTTCAGGGAGGTGACCGACGCTGGCGACCGACTTCGTGAGAAGGCTCGGGCGTTGACGGGGGCGCTGAGTGAATTGGCGGAGGTCTATAGGTCGTTCAGAGCGAACCAGGCTCCAGGGCAGGACTCCCTCGGGCGTCAGGACTCTCTGGCCTGGCGTGCCGGTGTCGACTCATTCCGTCTGGGATTTCGCACTGCGGAGTGGAACGTATTACTCGGGGAAGGGCAGGCAGACCGCATAGTGAGGGACGTCATGCGGATTATTGCAGAATTGCAGGAGACCGGTATACTCAGTGTTGCGAAAGATTCCATCCTGTCGGAAAACGCAACGATCAGGACCGACCTGACAAGGCGCCAGCGGGATGTGGAAGCGCGGCTGGTGTGGGGTCAGGATGAGGCCTTTCGCGAAGTCCAGTCGCGCGTGCAGTCGCTGTACGTGGCTGACCCGGTCATGCAATCCACAGCGCTGTCCGTGTATGCCTATTTGATGGAACCCAATCTGGTCTATGATGGCCGCGCCTCCGAGACCAGGTGGCAGGAGCAGGAAAACCTGATTGTGCCGAGCGCCGACATTGTCCGGCAGAATGAAGTCATTGTACGGCGGGGAGACCTGGTCACGGACGACATTCACCGGAAACTGACTTCCCTCGAAGCGGAGCGCATGGAGCGTTCCGGTACCAGTATCCAATGGCAGCGACTTCTCGGTCAGATCATGGTGGTCCTGGGGACGTTTCTGATTTTCTACCTCTATCTCTACCTGCTCAGACGGCCAATATTTGAGGATGTCAAGCTCATGTTGCTTATTAACATCCTGTTACTGACCGTCATCCTGTTCTATGGCGTGGCTTTGCGTATGGCGCTGGTGGATATGTACCTCGTCCCTGTCGCCGTAGTGTCGATTTTGCTGACGGTGATGTTCGACTCACGGGCAGCCATGTTTGCGACGCTCACGCTGGCCCTGTTGGGGGGACTACTTCTCGGATTCGACTTTGGCTTCACCTTTGCCTCAATTTTTGCCGGAACGCTCGGGATATTCAGCGTGCGCGACATCCGGAACCGGAGTCAATTTTTCCTGAGTGCAGGCCTGGTTTTCATCGGGTATCTGACCGTGCTCACGGCGGGTCTGCTACTGGCAGGAACATCGTTCGAGCGATTTGCAGATGAAGTGGTGTTTGTCATGATCAATTCGGTACTGTTGCTGCTGGCTTACCCGTTATTGTGGGTCTTCGAGAGGACCTTTGATATCACGACAGACCTCACGCTGCTTGAACTGTCGGATACCAATCGTCCGCTTCTCAAAAAGCTCAGCATGCGCGCGCCGGGTACCTTCAATCACGTTCTGCAGGTGGCCAACCTTGCTGAGGTTGCTGCAGCCGCGGTCGGGGCCAACGCGCTCTTGACACGCGTTGGGGCTCTGTATCATGATATTGGGAAAATGGTCAAGCCGGAGTATTTCGTCGAAAACCAGCGGCCGGACAACAACCCACACGATGCATTGAAACCCCGTATGAGTGCGCTGATTATTGCCTCTCATGTCAAAGAGGGCCTGGATATGGGCCGCGAGGAAAATCTCCCGATGGAAGTGCTGCAGTTCATCCCCATGCATCATGGCACAACCCGGATCGAATACTTCTATCGGAGAGCGCTCGACATGACGCACGCCAAGGATGCTGACGTGTCTGAGTCGGATTTCAGGTATCCGGGCCCCGTTCCCAACTCCAAGGAAACGGGTATCCTGATGCTGGCAGATTCAGTGGAAGCGGCGAGCAGGACCCTCGAGAATCCCAACCACAAGAGGCTCGAAAGCCTCATCGCTGGGCTTGTAGAGGCCAGAAGGGAGGATGGTCAATTGGACGATACCGACTTGACCTTCAAGGATCTCAGGGTAATCAAGGAGACGCTTCTGAACGCGCTTCTCGGAATTTACCATGTCCGGGTCAAGTACCCGGGCGAGGAGTCAACGGAAAAGATTGCGGATGCGCTCGACGGATGATGGCGTCAGGCAAATGTCCAGTTCAACGAGGGCACGCCACGAGCCGGGGCCGAGTCTCCGCACGGTTCTGGACGCTCCATGCGTGTGAATGACCAGGTCCGAAGCGGCGGCAATGGTGTCAACCTGGATGTCGTTTCCACTGACAGACGCGGCGAGGATTTGTCCCCTGAAGCCCGTAAGAAGTCGAATCTGTTGGGACATGGGGCCAATGGCGTCTGGATATTTCGTGATCAGTCCAAGCGTCTCCCGGTCCATGAGGGCAGACACCGCCATCAGCGACTCTTCCGCATAGGTATGCTGGAATCCCGTGATTTCGGCACGTGCGTTGCGGGACTTGGTTGCAGCCAGAGCAGACATGGGAACGAGGATCACGTCCGCCTCTACACGGGCATCGATTGCGTCGAGGTCCATGATTTCAACCGAATTACCGCTCATGAGAGAGGCAACGTCCAGGGCTGCCTCCGCCAACTCCCGATACTGTGCAGCAACCACGACCGTTTTACCGCGCCGGTCCAGATCCAACAGGGAGCGCTGCTCTTCCATCAGATAGGCGATCTCTGAATCATCCAGACCAAGGCCTGTCATACGCTGTAAGGCCCCGGACACAATACGTGCCCCCAACTCCATCCGCTCGGATTTCCCGAGAGTGGTCGGGCCGACGACGGTGAACCCTTTTCCAGGCTGGGTTTCGAGGACACCTTCCGCGACCAGCATGCCATACGCTCGGCGGACCGTATGAAAGGATACCTCCAATTCGCGAGCAAGGGCACGCGTGGCGGGCATTACGTCGGCGGGAGCGTAAACGCCAGAGGCTATCTCATACCGGATGGATTCGACAAGTTGCCGGTAAATTGGGATTTCGTCGTTCGTATCGACCCGGATCATGATATGTGGACGGGAAGTATGTCCCAGTCTTTTTCATCCAGTCTGAATTCTTCGTGACCGATCTGCAGGGAAACGCGGCTGCTCTCACGCCTGGCATCGAGTAGTCTGGACCAGTGAAGGTCCTTTTCCGGTGCGGCGGCGGCGTACAGGGATCGTACGGCAATGCGGTCCTCGCCTACGTGTATTTCAACGATGATGTCCCGGATCCGGATCCAGGTCCAAGCCGATGCGAGGAGGAGCGCTGCGGGAAACCCAACGTAAATTGCAGCCAGTACCTGTTGGCCCTCCAGCATGGCAAACAGCGTGACGACCATGACCGGAAGCATGCACACACCCAGCGGGCGCACGAGTTCCGATGCGAACACGATGGGGCGTGGACGCCCAGCGGGATGTCTGCGGGATCGGTATGATTTCAATCGGTTCTGATCTCGTTGACAGGTCGGCGGGTATCAGCCGGGTGTCGTGGCGAAGGCTCTTGGCAGCGGCACGTCAGCCACCGTTTTGAGGCCAGGCTGAGCCTTGGCGACGAGCGGTATTCCGTTTATGAGGGCTGCCACGGTCGCAGTATCCCCGAAAATGCCTCCCTTGATTTCGAGGTCTATCGGAGGATCGCCGACAACGCGGACGGCATCATGGGGATTGGGTGCCCCCACATACATTTTAAGATCGAGCGTGAGCACTTCCTTGCCGCGAACGAATCCGTGGGCATGATGATGGATACCGGCAACCTGCCCCTTCATGACGCTCAAATAGTCGGTTTCATGATGAATATCCGAGATGACGGGTTCCAGTTGCTCCTCCATGTTATCCAGTTCCCAGCCCAGTCCAGCGGCTACCATGTACAACGATTCGACCAGTCCGATATGACCAAACTGGCCTGTAGCTTTTTTCTCTCTGAACTCCTGTGGTGTGATGCCTGCACCCACCTTGCGCTGCAGAGGCAGACGACGCAGGCCAGCATTGACCTGCCTGTGAATGACTACGCTGGATACGTCGTTGCATACACCGGTGGCCATCAGGGCGAGCGCGTCCATGGCATACCCGGGGTTGACGCCAGTACCAAGTATGGTCACGGCGTTCTCCGCTGCCACTCGTTCCAGTTCAGCCGAGATTGCAGGATGCCGGTGGTAGGGCCAGGACAACTCCTCGGTCGAAGATACGACGTTGACTCCGTGGCGGGCACACTGGATAAGCTGATCGTACATCGATGCCAGAAAGGAGGACGTGGTATGCACCACCACATCCGGCCTGGTTGCGGACAGCACAGCATCGGCATCGCTCGAGACAAGAACGCCTGTTGGCCGAGGGTGACCTATGAGGCTGGCGACGTCCTTGCCGACCTTGTCCGGATCTATGTCGATAGCACCGACCAGCTCAATGCCGAGCGGTTTGTTCAGGATTGTCTGGAGACACGACTGGCCAATGGGACCAAGTCCATACTGGACGACGCGATAGGGTTGCTTCATGTGATTGTGATATCGCCTTGATCGGGTTGATGAAACGGGTACGCAAAATGCGTGGGCGGATTGAAATTTTCTTTGATGGAACGGGCTGACACCCAGCGAAGCAGATTCATGTACGAACCCGCCTTGTCGTTGGTACCCGAACCACGAGCGCCGCCAAATGGTTGCTGTCCTACAACGGCTCCAGTCGGTTTGTCGTTGATATAGAAATTGCCGGCATTGTCCGACAGTGCCGCCGTAGTCTCGGCGATGACACGTCGATCCCGGGCAAAGATGGCGCCCGTAAGCGCGTAGGGACTCGTACTGTCAATGATATTGATCATGTTCGCAAACTCCTTGTCCTCATAGACATGAATAGTCACGACAGGGCCAAAAATTTCCTCGCACATGGTTTTGTAGCCGGGATCGGAGGCGACGATTACCGTAGGGTCGATAAACCACCCATCCTCATCCGAATATGTACCACCAGCGATGATTTCAGCATCAGACGACGAACGGGCGTGTTCGATGTATCCGGTGATCTTGTCGAACGCCTTCTGGTCAATGACGGCGTTCATGAAGTGCGTAAAATCCTCCACCGGTCCGACAGTGATTTCTGCGAGCTGGGTCGTCAGGCTCTCTCGCACGTCGTTCCAACGGGACGTCGGTATGTAAATGCGTGACGCCGCGGAGCACTTCTGTCCCTGGTATTCAAAGGCTCCCCGAACAATCGCCGTGGCAACGGTTTCTGGATCGGAATCCGGATGCATGAGGATGAAATCCTTGCCTCCCGTTTCCCCTACGATACGTGGGTACGAGCGGTAATTTGCAATATTGGCTCCCATGGTCCGCCACATGTGCTGAAACGTGGCTGTGGATCCCGTAAAGTGAAGCCCCGCAAACTCGCGGTGAGCGAAAACAGGGTCGCCGACGGTGGGTCCATCGCCCGGAAGCATGTTGATGACGCCTGGAGGCAGCCCTGCTGCCTCAAACAGTTTGTACAGGTAATAGGCACTTAGGGTTGATGTGGAGGACGGTTTCCATAATACCGTGTTACCCATCAGCGCAGGAGCAACGAAAAGGTTTGCTGCAATCGATGTAAAATTAAAAGGTGCTACAGCAAACACAAAGCCCTCCAGGGGGCGATACTGGGACCGATTCCAGATTCCCACGTCCGAACTTGGCTGGTCGGCATATATCTGCTCGGCAAAATGCACATTGAGCCGGCAAAAATCTATGAGTTCACACGCTGCGTCTATTTCTGACTGCATCGTATTCTTGCTCTGACCGAGCATGGTGGCAGCATTGATGGTATTGCGCCACGGACCGGACAGGAGTTCGGCTGCCTTGAGGAAGACCGAAGCCCGATCTGTCCAGTGCATGTTGGCCCATTCCTTTCTTGCTTCACGGGCTACCGTTATGGCGTTTTCCACTTCATTGGGGCCTGCTTTGTGCACGTGCCCCAGTTCCAACCGGTGGTCGTGCGGAGCCACAACGCGATCGGTCCTGCCCGTTCTGAATTCTTTGCCACCTATGATGGCAGGGATGTCAAACGTTTCCCGTCTCATGCTGGCCAGCCGCTCCCTGAGCGCGGCTCGTTCGGGCGTCCCAGGGGCGAAGGAGGTGACGGGCTCGTTGACTGGATAGGGAACGGAAGGAATCTGATTGTTCATGGCTATGGATCTTGCATGGATGCGGACGAGCCTACAATGTAACACGCATGGAAAGCGTCTTGCAGGCTTTCATTCAAACTTCCAACGGCATCTTCGTTCGGTTGCAGAACAACGCCTTCCGGACGGAAAAATTTTCCGGGCACGGGCAAGAAATCCCATGGTATTCGACTTGGAAACGCCTGAGAAGAGTCGTTTAACCTGTCCATTCGTTCCGGCACAGGACTTGCATACGCATCGGTACGACAAACCCAACGCACCGAGTGCTGCAATGAACCAGCAACCCCAGATGGACGAAGCCCGAGCAGCTGTTAAACAGCAGCTGTTGCGCACCCTCATGCAACAGGCCGTTGATGAACTGGCCGCCGACAGTCAGGAACAGATTGACCAGCAGATCAGGGAGATAGATATCGATCTCGAACCTGCACGCGATCGCATCCGTGGCATCATCCAGGCCAAGGCCGGTACGGTCCGGGAACTGTCTGGACAGCGCGTTCGCGAGATACTCGACGCCGAAGCAGAAGCTGCCTGGTCCGGTATGGATATGGATGCCATCGTGGCTGAAAGCCTGGATGCCGGGACGCCTGAATTCGTTCTCAGTGAAGATGTCAGCGCACACGTTATTCGCCAGGTCCAGGAGCGGATGCGTAAACAGGTTGAGGCTGTAGTCCTTGAGGGTAGCAACCAGGCTATGAATGAAATTGACGTGTCGTCTGCAGTGAATGAGGCGATCGCGTCCAAGGTACAGGAAATGTCTGCGAACATGCTTCACAATGGCAGCAAGGACCGTGAGATCCTTGTTGAAGAGGCTGTGTCGTCGGCGCTCACCGCTTCAGGCACGATCGATGAGGTTTCTGCAGACGTACGGAAGTCCCTGGTGCAGCGTATTGCCAATCGAACCCTGGATGGTCTGGGAGACCCAGATCGCCTGTCCCACGAGGCGCGGGCGCTCATTACGTTTGATCATGACGATCTGATCGCCGCAACGACCATTCTTCGCACACGAATTATTCAGGATATTGCACGTCGTACAGCCCGGTCGTTGGGAAATCGGGAGGAACTGGCTACGGATGCGGAACTGTGGATATCTGCGTCAGACCCTGACATGGAGTTTGCCCGCGAGGCGGCGAAGGCCAGCCTCACCCAATACGTCGAGACGGAATTGCGCAATGAACTACGCTCGCCCGAATCGATTGCCACGACGGCCGCTGGCCTCGTTGTCAGCCGCAGTCAGGAAAGGGTGTCTGAAGCCGTGAACGTTACCCGAGAACTACTCATACAGAAGATTTCCGGGCTTGCAGAAGAACACTTGAACGATACAGAGGTGCTCGCTGCGCGCGCCGCTACCGCCATCCCCTCCGAGGGACATGATATCCAGCGGATCGTCAAAGCCACCATGGCGCTCATCGTGGGCGAGATTGTTTCCGAGGCAGAGGGCCGTCTCCTGCACGTCGAAAAATTGTCGTCCGAAGCCCGGACGCGCATGGCGGAGTCGCTTCCTGGCGTGGAGCAGGCGGCAGACATGCTGGAGGGAATGCTGGTGTCTGAAGTAGGAAAACGTGCCCATGAACGGCTCGCCGAGGTGCAACAAATTGCCGATGCGGCGCGGAACAATCTGGATGCAACTACCAGGATTGATGCTGCCCACGAAGCGGTGCTTTCCGCCGTCTACGATGAGATTGCCAGGAAGGTTGAACAGGAATTGTCCCATGCGGATCAAGCGAGAGATGAGGCATTCCAGCGCATAGACCTTCGTTCGGAGGGAATCGTCAATCTGGTCCATGCGCTGCAGGAGAATATGTTAGAGGTCGTAGCTGCGACAACGCTCGACGCGCTCGGAAGAATTGAGGAATCACTCCCCGAAGCTATGGGCCACGTGCCCGAAGATGCACCGGAATTGGATATGCTCGCCAGCACGCTCCGGGACCGCATCATGGCGACCATCCTTGCCGATACCGTACGGTCACTGGGACAAAGGGTAGAGAAGAGCGCGACAGGCGACGACATGGAGCTGCTGAGGAAGGCCATGGCGGCCGTCCTGGATCCCGAGGCAGACGAAGATGCCATGTCGTGGACCGCCTTGTCGGATATGGACGAAGTGGCGTCGATTGAGAACGAACTCGTCGAGAAGGAACTCGTCGAGGACGAGCCCCTCAAACCCTGGTCCATCTCCGAACTGTTCGCCACCGGGGATGGCGCTCTGTCAGAGGCCCCCGAACTACCAAAGAAAACATACCCTGAGACAGGACAGCCAGAGTCCATTGTTACGGAAACGCCGGATCTGGTTGACGACACCTGCATGCTCCTGTACGTGTATGGTGTACTGGATGTTGATGCGCTGGACCCGCAGGAAATTCAAAATATCGAGGGACTGGTGGCCGGTTCGCACCTGCAGTTTCACGCATGGGAGGATATCTGCGCTCTGACATCCCGGGTTCCAGCTTCGACATACGGCAACGTGGAGCTCAAAAACGCCATGTCCGATTCCGCGTGGACGAAAGAGAAGGTATCGAGGCACGCGGAAATCCTGAATGCGCTTCCAGGCGTCGATTCACTCGTGCCGCTCCCCTTTGGAGAAGTGTTCGAAACTCCGGTCGACCTGGACGATTTCCTGTCCGAGAGGCACGACGCACTGCGCGATGCACTTTCGAGGCTCTCCAATAGACAGGAATTCAGTGTGCGTCTGCATGTGGACATGCATGCGCTGAGAGAGCACTACATGGCATCGGACGCCCGAATCGATGCATCGCTCAATGACATGACCCATGGCGTAGCAGGATTCATCCGGGACGAATTGAAGCTCAGCGCAGAAGCGCCAGACGAGTCCCAGTTGGCTACACTGATCCAGAATATCGTGGGTAACACGCATACCCGACTTCTGGGCGTGGCATCCGAAGGACTCCTCAAAAACGTTCCCGGAAGTCCAGATGCGACACATCGGGTTGTACTGAACGCCAGTTATCTCGTTTCCGAGGCAAAGGAAGCCGAATTCAGGGCTACAGTGAACGCCATTGCGGCGCAGTACGGGTCGATGGGCGTCGAAATTCAGTTGAGCGGGCCGTCGGTGGCGTATCACTTCACGCACATCGAACCGTCGAATGCACACGCCATGTATCGATGATTTGGGCCTGGCCCTGCACGGCCAGGATCCGAATGCGCGCTGCAACGTCAACAGCGCATGCGAAACCAATCGTTACAGACATTTCTTGCGCTGAGATACCTTCGGGGAGCTGAGGGGCACTCCGAAGGGCGGCGATTCCTGCGTCTGGTTATTCGGATCGCCGTTGGTGGTGTCGCTGTGGGCGTCGCCACGCTCATCCTGTCGCTCGCCATCGTCAGGGGCTTCAGCCAGGAAATCACCCGGAAAATTGTCGGTTTTGGCGCGCAGATCCAAATCGAAAGCCTGCGCGACGCGCCCCTTTCCGATGCCGAATCCTATGCCAGTATTGCCGCTGCGCAGCCGGGGGTGGTCAGCACGGAGCACGTCGTGCTGGAATTCGTGCTACTCCGGACGGGTGACAAACGGGTCGAAGGAGCCGCTATATGGGGAACGGAGCAGCTTCCGGCGTATGTTGCGCTCACGATGGGAACGCAGGACGCCACACTGTCTCCCGATGATGTGTACATCGGTGCCTCCCTGGCACGAACGCTGCGCGTGGAGCCAGGAGACAGGATCACGCTTTTTTCCATTCCGCCAGATGGCATGCGCGGTAGGCCACGTGTCGGGCAGTTTACCGTCGCCGGAATGTACGAGTCGTCCCTGGCGGATTTTGATGACCTGTACCTGTTTACGGAATTGAATCGTGCCCGGCAGTTGGTGGGCTATGAAGCGGATGAGGCGACCCGGATTGATGTGCGTGTGGAGGAGGGGCAGGACTATGAACGCATAGCCGCCGAACTCGACGAAGAATTACCGTTTCCCGCGATGGCCCGACCCATCAGCGAGGTATACCGGAGCCTGTTTGCCTGGGTCCGATTGCAGCAGAGCATCATTCCCCTTGTCCTTTCCATCATTGTGCTGGTGGCCGCGGTGAATGTCATCGGGACGCTGCTCATGGTAATCCTTGAGAAGCGCTCAGATATCGGTGTTCTCATGGGTATGGGAGCCCGCGGCAGGGACATGACGGCTACGTTCACCCGGGTTGGGCTCGGAATCGGTATTGCAGGCTCCGTTCTGGGCGCTGCCATTGCCCTTGTGTTTGCCCTGCTTCAAATCGAATATGGCATTATTCCCCTGCCCCCGGAAGCCTATTACATGAAAGAGGCGCCGATTGCACTGTCGCTACTTGACTTCGCCCTCGTACCACTGCTAACATGCGCACTGTGTACCGGAGCCGCTTTTGTGCCTGCCCGGTATGCATCCAAAATTGATCCGATCCGCGCCATTCATTTACAACATTGACTTACAACACGTACCCATGACTACAGGAGACAAGGCCCCTGACTTTCTACTCTATTCGGACAAAAACGAACCTTTTCAGCTTTCCCTGCAGGAAAAGCCGGTTGTGCTCCTTTTCTTCCCAGGTGCATTCACGAGTGTATGCACGACGGAGCTGAATGCGGTCAGCAACGAGTTGGAAGCGTATGGAAGCGCCGTTGTACGAGGTATTTCGACCGATTCTCCGTTTGCACTAAAGGCCTTTTCCGCGGCAAATGGTTTCCGCTTTGACCTGCTCAGCGATCATGACGGCGATGTATCGGCCGCGTACGGGTCCAGGTACAACAAGGACTTCACGCCCATGAAGCTCGACCGCATTTCGAAGCGTGCCGCCTTCGTGGTGGACCGGAGCGGCAACATCGCCTATGCAGAGGTCCTCGACAATGCAGGAGAAATGCCCGACCTGGACGCTGTCAAAGCCGCGGCCAAGACACTCTGAGGGGACCCCATGCAGGTCAGAATACTCTTTTTTTCACATCTGCGTTCGGCCCTCGGCCGTGGTGAAGAGGCCGTGGAGGTGGAGGATGGAGCGAGCGTGGAAGATGTTGTGAGCCTGCTTGCAGCGCATCACGGTGAGGTGGCCCGTATGCGACCGGCCTTGCGCTATGCGGTAGGCACATTTTTTGTCGATGCGGCCCACGTGCTGTCCGACAAGGATGAACTGGCCCTTCTGACCCCGGTGAGTGGCGGATGAGCGACTCGGCAAACGACAACGGGGTGTACGATATCCGCATAGGGGAGACCATTCCATCGGCCAATTCCGCCCTGTCCTTCCTGGCGCAAGGCGGTGGAGGCGGCAACGTTCTTTTCTCGGGCACGACGCGGCGCTTCACCGGTGGCAAAGAGACCGTGAGTTTGACGTACGAAGCCCATGTTCCACTTGCCGAGGCGGAGTGCGCCCGCATGTTACACGAGGCGGCCGTGAGGTGGCCTGTTCTTCGGGCCCTCGTCTGGCACAGGCTGGGAGACGTGCCGGTGTCGGAAGTCAGTATACTCATCGGGGTGGCTACGGTGCATCGACAGCCCGCTTTCGAGGCCTGCAACTGGCTGATCAATACGCTCAAGCGGCGTATTCCCGTCTGGAAGAAGGAAGCCTTCAGCAGCGGGTCGTCATCCTGGCACGAGGGATCCTGGTAGACCCGTCCGCCCGGCCTTCTACAGGGTCACGTTGGCCAGCGCGCGCTCCATTCGGGATATCGACTCGGTCGTCGTGTCAGGATCGAACGCCGAGCCCGTGACCTGTTCATAGAGCTCCATATACCGCGCCGACACGTCGATCCGGAATTCGTTGGAAAGGTCCGGTAACCGCTCACCGTCGCGCCCCTGGAATCCATGGTCCATGAGCCACTCCCGCACAAATTCTTTCGATAGTTGTCGTTGCGGCGTATTAAGTGACAGTAGTTCATCGTAAGTATCACTGTAAAAGTAGCGAGACGAATCGGGGGTGTGTATTTCGTCGATGACACGGTACGTGCCGTCGTGGTATCGGCCGAATTCATATTTCGTATCGACCAGAATCAGGCCGCGTTCCCCGGCCAGTTGGGTCCCTCGTGCGAATAGGGCGAGAGCCTTCGTTTCGAGCAGATCGAAATCGCTCTCCGGCAGAATGCCTCTCGAAATTATGTCTTCCCGCGTTGTATCCTCGTCGTGTCCTGTCAGAGCCTTGGTGGCAGGCGTCAGGATGGGTTCGGGCAGACGGCTGTTCTGCGAAAGCCCGTCGGGAAGCGTTTTTCCGCAGAGTGTCCGGTGCCCGTCGCGGTACATGCGCCAAGCGTGTCCCGCAAGGTATCCACGCACCACGAATTCGACCGGGACGGCATGACAGCGATGCGCAAGGGTGATATTGGGATCGGGGACGGCTATCACGTGATTCGGACATACGTCGACCGTTTGTTCGAAGAACCAGGCGGCCAACCGGTTGAGTACCTGGCCCTTGAAAGGAATACCCTGACGCAGAACGTGATCGAAGGCGCTGATCCGATCTGTTGTAACGAGAATGAGGACGTCGCCGGCCTGGTAGGTATCGCGGACTTTTCCCTTGTATCTCATTCCCATGTGCTGGAAATGGGTTTCATGGACCGTGTGGTCGAGGTGGGCGCGGATTGTCTCCCGTGTCGTCATAACAGCTTGTCTGAAGAGTGTCGAATATACTGACGGACCTCACGATATGGGTTTTTTCCCTGGCCATCTGGTACAGCCGGATGTTGAACGACGCCGTGGAACGTATACCCGTGGGCAAAGGTTCGAGCGGTTTTGGCAGATGAGGCGCGGGTAGGGCATGGAAGAATATGCAATTGCAGTTGAAGGGATGACATGCGCAACATGTGCGCTCCGCATTGAACGAAAGCTTGGCAAGGCCGCGGGCATTGACTACGCAGCGGTGAACTATGCCACCGAGAAGGCGCGGGTCACATCATCCGGCGCATCGGTACGCGATATTGTGGATGTCATCGAGAAGACGGGGTATGCGGTACGGGTGGCCGAGGCGGAGGCTGTTTTTGCAGAGCCGAATGCGGCGGCCGAGGCCACGCGTGCGCTCCTCGAATTGAATGGTGTACTCACCGTGAAAGAGGTAGCCACCGAGGGGCAGACGGTGCTCCATGTGCGGTATGTGGCATCGGTTCTTCCAGGGCGACGGCTGCAGGAGCTGTTTGGCCGGTTTCGGGGTGCCACCGCAACCGCGCAGGCTGACGAGCCCGATGAGTCTCATCATCAGCAGCGTCTGCACATCCTGAAGCGACGTGTCGCCGCCGCCGCCGTTCTCACCGTACCGCTGGTGATTATTGCCATGACGCACGGAGCCTGGGACATTCCCATGGAGGGATGGATCCAGCTCGTGCTGGCCACGCCGGTCGTGGTCTGGGCCGGAAAGCCGTTCTTCACATCGGCCTGGGTTTCTGCGCGCCATGGGGCGACGGACATGAATACACTCGTGGCACTCGGCGTGGGCGCTGCGTGGATCTACAGTACGGCCGCACTCTTCGTTCCCGGGTTCTTTCCGGGGCAGGCCGCACCCGAATTTTACTTCGAGGCAGCCGCCGTGATTGTCACGCTGATCCTGGCGGGACGCCTGCTCGAAGAGCGCGCCAAGGGGCGCACCGGAGCCGCGGTCCGCAAGCTCATGAAGTTGCAGCCTGAGACCGCGCATCGCCTGACCGATGACGCGGAGGAAACCGTTTCGGTGGACGAGGTGGTACTGGGCGACCGTGTCCGCGTCCGTCCTGGCGAGCGTATTCCGGTCGATGGACGCATACTCGATGGCACGACGAGTATAAATGAGAGCATGCTGACGGGGGAGCCCCTGCCGGTCGAAAAGCAGAAAAATGACCGCGTGGTGGCGGGTACCCTGAATGAGACGGGTTCCATCATTGTGGAGGTGGTCCGTACGGGACCCGACACCATGCTCCGTCAGATTGTCGATCTGGTGCACCGGGCCCAGGGCTCCAAGGCGCCCATCCAGAAATTGGCCGATCGCATTGCATCTGTTTTCGTCCCGGTGGTCATACTGATAGCCGTGGTAACGGGCATTGTCTGGTTCGTTATCGGTCCGGATCCTGCACTCAATCATGCGCTGCTCCGCGCCGTATCGGTACTCATTATTGCCTGTCCCTGCGCCCTCGGACTGGCTACTCCGACCGCCGTGGTCGTGGCAACCGGCCGCGCTGCATCGATCGGAATCCTGATCCGTGAAGCCTCTGCCATTGAACGCGCCGGCAAGCTGGGGGTCGTTGCGCTCGACAAGACGGGGACGGTGACGGAGGGGAAACCGGTCGTGGGTACGGTCCGTGGAGACCGGCACGAGGTGCTGACCATGGCGGCCGCGGTCGAAATCCATTCCGAGCACCCGCTGGCGAAGGCAGTGGTTCGTGCAGCCCGCGAGGACGAACTGCTCGTTCCACGGTCCACGGACTTCGAGTCCGTTACCGGTCGGGGAGTGGGGGCTGTGGTCAATGACGAGCGCGTACGCGTGGGGTCACTCCCTTTTCTGGTCGATGCAGGCGTGGACGTTTCCGAGGCCACGGAAGAAGTCGAAGCGGGTCTGGTTCATGTGGCTGTTGGTACGACCTACCTGGGCAGCGTCTCGTTTGAGGATCGGATCCGGCCCGATGCCAGGGAGGCCGTGTCGCGTCTCAAGGCGATGGGCGTGGAAGTGGTCATGCTGACGGGGGATCGCGAGGCGACCGCCCGGCTTGTGGCCCGGGAGGCCGGGATAGATCACGTTAAGGCCGAGCTGCTGCCGCGCGGCAAGGTGGACGCCGTAAACACGCTGCGGCAGCGGTATCATCTGGTGGGTATGGTGGGAGATGGCATCAACGATGCCCCGGCGCTGGCGGCGGCAGATGTCGGGATGGCCGTTCGCAGTGGAACGGATATTGCCATGGAGTCGAGCGACGTGACGCTCATGAATGATGACCTTCTGTTGGTGCCCCGAGCCATCCAGGACTCTCGGCAGACCATGCGCGTCATTCGCCAGAACCTGTTCTTTGCATTCATCTACAATGTGACCTTCATTCCTGTCGCGGCCGGTGTGCTGTACCCGTTCACGGGGTGGCTGCTCAGTCCCATGATTGCCTCGGCTGCCATGGCACTTTCCAGCGTATCGGTCGTTTCGAACAGTCTGAGGTTGAAACTGAAACAACAGGGCCCGTCAGGAGGCCGATGGATTGAACATGAAACAGACACTCACCATTGACGGAATGAGTTGTGGGCACTGCGTGCGTGCCGTCGAAGAAGCCCTCGCGTCGCTCGAAGGCGTGCGCGTTGAAGCGGTCCAGATTGGGCACGCGGTCGTGAACACCGGTGCTGAGGCCCCTTCGGAGCAGGCATTGCGCGCCGCTATCGAGGAGGAAGGGTTTCAGCTCACGGCTGTCGAGACAGCGCACTGAGCATGTCCTGGACGCGGGTAAACTTGACGCGGGGACGTCCCTGGGCACGACCGTTTTCGGTTTCCAGGGCATCGATGCGTTTCCAGTCGGCGTAGGTGACGTACCGGATACCCCGCGCCCTGAGTGTTTCAGCCATGTCTTTCGTGCCGGGGGTGAACGAGGTGCCGGAGGCAAGGTCGTCAAGCATGCACGTGGCCGTCTCAATGGCATCGGGCTTGTTGGTGCCGATAATGCCCGTCGGACCGCGCTTGATCCAGCCACCGACATAGACCCCCTCCATGTGCTCGCCGCTGTCCTGGGTCACGCGTCCGAGTTCGTTCGGCACGGTACCCCAGTCTTCCCGGAAGGGGATTTCAGGGAGAGCCACCCCATGGTATCCGACAGAGCGGAAGACAAGTCCACACGACAAGGCCATCGTCTTTCCCGTTGCGACAGCCGAGAGGCGGCTGCCCCGACCTGGTTCCAGTCGGTTCTGCATGAGGGTCATGCCTGAGACACCCCCATCGCTGGCTGCATGTATGGCCATGGGAGACAATAGAAAACGAACAATGCACTGTCGTTTGGCATCTGGATTGGAACCACCAACGTAACTGCGCATGATCTCAAGTTTCTTGGTCGTCAGCCGATCCGGATTTTCTTCCAGCCGGGCAAGCGAATGGGCGTCGAGGACCATGTCATCGGCCAGGGTAGTCACACCGGCATCTTCCATTTGTCCCAGCTCCTTGATTTCCGGCAGTGTGAACGCTGCCTGGGCGGGTCCGCGTCGACCAATCATCACGATCTCCCGCACCCGGCTTTCGGCCAGCCGGCTGAGCGCGTGATCGGCAATGTCCGTTCGTTTCAGCTCGTCAACCGTCCGGCACAGGATGCGCGCCACGTCAACGGCGACATTGCCGACTCCAATTACTACCACACGTTCCTGTGAGAGGTCGAAATCCAGATCCTGGAAGTCCGGATGACCATTGTACCAGGCCACGAACTCCGTTGCGGAGTGGCTGCGGGGCAGGGCCTCGCCTTCAATTCCCAAGGAGCGGTCCACCTGTGCGCCGGTCGAAAAGTAGACCTGGTGGTAGTGTTCTCTGAGGTCATCGAGCGTGATATCCGTCCCGTAGTGGACGTTCCCAAAAAACCGGAATCCATCCCGCTCGGCCGTCTTGTCAAAAACGCGTGTCACGTTCTTGATCTTCTCATGGTCCGGCGCCACACCGGCGCGCACCAGGCCGTACGGTGTCGGTAGCCGATCGAACATGTCCACGGCGATAGGTGGTTCGCTCTGTTTGAGAAGATGCTCGGCGGCGTAGAAACCGGCAGGACCGGCGCCAATGACGGCTATCTTCCAGGGGGATGCGTTGGTGGCCATGACCATTCTGGTTATTGAACGTGTTCCAATGTAGCACCTGTTCACGCGATGTGGCAACGGGTGGGAAACTGCCCACCAGCGGGCGTGTTTGTCACAGCGTCATTCGAGAGACCAATCGGGCGCAAGGTGCAGGAGCAGCATCGTCATTCACGATACACATACACGCATACAGGGTGCATGCTCCTGTTGCTGTTTTTGTGCGGTTTTCAGGTCTCCACGGCCCGGCAGGCACCCGTCGCTACCGATACATTGCATGTTGTGGGCCCCGGTCCGTTCCAACTACGTCCGTTCGTTGTAGAGGGTACCCTGTATCTCAGAACGGTTCTGCCAGTACGAACGATTTCGGCATCGTCCTACACGCTCGATGCCGCCGCCGGGCTTCTCGTGCTGAATGGCGTATCTCCAGACTCGTCCATGAGCCTCGTGGCCACCTATGCCTACATACCTCTCGACCGGCCTGCTGGCGTCCGGGCGTGGCAGCATGCCAATGCGGCTGAGGGTGCTGCGGCGCGGCCGGTCGTCCAGACGCGGGTCCCCGACCTCAGACGATCCGGATCGGTGTCGCGCGGGGTAGTGGCCGGATCTGGTCGAGATGCATCTATTGAGTCCGCCCTGCGTTTTGAAATGGAGGGCGAATTGACGCCGGGCGTGCACATCATGGCGTCGCTGACCGACGAGGACACGCCGGTCTTGCCACAGGGTACTACCCGGCGGCTGGACCAGTTCGACCGCGTGTTCATCCGGCTGTCGACTGACCGTGGCAACCTCCAGCTGGGTGATGTGGACGTGGCGCACCAGAGTGGCACGTACGGCCGTGTACGAAGAAGCCTCCAGGGAGCGCTTCTGGAGTTCACGGCAGCACCTGACAGAACCTCTCCGAGCGGCGCGTCTTTGTGGCAGACCCGGGTTGCTGGCGCGACATCACGGGGAATTTTCAGATCTCAGCAGATCCAGGCGCTCGATGGCGTCCAGGGGCCCTACCGGCTGGAAGGCAACACAGGGGAGCGCTTCATTCTCGTCCTTCCTGGATCCGAGCGCGTGTTTCTCGATGGTGAACTGCAGACGCGGGGTGCTGAGGAGGATTACACCATCGATTACACGACGGCCGAGGTCTCGTTCACATCCCGGCATATCATTGGTAGGGAACGCCGTATCCGTGTTGAGTTCGAGTTTACAACGAACCAGTTTACGCGTACCTTCCTGTTTGGCGCAGGCAAGGCGCGCATGCGCTTCGCCGATGTGGACGTGACCGCCATCCGGGAAGCAGACGGGAATGCCTTCACCGAGGAATTGGCCTTTACGGCGGCGGACTCGGCGGCGGTAATTGGCGCGGGCGACACGACGCCATTTCGTAGTGGTGCGCGGGAGGTGACCTACGATCCGGAAGCCTTGTTTACGCAGTATCTCGAAGAGTTTCAGGTGCTGCCCGGCGGCGACTCCCTGACCATCTTCGTACCGGCTATGCGCGAGCCCGTGGCGGGCGAGCGCGTATTCCGTGTCACGTTCACGCGATTTGGTGCGGGTCAGGGCAGTTATGTCAGAACAGGTGCCGGAAGTGCCAACGGAATTGTTTTCACATTCGTTGGGGAAGGAGAGGGGGAGTACGAGCCCGTGGTGCCGCTTTCTGCGCCCCGCAACCAGGAATTGTTGAGCCTGCGCGTGGTCAGCCGGGACCTTCCACTGGCACGGCTGTCCTTCGAGTGGGCCGGATCGCGACTTGACAGGAACCGGCTGTCGACACTCGATGACAACGACGACCGGGGTGCGGCTTGGTCAGCCGCACTGACCACGAATCGGTGGGAGTGGGATGATAGACCGGTCTGGATTGAAGCCGAGGGACGGGTGGAGAGCCGTTCGTCGTATTTTACGTCGTTCGATCGCACGCGGGACGTGGAGTTCGAACGGACATGGAATATTCCCCGGATTCCCACCGCATCGGTTACGGAAAACGCTATTCCCGGTCAGCGCGAGTCAAAGGGTACCGGTCGGCTTACGGTTGGCGTGGCCGACAGTACGCGACTGGGTGCGGCCATGGAGCGCATTGACCTCGGAGTGGCCTTTGACGGCCAGAGGCAGCATCTCACCGTGCAATCCTTCGAACCGGGCCGGCCCTCGCTCGACGGGTACGCCTCCTGGACGCGTACGCGGGACCGGATTACACGAGGGGCTATGCAGGAAGGTTTTTGGCGCCGCCATTCGGCACGAATGGCGGCGCCAAATGACCGATCCGTTCGGCCCTGGATCCGGTGGCAATCCGAGCAGATGACGGCCCGCGAGGGCCAGCGCGCAGCCATGTCGCTCGAACCCGATTTTACGCTGTATGGCGCCGGCGTCGAAGCCGGGCGCCGTGGCCTGAGCGGTTTTGCCAGCATCGAGACGCGGGGGGAAACACGATTTCAGCTGAATTCCCTGTCTTCTGACGTGGATATTCTGACATCGCGGCTTGGCAGCCGCCTGTCGCGAAGCCGAATGGATACGGACGTTTCCATAGGCTGGCGACAGACCCGCCAGGACGGAGATACGCGGGATGACGCCCTGCTCATCAACGCGACGAGTCAGATTCGGCCCTACCGGCGCGCCCGCGTGGATATTCTCTACGATGCCCGAAGCGAGCGCTCGGCCACCCTGCAGGAGATATTTATTCGAACCGGCCCCGAGCGAGGCCAGTTTGTGTGGGTGGATGCGAACGCAGACGGCGTAGTCCAACTCGATGAGTTCATCCCGGAAACGAATCCGACAGAAGGAGACTATGTCCGCACATTGTTACCCTCCGATTCCCTCGAGGCGGTTACGAGTGTGACGGGGCGTATTCGTCTGGATCTCCGACCCGACAGGGGCCAGCGGCTTCGCGGCATGGGTTCGACATCCGTAGTGGAAGTGCAGGAAACCAGTCGGACGCCCAACCGGCGCGAGGTGTATCTGCTGAAATTGGGCACGTTCAGAACGCCCGGAGAAACCATACGGGGTCGACTTCGCCTGGCCCAGACCATATCGCTGCTTCCGTGGGTGCGCAGCGCCGACATCGATTTGAATGCGCAGACCGTGCGCAGTCTGAGTTCGCTCGCATCGGGAAGTGAAGCCTCGCGCACGGATGTGATGGATATCGAGACCCTGTGGCGTGCCACTTCGGTGTGGACCTGGGGAATAGGATTGGCGCGGGAACTGGAGCGTTCTGAAAGCGCGCAATTCGCGACCCGGAGTTTCGATGTGGTGAGTTGGCGTGTGCGCCCGTCGGCCCGGCTGTCCGTCACGCGCCGGTGGACTGTGGCTACCGATCCGGCCGTGGCCGTCAAGACAGAGCGGAGTTCAGGAACCGACGCTACCGTCTGGATCTGGCCCGTGGAGTCCATTTGGGCGCTGGAGAGTCGTGTTCGCGTGACGACGCGTCTGGAACACGCCCGAGTTACGTTCCATACCGGTTCATCTGCCGCTACGCGCGCCGGACTGGTGGGCTTTCAACTCACCGAAGGCCGCGGAAGGGGCGCGTCCTGGCTGTGGCGCACGGGGTTGCAGGCGGAGCTCTCAGACAAACTGTCCGCCCGGCTTACCTACGATGGCCGGGCCCCGTCGAGCGGACGCACCATTCATACGGGCAGGTTTCAGCTGACGGCACTGTTTTAGAATCGTTTTAGAAGCCCGTCGGGCCCGCTCATGATGGCTTCTCCCACCCGGGTCCTCCCAGCCGCGTCCTTCTACGCCGGGTCGGCCCATTCGTCGTACGGCTCGCGGCGCACGTCAATACCGGCCGCGCTCAGCTTCTGCTCCAGCCTTTCGTACCCTCGATCCAGGTGGTAGATACGAAGCACATGCGTTTCTCCCCGGGCAACCATGCCCGCCAACACGAGCGAGACGCTGGCCCGAAGATCTGTGCTCATGACGGCCGTACCCTCCATGGGGTTGCCTCCCTCGACCACGACCTCGTTTCCAACGACCACGGCATTGATCCCCATGCGCCGCAGTTCCGGAATGTGCTTGAACCGGTCGTGATAAATGGTCTCCAGCACCTTGGCATTGCCGTCGGCGCATGCCAGCAGAATAGTCCACTGCGCCTGCAGATCGGTCGGAAACCCGGGATACACATTGGTGGCAATACTGACGGGCGTCAGCACGCGGGGAGGTACGACTTCGACCGTCGATCCGTCCACGCGGACCTTGCAGCCGGTCTGTTCGAACGCCTGCATGAAAACGCGACCCAGATGCTCCGGCCGCGCATGCGTGAGCGTAACCGGCTGCTCGGGCAGGCCAGCAATAGCCGCTGCAATCATGAACGTTCCGAGTTCAATTCTGTCCGGACAATTATCGAAGGAAACGCCCCCGAGTGCATCGACCCCGGTTATCAGGAGCGTCCGGCTGCCCAGGCCATCAATGCGGGCACCCATGGCCGTGAGCATGTGGCAGAACTCGACGACATCCGGTTCCGTTGCCGCGCCGTGGAGGCGTGAACGGCCAGATGCGGTCACAGCGCCGAGCAGAAAATTGATGGTCGCACCGACCGACGAGGGGCTCAGCGTGAAGTCACCGCCCGTGAGGCGTCCCTTTGGAGCGTGGGCGACGACATAGCCTTTTTCGAGCGAAATGTCGGCACCGAGGGCTTTCATGCCCTGGATATGCAGGTCCACCGGCCGCGGTCCCCATGCGCACCCACCGGGCAGCGAAACGCGTGCTTCTCCCGAGCGCCCCAGTAGTGCACCAAGCATGTAGAAGGAAGCACGCATGCGCTTGACCAGTTCATACGGGGCCTCTGTGCGGCTCAGCGGCCCGGCATCGACCCGCAGCGTGTGCGCAACAGGATCGAACGTGACGTCGGCGCCGGTCCGCTCCATGACGCGGCAGAAGGTTCGAATATCTTTCAGGTCCGGAATGTGCCTCAGAAGCACCGGTTCGGGGGTCAAAAGGGCAGCTGACATGAGCGCCAGCGCCGTGTTCTTCGATCCGCTCACGGGTAGCGTTCCCTGGAGCGGGTGTCCCCCGCGAATGACGAGTTTATCCATTACGTGCCGGTGCGGATAGTATGTTCTGGGGTGGATACGGGCGGCAAGATACGGTATCCGGATCTGCAGGGTCATCGAGGCGTTTGGCGACGACAGAAGGTGGCGACGTGTGCGCCATGGCAACCGCAATCAACAGTCTACACGTGAACGTATACCTGGATCACGCCGCATCGACCCCCATCCGAAGGGAAGTCCTACAGGACATGATGCCGTGGCTGACAGATGACTTTGGCAATGCGTCCTCGGTGCATTCGAGGGGGCGCCGTGCGCGGCATGCCGTGGAACAGGCCCGTGACACGGTGGCCAGCATACTTGCCGTGGAGCCGGGCAATGTGGTGTTCACGTCCGGGGGAACCGAGGCCAACAACCAGGTCATTCATTCCCACCTGTCGGGGAACGTGGGGGCCGGATTGATCCTTTCCCGCGTCGAGCATGACGCCGTTCTGGCGCCTGCCGAAGCGGCCGAGCGCGCAGGTCGTCGCGTGATGTGGCTGATTCCCGATGAGCATGGGGGAGTCGCTCCGCCCACTACCTCCGGGCCCGACGATCTGGTGTCGATCATGGCGGTGAACAACGAAACGGGCGTGCGGAATATGATACCCCTACCGGGGGACATGACGCTGCACACCGATGCCGTACAGGCCGCGGCCTGGTATGATTTGCGGCCGCTGGCCACCGGCTGCAGCTATATAACGCTTTCGGGGCACAAACTGGGGGGGCCAAAGGGTGTTGGTGCCGTTGTAATCGGCGCTGGCGCTGAACTGCGCCCCCTCCTTCGCGGCGGCCCACAGGAGCGGGACCGCCGCTCAGGTACGGAAAATGTGGCTGCGATTGTCGGGTTTGCCCGGGCCCTTTCGTTGGCCGATCAGGAACGGGACAGCGTGTCTGCGTGCGTTCGCGCACTGCGTGACGCCCTGTGGGATAGCCTCGCTGGTGAATTGGGAGACCGGATCCGTCGCGTTACGCCTTGCGGAGTGGAGGAGAGTGCGCCCCACATTCTACAGACCGTTTTTCTGGATGCGGACGGGCGCGGCCTCGACGGCGAGATGCTTATACTGGGTCTGGACATGGAGGGTGTGCAGGTTTCGGCCGGTGCCGCTTGCAGCAGTGGATCCATGAAACCGAGTCATGTACTGATGGCGCTGGGGATGGAGCCGGGCGTGGCACGCGGAGCGGTGCGCTTCTCGCTCGGAAGGGATACGACGTCCCGCGATATGGAATTCGCCGTTTCGGCAGCGACCCGGGTTGCCCGGAGGATGGCATGAGGATTACCGTCATGGGAAAGGCATCCGTTCCGGGCCGCGTAAAAACCCGGCTGGAGCCGCGCCTGGGTCCGGAGAAATGCGCGGAGCTGAACAGCGCCATGATGCACGACACACTGACGCGTCTGCAGCGCCTCGAAGGGAATGTGCAGCTCGTGCTGGCCCTCTCCGGCAACCCGTCACCAGGCGACGTGCCCGATGGGTTGTTGATTGAAGCGCAGCAGGGACCAGATCTGGGAGCCCGGATGCTTCGGGAAATTGCGAAAGGCCTGGCGGCTGGCCACGAGGCTGTGATACTGATTGGTACGGACCACCCGACATTACCACTTGCGTTCGTGGAAGAGGCGTTGCGGGCGCTCGAGGCGCCACGTTCCGTCGTTCTGGGTCCGAGTGAAGACGGAGGGTACTATTTGATCGGAATGAGTGCGCTCCATCCGGAGTTGTTCCGTAACATGATGTGGTCCACCGAATCGGTGTTCGCGGAAACGGCCGCTCGTGCCGCTCACCTCGATGCCGATTTGACTATTTTGCCACCTTGGTACGATGTAGATACGGCAGTAGATCTGGATCGGCTTTTTGAAGATCTGCGTGAAGCGGGCCCGGAGTGGCCTCGGCTGAGGTCAATGCTGCTTTGAATCTGTATATTTTCGGCGTCAACAACGTAATCCTTCGAGCACATGCAGCCAGCGTCGCGTATCCGGGAAATCGGCGAATTCAAAACGCTTGAACAGTTCATCATCGAGCGCCAACTGGAAGCAAGTGAATCAACCGGATCGTTTTCCAGGCTCTTGCGCGACGTGAGTGTGGCTGCCAAGCTCGTCAACTGGCACATGCGCCGCGCCGGCATTGTCGACGTGTTCGGACAGACCGGTGAAATCAATGTGCAGGGCGAGGTGCAGCAGATCATGGATGCATTGGCGCACAAGGAGTTCGTGCGAGCACTCAAACGCGGAGGGGAATGTTGCCTGATAGGATCGGAGGAGCATTCCGAAGCCATTCCCATGCGAACATCGGTCGATACCGGACGGTATATCGTCCTGCTCGACCCGCTGGACGGGTCCTCCAACATCGAGGTGAACGTATCGGTCGGAACCATTTTCAGTATTTACCAGATGCCGGATGATGTGTCGGAGCCAACGCTCGAATCGGCGCTGCAACCGGGGACGAAGCAGGTCGCCGCCGGGTACGTGGTCTATGGTTCCTCGACCATGCTCGTCTACACGACGGGACATGGGGTGAACGGGTTCACGCTCGATCCGGCAATCGGAGAGTTTCTGCTGACGCATCCCGAAATCAAAACACCCCGCACGGGCACTATGTACTCGGTAAACGAGGGGAATTACAACTCGTTTGAACAGGGTCTGAAGGAACACATCAAGTGGATGCAGCATGAGGATTCCGATGCCGGGCGACCCCTCGGCACACGCTACATCGGTTCGTTCGTGGCCGACTTCCACCGGAATCTGCTCAAAGGCGGGCTGTACATTTACCCTGCGACGCACAAGAATCCTGAGGGTAAACTGCGCCTCATGTATGAGGCTAATCCGCTGGCTATGATTGTGGAGGAGGCTGGCGGTGCGGCATCGACGGGCACTGGCCGCGTCCTGGAGGTGAAACCCACAAAGTTGCACCAGCGTGTGCCCGTGTACATCGGTTGCGTGGACATGGTCAGGACGGCTGAAGCCTTTCTTCGAGGCGATCTCCGGTACCCATGACCAGAAATGATGTAACCGTGTGGGCTCCGGCATCCCTTTCGAATCTGGGTCCCGGTTTCGATTGCCTTGGAGTGGCCATTACCGACTTCGGGGACCGGATCAGCGCCCGGCGACAAGTCGGTTCGGCAGTGACCTGGAACTGGCACGAGGACTCTTCCTGGAGCGCGCCGGTACCCCCTGAAGACAACACGGCCTATGTGGCGGCGCGCTCCATGCTGCAGCGTCTGGGCTCGAACGTCGGTATACACCTGGAAATCCGTAAGCAGGGCCGGGCCGGATCCGGCCTGGGCAGTTCGGCCGCGAGCTCCGTGGCCGCCGCGTTTGCCGTGGCTGCGCTGCATGGCCGGGAAGCGGAAACCGATGCTATCCGGGAAGCAGCCCTCGACGGAGAAGAGGCCACTTCGGGCGCACGTCATGGAGACAATGTGCTTCCTTCGCTCTATGGAGGGTTCATACTGGCTCAGTCCGACAACCTGGAACGAACCCGACGCATCGAGTGTCCAGTGCCCCTGCACCTGGCGGTTGTGCTTCCTGCCATGGATGTACATACGCGCGAGGCTCGCGGCCTGTTGCCGCGGGAAGTCCCGCTGGGTGCGGCCGTGCGCCATGCCTCGTTGCTGGGCCTTTTGGTGAACGCCATACGGAGCGGCAATATCACGGATATGGGCATGCTGGTCATGTCCGATGAAATCGTAGAGCCGCGACGGGCGACGCTCGTTGAGCCGTATGCGGATATCCGCCTTGCCGCACGTGAGGCCGGGGCGTTGGGAGTAGCCCTGTCGGGCTCCGGACCGGCGCTGTTTGCCATCTGCCCGACAGCATCTTCCGCACAGGACGTTGCGCTGGCCATGACCAAGGCGTGCGCGGCGCGCCATGTAGACAGCATGGCAAGAGCGACGTCTGTCGATCCGCAGGGCGCGCGAGTTGAGGCAGAACCAGGCCACGGAGGTCACCCGACATGGTAACGTTCGTATCTACCCGGGGAGATCCGGAACGCGTCGGCCTCGGAGAAGCTGTTCTGCGCGGATTGGCGCCCGACGGTGGGCTCTACGTGCCCGAGCATATCCCACCCCTTCCGCCTCTTGCGAAGCCGCCTGCTGGAGAGGCGTACTCGTTTCCTGAGCTTGCCGCGCACGTGTTGTCCGCCTGGACGGACAACATGCTGACGGTGGCGCAGCTGGAGCGCCTCGTCCAGCGGGTGTTCACATTTCCGGTACCGCTGGTTCAACCTGGCGGCGACACGGATGTACACATTCTGGAGCTCTTCCATGGTCCGACGTTGTCCTTCAAGGACTTCGGGGCGCGCATGCTGGGCGGCCTTCTTGGCCTCCTGCAGTCGGAAACGGATAAGGAGACGGTTGTCCTGGTTGCCACCTCGGGTGACACGGGAAGCGCCGTCGCCGACGGATGTAGCGGGATTGACGGCGTACGCGTTATTCTGCTCTACCCGAAGGGGGGCGTCAGTCCGACACAGGAACTGCAGTTGACACGTCGGCGACCCGGTGTCACGCCGGTCTGCGTCAGCGGCACGTTCGATGATTGTCAGCGTCTTGTCAAGGGAGCGTTTGCAGGCCCTCGTCCACCCCATATCCGGCTTACAACAGCAAATTCCATCAATGTCGGTCGCCTCCTGGCTCAGATGGTCTATTACATTCACGCCGGAAACAGCCTGCTGCAGCAAGCGCCGTCGGCTCGGGCCTCGCCCATCTTCTGTGTGCCGTCCGGAAATCTGGGTAACCTCACAGCTGGGATGATGGCCTATCGGGCTGGCATGCCAGCCAAGGGATTCGTGGCGGCACACAACGCCAACGATTTCTTTCCGTCGTGGCTTCTGGACGCTGGGGCACGTTTCGCTCCGTCGGTAAAGACGCTTTCCAATGCCATGGATGTGGGTGCGCCGAGTAATTTCGAGCGTCTGGAGCACCTGTTCGGGCGTGCAAACCTCGCTACACTCGTACGGGGGGCGCATGTAACCGATGCTCAAACGCTGGAGCAGATGCGCCTGACCTGGGAGGAGACGAGCTACATGGCCGACCCTCATACGGCCGTTGCCCTGCGCGCGGCACACACATCCTCGGAGCCGGGCCAGCCCGTGATTGTGCTCTCCACGGCCCACCCAGCCAAATTTCCCGAAACCGTTCAACAAGCGACCGGCTCAGTACCTGATGTGCCGGAACGCCTCGCCGTCCTGGCCCGCGCAGCGCATCACGCCGAGCGTATCGACGCCAACCAGTCCATGGTGTCTGATCTTATCAGCGCCTGAATGGCAGTTCGAGTACGCGTTCGTTTCCCTTGTTGTCGACGACGCGGACGGTCAACACATGCTCTCCGGGCGGAGTTCGCCCGTCCAGCCGGTGCTCGAACAAGCTGTTCTTGGCATCATGACCAAACAGGCGCCAGGATCCGTCAATTTCCGCACGGAAGGAGTCAATGCCGCTCAGGTCGTCACGCACGCGCAGTTGAAGCACGCGGCTTCTCTGCGTTCGCGAATAGCCGAGAGGGGAAATGGTCGGGGCCGTGGTGTCGGCCACGATCGCGAACGTTCCAAAAGTGCGGACGTTGGTCGATACATTGCCGCCCGAATATGCACCACCAGCCGATGAAATCTGTCCGCGGCTGTCGATCATGCCGACGAGCACCTTTTCGTACAGGCGTGGAGGCACCGCATCGGCCGCGAGGCGAACGGTCATGGCCGTGTGCAATGGCGTTTCAGCATTATGAATGCGATGTCGGTCGGAATATGTCTTCCCTTCCAGCCGCGGGAGCATTTCGTAGCTGAAAGGCGCATCGTCATAGAGCGCCCTCGCCGGAATTCGCAGGGACATGTCCCGCGTGGCGTAGGTGAACGTACGATCCCAGCGCATGATCTCGGTCGATGCGCCCGTATCGCTTTTGGGTACGTTCTGCGCTACCAGTTCGACACCATGAACGGCAAAGGACAGGCGGGAGGTATGTCCAAAGGCGTCCTTGACGGTGTACTGCATGTCGTACACACGGTCATCCCCGCCAACGGTCAGAATCCCCCGGCCGGGCGCGTCGTAAATGGGCAGCTTGTTGCCTGGAAGAAGGTAACTGCGCTGCACCCAGCGACCGCTACGCCTGCGCTCGGCATAGTCCACATGGGCATTCAGGTATCGGGTGGTTGAGAAGGAAAACCGCTCCATGACCGACGAGAACAAAGGTTTGCCACTCCGTGTGAGCGTGATCCTGTAAGCGCCGAGGCGGTTGGTTGATCCATCGTGGTAGTCGTGGGTCTGGACACCAAATCCTATCTGACCATCGGCCTCAATGCGGGATACACGCGTCGGCGCATAGGAGCCGTCGGCGGCCTGGTGTACGTCCACAAAGGCAGATTCCCCGCCGGACAGGACGCGCCATCCACCCGTCTGACTGTCGCGAAGTCGAATGACGGAGTGACCATCGAGTGCGTACACCTTGAATCGGAATATGCGGGGCGCAATGGAATCCTTTACGTCAATTCCGAAAAGCAAAGGATTCAGTGGTTCGGCCGTGCGGGCATCGCGTATCTCAAAATGGAGGTGCGGCCCCCCGGAACTGCCGGAATTACCCGAGCGGGCAATGACCTGGCCTTGTGAAACGGGGAATTGGTCTTTTTCAGGAAACACCTGTACAGCGAAGGACTCCCGATCGTACTGGGTTTCCTGAATAAAGCTCGCGACGGGTTCGGCGAACGCATTCAGGTGGGCATATACCGTTTGATGGCCGTCGGCATGGGTTACGTAGAGGGCGTTCCCGTATCCACCGGCGTCGACATTGATTCGTGACACCCATCCGTCGGCAGCCGCGAGTACAGGAAGACCGGTTCGACCCTGCGTCTTGATGTCCAGCCCAGCGTGAAAGTGATTGGTACGCATTTCGCCGTATCCGCCGGAAAGAATAAGCGGGATATTGAGCGGCGAAGTGAAATAATTGTCCGGGTACGGATCCCCGTGCATGCTGCCCAATAGAAGGACGGCACACACGGACAGAACACAGGATGATCTACTCATGACGCATTGATGGTATCAGATCCAAAACATAACAACCTGTTTCTGATTTTTTTGGGCTTGATTGCTGTTTTCCTGTTGGGTGTAACGCTTCTGCAGTTGAAAGTCGTGCTCATGCCGCTCGTGCTGGCCATACTCCTCTCCGTGATTTTCAAGCCAGGTATTCTGTGGTTGCGGGCGAAGAGGGTACCTATGGCGGTGGCACTGTTTCTGGTACTTATCGTCTCATCAGCGGTTCTCTTTCTGGTGGGCTGGGTGCTGTTTTCCTCGACTCAGTCGTTTCTTGAGGAGCTCCCCAAGTATTTGGCCAAGGCGGCGGTCATGGTGAGCGATGTGGAATCGTTTCTCCTTTCCTCCGCGACCCGGTTCAATCTGGACGTGGCCGGGGTGGACTGGTCCGATGCCTTCGATCGGTCGAGTGTATCGGCTGCTGTGACGAGTGGGGTCGGGTCCTTCATCAGTCTTGTCAGCACGACATTTCTCGTACTGCTCTTCATGCTGTTCATTCTGGCCGGTAGCGGCGAACTGGCTGAAAAAATCCGGGTTGCTTTTCCCGAGTCCCAGGCGGACAAAATTGCCAATCTGGTATCGAATGTGGATGAGCAGGTCCGCAAGTATGTGGTCACCAAGACGCTGATCAGTCTCGGGACCGGCGCGCTTACCTGGCTGGTCCTGTTTCTGTTGGGTGTGGACTTCCCTCTTGTCTGGGGGTTTCTGGCATTTCTGCTCAACTACATTCCAAACATTGGCAGCACGATAGCGGTACTGTTTCCCTTCGCCGTGAGCCTGCTCCAATTCGACACGCTGGTGGTTCCCTTGGTAGTGATTCTGGGACTGGGGGGGCTTCAACTCACCATGGGTAACGTTATCGAGCCACGTATCATGGGTTTCAGCCTGAATCTCAGCCCCTTACTCATCCTGGTGTCCCTGATCACGTGGGGGTGGCTGTGGGGCCTGTGGGGTATGATCCTGGCCGTTCCAACAACGGCCACGCTCAAGATCGTGCTGGAGAACATTGGTCCGCTGCGCCCGATGTCGGTCCTTATGAGCAGTGTTGTCAGACCGAATGCTCCATAAGGCGCTCAATGACCTCGACGGCGGTTACGCCCTCGGCTTCCGCCGTAAAGTTGGATACGATCCGGTGACGTAGCACAGAGATGGCCAGCTTGTTGACATCGCTGATCGAGGGCGTCAGACGGCCGTCGAGAGCTGCCATGGTCTTGGCACCCATGATCAGGTACTGGGAGGCACGCGGACCGGCACCATAGCTCAGATACTGGTTCACGAAATCCGGCGCGGCATCACTTCCAGGGCGCGTCCGGCCAACGAGCCGAACGGCGTATTCAATGACGTTGTCGGCGACCGGTATCTCCCTGATGAACTGCTGATAGGTCAAAATATCCTTGGCCGTCATGACGCATTTGACCTCATTCCTGCGGGCAGATGTCGTTTGCCGCACCACCTCGACCTCCTGTTCAAACGTAGGGTAATCGAGCCACAGGTTCAGCATGAACCGGTCCAACTGAGCCTCTGGCAGCGGATAGGTACCTTCCTGCTCGATGGGGTTCTGTGTCGCCAGTACGAAAAACGGCTCGGGCAGGGCGTAGGTTTGCCCAGCGGCCGTCACATGGTGCTCCTGCATGGCTTCGAGGAGTGCCGCCTGTGTCTTGGGCGGCGTTCGGTTGATTTCGTCGGCCAGCACGACGTTGGCAAAGACGGGCCCTTTCACAAATTTGAATTCGCGGCCGCCCGTGGACCGATCCTGCTCAATGATCTCGGTTCCCGTAATGTCGGAAGGCATGAGGTCTGGCGTGAACTGGATGCGGTTGAAGTCCAGTTCCACGGCCTCGGAAATGGTGTGAATGAGCAGCGTCTTGGCCAGTCCCGGCACACCAATCAGGAGCACATGCCCACGACACAGTATGGATACAATAATCCTGTGGATGACATCGTCCTGGCCTACGATGACCTTGGCTATTTCGGACCGGAGGGACGCGTACCCGGTGTGGAGATGGTCAATGGTCTCGGGCGATGTCTTGATTTCCATGTGTCAGTTGTTCGATGTGTTGGACGCAGTCGTCGTCCGTAGAGCCCGGCCGCGTAATTCGATGTAGACCGTTTCTTTGAGCTGTTTCATCCACTCCCTCATGATCCGGTCCTGTTTATCCTGAAGGGCGCGGCGTTCAATGCGGGCATAATCGGTCGCAAGCGATACCTTATGCTCCGGTATGCGTTCTTCAAGACGCACGATGTGAAACGCCCTGCGGCCGTCAAGAAGCGTGACTTCACGGGGTTCGGAAATGTCACCTTCCTGGAGGCCAGCGAGTGTCTCTTGCCATAAGGGCCCGAGCGCCTCCACAAACAGGGTGTTCTCCCCGGTATTGGGATCTACGACGGCTCCGGCCCGTGTCCTGGATGCCTCTTCTTCGGAGAACTCCCGTGCCATTTTTTCGAAAGTAACCTTTCCCGTTAGAATGGAATC
The DNA here is from genome assembly GCA_029262775.1 of Bacteroidota bacterium. Taxonomy (GTDB): domain Bacteria; phylum Bacteroidota; class Rhodothermia; order Rhodothermales; family UBA10348; genus 1-14-0-65-60-17. Next base: position 246,027 of record JAJCYR010000056.1, read on the forward strand.
GCGCAGTGTTGTGAGCAATTCCCGTGCAGGTTCTGCGTCACTGTCCGACTCATCAAACTCAATCAGGATATGGTTGTAGTCAATACGGTCCCCACGCCTGGCGTTGATCCGGAGAAAATGAAGTCCAAACTGCGTCTCGAATATGGGACTGTAAATACCGATCGGGGAGCGCGAAGCAACAGCCGCGAATTCCGGTACAAGATCTGACAGCGCCATGTCCTCATACAGACCACCGTTGGGAGCCGACCCGGGGTCGTCTGAGAAGAGCTCGGCCATTTCCTCCATGGTGGCGCCTCCCGCGAGCACCGTGTCACGGATCGTCGACAGGATCTCCATGGCCTCCTCACGCGCCTCTTCGGTGATTTCCGGTAGTACCACAATATGTGAGATGCGCACCATATCGGGGATGGTGGGCAGTGAGTCGGTGGGTATCTGGCTCAGCCACGCCGTGACATCAGATGGGGTCGCCCGGACGTTGCGCAGTTTCTGGTTTCGGATCTGCTCGGACAGGGCCTGGTCACGAATCTCGTCACGGAACTCGGCCTTCAGCTCTATAATAGACTTTCCGTAGAGTGCTTCGAGTCGGGTTTCGCCGCCCATGCGCCTGGCCATCTGGGAGACCCGGCTATCGAGCATCTGGTCCACTTGCTGGTCGCCGACGACGATGTTTGTATCGCGCTTGGCGTGAATCACCAGGACCTTCTCGTCAATGATCTGTTGGAGGGCCCTCTCCCACAAGTCCTCCGAAAATGGCATTCCCTGTTGATTCATGACACCCAGCACGAACCCGTCCACGTCCGAGGCCAAAATGATGTCTGACCCCACAACAGCGACGATTTCGTCGAGTACCGTGTCGTCCTGGGCTTGTGCAGCCGCCGGCAGGAGGACGAGGCTGAAGAGGAGAATCAGCCGGCCGTATGTAATGGTCATGAGGATATTGGAAACCTTGAAAGAACGTGTAGGGGAACGACGGCCAACAAACAGAGAGGGCGGGCGCAGCATGCGTCCGCCCGTCAGGCGTCACAGCACAGGCGACACGCGCTTCACTCCTTGACAAACAAGTCATCGCGCGCCTCTGCCGCTGTTCGGAGTCGTTGAACCTGCCGTGCAAACAACTGTTTCCGCGATTCTATCAGGATCCGCTGCTCAATCTCAGGAAGGATCATGTCGAGGTCGGGTACGGTTCCTGCCGGAGCCCGCTCTATGACCTTCATGACGTGAATCAGTCCGGCATCCCGGTAGGGTGGCACAATTCCGCCCTCTCCAGTCTGGCTGACGCGTTCACGAATGACCGCATTCTGCGAAAAAATCAACGACATGGGAAGCATTCCGGACGCAAAGTAAATCGACTGCTCCTTCAGCGCTGAGTGGGTTTCTACGAGACGTGCGAACGCACTGTCGGTATCCGTACGTTCCAGTTGGCCGACGATGTCATCCGTCCAGGATGCAGAATCAACAGGAAGGTACCAGATGCGGACATACGCCTCCCGCAGGACGAGGCTTGCGGAGTGTTGTTGATACCAGGTTTCCAGTGCACTCGGATCGGGAGCGGATATTTCCTCGGAGTAGAGTTCTTCAAGCAGCCTCGCAATCAGCAGGGAGCGGCGGTTGTCCTCAATCTGCTGTAGAACGAGGCTGTCGGCTTGCAATTGTCTACGTAGGGCTTCCTGGTACAACAACTCGCTGACAATCCACTGCTGAACGATGGCACGGGCAACAGTCGTGCTGTCCGATCGAACCGTCCGCTCCGTCCAGAGGTCGTCCAATTGGCTTTTGGTCAATATTCTGTCTCCTACACGCGCAACCACATCTTCACGGACGGTAGTGTCCGTGCACCCGCTGGCAAATGTCCCGAACAGGAGACCCACGAGCAGTACGGCAACGAATCTCATTATTGCACCTTCCCAGGCCACGTCTGCACGCTGTACCGGATTCGAAGTCGCTCCAAGAGACGTTCTTCGAGCTGTGTCTGATGCCGATTTATCAGCTCGGTTCGGGCTTCCTCAAAACTTTTCTGCCTCGCGGGTTGAACGCCACTGTGTCGGAGCAGGATAGACCGCCCACTGCTCCGGAACGGATCGGTGAATTCACCTTTGTTCAGATCAAGGACCTGGTCAAAGGGCGACCCCGACCGGGCCGCGATATGCGTTGTATCGACCCGTATGTGGGTCCGCATGTCGTCAAGCACCACCGACGGGGATTCGCCGGCGCGCATTCGGTCCCGGGCAAGAAAAAGTACGGAATCACTGCTGGCGCTCATGGAGATCACTTCCACGCGCTCGGGAAACACCCAGTTGTCCGGGTGGGCGTCGTAGAGCGCCCGAAGGCCGGAGGAGTCGGAGGAAGCCGCAGACCAGACCGAATCTTCCATGAGCCTGAACAGAAGGATGCCGTCGCGGAATTCGGCCATGGTGCGCCGGAACTCCGCATTACGGTCTTCCAAACGGGCCAATTCGTAGTCCAGGGCGTTCTCGTCGAGGAATGTATTCAGCGAGGCCATCACATTCTGTCGGAGATCTCCGGACGCCGCCGGAAGGCGGGAGGAGCGGAACCACGCGCGGTAGTCTGCCACCGTCCAGGTGGAGTCCCCGAGCGTAGCCAGTACGAGCTGCTCTTCTGCAGGCGCAAATTCTCCCTGGATGAGCGCCCGGTAGAGGGAGTCGCCCGGCATGCGGGAAACCCAGTCGTCGACAACTGCCGTGTGAATGGAATCACCGAGTTCGGCACGCAGGGAGCGGGTGAAGGCCGTTTGTGCTGCCTCGGCCCGGGGAAGAGCGCTGACCTGCTGCTTCAGCGTTTCGTACTCTTCTTCCAGCGATCCGAGAGGCACTTCGCGCAGGAATGTCAAGATATGGAAACCAAAACGCGTCCGGGCCGGTCCGGAGAATGTTCCGGGAGCGGGGAGTGCAAACGCTGAGTCCCGCATGGCGTCAGGAAGTCCCTGGTCGAAGCCGAGTAGACCGATATTTCCACCATTGGGAGCCGAATTACGGTCGTCTGACAGGTCAGCGGCGACGGCGGCGAATGCTTCGCCCGCGTGAAGGCGCTCCAGGGCCAGGTCCACGCGCCGCAGGGCATCGGCCGAGTCGACAGGCGACGGTCCCCGTGGTTGAATCATGATGTGCGCCAACTCCCGGGAAGGGGGGAGCGGGCGCCGGGCATCGACCTTCAGGATATGATACCCGAATTGGGTACGGAATACGGGCGATACACCACCCACGGGTGTCTCATATGCATAATCTTCGAATGGCTGCACCATGCGGCCGCCACCGAAAAACCCAAGGTTGCCGCGGGAACCCGGTTCTCCCGGCTCCCGCTGTGCAGAGGGGTCCTGGGAATGGTTCAGTGCCAGACGGCCGAAGTCAGCGCCGGCCAATGCCGAATCCCGGAGGGTGGAGATCTGCCGGAATGCCGAGAGTGTGTCCGCAGCTGGAGCGTCCGGGCCGATGGTAAGCAGGATGTGTGACGCCTTAACCGCCTCTTTGCGTCGCTCATAGAGTTGCCGAACGAGCGGGTCGGTAACTTCCTGGCCAACGAGGTAGGGACGCGCAAGTTGTGTCCGGTAAGACTGGATTTCCTGCTCCACATCGGGACGCTCCGCATAGCCGGCACGCTGTGCCTCAAGGACTTTCAACCGGTAGTTGACGTAGCGTTCAAGAAATTCCGAACGGTTCTCGACCGAATCTGCGCTCGTGGTAAGCGCCCGGGCATATTGCTCTTCAAAATCAGCCTGCGTGAGCGGCTTGCCATCTATGACGGCGACAGGTCCGGAGCCCGGCAGCGGGGCTGACTGGTTGTCGGGCGGCCCGGATGTTCGGCACCCCCCAGCAAGTAGTAGGGCCGTGAAAATCAGGAAACGTGGATGTCGCATGACTATGATAATTACGCAATATTAATGGGCGAAATGGACAAGAGGCCGTCCACGCAAGGCCACGGCCAATGGTTCCCCGCGGGATGGCGGTGTAAGGTTGGGGTCATGGAGCAACTTTGCGAATACTTCATGGTCCAACAGTTGTGCCCGTTACCGAATAATCAAGTCGAAATGAACGAATACGATCTGATTGAAGCATTCAAGGAGGGAGACGAATTCGCATTCGTGTCGCTTTACAACCGATTCAAGTCGCCGGTATTCGCATTCTCGTTCAAAATGCTCATGGACCGGGACCAGGCAGAGGACGTCATGCAGGAGACGTTCCTTCGCGTGTACGAGAACCGGGATCGTCTCATGAAAACCTCCTCGTTCAAGTCCTGGTTGTTTACCATTGCGCGCAACCAGTGCCTTAATCAGATCAGGAAATCGGGGCGGCAGGTCGCCATGAGCCAGGATGCCCTTGAGAATCTGGTATCGTCCGATACGCCGCTCTCGCGAATGGATAAAAGTGAACAGGTCGCATTCGTAACAGCGTTTCTGCATGAACTGAAGCCCGATTATCGGGAGGTGCTCATCCTGCGCGAGTACCAGAACCTGAGCTATGAGGAAATTGCGGCTGTCACGCGCAGTTCCCTGAGTTCGGTCAAATCCCGTCTGTTCAAGGCACGGCGGAAGCTGTCGGTGCACATGCACGAGGCGGAGGCGCAGCGCCTGCGCCGTCTGGAGGCAAGGAGGTTCGTATGACATGTCCATTACTGCTTGAAGAAGACCTGAACCTGTATCTCGACGGTGAACTGCCGACAGAGAGACAGCAGCCTCTGTTCAGCCACCTGTCCGAGTGCCGAGAGTGTCAGGCTACCATGGAATCGGTGTTGGCTTTCCGGCGTATGGGTCGTCAGGAAATACTGGTCCCGTCACCGGCCGGAGATGAAGGTTTTTTCAAACGTCTGGCCCGTATGAAAGCGGCTGGAAGCCGACACAACCGCCTGCTTGAGCGCGGTCCAGTATGGCGCGAACGGCGCTCGGTTACGGTGCGTACGGCCTCCATGACCATTGCCGCTGTCTTTCTCATTGGTATCATGGCGCCGGGAATAGTGGGTTCGTCCGAGCCTGTGGTGTCGACCGAAATGGAGATGGTGGACTTCTCGACACCGGTCGATACCGGTCAGGTCGTTACGGTACGCCAGAGCTACATCCACGTGTTTTACCCGGGTATTACAGTCGAAGCAGATTCGCTGGACAAGCGCTGATCCTGCGCGTATTCACGGCGCAATCACGTGGGCAGTGCTATTTTCGGAGGTTGGTCATCCCTTCCGATTACACACCTGAATGGCACACGCTGAACGGCACATGAGAGTACGCTTCGCCCCCAGTCCCACCGGCTACCTGCATATCGGTGGCCTCCGAACCGCCCTGTACAACTGGTTACTTGCCCGCAGTAGTGGCGGAGTGTTCATTCTTCGCATCGAGGACACGGACCGCTCCCGGTTTGTGGCCGATGCGGAGCAGGACATCATGGACAGCCTGCAGTGGGCTGGATTGGACATCGATGAGAGCCCGGAAAAAGGCTCCTACCGGCAGTCCGAGCGGACCGACGTGTACAATGCCGCGCTTGGGCGCCTGCTGGCCGATGGCCGGGCGTATGTGGCGTTCGATACACCGGAGGAAATCGAGGACATGAGGTCGCGTCTGGCGACGGACACGAATCCGAATCCGAGGTACGACTGGACGACGCGATCCAGCATGAAAAACAGCCTTTCGCTCAGCCCGGATGAGGTTGCGGTGCGCCAGAAACGCGGCGACCCCTACGTCGTACGGCTGCGCGTGGACCCGGGGTCGGTCGTGCGCTTTACGGATGTGGTGCGGGGTGAGGTCAGTTTTCGCACGGATGACGTGGACGACCAGATTCTGCGAAAATCCGATGGGTTGCCGACCTACCATCTGGCGAACGTGGTCGACGACCATGACATGCAGATTTCGCACGTAATCCGGGGCGAGGAATGGCTCTCGTCCACGCCGAAACATGTGCTGCTCTATGAAGCCTTTGGTTGGGACGTACCGCAGATGGCGCATCTGCCGCTCATTCTCAGCCCAACGGGCGGCAAGCTATCGAAGAGAAACGCGGACAAGGAGGGGATTCCAGTGTTCGTTCGCGACTACATGGCTGCCGGATACGAACCAGAAGCGCTCTTGAATTATCTGGCACTACTCGGATGGCATCCCGGTGGGGAGCAGGAAGTATTCTCCCTGCGTGGCCTCGTGGATGCGTTTTCCCTCGATCGTGTGGGACAGTCAGGAGTACAGTTTGACAAGGATAAGTTGGCCTGGTTCAACGGACAACATCTCCGTCGCAGTGCTCCCAGTGACATTGCGCGCGGCCAGATGAATGCCCTTTGCGCAGCGTATGGCGACGTGGATGAGGAAAGGGCGGTCGAAGCGGCCTCGCTCATGCACGAGCGCATGGCGTTTGCTTCGGACCTGGTCGGGTTCGAGTACCTGTTCCAGGCACCGACAGGTTGGGACGAGGCGGCCGTCAAGAAGCGGTGGAAGGACGATTCGCCTGCCTTGGTCCTGGCCTACCGGGATGCGCTCCTGGAACTGGATGACTGGACAGCCCCGTCGCTGGAGGCCTGCCTGCGAAAGGTGGCCGAGGAGCACAAGGCCGGGGCAGGGCGCCTCATTCACCCGGTTCGCCTGGCCGTGAGTGGTGTTTCCTATGGACCGGGACTGTTCGACCTGTTGATATTCCTGGGCCGGGACGCGGTATGCAGTCGCCTGGAGCGAGCGGTCAAGGCGCTCGCCTGACGGACGCCGCTGTCCTGACCTCGTAATGCGCGCTGAACGCATCCCAATGCGAGAGGAGCCGTTGGGCCGCTTCAGGCACGTATGCCCTTTTGTACTCGTCACCCTGGAAATTCCGGACGTCTTCCAGGCGGCCAAAGGTCATCATGGTCACAAATTCAACGTCAGTGTCCCGGCTCCGTCGGAGCACCTGGATTCCTGCATATCCTGGAATCTGCATGTTTTCGATGCCTGGAATAATCTCTTCGTGCAGTAGTGTTTCGTACGCGTCCGCGTTCGAATGGGGTGTGTATCCGTGCCAAATTCGCAGAATCATGAATCTCCTGATATTTTTGTGTCCAGTTCGTTATAAAACCACGTGGCGGCACGCCAGGGACCCTCACTGGCGTCCTGTTCCATACGCTCGCAAGCTGCTCTCAGGAGCTGGCCGAAGGGGCCGTTTCCCTGTTTCAGTGCGTGCGAAATGAGTTGTTCCATGCTTTCCCTGAATAATGTGGGTGCGTCCGGCATGAATGGCTTCGTACACGCCTGCAGACAGCGGTCCACTTCGAGGACAAGACGTTCCATGCCCTGTCCGGTTATTGCCGACGTGCCGAAGACGGGAACGCTTACATCTGCCCGCATGACGTGCATGGCGCCGGAGGTTTGCCGGATGGCAGCCTCCTGGGCATGTTCTTCCACGACATCCCCCTTGTTGAATAGTACGATGTCGGGAATTTCCAGAATTCCCCGCTTTATGCCCTGCAATCCATCGCCAGCACCGGCGAGCAGCATAAGTACGACGCATTGCACCATGGAGGCGACAGCGACTTCACTCTGCCCTACACCGACCGTTTCGATCACGATGCGGTCGTACCCGGCTGCGGCACACAGGATCATGGATCGCCGCGTGTGCGCGGCAACACCACCCAGCGTCCCGCTCGTGGGTGAGGGGCGGATGAAGGCGTCTTCCGACCTTGACAGGCGCTCCATCCGGGTTTTGTCTCCAAGGACACTTCCGCCCGTTCTGAGCGAGCTGGGATCGACGGCCAGAACGGCCACGCGATGACCCTGCCCAACAAGGCGCATGCCGAGTTCGTCGAGCAGGGTCGACTTGCCCGCTCCGGGGACGCCCGTCACGGCAATGCTTCGGGCGGCGCCACAGAATGGGAGGCAGGCATCGAGGAGGGCCGCCGCGTTCTGCATGTCCGACGTGTGGCGACTCTCAACCAGTGTAAGCGCCCGGCCGAGCGAAGCTCTGTGACCCCTTCGCAGGCCATCGAACAGTTCCGTCACACGGGTTGTGTCAGTGCGGGGCATCATGCGGATTCGAGGAGCAGGCGAAGGAGGGAGGCCGCAGACTGGGGAATGGGAGTGCCGGGGCCGAAAACGTCCAGAACACCGACCTCCTTCAGAAAAGCCACGTCACGCTCTGGAATGACGCCTCCGGCGACAACCTGTATGTCCGGCCGCCCCTCCCTGACCAGCGCCTCAAGGAGCGCGGGCACCAGTGTCTTGTGCCCGCCAGCGAGACTGGATACGCCCACCACATGGACGTCGTTTTCCACGGCCTGTCGCGCTGCTTCGTCGGGCGTCTGGAACAGGGGACCCATATCCACATCGAAGCCCATGTCGGCGAACGCTGTAGCAATGACACGAGCACCACGATCATGACCGTCCTGCCCCAGTTTTGCGATCAGGATCCGGGGCCTTCGTCCGCGGACGTTCTCAAATTGTTGTGCCAGGGAAATGGCGTCCTGCATGGCATTACCCGTTGTATAGGATTTCGCATACACCCCGGTAAACAGTTCGTTTCGGGCCTGGAAGCGCCCGAAACGGTTTTCAAGAGCCGTGGAGATCTCGCCGAGCGTGGCTCGCGTACGTGCTGCCTCCACGCTGGCCGCCAGCAGGTTCATGTCTGTGCCGGAGGCGGCGCGTTCCAGCTTATCCAGTGTATGCGCGACGTCCTGCTCGTTGCGGGCGGCTTTCAGTGCCGCCAGGCGCTCCATCTGCATGCGGCGCACGCGGGCGTTGTCTACTTCGCGTACGTCGAGCGTCTCCGCCTGGTCTGTTTCGAAGCGGTTGAGCCCCACGATGACCTCGTCGCCAGAATCAATGGCTGCCTGGCGACGGGCCGCTGCCTCTTCAATGCGGCGCTTGGGCAGCCCCTTGCCAATGGCCCGCGCCATGCCGCCCGCCGCCTCGACTTCGCGCAGATGCGCCCGTGCCTCCTCCATGAGCGCACGTGTACGTATTTCCAGCATGTCCGCACCGCCCAGCGGATCCACGTGTGAGGTCAGGTCGGTTTCATGAAGCAGGACCAACTGCGTGTTTCGTGCAATCCGCGCCGACTCATCTGTGGGCAGGGCGATGGCCTCATCATAGGCATTCGTATGCAGGGACTGCGTTCCGCCGAGTACGGCGGCGAGTGCTTCCAGTGTCGTACGCGAGACGTTGATCTGAGGATCTTGTGCTGTGAGCGACCAACCCGATGTCTGGCAATGCGTGCGGAGCATACTCGACTTTGGGTTTTTGGGCGAAAAGGCTGACATGAGCTCGTGCCAGAGCACCCTCGCTGCTCGCAGTTTGGCCGTCTCTTCCATGGTACCCATGCCAATACCAAAGAAGAAGGAGATTCGAGGAGCGAAGGAATCAATGTCGAGTCCCCGCGCCAATGCCTGCCGGACGTACTCGAGCCCATCTGCCAACGTATAGGCCAGTTCAATGTCGGCCGATGCACCGGCTTCCTGCATGTGGTACCCACTTACGGAGATGGAGTTGAATCGGGGCATGAACTCCGACGTATATGCCATGATATCTCCAACTATCCGCATGGACGGTTCAGGCGGATAGATATAGGTATTTCGGACCATGAACTCCTTCAGGATGTCGTTCTGGATGGTCCCGGACAATTTATCGGGCGGGCAACCCTGTTCGTCCGCCGCCACGATATAGAAGGCCATGATGGGAAGCACGGCACCGTTCATGGTCATCGAGACCGACATCTGCTCCAGGGGAATGCCATCAAACAGCCGCTTCATGTCCTCCACGCTGTCAATGGCCACGCCAGCTTTTCCCACATCTCCCACGACACGTGGGTGATCCGAGTCGTAGCCGCGATGGGTTGGCAGGTCGAAGGCAACCGACAGCCCCCTCTGACCCGCCGCCAGGTTGGCCCGGTAGAAGGCATTCGACTCCTCGGCCGTTGAGAAGCCGGCATACTGGCGTATGGTCCATGGCCGACCCGTAAACATGGTCTCGTAGGGTCCTCTCAAATAGGGTGGTGAGCCAGCTGGCGGTAAAGTATTGTGAGACATGGTGTTGTACGCTGTTCTATATAAACTGGTTTACGCCCACGAAGACGCGTTTCTCGTCCTGGGGTCGACGCGGCCCATCGAGCCAGTCCATATCCTGCTGTAGCCGCTCGGCGACAGGCTCCGCGCCCTCCCTCCAGGCGTTCACCTCATCGATTAGGCGGGCCGTCTCGGCTTCAATTGCTTCCGCCCCGGTCAGTCCCCGAGCCATGTCGGCGAACCGGCTTTCATGTCTCAAAAGCCGGGTTACAGCAAGCGCATGCCGGGCTGCATCGATGTCTAAGAAGCCACACCTCAACACATTGTGCGGCAACACGCACACCTCGTCAGCACCTCCCCAGACACCCACTACGGACTGCACCGTTGTTCGTACGCGGTTGGTTCCATCGTCCAGCGGAGCCAGGTCACGAACATCTCCAATTGTGGTTATATGGACTGGCCCCAGCAGTCGTCGAAGTGCCCACAATTTGGCTGTTTCGACGATGATTCTGGTCGATACGGAGACCAGCAGTGAGGCGCCTGCCGCGCGGCCTTCGAGCCGGTCCAGGATGAGTAGTATCTCAGACACGGGACCATACCCTGCTCGCCGCCACGCTGATGCATCGACCGTAAAATCCGGCCGTAAAAAACGCACGTCCTGACCGGAAAGGGCGCTCAGTTCATGGATCGTTTTCTCTCCATCCCATTGGATACAACCTTGCCAGTTGGTGCTTTTCATGAGCCGTGTGAATCATGTGACAGGTGAAAATGGACAAGAGCATGCATGGCTATTCCAACGGCCACACTCACGTTGAGCGACTGTTTCACTCCAAACTGCGCGATCTCAAACACGACGTCGCTGGCCACAAGCAGGTCTGGTGGTACCCCATCCACCTCATTACCGGCAATGAGCAGCATGGGAAAATGCGCTCCACGAACGTCTGCCAGCGCAATGGAACCCGGTGCACACTCGAGGGCAGCAATGGTGTATCCTTCACTCCTCCAGCGGTCGATTTCCGCCGAAGAGCCTTTAACACGCGTCCACGGGACGGACTGTTCGGCTCCAAGCGCTGTTTTCCGGATTTTTGGGTGCGTCGGGTCTGGTGTGAAGCCCGACAGGAGGACGTGCTCAATGTGCATGGCATCGGCTGTGCGGAAAACGGATCCGGTGTTGTACGCCGAGCGCAGGTTGTGCAGCAGAAGGACCAGCGGGGCACGCGGCGAAACTGTGTGCATTTTTGTCATACACGTAAATTAAGGACTCCCGCTTCGTAGTTTTCCGACGTGTCCATAATCCATCGGGAATTGCATGATTGTTGCCATTGACGGCCCCTCGGGCTCCGGGAAAAGTTCAACAGCGCGCGCCGTGGCCGAGGAACTCGGTGGCCTTTTTGTGGACACTGGGGCCATGTACAGGGCGACTTCCCTGTATCTGTCCAGATTGGGCCTGGAGCGTGCAGATGAGGTGGGTCCGGAGCATGTCCGCGACCTGGATGTGCGCCTGGAAGTATCCGGGAATGACGAAGGGGACCGGCTGCGCGTCCTGTTGGGGTCTGAGGACGTGAGCCAGGAGATCAGGAAAGAATATGCAGGCCGACTTGCCTCCGAGTTTGCACAGTCTGACTGTGTTCGAAAGGCGATGGTTGCCCGTCAGCAGATGATGGCCCGGGAGGTGTCGTCCTGTGGTGGCACCGTGGTCATGGAAGGCCGCGATATCGGAACGGTGGTGTTTCCACAGGCAGACGTAAAAATCTTCATGACAGCCGACGATCGTGTCCGTGCCAGCCGGCGACGTGCTGAGTTGCTGGACCAAGGCCAGGATGTACCTCTTCAATCCATTCTGGATGACATGCGGGCGCGCGACGCGCGGGACAGGAGCCGCCTTCAGGCGCCGCTTGTAAAGGCTGTCGATGCGATCGGGTTGGATACCACTGGACTGGACTTTGAGGAGCAGGTCGGCCGCATTGTGAAAATTGTGACAGAGAGGCAGTCTCAAATGCAAAGGGGAACGAATTGAGCCATTGAACGTGTATTGTTGGCTACACCGTAATTGCGGTTGGTTGGCCGGGTCACGAAGAGGGAAGTGAGCGGGTCATTTGTTTCACATTGAAAACGAGAGTCTGTGCCTTCCCGATCCGGCGATGCCGAGGCAGAGAGACTCACCATCATTTCCATGGCTGATAAACAGCACGACGATTCTCGGGCTCTGTCCGAAGAATCGGTAGCGCCTGTGCAGGAGCAGGCCGAAGAACCCACCCCCCAGGAAAAGGCGACGCCAGCGGCCCTTGAACCCGAGGCGGAAAAAACGTCTTCGAAAGAAGAACCTGTGGCAGAGGATGCGCCCGCGGCCGAAAAGCCTGTGGCAGACGAAGCTCCCGCGATTAAGGAATCTGAGGCAGAGGATGCGCCCGCGGCCGAAAAGCCTGTGGCAGAAGAGCCTGTGGCAGAAGAGCCTGTGGCAGAAGAGCCTGTGGCGGAAGACGCTCCCGCGGCCGAAGAGGCCAAAGAGCCTGTGGCAGAGGCCGCGCCTGCGGCCGAAGAGCCTGTGGCAGACGAAGCTCCCGCGATTAAGGAATCTGAGGCAGAAGATGCGCCTGCGGCCGAAGAGCCTGTGGCGGAAGACGCATCCGCGGCCACGGCCGACGAAGACGATTCAGACCTCATAGCCGCTGGCGAACCCGTCGCTGAAGCAGGGGAACGTGAGGCGCAACTGACGACGTCGAAGGGCATGCTCGGGTATACAGGAGAAATTACCGGCGAGGTGTATTTGCTGGCTGACCTCGAGACAGCAGACGAGCCGGAAATCGGACATGTCGATCTTGGAGATTTGCAGGCCATGATCGAAAGCACGCTCACGACGATTACGGAAAACGAGATCGTTTCCGGTCGTGTGCTGAAGGTCGGCGACAAAGACGTTGTTATCGACATCGGATTCAAGAGCGATGGCATTGTCTCCCGCAACGAGTTTGGTCCTGAGCTCGAGCCGGGTGACGAAGTAGAGGTATTCCTGGAGCGGATTGAGGACTACCACGGCCAACTCGTTCTCTCCAAGACCAAGGCGGACACGGTTCGTCGCTGGCGTCGGATTGAGGAAGCCTTTGAGAATGAGGAAGTCCTCGAAGGACAGATTGTGCGCCGCATCAAGGGCGGCATGATTGTCGAGCTCTTCGGAGAAATGGAAGCCTTCCTTCCTGGTTCGCAGATTGATGTGCGTCCGGTACGTGATTTTGATGCGTACCTGGAGAAGCACATGGAATTCAAGATTGTCAAGCTCAATCCGGCCAATGAGAACATTGTGGTCTCCCACAAGGCTCTTATTGAAAAAGACCTCATGGCACAACGGGAGAAGATCCTCTCGACCATGGAGCCTGGCCAGATCCTCGAAGGCGTTGTCAAGAACATCACCGATTTCGGTGTATTCATTGATCTTGGCGGCGTGGATGGTCTGTTGCACATCACGGATCTATCCTGGGGGCGCGTGGCGCACCCATCGGAACTGGTGAGCCTTGATGAGAAAATGAACGTGGTTGTGCTCGACTACGACAAGGAACGTCAGCGTATTTCGCTGGGCCTCAAACAGTTGCAGCCGCACCCATGGGAGGAAATCACGCAGAAGTTCGGCGAAGAATCGGTCGTGGATGGCAAGGTTGTGTCCATCACGGACTACGGCGCCTTTGTCGAACTTGAAAAGGGCATTGAAGGCTTGGTCCACATCTCGGAGATGTCATGGACCGAGCATATCCGGCACCCCTCCCAGATGGTGTCTCTCGGCCAGGTTGTGCAGGTCAAAATCCTGAACATCGATGGTGAGGGCAAAAAAATCTCGCTCGGCATGAAACAGCTCGAGCCTGATCCATGGGAAAACATTGCTGATCGGTATCCACCAGGAACAGTCATGCGGGGTAAGGTCCGCAATATCACCAACTTCGGTGTATTCGTTGAAATCGAGCCCGGTATCGACGGCTTGGTCCACATCAGTGACCTGAGCTGGACCAAGCGCATCCGCCATCCTTCCGAAATGGTCAAGAAGAGCCAGGAAATGGATGTTGTCGTGCTGAACATCGACACGGATGACCGTCGAATTTCGCTGGGCCACAAGCAGGTGGAAACCAACCCGTGGAATCAGTTCGCCCAGGTCTATGATGAGGGGGCCAAGACCAGCGGAACGGTGGCTCGAATCGAAGACAAGGGACTTGTCATTGAGCTTCCCATGGAAGTCGAGGCGTTCCTCCCACAGACGGAATTGCCGGGAGGCAAGACCATCGATTCGTACCGGGATGGTGAGGCGCTGGAAGATCTCACCGTGATCCGTTTCGATGCCAACCAGAAGGAAATTGTTGTCAGCCTCGTTGCTACAGAGCGTCAGGCGGAAGCGCTGGAGCGTCAGGCCGAGCGTCGCGAGAAAATGGAAGCGCGACGCGCTGCGGATCACTCGGTCAAGCAGTTCATCGAAAAGGAGGGGGCTTCTGGTCCTACCACACTCGGAGAACTGTCCGGACTTGCTGAACTCAAGGCCCAAATGGAGGCGAACGAAAGTGCAGTCAAGGCGGACGAGCCTGTAGCCAAGGCCAAGGCTGAGACCGCAAAAGCCGATTCAGAAGCGTCCCCTTCGGAGGAGGACAAGCCAGCGGCCAAAAAAGCTGTGGCCAAGTCCAAGAAGGCGACGTCGGGAAAGGCGGCAAAGAAAGAGGAGAAGAAAGAGGAGAAGGAAGAAGCCACCTCCGACGACGCTTCATAAGGCGACTGGCGCGGCCCTCGTGTCGCTCACGTCTTTTTTTGTGCAGGGAAGTGCGGGGGTAGGCCTTTGGGCCTACCCCCGCATTTGTATCTTGGAGTATGAACGGGAAGGGATAATGCAGGATTCTCACAGGGACGTACCCGACTGGACCCAGCCAACCGCGAAAGAACTGCAGTTGGATGCCATTCTTCTGTCCAAGACAGATGGCCGCGTGCATCATCTCCTGAAAGACCTGCTCGAGGACCAGGAGATAAACCTGTACCACAGCTATGCCAACGTGGTATCGGTCCGACGACTGGGGTACAACGATCACGGCCCGGTCCATGCGCGCATTACGACGTACAATGCGCTCAAAATTCTCCGGCTGTTGCAAGAGGGTGGTGTAGCACCCAGTTTCGTTGCGGAAAATGTTGGCACCCAGGAGGATGCCGCGATGGTCGTGGTCCTCGGCTGCTTTCTGCACGATGTGGGCATGTCCGTCACGCGGGAAGCGCATGAGTGGCATTCCATAGTTCTGGCCGATACCATCATAAAGCGGTACCTGGAAACGCATTGTGCGGGCAATTTAGCGAAACAAATTGCCATGCGATCCATGATCCATGAGTGCATGGTTGGACACATGGCGCATGACCGCATCCATTCGGTTGAGGCCGGGGTTGTCCTGGTCGCCGACGGAACGGACATGTCCAAAGGCCGCTCACGCATACCTATGAACCTGGAGCGTGACCCTACGGTGGGAGACATGCACCGCTACTCGTCCCAATCCGTATTCCGTTTGGAAATAGAAAAAGGGACCCACAAACCGGTTGGTCTGACCATCAAGATGGAGAATGCCACGGGTTTGTATCAGGTCGAGGAGGTCCTGATGACAAAAGTTAAGGCATCGCCCATCATGAGCCACATGGAAATCATGGTGGAAGTGGGCGGAGAGTCACCCAAGTGGTACCTCAGATAGGTGATTGTCCCGCCAGGAGCTTCTGGGCGTCGTCAAAGGTCATTTCTCCGGCTGCGACACAGCAGAGCGTTTCGCCCACAAGTGCACCAAACTTGAAGGAGTGGCCCGATCCGCCGGCAAACCGTATGCCCTGGGCGGTCTCGTGAAGTTGAAACCGGTCGCCGCCCACCAAAGCGTAGTAGCACGCCGCGCCCGAGAGCGTAATGTGCTCCGGTAGTCCGGACAGTCGCCTGCGCGCAGCGGTTTTTATATAGTGGATTTCGCAATCGGTCAGCGAGCGTGCATCGTCCGGATGACCGGCACCGGACGTACGATGAATACCCAGTTTCCATCGTGTACCCGCCACGCCGGGCACCAGGTAGAAGCCGTCTGCGCCGACCAGATCCAGCACCATCGGATGGTTTCCGGTCCATGAGCCGGGCGGAGGATTGAAATAGGCGACGAGCTGGCGCGAGGGCTGCACACCCGGTGACCAGGCACCCTGCGTCCAGATCGCATAATCGGCGTGCGGGAAATCCTGGCCGGAAGCAACTCGATAATCTTCATGTAGACGCACTTTTCGCTCCCGGCACGCCAATGCGAGCGCATGGAGAATGCGTTCTGCCAGCAGGACGCCTCCGCTCGGACTCCACATGATTACTTCATCGTCGTGCAGAATTACGTGCGGTGAAATATTGCGAGCATGCCCTACGTCAATGATATCTGCCTCTACGCCAAGACGTTTCATAATGCGCACACTGGAATCGACATGTCCGGATTCTCGGCTGGAAACAGCAAGGGTACCGGTCGGCACATAGAGCGACCGACCGAGCACTGACCATAGGCGCTCCCAGGCCGGATATGCGAACCCAACGAGATGGGCGTACCCACCGTCATGCCCATATGCATATCGAATGAGCCGATGCTCATCGAAACTGGAGGAAAGCTGATTGGGGATGCGATGCAGGTCGTAGACATCCACGTCCCAGCCCCTCTCTGCCGCCTGCAACGCCGTGCACAGGCCATGAATTCCCGCTCCGACAATGGACAGATTCATGCGAGGTAGCCCAGCTTGGTCGCGACCAGTTCGGCCGCCACGAGGTCTTCAAGTGCATGACCGACCGATTTGAATACGGTGATGTCAGACGCCGCTCTGCCGGGCGCCGCAGGCGCCCGGCAGAGCGCAAACAGGTCAGATTCAATGGAATCTGGTGACAGGACGCCCTCGTCAATGGCCTGCCGGATGTCTCCGCCCTCTGCCAGGGCGCCCTCTCGCGTATCGACGAACACGCGAGCGCGCGCAAGGAGAGCGCCATCCGACTCCCGCATATCGGGCCGGAAGGCCCCGACGAGGTCTACGTGCGTGCCAGGCGCGACCCACTCGCCGCGCACGAGTGGCACGGTGGAGAGCGTGGCACACGAGATCACATTGGCCTGCCGCACGGCCGCGTCGAGCGCGCCCGCGACTTCGAAGGTTACACGCTCTGAGCTGTCAGGCCGGGAGCGTTCTGGGCGCGAAAGCCGGGCAACCAGATCGTGCGCCCGTTCGGGTGTCCTGTTCCAGATGATGACACGGCCGATGGGGCGTGCCCATACGTGTGCTTCCACCAGCCGCTCGGCGACGGCCCCCGCTCCGATCATGAGCAGCGTGCGGCTTTCGGGGCGGGAGAGAAGCAGGGACGCCAGGGCGGAAGCAGCAGCCGTACGCCGTGTTGTCAGTTCACGTCCGTCGATGACGCACACCCGCTCGCCTGTTTGCTCGTCGAGCAACACATACGTTGCGTGTACGGCTGGAAGTCCTGCGCGGCCATTCTCCGGATGAACGGTAGCCACCTTCAGTCCCAGAAGGCCACCGCGCCTCCAAGCTGGCATGACCAGCAGCGTACCAGCCGGCATGGCAACGTGCATGCGCTCCGGAACGGATACATCCGATGCGAAAGCCGCACGCAAAGCCGGTACAAGATCACCCCACGGCAGCGCACGAGCTACCGCACCATCCGGGATGATCTCCCCTGTCATCAGTCTTCCACGTTGTCAATCTGAGCCTTCTGCAGTCTACCACTGTAGTCCACGTACACGGTCTTGGTCTCTGTATAGAACTCGAAGACCTCCCAGCCCCCTTCGCGGTGACCATTTCCGGTACCCTTGACACCACCAAATGGCATGTGGGCTTCCGCACCGATGGTCGGCCCGTTGATATACGTGATACCGGCCTCAATATCATGCATGGCCCGAAAAGCCATGGACACGTCCTTGGTGTAGATGGCCGACGAAAGCCCATACTCGATATTGTTGGCGACCTCAATGGCCTCCTCGTAGGATGAAATCCTGAGTACGGACAGCACGGGACCAAAAATCTCTTCCCGGGCCACACGCATGTCGGGAGATACGTCCGTAAGAATGGTCGGCTGAATGAACCAACCGTCGTCCAGGTCTCCGCCTGAGGCTCGTTTGCCGCCCGTGTAAATGGTAGCTCCCTCGGCGTCTGCGATTTCAAGGTAATGCAGAATTTTCTCGGCACCCTTCCGATTGATTACCGGGCCCATGTCCACACCATCCTCATTTCCATATCCAAGTTTCAGCGCTTCCGCCCGCTGTTTGAGGCGGGATACGAGTTCGTCGTGGACGTCTTCGTGCACGATGAGTCGGGAGGTCGCCGTGCAGCGCTGCCCCGTGGTGCCAAAAGCACCCCAGACGAGGCCTTCCAGTACCAGGTCGAGGTCTGCATCGGCCATGACCACAGCTGGGTTCTTGCCGCCCATTTCAAGAGAAAACCGCTTGTGCATGCGGCCGCATGCTTCACCGATTTTGGATCCGGTAGCCGTGGAACCGGTAAACGAGACGGCGTTCACGTCGGGATGCTCAACGAGCGCACTACCCGCACCGGCGGCACCCTGCACCAGGTTCAGGACACCATCGGGGAGCCCCGCATCGACCATTATCTTCGTCAGAAGCGCACCGGAGTTTGGTGCTTCCTCGCTTGGCTTGAAGACGACGGTGTTTCCGGCAGCCAGCGCGGGAAACATTTTCCAGGTGGGAACGGCCACCGGAAAGTTCCAGGCGGTGATGACGCCCACCACGCCTATCGGGCGTCGGATGCTCATGTTGAACTTGTTCGGCAGTTCACTCGGCACGGTGCGTCCGAAAAGGCGCCGCGTTTCGGTTGCCGCATAATAGGCCGTGTCAATGGCCTCCTGTACGTCGCCCTTGGTCTCGAAGAATGGTTTGCCCATTTCGCGGGTCATCTGAAAGGCCAATGCGCTTTTGTGCTCGGTCAGCAGATCTCCGATACGGCGCAGGATGTCTCCACGGGCAGGGGCCGGCATACGGCTCCACGTTTTGAATGCGGTGCGGGCGGCCCGTACGGCATCGTCCACATCTTCTACGCCCGAATCTGGAAAGGAACCGATCTCGTCCGAGTTGCGGGCAGGATTGATGTTCTTGAACGTGGCACCGGAGGCACTGTCCTGCCAGGTGCCACCAATGAGATTCTGAGTAATGACGTCCTTCATGACGAGACCAGATTGATTGTCGATAAAGAACGCAAATTAATCGCCGCAGTCGAGGGCATCAATCAAAGATCAGGGGAAGACAGACGTCGAAAAGGAACGTATATTGCGGGTCCTGCTCCACCCGGACCCCGCTTTTGGTATATGGACTTTTCAAACCGGCTTTCCGAACGCGTAAAAGAGGTGCCGCCCAGTGGCATCCGGCGATTCTTTGATATTGCGGCGACAATGAAGGACGTGATTACGCTTGGCATCGGAGAGCCCGATTTCGTATCGCCAGAACCTGTTCTGGATGCGGCCGGGGAATCCATGCTGCGCGGGCTCACCGGGTACACGTCGAATGCGGGCATCCTGGAGCTCCGTGACGCCGTGTCGGAAGAATTGTCTTCCCGCTACGGGGTAACCTATGACCCCGGCACCGAAATATTGACAACGGTAGGGGTTTCCGAAGCGGTCCAACTGGCCATGCTGGCGTTGCTTAACCCCGGCGACGAAATTCTCATTCCGGAACCCTGCTTTGTGGCGTACGGGCCAACGGCCATCTTCGCGGGTGCGCGGGTCGTCTACGTTCCAACATCGGTCGAGAACGATTTCCAGGTCACAGCGGCCGACATTGAGGCCAGGATTACACCGAGGACCAAGATGCTTTTCCTGGCCTATCCGAGCAATCCAACCGGGGCCGTGCTGCGCAGGGAATTTCTTGAGGAAATCGCCGAAGTCGTTGAACGTCATGATCTTATTGTACTTTCGGATGAGATCTATGACCGATTGGTGTATGGGGAAGCGTACGAACGGGGCCACACCTGCCTGCCGTCCATTGGTGCCCTTCGTGAACGCACGGTGCTGCTTGGGGGCTTTTCGAAAGCCTATGCCATGACGGGCTGGCGCGTGGGGTACGTGTGCGCCCCAGGCGCAGTCTATGACGCCATGTACAAACTGCACCAGTATATCATCATGTCGGCACCTACGGCCAGTCAGTGGGGAGCGCTTGCGGCACTCAAACACTGCCAGCCCGATGTGGAGCGCATGCGTCAGGAGTACGACCGGCGTCGCCGGTTCATTGTGGATGGATTCCGCGCGGCGGGGCTTCCCACCTTCGAGCCAGAAGGTGCGTTCTATTGTTTCCCGGACATCCGTTCTACCGGGCTGGACTCAGAAACGTTTGCACAGCAGCTTCTGGAAGAAGAGAAAGTAGCCGTCGTTCCGGGCGATGCCTTCGGGCCGAGCGGTGCCGGCTACGTCCGCTGCTCCTACGCCAATTCCATGGGAAACATCCAGGAAGCCGTCCGGCGAATTTCAGCGTTTGCGAACCGCAGACAGGAATCGGCTGGCGGGGACGGGGACGCATGATCCGTCTGATGTCGGCTGCCGTCATTGTTGCCGTGGCGGCGCATGTGTTTCTGGGATGGATGTGGAGTCCTCTTGGAGCGGTTTTGGCAGGCTTTCTGGTTGAGAAGCGGGGCCCAGTTGCCGGCGCACTCAGCCTGCTGCTTGCCTGGGGCGCGCTCGTGGGATGGTCCTGGGTGCAGGCTCCCGCCGAGACGCAGGAAATGTGGCGTGTTGTGGGGGCCATCACAGGAAACCTTCCACCCTCGGTGACCGTCGTAGCGACACTCACAACTGCCGGCCTGCTTGGCATGACGGGTGGCTGGCTTGGCGCAGGTCTGCGGCACATCCAGTCTCCTGCATCCGAATGACGCCAGCAGCTTTACCCTGTTTTTGCACGCTTTTTTTACTTCGGAGAAAAAAATGGATATCCAGAACGTACGTAGCCTGTTAGAGCGTGTTGACACGCTCGGGAGGTATCTTTGACATCGAATCTCACACAGAGCGACGTGACGAGTTGTCACAAAAACGCCTCGATCCCACCTTCTGGGACGACACGCGAACGGCCAAACAGGTGGAAAAGGAAATATCCGTTCACAATGGCTGGATAGAGTCATGGAACGGTGTCCTGGAGCGCAAGGAAAACATTGAGACGCTTCTCGAACTCGCTGAAGAGGAGGGGGAGTCTCTCGATGCCGAGTTGGAAACCGAGATGGTGCCTCTCGAAAAGGAGCTGTCTGCACTGGAGCTTCGCCAGATGCTGGATGGCCCGGATGACGATAGAAACGCCATTATCAACATCCATCCAGGCGCCGGTGGAACGGAAAGTCAGGACTGGGCTGACATGCTGGTTACGATGTACACCCGATGGGGCGAGAAAAACGGGTACAACGTACATTTGTTGGAATATCAGGAGGGCGATGTGGCAGGTATCAAAAGCGCTACCCTGCACATCGCTGGTCCCATGGCCTTTGGATATCTCAAGGCCGAGACCGGCGTGCACAGGCTGGTCCGAATCAGCCCGTTCGATTCCAGCGGTCGGCGTCACACGTCCTTTTCTTCCGTGTTTGTCTACCCTGAAATTGACGACACGATTGAGATCAACCTGAAGCCCGATGACATTGAGCTGCAGACCTTCCGCAGCGGCGGAAAAGGTGGTCAGAACGTGAACAAGGTGGAAACCGGGGTGCGTTACATCTGGATTGGAACGCTGTCGGATGGTCGGGAAGAACGGGTTGTCGCCGAGTGCACCGAAGAGCGTAGCCAGTTGCAGAACAAGGAGCGTGCCATGACCATGCTCAAGTCACGTGTCTACCGCCTTGAGCAGGAAATACAAGAGGCCGCCAAGAGTGTCGTGGAAGGGAACAAGAAAAAAATCGAGTGGGGGTCGCAGATCCGCTCCTACGTATTTCAGCCCTACACCATGGTGAACGATCACCGGACGGAAACGAAACTGACGGACGTGGAAGCGGTCATGGCCGGAGACCTGGACGAACTCATTCGTTCCTGGCTCATGCAGAATTAGGGTGTGTTAACACGCCCTACGTGTAAACATCATGCGGGAACACGTCGATTATCTGATCCTTGGCAGTGGCGCGGCCGGACTGTCCATTGCGCTCGAACTGGCGGAGCGTGGTCGCGTGGCGATTGTGACCAAATCCCAGGCTTCCGAGTCGAACACGAATTATGCCCAAGGCGGTATTGCGGCGGTTATGGATGCTGCCGACTCGTTCGAAAGTCACGTCCAGGACACGCTTCTTGCCGGAGCCGGGCTCTGCCGCGAGGATGTGGTCCGCAACATTGTTGCCGAAGGGCCAGCACAGATTCACCGGTTACAGGACGGGGGCGCCCGTTTTACGCGTAAGAACGGTTCATTGCACCTGGGCCGGGAGGGCGGTCATGCTCGCAGCAGGATTGTTCATGCCGCCGATGCAACAGGACGCGAAGTTGAAGACTCGCTTCTGGGGCGGGTCCGGGCTCACGACAAAATCGACGTCTACGACTTCCATTTTGCCCTGGAACTGATCACCCAGCATCATCTGGGCGAGAAGGTCACCCGATCCCGTGACGATATTGCCTGTTACGGCGCATATGTACTCGATGAACGCGAAGATCGGGTCATCACCTTTCTCTCCAAAGCGACCATCCTGGCCACGGGTGGTGCAGGCCAGGTGTACCTGCATACGACCAACCCCGACATTGCAACGGGCGACGGAATGGCCATGGCGTATCGGGCGAAAGCGCGGGTCTCCAACATGGAGTTCGTGCAGTTTCACCCGACGGCTCTGTACCATCCGGACGCCAATCGATTCCTCATTTCCGAGGCCGTTCGGGGAGCAGGTGCGCACCTCCTGAACCTGGATGGACATCGGTTCATGCCGGATTATGACGCGAGGGGCGAACTGGCTCCGAGGGACATCGTGGCACGGGCCATTGACGACCAACTGAAGCGCCTCGGACACACGCACGTACTGCTGAGTCTTGCTCACCTCGAGCGCGATGAGGTACTTGAACACTTTCCGACGATCGCCGCAACGTGTGAGCAGTTCGGTCTGGACGTGGCCAGCGATTCCATACCCGTAGTGCCCGCTGCCCATTACATGTGCGGTGGTGTTCAGACGGATGTCAACGGACAGACGTCCATCCGGGGGCTCTTCGCGTGCGGGGAGGTGGCATGTACCGGACTGCATGGTGCAAACCGACTGGCATCGAATTCGCTTCTGGAAGCGCTCGTCGTTTCGGTCCGGGCGGCGCGGGCTGCATCGCACCGTGAGAACCAGGTTGAACTGAACCACCAGGTGCCGGGCTGGGATAGCGAAGGCACGTCGCTTCCGGACGAGTGGGTGCTCGTTTCCCATAACCGCGATGAACTTCAGCGAATCATGTGGGACTACGTGGGTATTGTTCGCTCCACACATCGGCTGGAGCGTGCTCGCCGGCGGACCCGGGTTCTTTATGAGGAAACCGAGGACTTTTTTCGCAAGGCAAAGCTGACGCGGTCACTGTGCGAATTGCGAAACATGATTGCCATCGCCTATCTGATCATCGAATCGGCGTCCCGGCGCCAGGAAAGTCGTGGCCTGCATCATATGACAGACTTTCCCGGGAGTCAGGATGCATTTCTTCATGATACCATCATTTGAAACCGCGTTGAAGATGTCCCTGTGATCGGATAGGGCATCCAGGGGGTCGGCGCGGGAATTGCATGATGTACGCCTTGTGACGTATATTCCGTATTCGAAGACATTCAAAAGCGGTTCTGCCGCACAGGATGTTGATGAGTGGATTCTGGCGGCGCCCGTCCGAGCTTCGGACCGGGCGTTTTTTGCACAGGGGCCTCTCGTCAATATGCACGGAATATGCCGGAGACGAGCACATATAAACACGAAAATGACACCTTGACCGGCGACCAGGCTCTGGCCGCGTCGGTAGGTCGTCTCGTGCGTGATGTCATTGCAGACCAGGATGTGTATGTGGTGGATATTGTTGTTCGGGGACGGAAAGGCTCACGCGTCGTGGAGGTATACCTTGATGGTGATAAGGGGGTAGGCGTGGCGGATTTGGCCGCCATGAGCCGCGAATTTGGTTTTCTGTTGGATGCGGAGGATATCATCAAGGGTGGGTATTCGCTCAATGTATCATCGCCCGGAGAGGATCGCTGTCTGCTGTTGCCCAAGCAGTTCGCCCGTCACATCGGGAAAGAGGTCGAAATCACGTTGATGGATGGAACCGTCATCACGGGTCGACTGGACGGCGTGGATGGCGAATCGGAGATCATTGTGGGTTCCGATGGGTCATCGGGCCAGGCCGTGGCGCATAGCGATATCTCCAAAGCACGAATCAAGTTGCCCTGGTAGGGCCTACACTCATGCAAAGTTCAGATCTTGTTTCCTCATTTGCCGAGATTGCCCACGAGAAGGGGATTGACCGGGACAACCTGCAGTTGATCATCGAAGATGTTTTCAAGGCGATGATCCGTAAGCGTTACGGCGCAGATGACTCCTTTGAAGTCATTTTCAATCCCGATCATGGGGATATGCAGATACTTCACATCAGGGAGGTAGTCGCCGACTGGGATGTAGAAGACCCGGTCACCCAGATCGGAGAATTAGAGGCCCAGTCAATTGAAGAAGGATTCGAAGAAGGCGACGAAGTGGCCGAGGAAATCGATGTGAAGGATTTTGGTCGGCGGGCCGTCATGACGGCCCGACAGACATTTGCGCAGCGCATTCGTGACATCGAGAAAGACAACGTGTTTGACTGGTACAGCGACCTTCTGGGCGAGGTCGTTGTCGGGGAGATCTATCAAATCCGGCGTCGTGAAATGCTCGTTATCCACAACAAGGTCGAACTGATCATGCCGCGGCAGGAACAGATTCTTCGTGATCGCTACCGCAAGGGAGACATGGTGCGCGCCGTCATCAAGGAGGTTGTTCGTGATAGCGCGGGTAATCCGCAGATCATTATTTCGAGGGCCGCACCTCTCTTCATGGAGCGTCTTTTCGAGCTGGAAGTGCCGGAGATTGACGAAGGTATTGTTGAGATCAAAAAGATTGTCCGTGAACCGGGAGACCGGGCCAAAGTGGCTGTGATCAGTCATGACGAACGCATTGATCCGGTTGGAGCGTGTGTCGGCATGAAGGGGTCACGCATTCACGCGGTGGTTCGCGAGCTGGGGAATGAGAATATAGACGTCGTATCCTGGACAGACGACAAGCACGACCTTATCAAGCGTGCTTTGTCCCCGGCCACACCAGTTCAGGTCATCACCAATGACGAATTGAAGCCACCGCGGGCCAAAGTGGTCGTGCGCGCCGACGAGGTCAGCCAGGCTATTGGTCGTGGTGGAATCAACATCCGCCTTGCCTCCGCGTTGACCGGTTATGAAATAGATGTGTACCGTGAAATCGCAGAAGAGGAAGAGGACATCGAAATCGATGAGTTCGCTGACGAAATCCCCGAGGAGCTTCTCCAGAAGTTGCGGGACATTGGATGTGATACGGCCCGTGCTGTGCTGGAATTGTCACGGGACGAGCTTGTCCGTCGTTCCGGGATAGAACAGGAAAAGGCTACGGCCATTCTGAATATCATTAAAGCAGAATTCGAGGAGGAAGAAAGTGACACTGTCTGACCTGGGGCGTGTTGACACGCCCTGATTTGATCCGTGTTCTTCTTCTCGCTCTTCAACCCATTTCATGGCTACGACTAAAAAATTCAAGAGAGTCCGACTCTTCAAGGTGTCAAAGGAACTCAATGTATCCATTGACCACATTGTTGAACAGTTGGAACACGCCGGACATGCAGACGCACTGGCCGGCAGTGGAATAAATGCAGCCATAACGACGGAAGAGGCCTATGTGAACCTCCTTGCTTTTTTTGCGGACGACAAGGAGCAGGCCGATCGCGTCAGCAAAAAACGAGCAGCCAGACAGGTCGATCACGAGCAGGATGAGATAGCAGCCTTGGCCGCAGAAGTGGTAGCCGCGCCGGAAGAGGTCGAGCCGGACGTGACGGCAGAGGATGAGCCGGCAGAAGTTGCACCGGCGGCATCGTCCGGTGCTGTCCAGGAAGCCGAATCCGGGGTAGATCCCGACGAGGTGGCGAACGTGTCGCCGGTCGACGAGCCCGAACTACCGCAGGAGCTGCGTGCATCGACCGAAAAAGATGCCGGATCAGCGTCTGGTGCTGAGCCGAAGGAGGAAGCGGCTGCGCCAACCTCCGATTCCGAAGCTGCTGAAGCCGCCGAAGATGCGACTGTGGCTGTGGCGGAGACTCCCTCAACGCCTGATGAGGCTCCGGCGCAGGAGCCCGCCGGGAATAATTCCAAGGCTGAACCGGAAGCCGTCAATACGCCGCGCCCGGATTCCGAGGCTCCTGCCAAGGAAACAGAAATGGAGGCGTCACCAGAGGACGCTTCGTCGTCCGACGAGGATACGCCAGTTGACAGTGCCGCGGAAGCCCCCGGAATGCTTTCCGCTGACCGCTACCAACTTGCAGGTACGAAGGTTCTTGGCACCATCGATCTGAGCTCCGTTGAGGATGACGCGGGTAGACGGAAGCGCAAGAGAAAGCGCATCGTCGCGACGGAGAGACCGGCACCGGCTGCGAAAGCGGCACCGTCGAAAGCCAAAAAGGACAAGGTTGCCAGGAAGGGCAAGAAGGTCGACGACGCAGAAGTGGAGCAGACCCTGCAGGAAACACTGCGGGAGTTGGAGATGGGTGCCAGCCGGGTCCGTCAACGTCGTCGCAAGCAGCGCCGCGATACGCGCGTGTCGGACAGGGAGCGTGAAAGCGGACTGAAGGAAGACGACGACAAGATCCTGGAAGTCACGGAGTTTGTGTCAACCGGTGAGTTGGCCAACCTCATGGAGGTGAGTGTCAACGACGTCATTTCGGCCCTGTTCTCGGCGGGCATGATGGTTTCCATCAACCAGCGCCTGGATGCGGATACCATCACCATCGTGGCCGATGAATTCGGCTTCGACGTGGAATTCATTTCGGACTACACGGCTACAGACGTTGTCATCGAAGACGACGACGAAGCCGACCTGCTGCCGCGCGATCCCGTGGTTACCGTCATGGGTCACGTAGACCATGGTAAGACCTCACTGCTCGATCATATTCGCAAGGCGAACGTCGTTGCCGGTGAGGCGGGTGGCATTACGCAGCACATTGGAGCCTACCACGTGGAGCTCTCCAGCGGAAACTCCATGACCTTTCTGGATACTCCAGGTCACGAGGCTTTTACGGCCATGCGTGCGCGTGGCGCCCAGGTTACGGATGTTGTCATCCTGGTCGTAGCAGCTGACGACGCCGTCATGCCGCAGACGATTGAGGCCATCAATCACGCCTCAGCGGCCGGTGTGCCCATCATCGTAGCCATCAACAAGATTGATAAACCGGCCGCAAACGCAGATCGAGTCATGCAGCAGCTGGCCGACCACAACGTGCTGGTCGAGCAGTGGGGTGGCAAGGTGCAGTGTGAGCTTGTATCTGCCACGACCGGGCAGGGGATCGAGGAATTGCTGGAACGCGTGGCTATCGAGGCGGAATTGCTTGAACTCAAGGCAAATCCCAACAGGCAGGCAGTGTGCTCAGTCATTGAATCGCGCCTTGAAAAGGGTCGGGGAAACGTAGCAACCGTACTCGTGCAGACCGGGACACTCAAAATTGGAGATGTTTTCCTGGCGGGTGCGTTTGCAGGTCGTGTACGCGCCATGTTCGACGAACGGGAACGACCAGTAAAGGAACGGGGCCCTTCGTTTCCCGCGCTCGTTGTTGGCCTTGATGGTCAACCGGAGGTGGGTGACTCCTTCATCGTTATGCAGGAAGAAAAGGAAGCAAGGGAAATTGCCCAGCGCCGCCAGCAGATCATGCGCGAACAGTCACTCAGGCAGCGCAAGCACATCACACTCGACGAGATTGGTCGTCGCCTGGCCCTCGGTGAATTCCGCGAACTGAACCTGATCGTAAAGGGAGACGTAGGTGGTTCCGTCGAGGCCCTCTCCGATTCGTTGTTGAAGCTTTCCAAGGAGGAAGTCGTCGTAAATATCATACACAAGGGTGTTGGGGCCATCAACGAAAGCGACGTCATGTTGGCATCTGCCTCCGATGCCATCATTGTTGGTTTCCAGGTGCGACCCGTCATCGGTGCCCGCCAGTTGGCCGAGAAGGAAGAAATTGATATCCGCCTCTACTCCGTTATTTACCATGCCATTGAAGAGGTTCGGGACGCCTTGGAAGGACTCCTGTCACCGGAAAAAAGTGAGAAAATCCTGGGAGTCGCGGAAGTGCGCGACATCTTCAAGGTGCCCAAGGCTGGCACGGTCGCTGGCTGCTCCGTAGTCGAAGGAAAAATTCGTCGTCCGGATCGCATTCATCTGATTCGGGATGGGGTGGTCATCTATGACGGCACGCTGTCCTCTCTTCGACGATTCAAGGACGATGTCCGCGAAGTAACCAGTGGGTACGAGTGCGGCATGGCCATAGACAAATTCAACGACATCAAAGTCGGTGATCAACTGGAGGCGTACGAGATCGTGGAACGTCGGCGCACGCTTGATGAGTAAAAGCATTCGCACGGAACGAGTCGCGAGCCTGTTTCAACGGGAAATAGCCAAAATCCTGTCGGAAGAATTTGCCGATCAACTGCGGCCCATGGTCACTGTCACAGGTGTGCGGGTGACCGCCGATCTGTCCATTGCTTACGTGGATGTATCCGTTCTGGGCGAGTCGACATCACAAAAAGAAGCCGCACTCGCGCACCTGCGTGACCTCACGTCACAGATTCGTGGAAGCCTTGGCAAGTCCATTCGCCACCAGGTGAAAAGCATACCGGAATTACGGTTTTTTCTTGACCTGTCGCTGGAAAAGTCAGCCCGTATGGACGAAATATTTGGCAAGATCAGGGAGGAACGTGCCATTCGGGAACAGGGAAATGACGCCTGAACGTGTTCTTGCGTATCCAACTCTTCCCGATTCGTGGGATGACCTCGTACTGCTTGTCGACAAGGAGGAGGGTATGACCTCGTTCGATATCATCCGCCGCCTGCGTAGGATATCTCCCGTCAGAAAAATTGGACACGCCGGCACGCTCGATCCCATGGCCACCGGACTCGTTATCTGTCTTTCTGGCCGGGCAACCAAACGAATGACCACCTTCATGGACATGGAGAAAGTCTATACCGGTACCATTCGCCTCGGTGAGACCACCGCATCGTTTGACAGGGAAACACCAGTCGAAGTCGTACGACCGCCCGGAGATCTGTCTCGCGGTCGACTGGAGGAGACGGCGCGTCTGTTTGTGGGCGATATTACTCAGACCACACCCGTGTATTCAGCCGTCAAGGTCGGAGGAGAGCGGTTGTACAGGAAAGCCCGCCGCGGAGAAAGGGTAACGTTGCCGACGCGCGATGTTCATATATCCGAATTCACGCTCGGTGAGCCGGATGGTGCCGACCTGCCCTTTCGTGTCATCTGTTCCAAAGGTACGTATGTGCGTTCCCTGGCCAGTGAATTCGGGGAAGCGCTGGGTTGTGGTGGCCACCTCATTGCCCTTCGGCGCCAGCAGATCGGGCACTACCGTGTCTGCGATGCGTGGCCGGTGTCTCAACTCCTGGATGCAATGTCATGATAACGTACGTGCCGGGATTGACAAGCTATGGAACGGCCGTTGTTACGGTCGGCAGCTTCGACGGCGTGCACCTTGGTCACCGGGCTCTGGTGGAGGCGGCATCGCGGATAGCACGGGAGCAAGGTGCGGCATCCATTGCCTTGACGTTCGATCCGCACCCGAGGGAGGTTCTGGGTGGCCCAGGGATACCACAATTGGCCTCTCTGGAAGAGCGCGCAGCACTGTTGCGGGCGGCTGGTGCGAATGAGGTTGCCATCATGAGGTTTGACCAACACGCGGCGGCACTGTCTGCTGGGGCCTTCGTGGAGAATGTTCTGGTCGGAGAACTGCGGGCATCTGCCGTCATCATGGGCCATGATCATCGGTTCGGCCAGGCGCGCGAAGGGGACACGGCGCTGATGCGGTCCATGGGCGGGGAACACGGGTTTGAAGTTTTTGAGGTTTCAGCTGTTACCGATGCGCACGGAGCCATTTCATCGTCCAGAATCCGGGGCGCACTGACCGCAGGCCACGTGGAAGACGCCGCTCGGATGCTGGGACGGACATTCAGCCTGAAAGGTATCGTGGTGAAGGGGGATGGCCGGGGCTCCACCATCGGCTTTCCCACCGCAAATCTGGACGTGGACAGGGTACGAACCGTACTTCCTGCACGGGGGGTCTACGCAGTCTGGGCATCCGCTGGCGGTATGTCTCCACGAAAGGCCATGTTGAATATTGGCGTTCGTCCGACATTTGGCGGGGATGAGGAACATGCCGAGGTCCACCTGCTGGACACCGAAGCGGATCTGTATGGCTGTGAAGTTCGTGCGGAATTTGTAGCCCGACTGCGCGATGAGCGCAAATTCGATGGCGCAGAAGCACTTGTCCGGCAACTTAACGAAGACGGGTTGCGTTGCAGGGCCGCACTGAGATAGATATCTTCAGTGATGCCGGGATGGTCCCGGCACAGTGAATTCCATTCCCTCGCGGAATGCGTGTTCTTCTTTAGCATGGTATAATCTAAAGAGGTTCTCTCCATGATTTCGAAAGATGCAACCCAGGAGGCTGTCGAGAAATACGGCAAATCAGCCACCGACACCGGTACCCCTGAAGTCCAGATCGCGATTTTCACGCAGCGCATTAATGCGTTGACGGATCATCTCAAAGCCCACAAGAAAGATCACTCCACGCGCAGAGGTCTTCTTCAACTCGTTGGCAAGCGCCGTCGCCTCCTCAATTACCTGATGGATCGTGACATTGAGCGCTACCGCGCTATTATTGCAGAGTTGGGTATCCGCAAGTAAGTACTTGTCGTACGTGTTAGTCAGAGGAAAAAACAAAAAAACATGTCTGAAGCAACCATCCGGGAAATTGAATTTGCCCCCGGAAAAGTCTTGTCCCTTGAAACCGGTCGCCTTGCAAAACAGGCTTCCGGTGCTGTCGTGGCCCGAATGGGCGATACCATGGTGCTGTGCACCGTTGTCGTCAACAAATCGGCTCGAGATGGACAACCTTTCTTTCCACTCACTGTCGAGTATCGTGAGAAATTTTCAGCCGCCGGCAAATTCCCGGGCGGTTTTATCAAGCGTGAAGGACGCCCAACGGACAAAGAGGTACTGACCTGCCGGCTCATTGACCGGCCGGTACGTCCCCTCTTTCCCGAGGGGTTCATGAATGAGGTCCAGATCATTGCTTCGGTCATTTCGGCCGATGACGAGAACGATGCCGACATGATCGCGGCGGTTGGCAGTTCTGCTGCATTGATGCTCTCGGGTGCACCGTTTGCCGGTCCTATAGCCGAAGTGCGTGTCGGTCGTGTGGACGGTCAGTTCATCGTGAATCCCTCCATGGCAGACCTGGAAGATTCCGACATGAACCTCATCATCGCCGGGAAGCACGAGGCCATTGTCATGGTCGAAGGCGACATGGAGGAGGCGTCCGAAGAGGACATGCTGTCAGCGTTTGACGTGGGTCACGAGGCCATCAAGAAACTGTGTGCCCTCCAGCTGGAGTTGGTCGTCGCCGCAGGTGGCGTGAAGCCCATGGAGTTTTCGACGGTCGGTCCGGTTGTGGATCTGGTCGAAAAAGTGCGTCCCCTGGTCGCTGACCGTATTGCCTCGCATATCCATGCCCCCTACGACAAGGAGTCCTTCTACGCAGGCATAGACGAGATCAAAGCCGCCGCCACGGAAGCGCTTCTTGGCGCGGGTGACGACGCGGTCGGCGCCACAGAAGAGGGCTGGACGAAGGGCGATGTCAAGGATGCCGTTTCCGTCGTCGAGAAAGAGGTCATGCGCGAGATGATTCTCGCTGAAAAGAAGCGCATTGATGGGCGCGGGCTGACCGATATCCGCAACATCTGGTGTGATATCGGCTACCTCCCACGTGTGCACGGTAGCGCCATTTTCACGCGCGGCGAAACGCAGGTGCTCTCGAGTGTCACGTTGGGAACCGGCCGTGATGTGCAGGCCGTAGACCAGGTGTTCGATCAGACGGATCGGTCGTTCTACCTGCACTACAGCTTTCCACCCTTCTGTACCGGTGAAGCCAAGTTCCTCCGCGGCGCGAGTCGCCGCGAAGTCGGTCATGGATACCTCGCAGAACGGGCGCTCGCGGGCATGCTCCCAGACGAAGAAGAATTTCCCTATACGATCCGTATAAACTCGGATGTGCTGGAATCGAATGGCTCGTCATCCATGGCCAGTGTCTGTTCCGGATCCATGGCCATGATGGATGCGGGCATTCCGCTCCGCAAACCAGTCAGCGGGATTGCGATGGGACTCATTTCTGACGGTCAGCGTGTCGCTGTGCTGTCCGATATCCTGGGCACGGAAGACCATCTGGGCGACATGGATTTCAAGGTGACGGGTACGCGCGACGGCGTCACGGCCTGCCAGATGGATATCAAGATCGATGGCCTTTCCCGTGACGTGATGTCGCAGGCGCTCAGTCAGGCCAGGGAAGGTCGTATGCATATCCTGGACATCATGGATGCAGCCATTGCTGCTCCGCGCGAGGAACTGTCGCGTCATGCACCCCGCCTTACGCGCATTGCCATTGACCCCAGCTTCATTGGAGCTGTCATTGGTCCCGGTGGTAAAATCATCCAGGGTATTCAGCGCGATACCAACACGAGTGTGGAAATCTCGGAAGAAGACGGCTTGGGATACGTTACCATTTCAGCGGTGAATGGGGACGACGCGCAGGCGGCGCTTGCCATCATCAAGGGCATTGTTACGCAACCGGAAGAAGGAGAAGAGTACGAAGGCACCGTGCGTAAGGTCGAAGGATTTGGCGCAATCGTCGAAATACTGCCTGGCAAAGAAGGTCTGCTTCACGTCTCCGAACTCGACTGGGGTTACGTGTCAAACGTGGACGAGTATGTACAGGTTGGTGACAAGATCAAAGTTAAACTCATTGAAGTCCGCGACGACGGTAAGCTGCGCTTCAGTCGCAAGCCCTTTATTGAGAAGCCGGAAGGGTATGAAGAGCGTCCTCCTCGTGAGGACCGTGGCGGTGGTCGGGGTCGAGACGGCGGTGGCCGTGGTCGTGACGGCGACCGACGCGGACGCGGCGGGGACCGGGGCGGTCGTCGATAGCGTCGACGGCTGTTCAGGAAGTACTGGGAATAGCGGAGGCCTCATTGGGCCTCCGCTATTCGTATATATATGACAAGGCGGTAACTGATGTTTGAAAAGACCATTCTTGACAACGGAGTACGTGTCGTCACGGAGACCATACCTTCCGTGCGCAGCGTCAGTATAGGTGCGTGGGTGCACACCGGAAGTCGTGATGAACGGGCCGACGAGAGTGGGGCGTGCCACTTCATCGAACACATGGTGTTCAAAGGCACGACCAAACGGCGCATGCATCACATCGCGCAGCGGATGGAGAATGTAGGTGGCTATCTCAATGCCTTCACCTCCAAGGAGTACACGTGCTTTTACGCGCGCGCCCTCGATGAACATACGCCGAGGGCCGTCGACACGGTCTGTGACCTGATTCTGAATCCCGTATTTCCGGAACGTGAGCTGGAGCGGGAGAAGGACGTCGTGATCGAGGAAATGAAAATGTATGACGACACGCCGGAAGATCGGGTTTTCGATGTGCTCGACGAAACGCTGTTTCCCGACCATCCGATGGGACGTCCGGTCATTGGGACCGAAGACACGGTCCGGTCCTTTTCCCGATCAGGTCTGATGGATTTCATGGCATCGACCTACACGCATGACCGGATCGTGATTGCTGCTGCCGGAAATGTATCTCATCGTCAGCTCGTCCGTCATGTAGAGAAAGCATTCAGGGAAAGCCTCCGTACTTTCGTCCGGAATCCGGTGGCCCTGGACCCCATACCGGACGCATTTCCAGGCTTTGTGTCGGAGAACAGACCCATTCAGCAGGCACACCTCGTGATAGGGCGGCGCGCCTACTCCGTGCACGACCCACGACGGGTGGCGCTCTCCATCCTGAATACGCTCCTCGGTGGGGGCATGTCGTCCCGGCTGAACCAGAATATCCGGGAGCGCTACGGATACTGCTACAACATCTATTCTTTTGCCAATATGCATGCCGATACCGGTGATTTCGGTATCTACATGGGCACGGATGGCCTTCGCGTGGACCACGCCCGCGAACTCATGCTCCGCGAACTCGACAAACTCGTGCAGCGCCCGGTCTCTGGACGCATGCTGGAACGGGCACGAAGCCAGGCCAAGGGAGGCGTCATGCTCGGCCTCGAAAGCATGGGTAGCCGGATGATGCGTATTGGCAGACAGGAATTATATTACGGCACCTATTTTTCACTCGACCAGATCCTGTCCATGATCGATGCCGTTACGCCCGGTGACGTCCTGGACGTGGCCCAGGACCTGTTCGATCCGACCTCGTTTTCCACGGTACGTATCCTCCCAACGTCATGACTATCCTCGTTACCGGTGGCGCCGGCTTCATTGGATCACATATTGTCGATGCGCTGCTCGCCGATCATCATGACGTTCATATCCTGGATGACCTCTCGGGCGGTTTCCGTCACAATGTGCCTTCCGGTGCCACGCTTCATGAACGTGACGTCCGAGACGCCGGTATTGCTGATCTCTGGCAGGAACATGGCTTTGAGGTCGTATTCCACCTTGCAGCACAGATGGATGTGCGACGTTCCGTGGCCGATCCCCGGTTCGATGCAGACGTCAATATTGGCGGACTGCTGAACGTGCTGGAAGCCGGGCGCAGCCGGGGACTGAAACACGTGATTTTTTCCTCGACGGGCGGTGCCATTTATGGCGAGCCGGAATATGCGCCGCAGAATGAGGCGCATCCGCTCAACCCGTTGTCTCCGTATGGTATAACAAAATTATGCTCGGAGAAGTATCTGCATTTCTACCACCATACGTATGGCATTACATGGTCGGCACTCCGCTATGGCAACGTATACGGGCCACGTCAGAATCCGCACGGGGAGGCGGGTGTGGTGGCCATTTTCGCCCAGCGTCTTCTGGCTGGCCAGCCGACCGTCGTGAACGGCGATGGGCTGCAGACACGTGACTATGTCCATGTGCGCGATGTCGTAGCAGCCAATATGGCAGCGCTGTCAAAACGATACTTGGGCACGGTCAACATCGGGACCGGCGTGGAGACCAGCGTGAACCAGCTGTTCCGTATTGTACGGGATACGGTCGCTCCTGAAGTCGAGGAGCTGCACGGCCCGGCGAAGGCGGGCGAGCAGCTCCGTTCAATCCTGTCCTGGGAAAAGGCACACCGCGAGCTGGACTGGAAGCCCACTATCAGCGTGGACGAGGGCCTGCGGGAAACGGCCCAGTGGTTCAAAGATAAGGATACCGTCAACTCGCCCTGAAGCAATAACGGTAAGCGTGTACAAAGTTCAACTCCAACAATTCGAGGGTCCACTCGACCTCTTACTCTTCTTCATCCGAAGGGATGAGTTGGATGTGCATGACATTCCGATTTCCCGCATTGCAGACGAATTCCTGGCCTATGTCCAGTTCATGGAAGATGTGGATCTGGACGGCGTGGGCGACTTCCTGTATATGGCAGCTCTGCTGATCGGAATAAAAACGCGCATGCTGCTGCCGTCATCACACGTGGATGAAGACGGCGAACCCATTGATCCGCGTCAGGAGTTGGTGGAGCGCCTGCTGGAATATATCCGGTTCAAAGAGGTATCGGATCATCTGACGGCCCGGTATGAGGAGCGTATTCGACAGTTTACGCGCGGTGAGGCTGCCGCAGCCGTATTGACAGCCTCGGAATCGGGTAGCGAACTCGTAGAGGCAACGGTATTTGACCTCGTGACGGCGCTTCGGCGCGTTCTGACGACCACTCCAGAGGTAGACGACCATGCCGTAGAGTCAGAAGCCTATACCATCGAAGAGCAGCAGGGATTTCTGGAAACGGCTCTGAATCTGAACGAGCGTACATCCTTTGTGACCATCATGCAAGGGCGAAGCAAACCTTTCATCATCACTGCGTTTCTGGCCGTACTGGAAATGGCAAGGCGCGGTGAACTGGATATTTTTATCGAAGGTCGCCATGATGATTTCTTCCTGACGCTGCTACCGAAAAATGATACGGAGACGGCTCATGAAAAATAATCCAGACCAGACCTGTCATGATCGGTTGGAAAAGGCCGTGGAAGCCATTGTCTTCGCGGCCGATGAGCCGGTTACAGCGGCCCACATCGCTCGTGCATTCGCAGATGTCACGGGTAGCGAGGTTCCGGGGCCCGACGACGTCGAGCAGGTGGTCAATGCCATCAATGACCTCTACAGCAAAACCAACCGGTCCTTTCGAATTGAGCGCTGGGCGGGTGGATACCGCTTTGCCACGTTGGCTGAGATGGCTCCGTTCATGGAAGCCGTTCACGCCGCCGATCAGCAGCGTCGTCTTACGCGCACGCTCATGGAAGCGCTCGCCATCCTTGCCTACAGGCAGCCAACGTCTCGGACAGATCTTGAATTCGTGCGCGGCGTCGATTGTGATTATGCACTCCGGAAATTGCTGGAATACGGACTCATTGATGTGGTTGGACGCGCCGATACGGTGGGCCGGCCTCTGCTCTATG
This sequence comes from Bacteroidota bacterium, assembly GCA_029262775.1. Lineage (GTDB taxonomy): Bacteria > Bacteroidota > Rhodothermia > Rhodothermales > UBA10348 > 1-14-0-65-60-17. The sequence continues at coordinate 282,669 of JAJCYR010000056.1, forward strand.
GCACCACAGACAAATTTCTGGAGACCTTCGGACTGGCCGGTCTCGATGAACTTCCCAATCTGCGAGAAGTCGAGTCCATTCTGGACGATCCTGCCTTCCATCGGGAAAAGGCACGACTCATGATGACCTCGGGACTCACATTCGCGACCGAACAAAACGAACATGGCACGCAAACCCAGGACGAAACGTCCGACAGATAGAAATTTCCCGAACGTGCCTGCGCGTACCATTCCGTCTGACAAGGAAGAGGTCAGACTCAATCGGTACATGGCCCGGTCGGGTGTCTGTTCGCGGCGTGAAGCGGACGAACTGATTGCCCGCGGGGAAGTGGCCGTGAATGGCAAAACTGTTGTTGAACTGGGCACGAAGGTGACTCCCAGCGATACGATAGAGGTACACGGGCGCAAGATTGTGCCGCTCAACCTGGCGTGGTATGTGCTCAACAAACCCACCGACACCATCACGACCACGAGTGACGAGCGTAGGCGAAAAAACGTGATGGACCTGTTTGACCTTCCTGATCGTGAAAAAGCAGGTCTTTTTCCGGTCGGTCGCCTGGACCGGGATACAACAGGCGTGCTGCTCGTCACGAACGATGGTGACCTGGCGCACCGCCTCATGCATCCGTCCTACGAGATTGACAAGGTGTATCTGGTCGGGACGACCCGCAGGCTCACGGACGAGGATCTGGCCGCCCTCCTGGAAGGCGTCACGCTCGATGATGGCCTGGCGGCAGCAGGCAGGGCGGCGTTTCCGGACCCGATGGTTCGCAACGTGGTGGGCATATCCGTCCATGAGGGGCGCAACCGTCAGGTGCGTCGCATGTTTGAAGCTTTGGGTCACAAGGTCACATCCCTGGAACGCATCAACTACGCTGGGCTTTCAGCCAAAGGAATCCGACGGGGCAAATGGCGTCGGCTGTCCCGTGACGAAGTGTCCGCCCTGTACCGAAAAGTGAAACTGTAAATCTATGAACGACAAGGAACTACACGTATCCCACCAGAAGTTTCGTGGTGAAGGGCTGACCTACGATGACGTCCTGCTTGTACCTGCGCACAGCACCATCATGCCGCGGGATGTCAACACAGGCTCGCGTCTGACCCGTACTATCCGGCTCAATATTCCGATTCTTTCGGCAGCGATGGATACCGTCACCGAATCAGAACTGGCCATCGCACTCGCCCGTGAAGGTGGAGCGGGCGTGCTGCACAAGAACATGTCCATGGAGCAACAGGCAGCGGAAGTGCGCCGGGTCAAACGCTCGGAAAGCGGTATGATCATGGACCCCATTACACTCGGTCCGCGCCGCACGGTCGCCGACGCACGCGCCATGATGGCGCGCTACTCCATTGGTGGCATACCGGTCGTGGGCGATGGCAACGTGCTGGTGGGCATTGTAACCAACCGGGACCTTCGGTTCAAGGTCGACGGAAGTGCGCGACTCGAAGACGTCATGACCAGGACTCCCCTCGTGACAGCTCCGAAGGGCACCACTCTCGAAGCCGCCGAGGCGCTCCTCCAGGCCAGCAAAATTGAAAAATTGCCGGTCGTGGATGAAGCGGGTCGGCTGACCGGTCTGATTACGTTCAAGGACATTCAGAAGAAACGGCAATTCCCGAATGCCTGCAAGGACGAGCATGGGCGACTGCGTGTGGGCGCGGCCGTTGGCGTCACCTCCGACATCGAAGAGCGGCTCAGCGCGCTCGTGGAAGCTGGAGTGGATTTTGTTACAGTCGATACGGCGCATGGTCACAGCGAGGGTGTTCTGAAGGCTGTGGAGCGCGTCAAGGCCCATCGTCCGGATCTGGACGTCGTGGCCGGTAATGTGGCCACACGTGAAGCTACGCTCGATCTCATTTCGGCGGGCGCCGACTGCGTGAAAGTGGGAATTGGCCCGGGTTCCATCTGCACGACGCGGATCGTCGCCGGTGTTGGGGTGCCCCAGTTGAGTGCCGTCATGGAATGTGCTGAAGCCGCCATGGAGCATGATATTCCGGTCATCGCCGACGGCGGCATTAAACAGACCGGTGACATTCCGAAGGCACTGGCTTCCGGCGCGGCCAGCGTTATGATTGGTGGCATGTTTGCGCGTGTCGAAGAAAGCCCCGGAGAAACCATTCTCTACGAGGGACGCAAGTACAAAAGCTACCGGGGCATGGGATCGCTCAGTGCTATGCAGGCTGGCAGTAAGGATCGGTATTTCCAGGATGTGGAAGATGAGCTCGGAAAGCTCGTGCCCGAGGGCATTGAAGGGCGGGTGCCCTACGGTGGATCGCTGCACGAAGTGGTATATCAAATGCTCGGGGGACTCAGGGCGGCCATGGGATATACCGGTTGCGGGACGGTGTCTGAGCTCTATGAACGTGCTCAATTTGTACGCATCAGCGCGTCGGCGTTTGTGGAGAGCCATCCACATAACATTGCCATTACGAAGGAGGCCCCGAATTACAGTACCAAGACGTAACAAGTGACGAGCGACGCCATGCCTGACACGTTCTACCGGGAACGGCAGCGGAATCTGGTCCAACAGGTCAGGAAGGAGGGCTGCGATGCCGTGCTTGTCTGCAGCAGGGGTACGCTCCGCTGGCTGTGCGGCTTTTCTGGATCGAATGGCGCTCTGCTGCTTACGGAGTCCGGATCGTGGTTTTTCACGGATGGTCGCTATGGGGGCGAGGCGCAGGGGCTCGTGTCGTCCGGGGCGGCTTCTGCGGTTGGCATTGTTTCGAGCGCCCTTCCAGCCGCTGTTTTTGGCCTGCCGGACTTCTCTGGGGCCATACGTGACATAACCGAGGCGGCAGGCCACTCGGCTCGCATTGCCGTAGAAGCCGATCATGTCACGGTGGCGAGCCATGAGGCCATGCTGGCGGCGGTCTCCGAACATGCATGTGCCTGCCGGCTCTGTCCACTGTCCGGTCTCGCAGAGGCACTCCGGGCCATCAAGGGCGTAGCGGAACGGGATGCCATGACGCGTGCGCTCCGCCTGACGGAATCAGTTTTTCTGGATGTCTTGACGTTGGTACAGGAGGGCGTCTCGGAAAATGACCTGGCAGCCGAAATTGACTTTCGTCAAAAGAGGGCGGGCGCGAGTCGGTCCTCTTTCGAACCCATTGTGGCTTTCGGGAGGAATTCGGCCCGACCGCATGCGCGGCCGGGCCCTGACCGACTCGCGCCCGCCACCCCCATTCTTTTTGATTTCGGGTGCGAATTGGACGGGTATTGCAGCGATATGACGCGCATGGCATGCCTCGGACGGCCGCCACCTGAATTCATGCGCATCTGGTCCGTGGTCAATGCCGCGCGGGAGGCCGCCGTGGAGGCTGCCGTGGCTGGTATGTCCACACTGGTCCTCGATCAAACCGCCCGCCGGGTGATCGAAGAGGAGGGCCATGGAGAGCATTTTGTCCATTCACTGGGACACGGGCTGGGTATCGACGTGCATGAATGGCCCAGCGTGTCGCACAGAGCGGCTCACATCCTGCAGGAGCATATGGTGGTCACCATTGAACCCGGTATCTATCTGGAGGGGCGGTTCGGCATTCGCCTCGAAGACACCATCGTGATCACGGGGGCGCATTGTGAGCGGCTGAATCGTCTGTCGACTGAAACGGTGATTCTGTGATGGAACGGCGTCTCCGAGTTTTGGTAGTATCCTATTACTTTCCACCCATGGGTCTGAGCGGCGTGCAGCGTACGGCGAAGCTCGTCAAGTACCTACCCGACAGTGGGGTGGACGTGTCCGTTTTGACCGTTCATCCTGGCGCCTATTTCGCCTTCGACCACACGCTGGCCACTGAACTCGAACGCCCCGGCGTCAGCATTCGTAGAACCCGTTCACTTGATCCGACACGCCTTTTCGGACAGCGGGAAACAACAGTGGCTCTCCCTGCGGAAGGGCGTCGAGGGTTCCTCGCCCGCTTGTCTCAGTGGGTGTTCCAGCCAGACAACAAGATTGGTTGGTATCCATTCGCACTGCACGCAGGGCGGCACATGCTCCGGGCACGGCCTCATGACCTCGTCTTTGCGTCCGCACCGCCCTACACGGGACTGCTCGTGGCCAAGCGGCTCGCCGAGCAGTTCGGGCTGCCCCTCGTACTCGATTTCCGCGATGACTGGGTTGGGAATCCGCGGCACATGTACCCCACGCGCTGGCACGCCCGGATGGCGGCACGCATGGAGCGCCGCGTGATCCAGGCCGCCGCTGAAATCCATGTCATCAACCGCGTCATAGGAGACGCGCTACGCGAAAGGAATGATCTTGATAATGCCCTCCTTCACATTGTGCCCCAAGGCTTTGACCCCGACGATTTCGCGTTGGAAAAGAGCCCGGGACTGGTTATATCGGAGGCGGGCAGATCCGGGCCGGGCAAATCCGGTTCACCGGGCGAATCGGACAGCGCCGCATCCAGGTGCACCTTCCTGTACACCGGAATATTCTACGACGCGCAGAAGCCGGATGTATTCCTGCATGCATTCGCCGCCGCGGCGGCCACGGACCAGGAATTCAGAGGACAGGCACGGGCCCACTTCATGGGGCTCATTCCGGAGTATATGGATGACCTCGTGCATCGTCTGAAACTGAACGAACACGTCGTCTATCACGGATATCTCTCCCACAACGAAACGGTACGCGCCCAGCAGGCCGCCGATGTCCTCTGGCTTACGATCGGGGAGCGCCCCGGCAGCGAGGGAATTTCGACCGGCAAATTGTACGAGTACATGGGAGCCTGTCGCCCCATTCTGGGGCTTGTCCCAGTCGGCGTTGCGCGCGACGACATTGCCGCCCATGGCGCCGGATTCGTGGCGCATCCGGACCGGACCGGAGAGGTCACCGAACGGTTGCTGGAACTCTTCCACCTCTGGAGGCGCGGCGCGCTCCCGATTCCGGACAGAAACCGGCTCAAAATCTTCGACCGTCGGGAGGGCGCGCGCCGCATTGCAGATCATTTTCGTACTTTGGCGGGACGTTCAACCAGAACCCCCTGCCAGTGGCCAGACTCGAGATGACCATTCAAAGCTCGTTCGATGATCTTGAGAGGGTCGTTGATCAGGCAGAAGTTTTTTTTTCCAGATATTCAGAAGATGACGACATGGTGTACAGGGCGGTTCTTCTGGCATCGGAAGCGGTCACAAACGCCATCGAACACGGCAACGAGTCCATTCTGGAAAAGAAAGTCGAAATCGTATTCGAGGAGCGGTTGGATGCGTTTATCATTGAAGTCGAGGATGAGGGCAAAGGATTTGTGCGCAGTGCCGTTGTAGACCCGCTCGATGAGGGAAATCTGCTGGAGGACGGGGGGCGTGGCCTGTTTCTGATAGAACGCTTGGCCGATGACGTACGCTACGAGTGCGGCGGCCGACGAACTGTAATCCGTTTTGACCGGACCTGACGCCCGCATTGACGGTCCCTTTTCGCGGACATCGGCCATAGTTTTGGTCGTGCTGATGGCGACGGCGGCCCTTTTCATGTTACAGGCCGCGCAGCAGCAGCATACCTTTCCGGTTTTTGTGGCGTCGGCGCTTCTGCTTGGACTGTTCCAGGTGGTGGCATGGAAGCAGGACGGGCTTTCCACCAGTTTCGTCTTGGGCCTCGCCGTTGTGCTGCGGCTCGTGGCCTTCCCAACGCCTCCTGTACTTTCGGATGACGTGTACAGGTATGTTTGGGATGGGTGGGTCGTACTGGAAGGAATGAATCCGTACGCATTCAAACCATCGGATGCCGTCTTTACGGACTGGCACGGTAACGCGCTCTATGACCTGCTCAATTCGGCCGATTTCCATTCGGTGTATCCACCCGTAACACAGCTATTTTTCGCGGCGGGTGCGCTGCTGGGCCGGGAAATACCGATTTTCGCCTCCATTCCCGGGCCTACGGCGACGTGGTGGCCGGCATGGATGGGGATCAAGTCGCTCTTTCTGGTAGCCGAACTGGTGGGTCTATGGGTGCTGTCGCGTCACGTCAGGGCCCGTACGTTGCAGCTCGTCGCGCTCAGCCCGGTTCTGCTCATCGCCGGCGCGCTCCAGGGGCATACGGACATACTGCTGCTCCCGCTGCTCGCGGCGGGTGTGGCAAGCTGGTCGCGGGGCCGGTGGGGCATGGCCATTACATGGGTTACGCTGGCCGGCTGGGTGAAGCTGGTTCCGCTGGTGCTCCTTCCGTTTCTGATTCTCGGAGCGTTGCCGCATTGGAAGGGCCGGTTTCGCCTTGCGGGCGTTGCCGTACTGGCCAGTGTCCTGGTGTGGATTCCGTTTGCGGCGTCCTATGTGCCCACCCACGTGGCCAGCTCGCTGAATCTGTATGTGGTATGGTTCGAATTCAATGCCGGACCCTACTATCTGGTCAAGGAGTGGTACGAACTGCGCACCGGTGCGGACTGGTCCAAGCAGATCGGGCCGGCGTTCCGTCAGATATACATGATGATTCTTGTGGCGTTCGGTGCTGTGGCTCTGATCGCCCCCCGACGGCTGCGTTTCGTACTGGACGAGGCGGCCGGTTCGCATGACCAGAATGGCGATGCGGGTGGAACGTCCGGATGGTGGGCCTGGAAGGTTGGCTATTCCGCCTGGGCACTGTATCTGGTGTTTTCCACCACCGTCCATCCATGGTATCTGATTGGGGTGCTTGTACTTGGGGCCGTTCTGTTCGAAAACAGGATACCCTGGCACTGGTGGGCATTATCTGTCATGAGTGTGGGTACGTATTTGTTCTACTCCCATGGTCCGGAACCCTATTGGTGGGCCGTGCGCCTGGGTTGGGGGCTATGGTTCCTGATCTGGGTGGTAGTGCGTAGTCCACACTGGCTGCAGCACGTACTGGCGTGGCGTGCCGATGCGAAATATGCCAAATTGCGACGCTGGATTGGGCCGGGTGAAAGCGTGCTGGACGTGGGAGGGGGAGAAGGGTATCTGGCCTTGCGCCTGATACAGGAGGGGGGCGATCGGGGTGACCGTGCGCAGGAACAGATGCTGGACCGAAAGGTCGCGGTTGCTGAAGTCCGGTCCACGGTCAAGCTTCCCGTGGAAGAGGTGCAATACGATGGATTCGTATTGCCACTGGAAGACAATGCCTATGATGTCGTAGTGATGACCTACGTGCTACATCATGCCGAGCATCCGGAACGTGTTTTCGAGGAGGCCCTTCGCGTCGCCCGTCGTCGGGTGGTTGTGCTGGAGTCTACCTACAGGACGGAGAGGGAGCAAAACCTGCTCCGCCGTCTCGACATGTTGGCAAACCGCCTGCGGTCGGCTGGCAGGCAGCCGGATGGCCGATCTGGCCGCAGCATGAAGCACCAGGAAGCCCATTTACAGCATCGGCCCGATGCGGCATGGATCCAGTTCGCAACCGGGCTGGGCGGCAACGTCGTGGCGTGCCGGCCCATTTGGCGACCGCTTCACCGGCAGTTCCTTTTCGTTACGATCCCTGGGAATAAATGAGAGCGGCGGTCTCGACGGGCGACATGTCGTCCACGTCGAGCCACGTGGCATGCTCCATGCGGCGATACCACGTGAGCTGCCTTTTTGCATACCGCCGCGAATTACGTTTCACAAGCTCGATCCCGCGCTGGAGCGAGTATTCGCCGCGCAGTACGGGGAAGATTTCCTGGTATCCAATAGTTCGAAATGCCGCGTCGTGCTCCGAGAAGCCAGCGTCATGGAAGCGCTGAACTTCCTGCAGTAGACCCTTTTCCACCATGCTGTCAACGCGCAGGTTGATATCCGTATAGAGATCACAACGGCGCCGGGAAAGAACAAAGACGCGATATGTGAAGCGCGGTGGCCGGTGATCCTGCTGGAACGAGGACAGCGTTCGACCTGTTGCCTCATACACCTCGAGACCGCGCACCACGCGCTGTGATTTCGTCTGGTCAAGCGTGGCGGCATACGCTGGATCTACCACCGCCAACTCCTCGAACAGCGCTGCCGCTCCGTCTATTCGGAGCCGTTCGTTCAGTCGTTGTCGGATACGTGGCGGTACTCCTGGCGTCAGGCCCATGCCCTGAACAAGGGCACGAAGGTACAACGTCGAGCCCCCGACAATGATGGGCGCATGACCGCGGCCCAGAATATCGGCAATCCGAGGCTCAGCCTGCGACTGGAACTCACCGGCAGAAAATGGTTGTCCCACATCGAGTTCGTTGATGAAGTGATGACGTAAAGCTTCACGTGTGGTCGCGGAAGATTTGGCGGTGCCGATGTCCATTCCACGATAGATCTGGCGGCTGTCACACGACACAATTTCTGCACGACCCAGCAGGCGGCCAAGTTCAAGGGCCGTCCCGCTTTTTCCAACGGCCGTGGGGCCAGCTATGACGGGAATAGGAGGCACGTCAGCTATACGCCTTCGTCAGATGTCGAGATAGGTGCTGGAGGAATCGTCCGGCCTCGCGTGGCTGTACTTGCTCGTCGTCGTAAGCGACTTGTGCCCCAGTGTCTCCTTGACCAAATGCGTTGGGGCACCATGGTCAAGCGCATGGGACGCATGCGCATGCCGAAGCCAGTGAGGCGATACATCCTTGTCAATTCCGGCCGCGCGCGTCGCCGCCTTCACAATACGCCACATTTGCTGGCGGCTCAGCGGGCCACCCCGCGATGACCGGAATACCGCGTGCGACGCCTGTCCGTAGCCCGCCTGAAGTTCTTCCGCCTGCCACACCTGCAGATCCTTCCAGACCGATGCCGCCAAGAGTACATTGCGGGCCTTGTCGCCCTTTCCGACGACCGTAATCTGGCCGCTGACGTGGTCGCGCGTCGTGCGCGCCGACACGTGTTTCCACTGCAGGGAGACCAGTTCCGACACGCGCGCACCCGATGCATAGAACAGCCGGAGCAGCAGGCGGTTGCGCATGGGCATATCGAGCGCAAGAATCTGCCCGAGTTCCTCTTCGGACAGAATGCGCTGCGCCAGCATGTCCGGAATGCGAGGTAACGACACCGCCGCGCCTACATTGAAGCCCGTATATCCAATGCGATGCGCAAAACTGAGCAGGCTCTTGACGGCTGCAAGCTTCCGGGCCCGCGTTGAAACGGCGAGTCCGTCGCGCCGCAGGTTTTCGTCCCACGCCCAGAGATGCTCCAGTTTCACGAGCAGCAGGTCGGTACCGGAATGCGCGAAGAAGGCCGATACGTCGCGAACGTAAGCATCGCGCGAGTTTTCGCTCTTACCGCGAAGCCATAACTGCACCACATGGTCGTCGCTGCGGGCCGACGACATGGCTTGCGGGGCGTTGTTACCGGCCCGCTGGTCGCGCTTTGTGGGGACCTTTGAATTCATAATGCAACATAAGGTTAATTATGTTGTGTGTCAACAGGGACCGCCGCCGGGTCCTGTCGCGTAGCGGGATCGCCGGCCGGAACGAGGCGTTAGGCAAGCCATGAGACTGTTTCTCCTGTTCGTAGTTGTCCCCGCCGCCGAGCTGGCGCTGCTCATCGAAATTGGCGGCCATATCGGTACGGCCAATACATTTGCCATTATTGTGGTGACCGGACTGGTTGGTTCCTGGTTGGCACGCACACAGGGCCTTTCGGTCTGGCGCCAGTTCCAGGAACGCCTCTCTCGTGGCGCCATGCCTGGAAATGAACTGGTCGATGGACTGATTGTGCTGGTTTCTGGTGCCTTGCTCCTGACGCCCGGGGTTCTGACCGATGCTGTTGGCCTGCTCGGGCTGATTCCACCGACGCGTCACGCCCTCCGGGGCGTCATAGTCGATAGACTGAAGGACCGCGTTCAGGACCGAATTGACTGAAACCCGTGGTCCATTGGTGACCACCGGGAGAATCAGTCGAGCGGTGATACACGGACATCCACGCGCCACGCGCGCGATAGTGTTTCAATAATGTTTTTTTCCGCCTGGCGCAGATCGCCGTCGGCTTCTGCAATGGCCAGCAGGTCGTCGAGTACGACGAGGCGCTGGGCGCGTGGCAGCATGTGACCAATGGAATCGATGGCCGCTCCCATATCAAAGGCCTCTGCCCCACCGGAATAATAGGTCAGCGCCGAGCGGACCACATCGCGTACCTCGGCATCGGTCATGTCTGGTGCCCAGCTTGAGACGCGGTCCACAATGACAGCTATTTCCTCGTTGGCCACGCTGCCGTCGGCGCCGTGCGCCATGACGATGAACAGGAAAGCGATATCATGCAGGACGGTCCACTCCGGGCGGGCCTCTATTTCAACCAGTGTTTCCTCCAGCAGGCGATCCTTGGTAGCTCTGATGTCCCAGATCGAGGCCACGATAGACAGAATATTCTGCTCGGAATTGAGCAGAATGCCGTCCGCCTCGGCAATTCGCATGGCATCTTCGAGGGCTTCACGCCGTTTGTCGATGGTCAGCGCCTTTTCGAGGGTACGCACGGAGCGAACCACCTCTTCCTCTGCATCGGACTGCAGGTAGGCCGCAATGGATTCCAGCACGATCTCATGCACCTCGGCGCGCGATGCTTCAGGCCGCCAGCGCGCAATGATATCTGTTATGACATCGACTTCTGCATTGGACAACTTCGAGTCAGTCGAATACGCCAACGCCAGAAAAACCAGCGTCAGGTCGTGCGCGTGCGACCAAGTGTCATAATTCGGGGCATCCATGTGCGTGCGTGTTCGTGACGAACAACAAGTTACGACAAAGCCTCGGCCGGTACACAGGTCAAAAATGCGTGCACCAGTTCGCGCTCAATCTCAAGCCAGCCCGCATTTTCATACCAGTCGGATGTAGCCTGAACGAGGGCTGGCCCGTCTGCTCCCTCCTCCTGCAACTGTTTGCGATGCGAGACCAGTTTTCTGGCCTTGGGGCCCCACGTGCACAAATCGTTTCCCGCGCTGTCGCGCACGATGAGCTTCGGTACGGATCGCCCACCATTGGTCAGGTAGCGGTCCATCAGTTCCAGGTTTTCGTCGCGGACATAGATTTCGAGCGTGATGTCGCTGCCGAGATCGGGAATGGAATCGATGACAGGAAACGAGTAGGCAGAATCAATGCACCAGTCCTCGGTCAGGTAGAGCAGACGCGCGCCTTGGGGCAGCGCACTGACAGCCTCCCGAAAAGCATCCGATGGCTTGAAACGCTCGGAAACGGCCTGTTGGCGCTCCCAATTGTATTTGGAGTAGAAAAAGTACTTCCGCTCGTCGGGAGACATGCCGGCACGCGAGCGCAAGAGACCTTCCTGCCAGCGTTTCCGGTATGCGGTACTTGTGAGTGGTGTTGCCATGACGCGGTGCACTTCGGTTTGTGAGAATTTCAGGTACTTGCTGCGGATGATACCGTTCGCCTTGGTGTGCCGAAGCAACTTATCTGTTACAACAACTTCCTATGTAGGCGGCGTGCGCATCCAGATACTGTTCGGTGTACATGGCAGCGAGGTCTCGGGTAGCCATAAAATGAGCGGAAAAGCCCGGGCGTACGGGGTCAATGCAGAGCGCTGCCGCATGGCGGAAATGCTCGAGGAGGTCGAGGGGATCCTCATCTCCCACCGCTATTCTGATGGTGGTTGCAGCAATACCGGCGCTGCGGAGCGCTTCCGGGCTGAGTTCGCTATGTGACGTGAAAGCCGGGCATAGAACGGTGGTATTGCACTGGCCGAGCGAGACCTGGTGGTGAAACGCAGGCGAAAGGCTGTCAAAGAAACTTACGAAGGTTTCCCGGGGTAATCCGGCCTGCTCAAAGTCGATCGTAAAAAGGGGTGCGGGGAGCCCGAATCGCAACTCCTTCCTGGCGAGGGCATGATTTGGATTGCTTTCCAGTGCATTCGAGTGCACGGTGATGTCCGGATGTGCATCCAGGAACACAGCCATGAGCCGCGTGCTGATGGTCTTTCGGAGCATGCGAAGATCGAGTGTGCGTATACCGGAAATGACCTCGAAGGCCTTGTCCGAGTCGAGAAACGCACCCTTGATGAAATAGGCATCCCAGAACAGCGTGTCGTTCCATGAGACACCGCCAAAGGTTTCTCCCTTTGGAATGAACATACGTTTGTTCTCGGCAATCACAACACCAGCCGTGGCGTTGCCCGAACCCGTAAGATCCTTCGTATAGGAGTGCACGAGGTAATCAGGGCGCTCGGCCATGTCGTCCCGCTGCAGGGGCTTGGATAAAAACGGTGTGGAAATGGTAGCATCGTGAATCACAGTCCACCCCCGCTCATGCGCCACGCGCGAAATACCGGATACATCCAGAACGTATCCGTGCGGATTACACGGCGACTCCAAATACACGACAACACGCCCTTTCCGGCCGAGTCGCTCGGAATACTCCGCTTCGACCTGCTCGGCGTGGAGGGCAAAGCCGGCTGCGTCGTATCCATCGAACCAGGACAACCCGACGTTCATTTTCCGCGGGTTGGCGTAATAATCGGCCAGCAGCTGGTGGGTGCCGCCGTAGACGTTGCGGCTGGCAATGATGATGTCCTCATGGCCCAGGACATGGCCCAGCAGCGTATCGATGGCGGCCATCCCGGAATTGAAGTTCCAGGCGAGGTACTGATCGGCGTACGGACCGGCCTCGAGGTCCACAATGTAGTTGGCGAGTGAAATCGACGTCGGATTCAGGAGCCGAGAATAGATTTCGTGCAGTTGCTCCTTGCCGTGAAAGGCGTCATCGACCCATTCCGTGCACGCATAGATGTACGTAGCGGTGCGCACGATAACGGGGGTAGCGGAAAAAAGGGCCGTGACGTTGTCGAAAATGGGGTATGGGCCTTTTGCCTGCTGCGAGGCATCGGAAAAGCCGAGTGCCTGGTAGCTCTTGCGAAAGGGGTTCTGGGCGGTGTCGAGGATCTTGGCAATCTGGAAGGAGAGGAATTTCTTCGCCGAGAAACAGGCAATGCGATCTTTCTCGTCCAGTGAATCCATGACCTCGGCCGTCACGCGCCAGAGCCGGGCGACGTCGGCGTGAGCCGCATAGAGGTGTTTCACGGCTTCCAAGAGGGCCTCTCCCACCGGGCTTTCGGGTTGCAGGCCGAAGTGGAGCAGCTGCTCCCGGGCCAGTTCATCTATGGTCTCGGCGCTCGTGCTGGATCGCCGGGGAGATAGCATGCGAATGGCTTCCTGGTCCGTCATCATATGCGGGATCAAATTATATTTGGTGTAATGGCCGTATTTTCGTATATAATTTGTTAAATAGTTACAAGAACCGAATTATATACGGGATTATTCACACATGAAACGGATTGACCGAACAGATGAACGCATTCTGAGCCTTCTGCAGAAGAATGCACGAACCAGCAATCGCGACGTGGCGGAGGCCACGGGCGTCTCACCCTCCACGGCGCTCGAGCGTACGAGACGCTTGGAAGAGATCGGGGTCATTCGGGGCTATCACGCCGACGTGGATCCAGTCCATATGGGCGTAAATCTGCTGGCGCTGATAGCCATCCGCCTGACGAAGCACAAACCGGGGGGCGTGCGGGATTTCATGGCGCACGCCGAGTGCCTGAAAGAAGTCCGTGAGGTCTACCACGTGGCCGGTGCAGACGACTTCCTGTTGCACGTGGCGGTCCGGGACTCGGAACACCTCAGGCGTTTTGTCCTCGAATCCGTGACGGCGCGGCCCGAAGTGGATCACGTCGAGACCAACCTCATATTCGCCCATGAGGCGAACCACGCCCTTCCTTCTCTCTGGAATAACGACGACTGACGCAGGCCGTCAGCACCGGAGATTGTCCACCACACGGGAACGGGCTGCACGTACTGTCTGGGATGCGACCGTCAACACCGCCAGGAAGGCAATAAGGAGGACCGCCCCGGCTATCGTTGCAACGTTCGGTTGAATACCATTGCTCAGATTCGACAACCAGAAATTGTTCACCAGCCAAGCAATGGGTGACCCAATGGCCACGCCAATCAGCATCGTGACGATCGTCTCCCTGGATAGCAGTAAAGCCACCTGTTCGTGCGACGCACCCAATGCCTGGCGTATTCCGATTTCACGCGTTCGGTGACGGGCAGCGTACATGGCCATGCCGAACAGCCCCAGGCACGAAATGAGCACGGCGAAGAACGCAAATACACCGATGATGGACAGCAGGTCAGCAAATATGAGGACGATGAAGTTGTCGGTCAGTTCATCATCCAGGACCTGCAGGATGGGTGCGTGAACGGTCGGCAGTTGTGACCACTCCCTCGTAATTCCCGAAATGGCATCCTGTACGCCACCCGGTACGGTTGTGACGACTGCGTACCGGAAGTCGGCTGGCCGGTATCGGACCGAAATGGGATCGCCTGAACGCGTCGGATCTGCCGATATGAAATCGGCGATGACACCGATGACAGTGGTTGGATGACCGTCCACCGTCAAAATGGCGCCCACAGCATCCACTGGGGATGTAAACCGAAGGGTCTTCACCGCTGACGCCCCGAGGATTACGGCATCGGTCGAGTCGGTGGCACGTGCCGGGTCGAAATTGCGCCCGGCCAACAGCGTGAGGCCCATCACGTCAATCCAGGTCTCATCGACTGAGAAATGATGGGAATTGACGGAATCGGCCAAGCTCGATCGGTTCAGCCAGGCGCCATTCGTGGAGCCAAGTCCCGGGACCTTATCGCTGCCGGCAATTCGCAGTATCGATGGATTCGACGCAAGCGTGCTTTTCAGCTGATTGAACGGCACATCCTGAAGGGCGATGTTGACGATGTGCTCCCGGTTGAAACCGTAGTCCGTGTTGGCCATGTGCCGGAACTGTCCGAGCATCATGAGCGAGGTCACCACAAAGACGATTGAAAACGCAAATTGCGCGGTTGTAACCACTTTCCGGAAGCGCCCCCGTTCCGGATTTCCGCCAGAGCCTGTTCCGGCCAGGACGGCCGTGGGATCGATTCGGGTGAACCTGCTGGCCGGATAGGTTCCGGCCAGGATTCCGACACCCAACGTGAATGCGATGGCAAGGCCATATATCCACATATCCTTGCCCAGGTCAATCAAGATCTGGTTCTCGGAAAATGAAATGAGTGCCAGGCTGTTGAAAGCCGGAAGCAGCCACGTCAGGATGCCTCCCGCCAGGAATAGAGCCAACAGGGCAATGAGCACGGCCTCCACAATGAATTGCAGGAATATGGAAGATTTTCCTGCCCCCATCGTCCGCCGGATACCGATTTCCTTGAAACGGGTCGTGCCGCGGGCGATGGTCAGTGTGACATAGTTGAATCCGGCTATCAGCATGACGACCAGTCCAAACCCGGCCAGGAAAATGGCGGCAATCCGTGGCATGACCGCTCCAAGTTGGTTGGCCATGAGGGCGCCCAGATTTATCTCCGTCAGCGGCTGCAGAATGAACGCATCGTAGCGGTGCTCGCCGGATGGATCCGTATAGGCTGATGTCCGGAGCCGCTCCAGTGTTTGCTGCAGGCGGGAAATGGCGTTCTCCGGAAGAACCACGTAGGTATAAGAGCGGGACATCGACATCCGCCAATCTGCAATCTGCGGGGCTGCGTCGGGATCCTCGGTCAAGGTGGACAGCGATGCCAATGCATCGAATCGAAAATGGCTGTGGGGATTCGCCTCAATGAGTCCGGTTACCGTGAACGTCCTTCCTCCCGGCTCAATGAGCACCTGCCCCACTGGATCGACATCCCGGCCGAACAACTTGGTGGCAGACTCCGGTGTGAGCACGATGGATCCAGGGGCTGCAAGCGCCGACTCCGGGTCTCCATCGAGCAGCGGGAAGTCGAACGTCGCCAGAAAGTCCGGGCCAGCGTACATTCCCGGAATCTGGAGGGCATCGTCACCGACAATGAACTCGCCTGTAAAGCCATCTCTGACATGTACGGCGCTTTCCACTCCGATGCCTTCGGCCAGCAACAACTCGGCCATGGTCGATGGCGATGTCGCGTACATTTCCGAGTCCACATTGGAAGGTGATTTGTAGTCCGAGACGATCCGGTAGGTTCTGTCGGCGTCCTCATGGAACGTGTCGTACCGTCGCTGGTCGGCGATGAAGAGCAGCACGAGCAGACACAACGCCATGCTGACACCCAATCCGAATACATTGATGGCTGAAAAGACGGCATTGCGGGAAACAACCCGGTAGCCTGTTTTGAGATGGTGTGTCCACATCATGGCGAGCCACAGGAGATATTGTTGAAGGAGAAACAGGAAGGAATGCAGGATGACAGCCAGCAGGCGGGAACGGGCCCTTGCCGGTCCGTACTCGGATGCATACCAGACGTGTTCTTCGGAAAGGTCACCGACGAGGTGATGCAGATCCTTGGGCAACAGGTACGCCAGTACACGAAGGGGTATGGGTTCCCGGATGCTCAATTCGACGGCACGGGGGTCAGGCCGGCCCAGGCGGTTTCGGTCAATGCCCGCACTGCGGAAAGCGCCCGTATACCCTTGTCTGACAATCGATAACATTTCTTGGAACGACCTCCGCGGACATCTATCGGATCACTGTCCCAGCTTTCGAGGAAACCGGACCGGGCCAACCGCTTCAGCGGACTGTAAACGGCACCGATCGACCATTCCGAGCCGGTCAGTTCGCCCAGCATGGACCGGATGGTCAAACCGTAAGCGTCTGACTGAAGACGCCAGACAACCAACAGTATGAGTTCTTCCGTACGAGAGAGATAGTCCATGGTATTTGTTCGGTATAATAGAACAAATACGTGGGTTCTGGTTGGTGGTTACATTCCTGGATGAAAAAACTTTTCCCAGCCCTCTCGGTGCTCGCGTGCATCCTTTCTGCGTGTACGTCATCGCCTTCGACCACCGATCGCCACGTTTTTGTCGTCCGGCACGCCGAAAAATGTACGCTCCCTGCCGACGATCCACCGCTCACGCCTGCTGGCCGTCAACGCAGCCAAGACCTGATCGGGGCATTGGCAACAGAAGACATTGGCGCGGTGTATTCAACCCCGTTCGTGCGCACGTTGGAAACCGTTACTCCCATCGCCGAGGAGAGAGGACTTGATATCATCCGGACACCGATGTTTTCCGGCTTCGTGCAGGCTCTGGCTGACACCGCGCGCGCGTCCACCGAGAACGGAATCCTGGTGTCGGGACACAGCAATACCGTAGCACGATTGGTCAATGTGTTGGTGGGCACAGACTATCCAGATCTGGACGAATCGGTATACGACCTCTTGTACGTGGTTACCCTCAGGGCGGACAGCACAGAAAGGGTCGAAGTGCGGACGTATGGCGGGCCATCCATGGGCGTCGCTGATTGCAGAAATCGGAGCCAGGAACCTCAGTTGGCACCTGGCCTGTCGGTAGAGACCGGGCCGGTGTAGGTCCGCGGGGACTCGAACCCCGAACCCGCTGATTAAGAGTCAGCTGCTCTGCCAGTTGAGCTACGGACCTGTGCTCAGGCGCTCATCTACTCGCATGAGGGGGTCGGGTTTCCGGGCGGGTGCGACAGCGTTCTGGTAATCTTCTATACATCCAATTCGTCAGCTTCTTCGGCGCGGTTCATGATGAAATTGAATCGTGCGGCAGGATCCTTGCCCATGAGGTCCGAAATGGTCTGCTCCGTCACCATGCGTTCCGTGTCGGGAATGGTGACCTGCAGGAGGCGCCGCGTATCCGGGTTCAGCGTGGTTTCGTTCAGCGTGGCGGGCATCATTTCGCCAAGGCCCTTGAACCGCTGCAGTTCGATTTTTGACTTGGGATTGGACCGTTTGATTTTAGCCACAATCCGCTCCCGGTCCTGTTCGTCGAGCGCCCACCAGGTCTTTTTGCCCGCATCGATTCGGAAAAGCGGTGGCTGGGCAATGTATACGTAACCTCCGTCAAAAAGGGGGCGCATGTACCGGTAAAGGAACGTAAGAAGGAGCGTCGAAATATGGTGCCCGTCCGAGTCGGCATCCATGAGCAGGATGATTTTGTGGTAGCGCAGTTTCGACAGGTCCAGATTGTCACCGATACCGCAGCCGAGCGCCTGCACGACGTTGGAGAGCTCCTTGTTTTCGGTGACTTTCTTGAGCGTGGCCTGCTCGGCGTTGAGCACCTTGCCCCTGAGTGGTAGCACAGCCTGTGTCTGGCGGCTGCGCCCCTGCTTCGCAGACCCGCCGGCCGAGTCCCCCTCCACAATGAACAACTCGCTTTCCGCGGGATCGGTCGATGAACAATCGGTCAGTTTGCCGGGCAAGTTGAGCCGGTGGGACACGTTCGACTTGCGCCGTACGCTCGACGCCGCTGCCCGGCTCGCCTGACGGGCTTTGGCCGCTTGGACAATGCGCGTGGCAATGGCATCGCCGGTTGTTGGATGTTGGGTCAGGAACTGCTCGAGATCAAGGCGGACAGCACTCGTAACGAGCGACTTGATCTCCGGGTTATTGAGTTTCTCCTTGGTCTGGCCCTGGAATTGCGGATCGACCACGAACAGGTTGATGATCCCGACAATGCCCTCCCGAATGTCATCGGCCGTGATGTCGAGCTTGCGCGGCAAAAGGTCGTGCGTGTCCATATAGGCCCGGACGGCCGAGCGGATGGCGTCCCGGAATCCCTGTTCGTGCGTACCACCATCTTTCGTCGAAATGCCGTTCACAAACGAACGGACCACCTCGCGCGGCGCCTCGGTCCACTGCAGGGCGACTTCTACCCGCGCTCCACCCGTCATTCCTTCCTGCCGTACGACGAACGGGTCAGCATGGACTGGACGCGATGCGGACACCTCCAGCAGATGCTGCTGGAATTCTGCGATTCCGCCCTCATGGTGGTATTCGTGGCGCTCACCGGTGACTTCATTTCGGAACGCAATACGCAGTGCCCCATTGAGATAGGCCTTCGTCTCAAGGTTGTCTGTGATCCACTCCGGATCGAAGTCAAGCGTCTCGAAGATCTCCGGATCGGGCCGGAAAAACAGGGTCGTGCCCGTACCGCGGCTGACGGGGCCGGTTTTTTTGAGTTTTGTGACGGGCGCCCCCTTTGCATAGCGTTGCTCCCAGACGCCACCGTCCCGTTTGATGGTGACGACGAGCTCTTCCGAAAGCGCGTTCACAACGCTTGCGCCTACGCCGTGCAGGCCACCCGATGTGATGTAGTTCGACGAATCGAACTTGCCACCCGCATGAAGCGTCGTCAGAATGAGCTCGACGGTCGGGATTTTCCGGGTCGGGTGGTTGTCCACCGGAATGCCCCGCCCATTGTCCGAGACCGTCATGGAGCGGCCGTCCCGGTGGAGGATGACTTCAATATGCGACGCATACCCATTGGTGGCCTCGTCGACAGCGTTATCGACCACCTCCCACAGCAGGTGATGCAGGCCCGGCTTGCCGGTGCCGCCTATGTACATGCCGGGGCGCTTCCGGACCGGATCGAGTCCTTCCAGGACCTGGATGTTTTCGCCAGTATAACTTGCGCTCATGACAGCTGAATTTCAACCGGTTCGTAAATGACCTTGGCCAGCGTGCCCCGTTTAATGATGAGCCGGCCCTTATTGCCCCGGTTGGATACGTCGAATTTGGTCGTTCGCACGGTCTCCGTGCGGCCGCGGGATGTTTCGACGACAAGTCCCTGCCGCGCGGCCTGCGACAGCGTGGCGCCGGCTACGGCATCTTTCGCGCCCAGACGCATGGCCCGGACTCCTTTGGCCGCATTCTTCATGACAGGAACCTGGGATACGGGGAAAATCAGACAAAACCCCTCCTTCGATGCGATGCACACGTTTTCCGCACCTCCTGTAGGCTCCGCCCGGAGCAGCGCCGCCCCCTTTTGGAGGCGGATGAACAGGCGCCCGGCAACGGTGGACGGATCAGAAAAATTGGCCAGAGGAAGCCGCAGTATATGCCCATCGGACGTGACGCCGCAGAGGGTTACACCCGCATTCTGTTCGGTACCGTCCTCGCCAAACAGTTCAGGCGCCGGCTCGCCAGGATCGGCAGGCACCGGGAGCGCGCGCACGTCGGTACACACCACGCCGACCAGGTATTCGCGGTCCGAGAATTCGAACATTTTCTGGACCGGGTGGCCATGGCCCGTGGTGCTCAGCAGGGACTCGACGCGGGCGGTGTACGCCTTGCCGAAATTTGTGATGAAAACAACGGCCTCGCGTGTCGAAGACGGAAGAACCCAGGCAACCTTGTCGCCTTCCCGTACGCGGATACTGTCGAGGTCGGTATAGGACCGCTGACGCTTCACCCAGCCATCTTCGGTCACGATTACGATCACGTCCTCATCTACGATGTAATCCTCAGCCGAGTAGGCCACATCCGCATCTGGGCCGGCGATCGGCGTGCGGCGCCCGTCAGCGAATTTCTTCCGGAGTGCCTTCAGCTCGGCGGTGATAATGCGCCAGCGTGCCGATTCGTCGGCGAGCAGAAGACGGAGTTCGGAAGCGGCGGCCTCTTTCTCGTCGAGCTCCGTGCGGATGGCATCGATTTCAAGCCGGGACAGCTTGTAGAGCTTCGTTTCGAGGATGGCATCGGTCTGCACGTCGTCGAGCGCAAAGCGGTGCATGAGGCGCTGGGCGGCATCGGATTTGTTACTCGAGGAGCGGATGATCCGGATGGCTTCATCGAGCGCATCGAATATTTTCTCGAATCCGCGCAGGATATGGATGCGCTTTTCGAGCTGCGCGAGCTCGAATTCGAGGCGTTTGATCGTGACTTCCATACGGAAGTCGAGGAAATGCCGCAGGATCGTCGTCAGGTTGACCCGTGACGGCGCGCAGACATCGGGCTTGTCGGTCGGGAGCAGGCACGTCATGTTCACGTGAAAGCGGGTCTGCAGTGACGTGTGTTTGAGCAGATAGGCCATGGCCACGCCGGCGTCCGCGCCACGCTTTATTTCGAGCACAATGCGGACGTCGACCGTGGACTCGTCGCGCACGTCGGTCAGCTGAGGTACTTTACCCTTGATGATGTGCTCAGCAATCTGCTCAATGAGGGTACTTTTGGTCAGGCTGTACGGAATGCTCGTAATAATGACACGGGATTTTCCCTCCTCTTGATACTCCCCGCGCAGATCGATCGTGCCTTCTCCGTTCTCATAAATGGCCTGGATGGATTCCGGTGTGTTGAGGATGCGCCCCCCCGTAGGAAAGTCCGGCCCCTTGATGTAGTTCTGGACCAGCGTATCGACGCGCGCACCGGGATTCGAAATGAGATGCACGAGCGCATCGACCAATTCCCCCAGGTTGTGCGGCGGAATATTGGTGGCCATGCCAACGGCAATGCCCGATGCGCCGTTCAAGAGCATGTTCGGGACGCGCGTCGGGAGTACGACGGGCTCGAACAGCGTGCCGTCGAAGGTGGGCCGGTAGGCTACCGTCTCCTTGCGCAGCTCCTCCAGCATTTCCATGGCAATGGGCTGCAGACGGGCTTCGGTGTATCGCATGGCGGCGGGCGAATCCCCATCGAGCGATCCAAAATTGCCATGCCCATCCACAAGGGGTGCTCGCAGAGCAAATGGCTGGGCAAGGCGCACCATGGCGTCATATATGGCCGAGTCGCCGTGCGGGTGGTACTTGCCCATTACCTCTCCCACCACCGTCGCGCTCTTGCGAAAACGGGAGTCCGGGTAGAGATGAAGATTGGTGAACATGGCATACAGGATGCGACGCTGCACCGGTTTCAGACCATCCCGAATGTCAGGAAGGGCCCGGCTGGTAATAACGGACAACGCGTAGTTCAGATACCTGGAACGCGTTGTTTCATGCAATGGGATGACATCTACGACAGGCATGCGCAGAAAACAATAACGGAAGTGAGCAAAAAAGACAAGTTACGGATTATTCGGCCATGTGCAGCGTAAAATATTCTCCGCTCTCCCGTCTGTGCTGGGTCAAGACACCGGCACGGGTCATGGTAACGAGCACATCCCCGGCTTCGTGGCGCGGCAAATTGGCTACCTGTGACCATCCGTCGGCCGTCACGTGGCCGTACTGCTCCAGATACCGAAAGAGCAGCATTTCGCGCTCTCCCAGTTCAAAAAAAACGTCGTTGGCCTGGTCCTGGGTCCGGAGTAATTCGACTGTTTCCGGGCTGGCTTCCATGCTCCGGTCTTCCACGCGGATGTAGGCGGGACCGGAAAAACTGGTACTCGACTCGGTCATGAAATGGGGTTTCTGTTTCGAAGCGGGCACGGTGATGACAATGACTTCACGGCGCCGGCTCAGGGGGACGCGGTAGCTGCGCCACGTGATCACAGGCCGGCAGTGGGCGCTGACCGCATGACGAATGGAGAACTCCTCCTCTTCCACGTCCTTGACGCCCACAATGGAGCCGTCGTCATTGACCCCCACCAGAAGCGTTCCTCCTCCGCTGTTGGCGAATGCCAACATTTCCCGGGCCATACGTTCGGGACGGGGTACACGGAGTTTGAATTCGATGTACTGCCCTTCCCCGCGTGCGGCAATGCGCTTCACGCCGGCGAGCGTCATAATTCCTCAGCAGTAAGCCAGTCTTCCTGTTTGGCGGAACGCGTCATCAGATCCGAAACGGCCTCCAGTGGTGGTTTGCCCTCGAACAGAATGCAGTAGACGGCTTCCGTAATGGGCATATCCACGCCCAATTTTTTGGCCAGATCGTGCACCGATGCCGTGGTCCGGACGCCTTCCGCCACCATGGTCATCTCGGACTCCACCTGCTCCAACGTTTTACCACGCCCTATTTCTTCGCCAAAGTGCCTGTTGCGGCTCAGTCCGCTCATGCACGTCACGACCAGGTCTCCTATTCCGGCCAGGCCGGCGAATGTCTGTTGTTGCGCTCCGAGCGCCATTCCGAGGCGCCTGATTTCGGCAATTCCCCGCGTGAGAAGCGCCGCCTTTGCATTATCACCAAAACCGACGCCATCACTGATGCCAGCGGCCACCGCCAGGATATTCTTCACACTGCCAGCAATTTCCACTCCTCGGACGTCAGGATTTACATAGACGCGCAGCGATGGCGACATGAAGGCATGCTGAATACGCTCGGCAACGGCCAGATCGTAACCCGCCGCCACGACGGCCGTGGGAACGCGGCGCACCACTTCCTCGGCATGGCTGGGACCGTAAAGCACCACAATGTTTCGGAGCGGGACGGCCGGGAGTGCTTCGTCCAGCACGCAGGACGTCGTAAGGAGCGTGCCATTTTCAATCCCTTTTGCGACTGAGACCACGACGGTTCGGGGTGTCGCCAGGTGGGCAATGCGCGACGCGACCTGACGCACAACCTGTGACGGCGTGGCAAACACCCAAATGTCGGCCTGCTCCGTGAGCTCCTCCAGGTTGCTGGAAATTTGGATGCCACCCGGAAGTACGGCATCCGGAAGGTAGGACGGATTGCGACGCGACGAGCGCATTTCACGTGCTGCTTCTTCACGGCGCGCCCAGAGCCGCACGTCATGTCCACAGTCTGACAGTGAGATAGCAAGCGCTGTACCAAAACTGCCACTGCCAACGACGGCAATGATTTCCGACATCAGAGCTCCCCCCGGCCCTTCATGCCCTGGGCGGGCCGGAAGGTGCGAATCCGGTTTTCATTGCCGTCCAGAAGACGTCGGATGTTGGATGCGTGTGCCAGAAAGATTCCTGTCGCGAGTACAAGAGCAAAAAACAGGATGCTGGCGTCGATCGCATTCGAGTCGAGAAGGTACTTGCTGATGGCAATGGCCGATGGAAACGTCACGGTTGCCGAGAGCGACGCCAGTGAGACGTAACGGGACAAAAATAGAACGAGCAGAAAAATGCCGATTGTAAGCAGCATGGTCGCGGGCGTGAGGGCCAGCAGCATGCCAGCTGTCGTGTTTACACCCTTCCCACCCTTGAAGCCCGCCCAGATGGGATACATATGCCCCATGACGGCGGCTACGCCGGCCATCAGGCACACCACTGTTGCGGCATCCCAGAAGCCAAAACCCGGTGGCAGCGTGTCGACCCGAAACGTGGCGATGAAGCCCGCCGCCAGGATGCCCTTGCCAAGATCAACGATGGTGGCAAGCATTCCCGACTTCCATCCAAGCACCCTGAACGTATTCGTGGCCCCTGCATTTCCACTTCCGTGTTCTCTTATGTCTATGCCGTGCATTAGCTTACCGACCAGTATGCTGCCAGGAATGGAACCAACCAGATAGCTCAACATGAGAATGAGGGCAACAGACAACATGGCACAACGAAGATTCTGGATTTCCTATCTCACGCTTCCAATCCGGATCGGTTCTTCGCCCACGGAGGAAAGCGCACTTTCCACGGCCGGTACATCGGCGGGGGAAACGATGAGCACGAGGCCGATGCCAAGGTTCAGCGCAGAGCGCATATCTTCTTCAGGAACCTGCCCCAACGTCTGGATCAACTGGAAGAGCGGGGGCCGCTCCCACGCGCCGTAATCCACGTCAAGCTTCAGCCCGCCGGGAAGGACCCGCGCCGTATTCCCGGGAATACCGCCCCCGGTGATATGGGCCATCGCCGCTACTTCCCCGGCCGACATGGCAGCCTGTATGGCATGCAGGTAAGATCGATGCACGGCAAGCAGGGCATTGCCAACGCTCGTGCCCTCAAGCTGGTCGGGCGTATCGTGTACGCTGAAATGCTCGAAGAGCACCTTCCGGGCGAGCGAATACCCGTTCGTGTGCAGGCCGGTCGATGGCAGCCCAATGGCAATATGACCTCTCTTGACGCCTGCACCATCTACGATGCGACTTTTCTCAACGACACCGGTGATCATTCCGGCCAGATCATATTCTCCCTCCGTATAGATGTCTGGCATTTCGGCGGTCTCCCCGCCAATCAGAGCGCACCCGTTTTCCACGCAGGCCGTTGAAAAGCCCTCCACCACCGAGACTGCGACATCGGGCGAGAGTGTGCCCGTGGAGAAATAGTCCATGAAGTAGAGCGGACGTGCGCCACAGACGGCAATGTCGTTGACACAGTGGTTCACAAGATCCTGACCCACGGTGTTATGCCGGTTCATGGCGAAGGCCACCTTGAGTTTCGTCCCGACACCATCCACGGACGAGACCATGACGGGCGCCTGCATCGAAGCCCAGTCGACTTCAAAAAATGCGCCGAAGGCACCAATATCTGTGAGCACACCCGGCGTAAACGTCCGCCGCACCAGCGGTTTTATTCGCCGAACCGTTTCTTCTCCTGCCGCAATGTCTACTCCGGCCTCCTTGTATGTGACCATGAAATATGAGTTTATTTGAATGCGGTTTTGCTGAACATGGTTTGCCATGCAATGTGTAGCCTGGCGAGCAGACCCAGGGTGATCGGGCCCACCTCGGTTCGCTTTTTAACCTTCACGATGACTTCGATCATGGTGAACCACCACCGTCGTACGTCACGGGCACGGGAGCGGTCCATCTCCTCCACAATTTGTGCTATTTCAGACTGACGCTGCTGTATCAGGATCAGCGTTCTCCACGCGAAGTCCGTATTCAGGTTGCTGACGAGCGTGACATGAGCCGTGATGGCGCTCGCGACGGCCTCCTTCTGCCACACGTAGCGAAACCCCGCCTCATTGCCGTGTCGGGCAACGATATCCTGGACGGCTTCCACGTCCGTTTCACGCTGAAGAAGCGGCTGTACGTGTTTCATGAGCGGTGGCGTCACCAGCCGCTCGAGGGCCTGATTGAGAGCGTGTTCAGCCAGCATGCGTCTGGTTCAGGCAGGTTCGGTGTGATCTTTATCCCACGCACGTACCCAGGGTGGGTCCTGTCGATTCAGGAACGCATGTACTCCGGCCTGGCATTCCGGATCTTGACGTGCGTCGGCATTGCGAACCGCCGCTACATCCATTCGCTCCCGAAATACGTCTGAATCGCCGATCAGCATGGCCTTGGTCCTGGCGACTGCATGGCGGCTCGTATTGCGGGCAATATCGCTGGCCGTTCTCTCTACAATCCGGTCCAGGTCCGAGGCGTCGACCACCCGTCCGATGAGCCCGAAGCGGACCGCATCGTCCGCACCAACGAGCCGTCCTGTCAGAAGCAGGTCGTGCATGTGCGCACCCGACATGCGGCCTTCCAGCAATACCGAAACCAGTGCTGGCACAAAACCGATCCGGACCTCGCTGAACCCGAACCGCGCCTCGCGCGCACTGATGGCCATGTCGGCTGCGGCCACCAGGCCACACCCGCCGGCAATGGCGTGACCGTGCACGCGGGCAATGACCGGAAACGGCACGGTCCGGATGGTGGTAAAGAGCCCAGCCAGCAGGCGGGAGTCCTCCAGGTTTTCCTGGAAGGAGGCCGATTGCAGCGCCTGGAGGGCCCCAAGGTCTGCCCCGGCCGAAAAAACAGGACCACGTGCCGCAAGAATCACGGCCCGGATCCGGTTATCCGACGCAAGGTCTGAGAAAATGTGCGTCAATTCGCGCACGAGTCCGGCACTGAGGGCATTCCGCTTTTCCGGTCGGTCCAGCGTAACGGTCACAATCCGGTTGTCGGGGCTGTGGTCAAGTGCAGTCATGAGCCTTCAGGAGTCGTTTTCAAACAGGAAATTGCATCCGCGGAGTTGTGCCCCCTCTTCCCTTCCCAGAATGGTCACACGGGATCCCCGGCGAACGGCTCGGTCCTGTGTTCGAATAAACGAGAGCGAGAACATGTTTGCAAGGTCGGTGACCACCAGCACGCCCTCTTCTCCGTCGGCACAGGGCGCGTCGGGAACGTCCGCGCGGTGAACATCGAGGCGCATCCAGGGCGGCGCGTGGAACCATTCGTTTGCACGGAGCGGCGAGGCGACCCGCGGAGCGCCCCCCCGCGTGGTATAACACTGCGAGAGCAGCTCGCACATACCGTATTCAGAATGGATGGATGCGAGGGGCACACCGAAACCTTCGGAGAGCGCCTCGTGCAACTCCTGCCGACGTGCGGTCCGCCGGTGCGTTTTCATGCCCCCTGTTTCCACCACCAGCGAACCGGCTGGCAGCGAAACGCGGTCGCGCTCCACGATGTCCATGAGCCCAAAAGCGGCTCCGAACAGCAGGAGCGGCTGCTCGAAAGAGGCCACACGTGCCGCTTCCATGATGTCATTTCGCGCATCCGATATCACGCGGGAGCCGGGCGCACCGGCCTCCCGGATCAGGTGCTGCAGCATCCAGACGAGCGAGGAGTCGGGCGCATAGGCCGGAAGGTGGGCAACGAGAACAAACGGCCCGTCCCCGAATGCGTACTGAAACCCGGCGAGCGCTGAGCGGCCATAGACCTCAATATCGCGCACATGATGCTCGGCCCGCCTGTCGGCTTGGCCCGTTCCGGAGCTCCGAAACACAACGGTCGTCGCCTCCGGCGGAAACGACGCCACTCGGGCGTACTTGAAAACCTCTACCGGCACAAAGCGACCGGCATCGTACCGCGCGAATACCGGATTATGGCGCTTCTGATACGCCTCCACGACGGACGCCGCGTGATCAAACTCGGTGGACGTGGATATCCGGTGGAACCCGGTGCGAACGTCGTCGATGGTATCGAACGAGAGGGCGGTTGACACTACTCTGGCGTACGGAAAACGGGGTATGAACGACCGGCCTGAAGCGTATCGCCCAGCAGTCCCCAGTTGGCCAGGCCGTCGTCGCTTCGCGGATCGAGCAGGTAGTGAGCCAGTCGCCCGAGGGGCTGGCGGGACGGAACTACGATCGCGGAGCCGGTGAGCGGCTCACTGCGCCGCATCCACCGTCCGAACACGGTGACTTCGTTTATCTGTTGGAAGGCGCGGTCTGCAACCTGGAGGGAATCGATCATGAAGGATTCCACGTCTATGCTGCTGAGCTCGCTGCGGGCATAGATAATACCGTGCGCATTGAGGGCATCGATCAGGGTGGCGGGCGCATTGGGGATGATCCACTGCCGCGGCACGCGACTGGTCTCGGTGGGTTCGAATGCACCGAATTCCGGCATGACGACAGGCCGGACCACGTCGAGCCGCTCAAGGACGGGCTGGCCTGTTCCCGGATGCCGCGTCGTGGCCACATCGCCCATGAGGATTTCCGTGGCCGGGCTGGACTCGGCAATCTGGCTCCGGACAGCAAGGTGCCGGCCTGTGACGGGCGTGGCATCGATTTCGGCAATCAGGGCAGCAATGCGGCCGGCCTCGGCGTGGACCAGATACAGGATGTCTTCCGTGAAGTCGCGTGTCGAGAGGACACGGTTGCGGAACGTATCGTAGGCGAAGGCCTCGCTCAGAATGGCAATCCGTCCGCGCAGGCCGATATAATTGTTGTTGAAGCGGGGCCGGTGGTCGAACGTGCTCCACGTCTGCTCCCCTGATCGGAACGGGAGGTTTCCATAATACCACACGAGCCAATCGGTATCATTTTTCATGGTCTTCGTCAGCGCCGGCAACCATTCATCCCGAAGCAGGGAATCAATAGCCCCGGGCGTATTCGGGTTGAGGGGCGGCGCATACGTCAGATTGTAGGCGTGCCGGGTCCCGTTGGTGGTGTGCAGATCCACCGATACATGTGGGTCGTACCCGGTCATGAAACGGAGCACGGAGCGTGCCTCCGGAGACCGGAATTTCATGTGGTCCCGGTTCAGGTCCAGGCCGTCGGCGTTCGGACGCTGGCCCATCCCCCCGACGGGCCCATTCTGGCGGGGTCGGTTGTCCAGGCGGACGCGCTCGTTGCCATCTACGTTGTATATGGGCGCCACCATGATGACGAGTGAGTCGAGCAGCGCGTCATGGCGCCCGGAAGCGAACTCCCGCAGGAGCATCAACAGCGCCTCCTTGCCGCAAACTTCGCCGGCATGGATGTTGCCCTGCAGGTACACGCGTGTTTTTCCGCTTCCCCGAACGGCATCGGGTCCGGCATGCGCAACCCGGCCAAAAACAACGAGCGGGATGGCCCGGCCCTCCACGGAATATCCCATCTGCGTCAGGTGCAGGTGCTCGTGCTGACGCACGACGACATCCAGGAAGCCAACCAGTTCATCGTAGCGCGTCGTTTCCTCGTACTGAGTCTGCTCGGCGCGGGTCAACAGGAAGCTCAGATCGGTCTGTCTGGATGCGGCGCTCTCCGGCATTACGGATGCAGCGACGCACAGAAGAAAAGTGAAGCGCAACAGATGACGTGGTGCGGTCATGTCGTGTGGTGGCGGGATGGTTTTATGCAAGATATATCCCCTGCACGAACACTGTCGTGTGAATATTGGACCTTTTCCTTTCGATCAAGAAACGTAGATGAACGGTATTGGTTTGGCGCCCGTTGCAAAGACCATCACGAAATGGTACGTTGCCGCTTGCTGAGTCGACACAAACTTACTACCCATGGCCTCATCACCCCGGGATATTACCCTTTCCATCCAGCCCGAGAGCCGTGTTGATGTTATCGATGTGGCTGAGCGGGTGCGTGACGAGGAAGAGGGCTTTTTTGAACGATTCGATCGGAGTGCATTCACCTCCTACCACACGACGGCTGGCTACTTTGAGCAGAGCTTTGCCAACCGGCTGAAGAACAACCCAGAGGCCCTCGAAGCCTATCTCGAGACGTTCCAGAAGCTGTTTCCGCCGGATGCGGACTACCTGCATGATCAGATGGAGCTTCGCAATGAACTGTCCGAGGAGCAAAAGGCTGTCGAGCCCAGAAATGCCGACTCCCATTTGACATTCATCGGATCGGGCCTGGAAAACACGGTCACCTATCTGAACCGCAGACCCAACCAGTCGGTCTGGTTTGTGGACCTGGATGGTACCAATGGTGAAAAGCGGCGGAATCGGCGTACCACCATCATTGGATATAACCAGGAAACCGTTACCCATCGACGTCGGGTACCCATCCGCATGTCGGGCCATCCCATCGACTCCGTAAACCTGTGGGACGCGCGGCTTGGGCTCCTCGAAGAGTTGCAGCATGAGGCCAATCAACTGGGCATCCGCAAGGGGCGCATTGACCTGGCCCTGGCGCCGGACGAGAGCCACACGGGACTCACCGTCAACGAGTACGAGACACTGCTCATGCAGCACGATCTGGTCGATGTACTCAGGGACCCCATCCGCTTCATGGCCCAGAAGGGGCGCAACATGATCAAGGATCCGGGAGCCATCAAGGAGAAAGCCAAGGATTACATGAAGTACGATCTCGTCCATGTAGTCAACGAGTTCATTGATGCCATGGGACTGAGCGAGACGCTCGTGGAGCGGATCATTGATAAATTTTTCCAGGTCCCCGCCCACCGTTTCCTGCGCATGAAGCGCTCGGTCAGTATGATCGTGTCGGACGGATCGAATGGCGCCGAGAGCCATATCGTGTCCGGGACCTACCAGAGCCCCATTCTTGTCCAGTGGAAACGCCGGGACGAGCGCCGCGAGCGCATACTCGAAGCTACATTCACGCGTTTCGAATAGGCCCTATATCAGCGAGTGGGACTGTACGCCGTCGATGGTCAGGCACGCGCCCGAAACCCAGGATGCTCGGGCTGACGCCAGAAACGACACAACATCGGCGACTTCGTCCGCACGTCCGAATCGACCCATGGGAATGTTCGCGGCCACGAACTGCTTCATGGCTTCAGGATCGGCCTGAACGCGCTTGTCCCACGATCCTCCAGGAAATCGGATGGACCCCGGGGCGACCGTGTTTACGCGGATCTTGTCCCCTCCAAGCTCAACGGCCATTATTTTTGCCGCGCTGATGAGCGCCGACTTCGTCGTGTTGTAGATCGAGAGGCCCGCGCCGCCGGCTTCGCGACCGAAAATGGAGGCAACAAAGATCATGGAGCCGCCGCCCGAGGCCTTCAGGACGGGAATGGCGGCGCGGGCTGTCCTGAGGTGGCTGTATACATTGAGGTCCATGATTTCGGCCCATGCCTCGTCGGTCGTGTCCTCGAAGCGGCCCCGACTGTTACCTCCCGCATTTCCAACCAGAATGTGCAGGCTCCCGAAGTGCTGCCGGGCCGATTCCACCAGGCGGGCGGGCACGTCAGGCTGCGTGATGTCGGCTGCCGCGGTTTCGACGCGAACACCATGCGCTACCCGGAGTTCATGTGCTGTTGCCTCCAGGGCCTCGGCCCCGCGGGCGCACAGCAGGAGATTGCAGTTTTCCGACGCCAGACTGGCCGCGATGGCGCGACCTATGCCGCGACTGGCACCCGTGATGAGTGCTGTTTTCCCTGTTAGTTCGAGATCCATTGGTAAAACTGTTAAAGCATATTGGAACGCATGACCGAGCGCCCCATGTACCCGGAAGACAACATGATGTTTTCAACCCTGTCAGATGACGCCAACGTATGGCTGTACGCGGCCGACAGGCGCTTGAGCCGTGTACATGCCGAACAGGTGCTGGCACATGTCCATGCGTTCAGAAGCACGTGGCGCTCCCACGGGCGTGAAGTGGTGTCCGACTGTGAACTGATCGAGGACCGGCTGCTCGTCGTGGCAGCCGAAGTCCCGGGCGGCGAACTGTCTGGTTGCGGCATAGACAAGTCGCTGCATACACTCGATGCGCTGGCTCGTGAACTGGACTTCGGCTGGGTCGGGGGTCTGGACATCGTGTTCCGGGACCGGGACGGACAGCTGAAGACCGCGACGCGGTCTGCGTTCCGCGCTCTTGCGTCCAACGGTGCCGTGAATGGGCAGACGCCCGTCGTGGACCTGGCTGTCGAGCGGCTGGCGGATATTCGCCGGCGTGGCCTTGAGGTACCGCTTGCTTCGAACTGGCACGCACAATTTCTGGATCGGAACACAACCCCATAATCATGCGAACGTCCAAACCTGCCTTTCTACTCGTGCTCCTCTTCGTGCCGGGACTGTTCTATACGGTCCAGACGGCGAGTGCTCAGTTCTACATCAACCAGAATGAACTGGCCGACATTCTGCACGAATGCTCGGAAGACCTGGCGACGCTCCCGACGCCCCGCTACGACTATCAGGTGCTCTACAGCAGCCGCGACAACAACGTATTGGCGCGCAATACCTTCTACAAGATAATCGGTGACTCGGATGTGCAACTTGGCAAGGAGCGGTCTAAGCTCGTGGGCCTGCTCAACCGGACGCTGATCCATATGACGCAGATTGGCGATACGCTGATCGTGCCCGACCGGATGGATCTGGACTTCTGCGCCTACTCTCCGTTCCCGCGTTTCTACCCGGGAGGAGTGGCCTTCGACAAGGTATTCGTTATTGACAAATCCATCCAGGCCTGGGCCGCCTATGAAATGGGCCGTCTCGTGCGCTGGGGCATTGTGAACACCGGATCCGAATCCTATCGCACGCCGACCGGCCGATTCAATTTCAACTGGAAGACGGAATACCGGGTTTCGTCCATGAGCCCTCCCGGAGAGCCGTGGGAAATGTACTGGGTATTCAATTTCGTGGAAAGCCGTGGTATCCATGTTCACCAATATCCCATGCCAACGGGAGGCCCCACCAGCCACGGGTGCGTGCGTCTGGTGGACGAGGACGCGAGATGGATCTACAACTGGGCGGATCAGTGGAAGTTGACGAGCAGTGGCCAGGGCTACCGCGCCGGCTTCGGTACGGTCGCTGAGCCTGGCACCACGGTACTCGTCATTGGCGAGGATCCACTGGGAAATCCCAAGCCGTTTCGCATGGTGAATGGCATGCCCCAACTGGTGATGGTTGAACTTCCAAACCACCCGTTCGATATCGCGCCGGGATCGCCGCAGCAGAAGTACTTCGACCGGATCCGGGGCACGTCTCCCTGACGTCCGTTCGGGGCCTCGCCCGGCGGCCACGAGCTCGCCCCCCTACTCGATTTTATGCATGAGGCGCCCGAAACGGGGCAGCATGACGTCTTTGTCCCACGAGAAGTACACGGTCACTGCTTTTCCAACAATGTGATCCATGGGAACGAACCCCCAGAACCGGCTGTCTTCAGAATTGTCCCGGTTGTCCCCCATGACGAAGTAGTAGTTCTGTTCGAACGTGTAGGTGGCTGCAGGTTGCCCGTCAACCCGGTAGCTTCCATCGGAGGCTGTGGTGAGCGTATGTCCTTCGTAGCGGGTAATGACGGTTTCATACATACGCGCGCCGGCTGCGTCGAGGGGCACGCTCATTCCGGCGGCAGGAATGAGCACGGGCCCGTAGTTGTCGGGGGTCCACCCCATACCCGGCGGATACAGGCTGTTGTTGTACACGTCTACCCGGCGCACTACGGCCACACGCACCGAATCCACCCAGGGTAGCGTCGTCAGCTGCTCAGCGGCCCGGGGCGTGGCAATCATCTGGACAACGGCCGGATTGGTGGTCGGTACCATGCTTGAAATGCCGAGTTCGGACAGGGAGGCCGGGTTCAGTCGTACCCGTGGATCGCTTTTGAAGACATTCCAATATACCTGCATGGTGGGCAGGAGCTTCTGATGCGTACTGTCCACGTACACTTCCTTGTCCCGAACCTCGAACGCTTCTCCAGGAAGCCCGATCACGCGTTTTATATAGTGCTGGCGGCGGTCAATGATGTCCACATCGTCGGCGGGCCAGTTGAACACGACCGCATCGAGCCGTTTCACTTCCGAAAAGCCGGGAAGACGCGTCCAAGGCAGCTTAATGCCAGGAATGTACATACCTGTGAACGGAATTCCGATGGTCATCGGGGTGCGTGTCCCGTAGTGTAGTTTCGATACAAACAGGTAGTCTCCCACAAGGAGACTTTTTTCCATGGAAGGAGTCGGAATGCGAAACAGGTCAAAGAACAGCACGCGCAGCACGATCATCACGATCACGGCAAAAATCATGGCGTCCAACCACTCGCGAATGGGACCCTTCGTGGGCGTCTTGCGCGCGGCCCGCTCTCCACGTCTGCGCCTGGTCGTGGCGGCAGCATCTTCTTTCAATGGCTTGCTCATGGGCGCTCTGCGGTTACTTGTTTTCCAGGAAAGGTAATATGGACGGTGGTCCCAGGTCGGTATCCGGTCGGCCAATACGCCTGTCAAAAAACATTGCTCCGTCATATCCCGTGATATACCAAATTCGTTGGACGGCGTTGTAGTAATAGTCTGCCCAGTGGGCGCGATTGGACGAGCGGGTCACCTCCTCAAGCAGTGCATTCTTCAGACTGCGGATGTCCTGGCGCAGGGCAGACGGAGCGGCCACCACAATGCCCCGATCCCACGGGCCGTTTACATCTACTACCATGACCGGAATGGAATCGTTGACCATGAACCAGTATTCAAATTGAATCACCTCGGCCGCGGGCAGGGTTTCGACACTGTCCATGTCAATGACAAGGCGCGATGGCGAGCCAAACTGTGCCTGCATGCGCGCACGAATGTCCCGCGTCATGAGCGTATCGAGTGGTGAGCGGCTCTGGGAGCCGACAAACGCCCAGGACGTTTCACGAAACAGCGCTTCATGACCTTGCCGACGAATACGTTTGATGGGCTCGACGGCGCTCAGTACGAACGAGGAGGAATCGGCGCGGAGAGGTTCGGCTGGATACAGCGCAGCCAGCCAGCGCCGGACGCGGTCGTCTTCCGGGAGCAGATCGGCAAGCGGCATGGTCGCAACACGTCCTCCCCGCTGCCGGACGTCGCGCGCCGCGAGTTCGAAGGCCCGTTCCTTCAGGTACAGTGACAACAGTTCAGAAGTCGACTGCCGCTGCGCCGCCGCGCTGTACACCGGAATGCAAACCAGGAACAGAAAAACGAGACGCACCGGCATGGTCATTCGTCCATGGACAAGACAGCGAGGAAGGCCTCCTGTGGGACTTCGACGCTGCCGACCTGTTTCATGCGCTTCTTGCCCTCCTTCTGCTTTTCCAGCAGCTTGCGCTTTCTCGAAATGTCTCCACCATAACATTTGGCGGTCACGTCCTTGCGCATGGCCCGAACCGATTCACGCGCAATGACACGCGTACCAATCGATGCCTGAAGTGCCACCTCGAACATCTGCTGCGGAATCAGGTCCTTGAGCTTGCGTGTCAGCCTTCGACCCATGTCGTAAGCCTTGTCCCGGTGCACGATGGTGGAAAGTGCATCGACCGGGTCGCCGTTGATCATGATGTCGAGCTTCACGAGCTGACTTGCCTGGTAGTCCTTGAACTCATAGTCGAAAGACGCGAATCCTCGGCTGATGCTTTTGAGCTTGTCATAGAAATCAAACACGATTTCGGCCAGTGGCAACAGGTACTCCAGATTCACCCGTTCCGTATCGAGGTACTGGGTGTTGAGATACTGTCCCCGGCGTTCCTGGCAAAGTTGCATGAGAGGGCCAATGTACTCGGATGGCGTGATAATCTCGGCCTGTACGTACGGCTCGTGAATTTCATCGATCCGGCCCACGGGGGGCATGTTCGACGGATTCTCCACGCCCACCCAGGTCCTGTCGTTCTGAAGAACACGGTACTTCACGTTCGGAACGGTCGTAATGATGTCCAGTCCAAATTCTCGGTCCAGGCGTTCCTGGATGATTTCCATGTGCAGCAGCCCCAGGAAGCCCACCCGAAAGCCGAATCCCAGCGCCACCGACGTCTCGGGTTCATAGGTCAGCGACGAATCGTTGAGTTGAAGCTTGTCGAGCGACGCACGGAGATCTTCAAACTCGTCGGAACTCTCCGGATAGACGCCCGAAAACACCATGGGTTTTACCTCCCGGAAGCCCTCAATGGGCTGGTCACTGCCGTTCTTGACGGTCGTGATCGTGTCCCCCACCTTGGTATCGTGCACATCCTTGACCGAACCAATCACATAGCCGACTTCCCCGGCACGCAACCGGTCGGTCGGTTCCATGGACAGGCGGAGGTACCCCACCTCTTCGGCATCGTATTCCTTGCCGTTGGACAGAAAGCGCATGGCTTCCTTCTTGTGGAGCGTGCCCTCAAACACGCGCGTGTAGACGATCGAGCCCCGGTACGTATTGAAGATGCTGTCGAAGATCAGCGCCCGGAGCGGGGCTGACGCGTCACCTGTGGGTGGGGGTACACGTGCCACGATCTGCTCGAGGACCTCGTGAACACCCGCGCCCGTCTTGGCAGAAATCCGGATAATATCCTCAGCGGGCTCCCCCAGCAGGTTTTCAATGGACTGTGCCACGGCGTCCGGGTTCGCCCCCGGCAGGTCGACCTTGTTCAGGACGGGAATGATTTCCAGGTTGGCCTCAAGGGCCAGAAAAACGTTCGATACCGTCTGGGCCTCGATACCCTGCGCCGCATCGACCACAAGAATAGCCCCTTCGCATGCCTGCAGGGCGCGTGATACTTCGTATGTGAAGTCGACATGCCCGGGTGTATCGATGAGGTTCAGCGTGTATTCCAGGCCATCGTCCGCCTTATACTGCATGCGGACAGCGTGACTCTTGATGGTAATGCCACGCTCGCGTTCCAGATCCATGGAGTCCAGGACCTGCTCCTGCAGGTCCCGCTGGCTGACCGTACCGGTTTTTTCCAGCAGACGATCGGCAAGCGTACTCTTGCCGTGATCGATATGTGCAATGATGCAGAAGTTTCTGATTCTGCGCGGATCGTAGGGCATTCGGGGGTCTGGGTGAAACGTGGGAACGAGTTGTGGACGCGGTATTATACGTGGGTTCAGATACAGTTCCACCGGGCGCAGGCCATATGCCCGCATCTGCTCATCCGGGTAGGCGGAAGATGCGGTGTTCATGTGTTACTTTAGGGGTAAATACGCCGATTAATTCACGGAATGCCGTTGAGCTGGAGGCGGGCACACCCAGCGGATTCATGGCGCAGTGTCTTGTATACCGCTGTGCAACATAATGTTAACAATAGTAACATGAAGTATTACATAAACTCCGAGCTGTTCAAGTACAGGATTAGGTAGATTGACGACGAGCGGTGTACTAACCAATGACTGAGGAAATCGCGCATGCGATCTGATGAGGAAGATTCATTCCTGATTTGGAGTCACGGTCTTCGACGTAGTGAGGCGAATGCATTCGAGGCTGTCTTCGATGCCATGTACGACGCGCTGTTCAGGTACTCCCTGTACATCACGCGCGATCGGGAGGCATCGTCTGACATCACCCAGGATGTTTTCGTGAAACTATGGCAGATCCGGGAAACGATTGACCCGGAGCGGTCACTGAAGTCACTCCTCTATCAGATGGCACGCAATTATTCACTGAATCACGAACGGCAGAGGAAACGACACGCCACGGATGCGCTCTCCGATGATCATCCTGCCGCCAGTCACGAAACGCAGAACGATGAACACCTTGATGCTGATGAGCTTCGCAAGCGGCTGGACGAATGGATCGACGACATGCCGGAGCGGAGACGTGAGGCTTTTATGCTGAGTCGGTACGAAGGAATGAGTCACGAAGAAATTGCCTCACTCATGAATCTTGCACCCAAAACCGTAAACAATCACATCGTACTCGCGCTTCAGCACCTTCGATTCAAGGTGGAAGCACACAACAATGCCTGATAAGACATTTCCATATTATTCCCTTCCGGACGATCTCGACGTGCTGTTTGGCGCGCACGAGGACGGCGATGCCCTTCTGGAGATGTGGGAAGTGTCTGGAGAGCGGGATGTCGCCGAGCCGGATGAGCGAAAGAATGTCGTTCGTAGTACTGTTCTTCGTCTCGCGCAGCCCCCGGTTCGTCATCTGAGACTCGTTCCGCCGCTGCACCTGTTCCGGTTTTCATCCGTTGCAGCTGCTCTTGTCGTCGCCGTCGCCCTCTCTTTCCTTATCGGCCCGCAAACGGAGGTACTTCGTGCAGGGCGGGGCGTCGCTGCGGCGGTCCATACACTGCCCGATGGGTCGACTGTCACCCTGGCTGCCGGAAGCCGCATCGCGTTCGAGGAATCGTTCGGCGCAGATGGCGACAGAAAGAGGACGGTCCGGCTTCGGGGACGTGCGTACTTCGACGTCGAAAAGACAGGTACTCCGTTCGAGGTTGTGACCTTCAACAGTGTTACGGAAGTTCTCGGGACCACGTTCAGTGTCGAAGCCTGGCCGAGCGATGTCGAGGCCGGATCCGAAGTCGTAGTTTCTTCGGGACGGGTCGCGGTACAGACGGGCACGACGGTGAACGAACTCGCCCCGGGTGACGCCCTCCGTATTCCACGTGGGTCAAGCGCCGCCGCGGCCGTTACCGACCTCAACGTGGAGCGCTCCCTCTCCTGGCGTACAGGTGGGCTCGCGTATGAAAATGAGCCCATTGGAAACGTACTGCGTGATCTGGAACGCCGGTATGATATTTCCCTGTCGGCCCCGGCATCTATCCGGCTGCGGCGCATATCCTATTGGAAGCAACATGCCTCAGATGCATCCGAGGTGGTGGGCGATGTGGCTGCTACCGTTGGTGTTCGGTATAGGCCGGTAAAAGATGGATTCGAATTGTATCTCCCCTGACTCGTTGCCTTATATTGGGTAACGGAGTATCTGGTACCATTCGGCGTTTCGACGCGGCCCCATGCCGCCTTTACCAAGGCCATTTACAGCAGTCCTGTTTTTCCTGATAGTCGCGGCACTTGTGCCGCGCTCAAGTCTGGGTCAGGAGGCGATTTGGTCGCTTTCCTTTCAGAATGAACCGCTCTCCTCTGCCCTTGCTACGCTCGTCGCCGTCACAGATGCCGATCTGGCGTGGGATCCTCTGCTCGTGACCGGAAAGCGGAGTTTTTGCCGGGCAG
Source organism: Bacteroidota bacterium (assembly GCA_029262775.1). Taxonomy (GTDB): domain Bacteria; phylum Bacteroidota; class Rhodothermia; order Rhodothermales; family UBA10348; genus 1-14-0-65-60-17. The sequence continues at coordinate 321,062 of JAJCYR010000056.1, forward strand.
AAGACAAACCGTTCGAAGAACTGCTTTCTTGCGTACTTCAGGGCACAGGATTGGACTTCGTCCGCCGCTCAAACGGTCTCTACGTACTTGAAATTGCCACGGAGGGCCCTCCCTTGTTTGGCAATCTCCGGGGCATAGTACTCGACGTGGAGACCGAACAACCCGTTTCAAATGCACATGTGTATCTGGCGGAGGCCCAGCGCGGTAGCGTGGCCAACCAGGAAGGCATGTTTATCTTCCCGAGACTACTGCCAGGTACCTACAATGTGCGTGTCAGCCATGTGGGATACCGGCATCGTACGATTTCGGTAGCCATCCAGGCGGGTGGTGACGCCAGTACGGAAGTCCTGCTACGCCCGGAAAGCATCTTGATTGCACCGATTGTGATAGACGGCCTTGGCATGACACCTGCCTCGTCCCTGCTTGGCTCCGCCATGGCCTCACAGGAGGATGTGACATCGAATGCGAATTCCGGTACCAGTGGCCTTCTTCAGAGCCTGGCCGCCATGCCAGGCGTCCGCGTGAGTGATGCCACGGCCGATATCCACATACAGGGAGGCGACGCGGGCGAACACGAATTCCGTCTGGATGGGGCGCCCGTTTACCTGCCGTTGAATGTGGCCACATTCGTCGGGCCGTTCAGTCCCTTCGCGCTTGGAAAGATCACGGTGCACAAGGCGGGATTCGGGGCAGACCACGGTAGTCAGATATCCGGAGTCATCGAAGCCGAGCATGACCTACGCACCCCGGTCGGTCTTCGTGGTGTGCGCAGGCAGAACCAGTTTACCGTTCAGGTCGATCCCCTGTCTACCAACGTCCGGTTCTCGAGCAACCGGACAGACCGTAGAGGTCGCCACGTTACCACACTCACGGCTGGACGTATCGGAATGTGGAGTTTGGCATCACCTCCGTCCCTGGCCGGACTCCTCGATGACTGGAATGCCGTTGACACGTTTCTCCTCTCGGCGTTCGCATCGACCAATACCCCGTTTGCCAATCTGCCGCCCGAAGGAGATCCCACGCTTCAATTTGCCGACGTGCACCAGGCCATTCGCATCCGGTTCGGTGCGCTTCGTACACTGAATGTATCCGGGTATTGGGGGCGCAGCGGTATTGGGAACGAGCTCTCCGGAGCAGAGCTCATTCCTGGCGGACAGTCGGGGACGGGCGGGGCTCTTTCAGCCGACCGGTTGGCGCGATTCCGGGACCTGTATTCCTGGAAAAACGGCATGGCACAGGCCCGGTACGACGTGGTACGTAGTGCCCACATGTTGACCCACGTGCAGGTTCGGGGCAGTTTCTATCGGCTACGCCATGACTTCGAGGCACCGGACAGCTTCTCGGCCCAGCAGACGGAAGATGATGGCAACAAGGTGTTCGAATTCGGTCTCAAAGGGGGCATGGACTACTACATGAACAATGGCCACCACGTGGAGGCGGCCGTGGAAGCGATTGGATCCGGCTCGGATTTCAATGTAGCTGGCACGCAGCAACTTCCGGTAAGCCATTCCTCATCAGGGTTCCGCATTGCGAGCTTTGTGCAGGATAACATGCAACTGGGGCGGTATGGATCGCTGGAGGTCGGCACACGACTCACATGGCTCAACTCCCGGAACACGCTATACGGTGAACCACGCATTTCGACGCGCTTCGATTTTTCTGATACGGCGCTGGGAGCCGTGTCCTTTTTCGTTGGTGGCGGGCTGTATAGGCAGTTCACCAGTCAATTTGATATCTCAAGTCGTAGTCCCCGAGCCTTCGTGTCTTCCACGCGGGTCTGGCTGCAGAATGACGACACCGTGACGCCGCCCAAGACGGGACATTTCGCGGCAGAAGTCCTCCTCTCCCCCACTCCGCGGTGGGCACTGTCGCTCGAGTCCTATTACAAACGGAATTACCACGTCCTCACACTGGATTACAGCGCAGAGCCGGAAGCGGGAACGGATCTCTCCCAGGACGAGTTTTTGCAGGCATCCAACGGATATGCCGCTGGCTTGTCGGCTTCGCTGACCCGGACAGTCGGCATTGGTGGCCTCGGCGTCACGATCGACTACAGCCGGGCCGAGCGGGAAATCACCAATCTTTTCGGGGAGCGTTCGTTGACGGTTCCCTGGAACGAGCCGCTCCGGCTCGAGGCGAAGGCGGATCTGGTGCCCTTCAAAGGAGCCGTGTTTCTCATTCGCTGGAAAAGTATCTGGGACCGGACCTGGGGTTTCAGGAAGTCCTACTATGATTTCCTGAGCGCCCACCTGAACAGTGTCGACGACCTGGTAGCTGATATGCGGTCCAATGGTGTTTCCGAGGACGCCATCCGTCGCATCGAACGGCAGATTGATTTTTTTGATCTGACCAACCCGGATGACCATGTCCTGCCCGGTATCCACCAACTGGATGCCGGGTTTTCATGGTCCTTCCCAATCGGTTCCTATGCAGTCCAGGTGCGGGCCGACGTAATCAACGTACTGGGGCGCTTAAACACGGCCGAGTGGTTGTTTCAGCTCGACGAAGAGCAATTCTTTCTCGGCGACGACGCCGGTCAGACGGGTCTGCTCGAGCGCAATGAGCGCCCGCTGCTGCCACGCGTTGTATCGTTTGCGGCGCGGCTTACGTGGTAGGATCCTGGACTTCTGGCGCCGTTTCGTCCGTCGTGAGCTGCTCCAGTCGCCGGTGGTAGGCATTCTGAAACACGAGAATTCCAATGACACCGGCTACGATGGACATGTCGGCGACATTCCATATGGGAAAGAGAGCCATGTATTCCCCACCAATCAGGGGCACGGCATCGGGCACCCAACCGCGCCATACATCGACGTGGATGAAGTCCACTACATGACCCAGAAACAAGGGCTCGTCGTAGAGTATTTTGCCGTAGAACACACGGTCAATGATGTTTCCGGTCGCGCCTCCCAGTACGGACGCCAGACTGTACCGGTAAGGCGCATGGATATGGCCAATACGGACGAAATAGACCGCAATGACGATTGTTGCAACGACAGACAGCACCGTGATGGTGGCCGGAGGTCCGAAGGACATCCCGAATGCCATTCCGGGATTTTCCGTAAACGTGAGCTTGAGCCACGAGCCTAAAACGGAAATGGATTCACCGGGCGTCATGGTGCCGAGCACCATGATCTTGGTAATCTGATCAATGATGACGAGTACGCCCGAGAGGCCAAGCGCTGCGGGGAGCCACGTCCGGCCCTGGACGGATTTATCGGTCACAGACGTTATTTCTGCTGCTGGAGTTTGGCCTCAATGGAGATCTCCGTATGGGGTACGGCCTCCAGGCGCTCCTTCGAGATGGGTTTGCCGGTCACCTTGCAGATACCATACGTCCCGTTATCTATACGGTCCAGCGCCCGGTCCAGGTAGCCAATGTATTTCTGCTGCCTGGCCATCATCAAATAGAGCTTTTCCCGCTCCATGGCGTCAGTACCCGCATCGGCCATATGAAAACTGTAAGCCGTGTCGTTCTCCGACTGTTCGCGGGCATCGGCAAGTTGGCCGCGCATGCGCTCCACGTCTTCCTGTGCGGCCTTCTTCTTCTTCTCTACGAGTTCCTGGAAATAGGAAAGATCTTCGCCTGAGTACGGGCTCGAAGCAGCTGCCGGATTTTTCTTCTGGAGGTCATTCGTTGAATCTTTGGCCATGATCGTATGGTCTTACACCTGTGAACGGGATATTGCAATCCGAATCGATTCTGAACCGATGTCGAATTCGGCGACCAACTCCCCATCGGGATTTTGGATTGGCAACAACTCCAGACCCAACGTCTCGTTCCGGATTGTTCGCCCGTGGACGCGCAGCGCTTCAACCATGTCACCGGATCCTTCAAAAGCTATTTTTATACGGTCGGTGACGTCAAAACCGGCTTCCTTGCGCAGGTTCTGTATACGGTTTACCACCTCCCGGGCAAGCCCCTCCAGCATAAGCTCCTTGGACACCGTCGTGTCGAGGGCCACGGTAATGCCATCCTCGGATCCGACTACCCATCCTTCGATCCCTTCGCTCTGAAGGTCAATATCTTCCCTCTCCAAGCGGACGGACTGTCCATCGACGTCCATTTCAATAAAACCGTCCTGAAGCAGGCGATCAATCTCCTCGTCCCCAAAGGCCTGAACCTGTTGGGTCACCGGTTTCATGAGCGCCCCCAGGCGGCGCCCCAGATTTTTGAACACGGGACGCGCCGACCGCTTGACAAGATCGCTTCCTCCATGGATGTAGGAAATGTTTTTGACGTTGACCTCGGCCCGGATGATGTCGGACACCGAAGCGACCACGCCCTCTTCCGCCTTCGAATTGGTTACCACCATGATGACCGGTAGCGGTTGGCGCACGTTGATGGCCTCCTGGTTTCTGAGGCCAAGAACAAGTGACGAAATGGTTCTGGCCACGTGCATGCGGTGCTCAAGGGCCTGGTCGGACAGCGCCATCGTCTCTGCCTGACCCGGAAAGGATGTCAGGTGCACAGACTCCGCACCATGGAGCGACGTCCCTTCGTTGACGTGCGAAAACAGCCAGTCGGCATAGAAGGGCGAAATAGGAGCCATGAGCCTCGATATCCCCATCAGTACCTCGGCCACGGTCTGGTAGGCGGCTGTCTTGTGCTGGGCCCCACCACGCTCTGACCAGAATCGGCGCCGGTTCAACCGGATGTACCAGTTGGACAGCTCATCGACCAAGCGCTCAATGGCCCGCGCCGCACGCGTTGGGTGGTAGTCGTTCAAAGACGCTTCCGCCTCTTTACAGGCGGTGGCGTACCGGGAAAGGATCCACCGGTCCATCTCGGGGCGGTCTTCCGTGGGAATGGGTGCCTCGTATACGAACGCGTCAATATTCGCATACGTGGCAAAGAAGGAATAGACGTTCGTGATCGTGCTGAAGAACTTGCGCTGCGTCTCCTCGATTCCCCGCTCGGCAAACTTGAGGTTTTCCCATGGCGGCGTATTGCTCATCATATACCAGCGCACGGGATCAATCCCATGCTTCTGGATGATCTCGAACGGATCGACAGCATTCCCCTTGCTCTTGGACATTTTTTCGCCCTTTTCGTCGAGCACCAGGCCATTCACGACCACGTTGCGATAGGCGATGCCATCCATCACACACGCTGCAATGGCATGCATGGTATAAAACCATCCCCGCGTCTGATCGACACCTTCAGCGATGAAATCCGCAGGAAACGTGCGCTCAAAGACATCCTTGTTCTCGAACGGATAGTGCCATTGCGCAAACGGCATGGCCCCGGAGTCGAACCAGACATCGATCAGATCCTCGACACGCCGCATGGTCCCACCATCCGGGGCAGGCCATGTCAATCCATCTACGAACGGCCTGTGCAGGTCAATATCCTCATCTCGGGGCGGTAGTTGGTCCCCACATTTCGAACGGAGCTCCGCGATCGAGCCAATAACCTCGATATACTCGGATTCAGGTGCATCGGATTGCCAAATGGGAAGCGGCGTGCCCCAGTAGCGACGGCGCGAAAGCGCCCAGTCCACGTTGTTCTCCAGCCAGTCCCCGAATCGGCCCGTACCAACACCTTCTGGCTGCCAGTTGATTTCCTTGTTGAGCGATATCAGCCGATCCTTGATGGCCGTCGTACGTACAAACCAGCTGTCGACCGGATAGGACATGAGTGGCGTGCCCTTGCGCCAGTCGTGGGGATAGTTGTGGAGGCAGGTTTCATGGCGATACATGAGTCCCCGTTCCCTGAGGTCACGCGAGAGAACCCGGTCCGCGTCCTTGAACCACATTCCGCCGACGAGCGGCACGTTGTCAAGGAAGGTGCCGTCCGGCCCGACGGCATTCAGCATGGGAAGGCCGTGCGCCAGTCCCGTGGCATGGTCGTCGGCCCCAAAGGCAGGAGCCGTGTGCACGATACCGGTTCCATCCTCAGTCGATACATACCCGGCAGGCACAATTCTCCAAGCCCGCTCGGTCCCTTCCGCCCCATCGAAATACGTAAACAGGGGCTCATAGCGCGCATCCAGAAGATCCTTGCCCGTCATCCGGGCAACGACCTCGTACGGCTCCGAAATGACGAACAGACGCGCGTCGGCCAGTATAAGATCGTGTGCACCAATGTCTTCTGAGACAAGATGGATGCGAACATAGTCGATCTCTTCCCCGACGGCCAGACCTGCATTGGAAACAGTAGTCCAGGGAGTGGTGGTCCAGGCCAGGTAATAGACATTCGGATCGTCCATGGACCGGAAGCGCGTATAGATGCTGGGATCCTGCACCTCCTTGTAGCCAAGACTGACCTCGTGTGAGGAAAGGACCGTGCCCGAGCCGGGGCTGTACCACTGAATCTTGAACCCCTTGTAGAGTAGGTCCTTTTCGTACATCTGGCCGAGCAGCCACCACACCGACTCAATATAGGAGGTCTCGAACGTGACATACGGGTCTTCCAGATCGACCCAGTATCCCATCCTGCGCGTCAGCGTGTCCCACAGATCCTTGTAGCGGAGTACACTCTCACGGCATTTGGCATTATATTTCTCTATGCCGTAGGACTCCACCATGTGGCGCCCCTCCAGGCCCAGCTCCTTCTCCACCTCTATTTCCACTGGTAGACCGTGGGTATCCCAACCCGCTCTGCGCTCGACGCGAAAGCCCTGCATGGTCTTGAAGCGGCAGAAGACGTCCTTGACCGTCCGGGCCATGACGTGGTGAATGCCAGGACGCCCGTTGGCTGTTGGTGGCCCCTCGTAGAATGTGAATGTTTCCCCGGATGCGTGCGGCGCCGTGCTCTTTTCAAAAATGGAATGTTCCTGCCAGAACGCCAGAATGGACTCCTCCATGGCAGGGATATTCATCTGCTTGATTTCTGTGAACTTCATGATCAGCCGAAAGGCGTAATAGATGCAGACAGGCCGGACACGTAATTCCGAACCAGGCGAATAAAGGGGTCCTGAGCACGAGCAGCAATCTGCATGATGTCAGCGATTGAAACAGGCTCGAGCGTGTCTGGATGGCAGGCGTCTGTGACCAGACACAATGCGGTGACTTCAATGCCCATATGGACACTGGCAATCACTTCATGGATGGTGCTCATGCCCACTATATGGGCACCGAGCCGAAGCAGCATGCGGTATTCCGCTGCCGTTTCGAGTTGTGGACCCCGAACACCCACATAGACACCCTCTTTGAGCGCGAAGCCACATGCTGTCGCCGCTTCGTGAAGGGCCCTGTTCATGTCCGGGCTGTACGCAGAGGACATATCCGGGAAGCGCGGCCCCCAATCATCATGATTCGGCCCTTCGAGGGGACCCGTGCCGGTAAAATTGATATGATCCGTAACGAGCACGAAATCTCCGGTGGACAGGGAATGATCCATGCCACCAACCGCACCCGTAAACAGGATGCGCCGTGCTCCCACACGGCACAACACGCGTGCCATGAACGCTGTCTCGTCAGGGAGGGCTCCATCATAGCCGTGCACCCGGCCATCGACCAGCCATACACGGACGCCCTCGATATCGCAGGCATGAACGTGCCCCCGGTCGCCATGAAATCCGGGACCTGTATGGCCATCAATGTCCACGACATGGACCGTATGTGTGATATCGGAAGCCTGTACAATACCGTCCAGACCGGTGCCCAAAACGATAGCAAGTTCAGGTGCAGCGCCCAGGTCGCGCTCCAGATGCCTGGCCGCATTTTCGACCAGGCGGACATACTCAGATGTCATGAATTCTCCTCTTCCTCGTCATCCATGGCGTCAAGAATGCGCCGGATTTTCGTGATTTCATCGGACGGATCTTCCGCGTACATGTCGTTGACATGCCACGCGGGCTCCTCGGCCGGGGCTATCTCTGCCCGGTCCGGCGTGCTGACTTCCCCGGCGGCTTCTTCCTCGGCGACCTCTTCCTCGGGGGCTTCTTCCTCGGCGACCCCGACGGCATGCATGAGGCGCAACGGACCCACCTCGTCCTCGGCATCGAAATGACCCAGGATTTCCAGTTCAGAAACCAGAAATGCACGCATTTTGGCGACAATCTCCTGCTGCCGTGTTCGGAAACTGGCGGTTTCCCGGCGAATACGCCGACGATCTTCCTCCGCTTCGCTTGTGATGGATGCCGCTTTGGCTTCGGCTTCCTCAATCATGGCTTCAGCGCGCCGCTCCGCCTGTTCAATCGTTTCCCGGCTCGTCGTGCGGGCCGTCTTGAGCGCCTCTTCGAGCGCTTCTTCGACCTTCTGGTAGTGTTCCAGCTTCAGCTCCTGCTCGCGTATGCGATCCGAGGTGCGGCGATGCTCGTCAACAAGCTCCTGCCACTGTTCGGACAGGAGTGACAGAAAAACATCCACCTCATCCTTGTCGTATCCCCGGAATCGGACGGAGAATTCCTGCTTTCTGATATCGAGTGACGAAATCTTCATCGTGGGGCATGTATTGGCAGCCGCAAGATACGCACTGCATGGAAGAGAAGGGAGTCCGCGCCGCCCAAGCGGGCTCATGGGCTCATGCACGATCTCCGAATAGCAGGCTGCCAATCCTGATGTGGGTGGCGCCCTCCTCCACGGCCACCTCATAGTCTCCGCTCATGCCCATGGAAAGCAGTGGCTCGGGTTCCGGGCACTCGAGCAGGTCGCAGTGCCGCGCAGCCAGGCGGCGTAGCTGGGCAAACTGGGGACGAACGAGCTCCGGGTCCGGCGCCGGTTGGGCAAGTGTCATCAGTCCCCGGATCTGAATCCGGTCAAAGGCAGCCATCTCCGTCAACAGTCGGTCAACATCGGCCGGCTCAACGCCAAACTTGCTGGCTTCCCCGCTCACATTGACCTGGAGCAGACAGTCGAGCGTTGCGGAATCCATACCCAGCCGCTTGTCGAGCTCACCCGCCAGTCTCACGCTGTCGAGTGCGTGGAACAGATGGATGCCCCTGGTCAGGAATTTGGCCTTGTTGCGCTGGAGGTGCCCAATGAAATGCCAGCGCACATGCTCCTCGGCAAGCTCCTCCTGCTTTGCGTTGAGGTCCTGGATCTTGTTTTCGCCGAAGTCGATCTGTCCAAGGTGACGATGTTCTGTGATGACCGAAGCAGGAAACGTCTTGGATACGGCCACCAGCGTAATATCCGACGCGGAGCGCCCCGCCTTCTCTGCAGCACGCGCCACGCGTTCCCGAACACGTTCGTAGCGATCTTGAATGGTCATATCAGCAGGCTCAAATTTCTGATCGCAGCACGTCCATGGTTCCGCGCTCGTACACGCCCCGCGAATTCACCATGCCAATTACAAGGGTCAGCAGCATGACGGTTCCAAGAAGCGCGGCCAGTGGCAGGTAGCGCACCACAAACGTGGCATCGAAGACAAAGTAGGACAGACTCCAGCCTGCGATAACGGCCAGCAGAATGCCGGTCAGAGCGGACACGAAACCGAGTACGGCATATTCCACGGCCATGATCCGAAGCACCGTCTGCCGCGAGGCGCCCAGTGTTTTGAGTAGGACACTCTCCTGTATGCGCTGAAACCGGCTCACGACGACAGCCGATGCCAGCACGATGAGACCGGTCAGAATGGAAAAAAGCGCCATGAACCGGATGACAAAGGCAATCCGGCTGAAAATGGCATCGAATACGCCCAGGACAAGTGCCAAATCAATGGACGATACGTTGGGGTAGTCCTGGACGATGGCAGACTGCAGACGGGCAGACTGCACATCGTCTTCGGCTCGGGTCATCACCACATGAAATGCCGGGGCCGTGTCGAGCGAACCCTCCGGAAAGACGAAAAAGAAATTGGTCTGCAGGCGCTGCCAGTCCACCTCCCGCAGGCTCGTAATCTCGGTCTCGAGCATCACCCCCTGCACGTTCCACGTCAGGCGGTCACCCAAACCGACACCGAGTTGGGTGGCCACATCCACTTCGGCAGAAACGGGAATGGCGCCGCTGCCTTCCCACGCTCCCCGGAACGAGCCTTCCGTGAGCGTTTCTGCATCGGTCAGCGTAGACCGGAATGTGGAACGGTACTCCCGCCTGTGGGCCCATGACAGGCGCCGCGTGCTGTCCTCCCGCATGGCGTCGATGGAGTCATCGTTGATTCCGTTCAGGCGCATGGTCACGATTGGAACACTGCTCAGGATGGGCACGCCCTGCTCTTGAAGCAAATTCTGTACGGGGGCCACCTGGTCCGGCTGTATGTCGTACATGATCAGGTTGGGCTGCCCGCCTCCGCCGAGGACATCGAGCTGGTCGAGAAGCACCTGCTGCGAGACCAGTAGCGTCGATATCAAAAACGTACCCAGACCCAGCGAAAAGACCATCATGAGGGTCTGATTGTTGGGGCGGTGCAGGTTCGCAATGCCCTGCCTGACGAAATAGGGTAGCGAAGTCGGCGTATAGCGCACGAGACCCCTCACCAGTAGCGTACTGAGGCCCGCCAAAACGAGGAAAACCGCCGCAAGGCCAGCCGAATAGCCGAGGCCCACTTTCCAGTCGGGCGCCTGGATGATGGCGAAGACGACAAGCCCCGTGGCCGCAATTCCGGTAGCGGTCCACCACCACGGATCGCGCAGCGCCGACACGTGGCCGCCGGCCCCTGACCGGAGGGCGTCAAGGGGCGAGACCGACCGCACGCGCAGCAGCGGCAGCAGCGTAAACAGTACCGTCACACCCAGCCCTATTCCACTTCCGAGCAGTACGGCTGGCCACGAGACCGCGAACACCACGTCGACGGGTAGAAAGTCGGACAGTACGACTGGAATAGCGGTCTGCAGGGCAACGCCCACCATGCTGCCCAGCAGTACGCCTACGATGCCCATTCCAATGGCCTGGACCAGATAGACAGCCACCGTGGTGGCGATAGATGCGCCATAGACGCGCAGTACGGCTACGGTGGCAATACGCTGCTTCACGTATACATGGATACTCGACGCAACGCCGAGGCCGCCAAGCAGCAGGGACATGAACCCGATGAGGCCCAGAAAACGGTACAGGTTCGTGAGCGCCCGGCTCCAACTCTCCTGCTCTTCGCGAACGGTATCGGATCCCACATCGGACGCGAGCAGCGTACTTCGAAGGGAATCCCTCAGGACGTCCGCATCCCGTCCGTCCGGAAACTGAAAATAGACTTCGTATTCGACGCGGCTACCGAGCGATGTGAGCGTCGTGTCCAGGCCCGCCCGCGGAATGTAGATGCGGGGACTGAACAGACCCGCGGCCGCAGATTCCCGTGGTGTTTCAATGATCCGGCCCATTATGGGGTAGGCCCGGCTTCCGATCCGAACGGAATCGCCCGTTTCCACCTGGAATTGATTCATGAGCGTGCCGTCAACCAGTGCACCACCCGCGTCCAGATAGGTATCGGCGGCCACCGCCGGCTCCGTGACGACGCGGCCATAGAACGGATAACCGGGCTCATGCGCCCGGATCGTCGCCAGGCGGGCCTTGTCCCGGGCCGGAAAAAACGCCATGGAAGAAAATGAGGTGCGCCGGCTCTGATTTCCGCCGATGGAATCGATCAGTGCTTCTATGTGTTTCGGAAACGGCTCGTCACGTTCAAAACTGAGATCCGCACCGAGCAGCGATCGGGCTTCATTGTCAATGGCGCGTTCGAGATTGTCGCCGAAGGAATTGATGGACACAAGCGCAGCAACGCCGAGCACCATCGACGAAATGAAGAGCAGCATGCGCCTGCGGCTTCCGCGGGAGTCGCGCCAGGCGAAAGAGGCTATGAATCGTATACTCATTGCGCGTCGACCGCCAGCTCCTCAACCGCCCTTCCCCCCTTCAGACGCAGAATGCGTCCCGTCCGTGAGGCCAGCTCTGCATCGTGTGTGACGAGGACCAGCGTCGTGCCCGCCGTACGGTTGAGCTGGAACATGATCTCCTCCAGGTGGGAGCTCGTCTCGGCGTCAAGGTTCCCGGTGGGCTCATCGGCAAACAGGATGTCCGGCTCGTTGATGAATGCACGCGCGAGTGCAACACGCTGCTGTTCGCCACCCGAGAGCTGCGACGGATAATGCCCCAAGCGGTCTCCGAGGCCTACTTCCACGAGCAGATCCCGTGCCTGCGATGTGACACCGCGTCTGCCGCGCAGCTCGGCCGGGACCATGACGTTTTCGAGCGCCGTGAGCGTAGGAAGCAGTCGGAACGACTGGAACACGAACCCAACGTGCTCATTGCGGACGCGGGCCCGCTCGTCCTCGCCGAGCGCTCCGAGGTCGTGGCCGCACAGCGTGACCGATCCCCTCGTGGGACCATCAAGGCCCGCGCAGAGTCCAAGCAGCGTCGTTTTGCCACTACCCGACGGTCCCACGATCGAAAACGTGTCTCCTTCGTTGAGATCAAAGGACACGGAATCGAGTACCGTGAGGCTCCTGGCGCCACTTTCAAATGTTTTCGTCAGATCCCTGACGGCAAGTACCACAGCCATATGTTTACACTGAACCCTGAAAAGAATCTTCTGTACGGGATCTGCCTCGTCGGGGTCCTCCTGCTTGTCGGATGTTCCAATAATTCTGATCAGAGGACGGATCCGGGGACATTGCCCACGGGCCGCACGGCGCCATCAGATACCCATCTCCCGGCCCCACCCCCCGAGACTGCGTCCGGTTCCGAGCTACGGATTGTGTTTCTGGGCGACAGCATATCGGCCGCGTACGGCCTGTCCGAAGAAGAAGGGTACGTATACCTGATCCAGCAGAAACTGGACTCCCTCGGGATCGACGCGCATGTCGTCAATGCGGGTGTTTCGGGAGATACGAGTAGCGGAGGCCTGAGCCGCATTGAATGGGTGCTCGGCACGGCTACGGATATTCTGGTGCTCGAACTGGGCGGAAATGATGCACTGCGGGGAATTGATCTCGACGTGACACGCCGTAACCTGGCGGGAATCATTGAAAAAAGCCGACGCCTGAATCCGGGAATCCGCATTATCATGGTGGGCATGCAGGTCCCCCCGAATCTGGGAACGGCGTACACGCAGCAGTTCCGGGAGCTCTTTCCCAGTCTTGCCGACGAATACGGCACAGAACTCGTCCCCTTCCTGCTCGAGGACGTGGCACTCGTGCCCGGGCGCATGCAGGACGATGGTATCCACCCGACATCCGAGGGGCACCGTATCATGGCAGCGACCATGTGGGACGCGCTGCAGCCCGTTGTGGAAGACGCTACAGCGCCTTGACCTCCGTCACAATCTTTGAAACGGACTCCTTGGCATCGCCGAAGAGCATTTGGTTGTTGGAGTTGTAGAATAGTTCGTTGTCAATGCCGGCGTAGCCGGGTCGCATAGAGCGTTTGAGCACAATGGACGTCGCTGCGTGGTCCACATTCAGGATGGGCATCCCGTAAATGGGGCTGGCCTTGTCGTGCCGCGCAGCCGGGTTGACCACATCGTTGGCCCCGATTACGACCGCGACATCCGTTGTGTCGAACTCGCCGTTGATCTCATCCATCTCGAACAGCTTGTCGTAGGACACGTTTGCCTCGGCCAGCAACACGTTCATATGTCCCGGCATACGGCCAGCCACCGGGTGAACGGCGAACTTGACGTCTACTCCCCTCTTCTCCAATTCGTCAGCCAGTTCACGCACCGCATGCTGCGCCTGCGCGACGGCCATCCCGTAGCCCGGTACAAAAATTACTTTCGATGCATACGTCAACATGATGGCCACGTCGTCAGCCGTCGTGGAGTTCACGCTTCCCATGTCCGCGGCCGGCCCCTGGCCGGCCGATGCACCCGTCGAGTCGCCGCCGAAACCCCCAATAAGGACGTTCAAAAGCGACCGGTTCATGGCCACGCACATGATATTGGTCAGGATGAGACCCGAGGCCCCAACCAGTGCACCCGAAACAATCAGCACCGTGTTGTCGAGCACGAATCCGGTCGCGGCGGCCGCCAATCCGGAGTAGGAGTTCAGGAGGGCTACCACGACAGGCATATCGGCGCCTCCGATCGGGATCACAAGCAGCACACCGAGCAGCAGGGCCGCAGCAGCCACCACGATGGCGCCCAGCACGACCGGATCTGCAACCGACGGGAATTCCGCGGCGCCCATGGCCATCCATGTGGTTCCACCCAGCACGGCAGCCACGATCAGCAGTGTCATCAGGCGCATACCCGGAAACGAAATGGGGTTGCCGGAAATACGCCCCGAGAGCTTTCCGAACGCCACAAAGCTGCCGGTGAAGGTTACGGTACCAATGAGAATGGAAAGGGCGATGGTGATGGCAGTCACCACGCCGAGTGCTCCCTCTTCGACGGCCATGATGTGCGCAATTTCTGCGCCCGCCACGAGCGTCGACGCAATACCACCGAACCCGTTGAACGCGGCCACCAGCTCCGGCATACCGGTCATCTGTACGCGCCGGGCCATGACAGCCCCGATGCCACCGCCCACCACAACGCCGAGAAGCATCTGTACGGGCGTCAGGATCTCCTGCATGAACAGCGTGGCCACGACGGCCACAAACATGCCGAGTGCAGCCAGCTGATTTCCCTGGCGGGCCGTAGCCGGTGACTGGAGCCGCTTCAGTCCGACGATGAACAGAATGGCTGAAGCAAGATAGGCAAGATCAATAATGGCTTCTTTCATGGCGTTACTGCTCTTTTTTCTTGAACATCTGCAGCATTCGGTCGGTCACCAGAAAGCCACCCACGACGTTGATGGTTGCGAATATGAGTGCAGCAACACCAATCCACATGGCCCACGGATCGCCCACCATGCCGGCCACCACGAGGGCTCCCACGATGGTAATTCCGGATATGGCATTCGATCCGGACATGAGCGGCGTATGCAGCGTCTGTGGCACCTTGGAAATCACTTCCCGCCCTATGAACGATGCCAGTACAAAGATTATCAGATTTTCAATCATGATTCGAGCAGCTTTTTGACACGTTCATTGACCACTTCACCACCCCGGCACACACAGCTTCCTGTGAAGACCTCATCGTCCAGGTTTTCGGTGAATCCGTTTTCATTGGTGAAGTCCAGCAGCATGGCGAGGAGCGTTCGGGCATACAATTCACTGGCGTGCACAGGCATATCGGCCGGCAGGTTCGTGGCGCCGATAATTGTAACTCCATGGGTTACAATTATTTCACCCGGTTTGGTGAGTGCGCAGTTGCCACCATTGGCTGCTGCCATATCGACAATCACACTTCCGGGTGCCATGGCCTTCACGGCCGCCTCCGATATCAGAAGCGGTGCCGGCCGCCCAGGAATGAGGGCTGTCGATACCACGACGGCCGATTTTCCGATGTGAGGCACGAGCAGTTCCACCTGCTGCTTCGCTTTTTCCTCGACGAGCGCCTTGGCATACCCACCTGAATCCTGCATATCGCCCATCTCTATTTCCAGTTCGACGAACTGCGCCCCGAGGCTCATCACCTCTTCCCGCGCCGCATCCCGTATATCATAGGCGGAGACGCGCGCCCCGAGGCGCCGTGCGGTCGCAATCGCCTGCAGACCCGCAACACCCGCCCCCAGCACGAGGACGTTCGACGGCCGGACGGTGCCGGCGGCCGTGGTCAACAGGGGAAAGAATTTGGGTAGATGCATGGCGGCCATGATCACAGCACGGTATCCGCCAATGGATGACAGCGCGGAAAGGGCATCCATTTTCTGTGCCCGCGAAATCCTCGGGACCAGTTCCATGGCCAGTGCCGTGGTGCCGTGCGCGGCCAGTCTGCGGGCGCGGTCCGGCGCATCGAGAGGACGCATGAAACCGATATAGGCGCCGCCGTGCTTCATGAGGGCGATTTCCTCATCCGACGGAGGCTGTACTTTCACGAGGACGTCTGACGCGAATGCGCCCGCGCGATCTGTGATCGTGGCACCGGCATCCGTGAAATCGGAGTCCGGAATATAAGCGCCGGCGCCAGCACCGGATTCCACGCGCACAGAGGCACCTTCTTTCACCAACCGACGCACCACATCGGGCACGAGCGCAACCAGGCGCTCTCCCGGCAGTGACTCCTTGGGAACTCCCAGAGACCAGGCCATACATCCTCACAACGTCTGATGAACGGAACGGTACGTATATACAAAGCCGCGAGCGACTTGTGCAATGCATCGAACCGATTACTGGGTGAAGGGGAATCCCTTACGAGGCGCTCTCCGGGCAACACGGCGCTCTACTTGTTCAACAGCCTTCTACTCAGCCGTTTTTGCGCTCGAAATCCGACATGAAATCAACCAGCGCCTGGACGGACGAAAGCTCACACGCATTGTAGATCGAAGCCCGAATGCCCCCTGCGCTACGGTGGCCTTTGAGGGCAAGAAGGCCCTCCGTTTTGGCCCCGGAAATGAACTCCGCTTCCATTTCTTCGCTCGGAAGCCGGAACGTCACGTTCATTTTTGAACGCGACCCCTTCTCGGCGGTACCCCGGTAGAAGTCCGTCTGGTCAATGCGCCCGTAGAGCAGATCCGCCTTCGCTTCGTTGCGGGCCTTCATGCCCATGAGGCCGCCCTCTTCCGCAACCCAACGCAGTACCTTTTCGACCATGTAGACCGCAAAGACCGGTGGCGTGTTGAACAGCTTCTCTGCGTGCACGCGGTAGTCGAGCATGGTGGGCAAGTCTCCCTTTATGCGTTCCATGAACGACTTTCTGATCAGCACAACGGTAACACCGGCAGGCCCGATATTCTTCTGCGCACCGGCATAGATCATGCCGTAGGGCGCCAGGTCCAGGGGGCGAGACAGGAAATCGGAGCTGGCATCGCAGATGAGCGGAGCGGGCGAGGAGACCGGGTCTTCCTGGAACTGCGTACCGAATATGGTATTGTTTGACGTGATGTGGACATAGGCCGGGTCACTTGAATGGGACCACGAAGAGACGGGCGGAATATGGGAAAAATTATCCTCTGCGCTCGTTGCAGCCACGTGTACATTGCCCACACGACGCGCCTCGGCAATGGCCTTTTTTGACCAGGAACCGGTGTTTACATAGTCAGCCGTCTGACCAGCTGGCAGAAAATTCAGCGCCAACTGGTAGAACTGGAGCGAGGCTCCGCCCTGCAGAAACAGGATATGCCACTCGTCGCCGAGCCCGAGCAGCGTGGCCAGATGCTGCCTGGCCGAGTCTACAACAGCCGTATACTCGGGCGATCGGTGGCTGATTTCCATGATCGATGCGCCGGCCCCGCCATAGACGAGCATTTCCTGCTGGGCTTCTTCGAGGACAGAGACAGGAAGGGCACCGGGGCCCGCAGAGAAGTTGTGGAGTCGTTTCATGGTTATAAATCGATGAGGCTGACAGCAAGCACGTGTTCGAGTTCGGATATCCGGTCAACGACCGGGGTGTCCACGTTGCCATCAAACCGGATGTAGGCGCAGGCAGCTTTTGCCCCGTCAAAAATCACGTTTTCCATTTCCTGGATATTCCACCCGGCACTGCGCATGGCATCGAGCACGGTCGCGAGAACACCCACGCGATCCTGATGTCGGACCGTAAGTTGGTGCGTGGCAGGAGACTGAACGGCCAGGTTCACGCAGTTGTGCACCTCCCCACTCGCGGCATAACCGGTGATGATCCGTGCGGCCTCCTCGGCAATCGCTTCCTGGGCCTCAGCGGTTGAGGCACCAATGTGATGGGACAGGTACACGGAAGGGTTATCTGCGAGTGCGTGACTGAACGCCCCCTCTTTGAAGGAAGGTTCGTCGGAGAACACATCCAGGAACGCCCGTATGCCCTTGTCGCGGATGGCACTCGAGAGCGCCTCCTCATCCACGACGGACGCCCGCGTGGTGTTGATGAAAAACGCCCCCGGTTTCATGGCACCAAAAAAAGCAGCGTTGGCAAGCTTGTGCGTGTCCGGGGCCGCGGCCACGTGCAGTGTGACGGCATCGGCCTGAGCGGCCACTTCGATGGGCGAATCCACGCGCAGAATGCCGAGTTCACGCGCCCGCTCGTCGGTGAGCGAGCGGGACCATGCCACGATGTGCATGTCGAGCGCCTGGGCACGCACAATCACCTCGGCGCCAATATTACCCACGCCGATCACGCCGAGCGTGCGCCCCTTCAGGCCTGCGGCCTTCGAGTAGCGGTTCTTGTTCCAGACGCCCTGCCGGGCATCCATCACGTTGTCGGGAAGCAAACGGTCCAGTGAAAGCAGCATCCCGATGGCGAGCTCGGCCACCGCCACGGCATTTTTGCCCGGGCAGTTGGCCACGAACACGCCAGCGGCAGATGCGGCCTCCACGTCAATGGTATCGTACCCGGCGCCGGCACGAACAATGAGTTCCAGGGCGCTCGAGGCTGCAATATCTGCGGCCAGCACCTTCGTCGAGCGCACCACGAGAACGTGTGGTGCGTGCTGCGCGAGCGCTGCCGTCAGCGCCTCTCCGGACAGCTTGGGTTCATTGATCACGGTCAGACCGGCACCAGTAAGCAGTGAGAGAACCTGGTCGGAAAGTTTGTCAGCAAGTAGAACGCGCATGGGACGGATGGAAGATCAGGATGAGAGCAGTTTCGGAAGCGAAGGGACTTCAGGACGGCACGATGTCACATGGGTTCACTACCTCGCAGGCCCTGGTCAAACAGGTGGACCAGGAATCCGCTGCGCAGTTTCGGTTCAAACCATGTTGATTTGGGGGGCATCAGGAGGCCTACATCCGATACATCGACCAGTTCCCGAATATCGGTGGCGTACATGGAGATAGCCATGTCGGAGGCGCCGCTCGTGACGCGTTCCTCGAGTGCCTGTGTTCCCCGGATTCCGCCTACGAAATCGATGTTCGGATCGGTGCGCGGATCGGTGATGCCAAGCAGGGGCTCGAGAATGGCGCTGGTCAGCCGGCCGACATCCAATCTGTCCACGGCGCTCGCATCCGGGCGGGCCTCCGGCAGCGTCATGCCATACCAGGTGCCATTCACGTAGAGTGAGATCTGCCCTTTTTCAGCGGGCACTGGATTCGCGTGCTCTTTGATATCGAAACGGGACCGGAGCGTTTCCAGGAACGCCTGTGGTCCGCCCGGCAGCGAATGGATTACGCGGTTGTAGGGCAGTATGGTAACCTCGCTGATGGGAAACAGGACCGCCGGGAAAAAGCGTACTTCGGCGCCGGCGTCTCCACCGATTTTTTCGGCGGCCCGGCTGGCGGCTTTGCAGCGGTGATGGCCATCGGCCACGTAGAGCTTCGGGATCTCCCGGAAGGCGGCGACGAAGGCGTCCGCGTCGGGTGCTTTCCAGATGGTGTGGCGCACACCGTCGTCGAACGTGATGTTGTAGAGCGGCTCCCCTTCTTTGGCGTGGGCTATCAAGGATGGTGTCGCTTGGTCATCCCGGTACGTCAGCATAACGGGCTCGGCGTGCGCCTGCTGCTCCAAAATGTGCCGTGTCCGGTCGTCCTCCTTGGCAGGCCGCGTGAGTTCATGCTTCAGGATGACGTCCTGGTCATAGTCGCTCGTTGCCACACAGGCAAAAACGCCCGTCTGGGACCGTCCTTTCATCACGAGCTCATACACATAGACGGACGGCTCGGCGTCTGTCTGGGAAAAGGCAGAGTGCCGGTAGGAACGCAGGTTTTTAGCACCCCGGACATAGACGGCGGCGGCGTGCTCGTCCGTCCCCTCCGGCAGGTCTATTTCAGGCCGGATGACGTGCAGAAAGCTGAGGGGCTTGCCCTCGGCCAGATACCGGGCCTCATCCGAGTTGATGACGTCGTAGGGTACACATGCCACTTCCGCGGCTTTTTCAGTGACGGGACGGAGTGCCTTGAACGGATGCAGTATGGCCATGGAATTGCAGCGCTGAGTAGTCGTATTGACATGAATAACGGGCGTAATTGAAAATACAATTCCGCAGGGCAAACACCATATTTCCAGACGGAATCTTCAAGGTCTTCAAGCGGCCCTGGCATTGGTTGTGGCGTAAATATTTCGTAACTTGATGTTTCAATCGCGGGGTGGAGCAGCTGGTAGCTCATCGGGCTCATAACCCGAAGGTCGCAGGTTCGAATCCTGCCCCCGCTACTTGCGCGCGGCTCCGGAACGGAGCCGCGCGCTTATTTTTTGCCCGGAGTCGAGCGGGCCCGTCTTCGGTGTGGCCGGGGTCCTGAATCGCCGCCGCAGAAGGGTGTGTGATGGTTTTTCAACACGCTTCTGGCACTGGAAGGCCGTGTTTTTGTCACCGGATCTGCTGTAAACGCATGCCCCCTGCCCCGATTCTTTTCCTGTTCGTGGATGGCATTGGCCTGGGCGCTGAAGTGGACGCCAATCTGTTCGCGACGCTTCCCCTGCCCGGCTTCCGGGCGTGGACGGACGGAGCCGCCTGGACCGGCCGCGGGGCGCTGGCCCACGACGCGCCGTCAGACGCGCCTGGGACTGGGACGACAATGCCCCGGATCGTATTCAAAGGAATCGATGCCACGCTCGGCGTACCGGGCCTGCCGCAGAGCGGTACCGGCCAGAGCACCCTCTTTACCGGCACGAACTGCGCCAAGCTCATGGGTCGGCACTACGGTCCCTGGCCGCCCACCGTGACGCACGCACTGCTTGATTCAGAGAGTCTGTTTCATCGTATCGAAAAGCACGACCGCGGCCGTGTTCTGTTCGCCAACGCATACCCGGACGTGTTTTTCGAGCGGCGGCGAAGCACCGGACGGTGGCCCACAACGACGCGTGCCGCGCAATCGGCCGGGCTACGGCTGCGAACACTCGAAGACCTGGCGGCCGGCCGCGCCCTCGCTGCCGACATCACGGGCCGCGGCCTGTCGGCCTTTCCCCGTGCGCCGCATCCAGTCAGTGAACAGGTGGCCGCCGAGCGCCTCGTTGCGCTCGTGGCGTCGCACAGGGTCGTCGTGTTCGAGTATTTCCACACCGACAAGGCAGGGCATAGCACATCCCGAGACGAACTGAGCCGCGTCCTCGTGTCTCTCGATACCTTTCTGCTGGCGCTCTTCCATGCATGGCCTGTCGATGCCACGCTCGTCGTGACCAGTGATCATGGAAACGCCGAAGACCTGTCCGTGAAAACACATACGCGAAACTCCGTGCCGCTCCTGGTGCGCGGTCCGCTGGCGGGGCATTTCAGCGACGTCCGCGACCTGACCGGCGTGACGCCCGCCATGATGCGGGCACTGGGTCAACGGGGTACGCCGAGCTCCTCGAGAAGGCGCGAGGCATTGTAGACGCGGTCGAGCGCAGTCAGAATGGCGCGCACATCGACAGAAATGGCGCGTCCCTGTCCGGGCAAAAGCGCAAAATCGTCCGGCAGTTTCTCTTCGTTGCTGTCGAAAACAACGCCCACGAGCGCTCCCGTCGTATCTACTACGGGCGAACCCGAACTGCCCCCCGTGATGTCGAGTGTCGACACGAAGTTCAGCGGCGTGTGGACGAACGCGCTGTCGGCCATCTGCCAGGCGGCGTGCAGATCCCATTCGTCGGGCTCAGGGTGAGCGCTGGCCAACGCCTGCATTCCTGAAATGCGCGTAAAAGCGCCTGCGTGCCGGCGTGTAGCGCGGACCCGACCGTCGGAGTAGCGGGGCATGAAGGACGCGTCGGGCGGGCTCGCCGTACCGTGCAGGTGGTAGCGGAGCTCCTCGATTTCGGCCATCGATACATTTTCACGCGAGAGTAGACCCCTCCATTCCTGGTCAAACGTTAGAAAGAGTGGTCCAAGAGCGCGGATCACACCGACCGATACATCTCCGCTCGCCAGGTAATTGGCGTTGAGCACCTCTTCGAAACTGGTACTGCGGAGCAGCGCCGAGAAATCAGCCAGCGAATCGGCGAGAGCCTCGGGCGATGCCGACTCGAACAGGCGCCGGACGGTTGGATCACGCGATCCGAGGACCTGCTGGAGTTCAACAAGCCGCTGCCGGATGAGACCGCGCTCCACCTCGCGCGGCCAGTCCTCGAGCGAGAGCGCTTCCCGGCGGATGTCGGCCAGATCCTTTTCGGTGGCCCCGCGCTGTTTCCACTGGGTATACACGTTGGCGTAGAGCGCCCGCGTCAGGATGCGGGACGATACCGAGGGATCGGCAAAAAACAGGAATGCCCGCCCGCGCCGCATACTCGATTCCTTGGACTCCTGTACCAGGGCAAGTTGCTCGTGTACGTTGTCAAAAGCCTTTCGTAGCGAATCGTCACGGCGAAGATTGCGCCGCAGGTCCCGCTCCCAGGTGGCCCGAACCGGGAGCACGCCGTGCTGAACAAGTCCCTGGAGCTTGCCCACGTCCGCCTTGTGCATGTTCTGGATCTGCATGAGGGCGTGTCGCATGTCGACCGAGTCAGAGGGCGCGTTAACGTAGGCCTCAAGCACATCCATGCGCCGTGCGAGCGCCTCAATGCGCGCCGGCAAATGCGCATCGCGTTCAAACTCAAGTACCGATACGGGTGCCAGGCGCATGGTACGTCCCGGGCTTCCGACTGCAAAAACGGGTTCCTCGTCCTCCGCACCCGACGGATCGATCGGAAGCCAGTATTCGGGGGCATGGGCAACGCCGACGCTGTCCACGACGCGCAGCAGCGCCACATCGAACGTGTGACGTGGCCACGAAAAATTGTCCGTATTGCCACCAAAAATGCCGGAGCTGCCCTCGGGCGCGAAGACCAGGCGCAGGTGTTTATGGCGGCGGTAGACGTACGCGCTGTACTCTACAGCGCTGTACGTTTCAAAGACCTCGACCACGTAAGATGAATCCGGGCCATTCAGGTCATTTTCCATACGCCGCTCGATGGCGCTGGCCCGCTTTCTTCTGGCCTCCTGCCTGTGGTCAGCGCCGCGTACGTCGCGGGCAGCCCGCAGCACCTCGGGTGTGACATCCTCAATGCGGAGCAGTTCGTCGACGTAGACATCGTCGAGCGCCCGCTCCAGCGAGTCGTGGCGGGCCAGAAATCCCGTCGTAAGCAGATCCTCTCCTGGGCGCCCCACATCCTCGAGCAGATTCCGGACACAGTGGTGGTTGGTCAGAACCAGCCCCCGGGACGATACAAAAGCCGCACTACAGGTGCTCCCGAGCCTGAGAGCGGCCCGTTGGGTGGTCACGCGCCACGTCGAGTCGGGCCGGAACCCATAATCGCGCGCCCATTCTGCTGCTGGCACGTGATTCGGAGGCCAGATCCTTCCATCGACCTGGGGTGGCACTTCGACCACATCGTACGGGTAGGCATCCTCGCCCAGTCCCACCTCCAGCGGATGGACATTCCTGGCCTGGTTTTCGGTCGATGCGGCGCCCGGCGGGGGTTTGGGCCTCGAGGTCACTTCGGCCACTTCCCGCGGTGGCGTACAGGATGCAACCACAACGAGCAGCAGCACGGCCATCGTGGCAACGCGGCCAGGTACGGGATATGGACGATATTCGGGAATACGTATCATGAGCGAACCTGTAGCATCACTGAAGTGGGGTAATGTGGCGGCGAGTCGCCTGGCGCGGAACCGGTCGACAGCCCTGGAATAAGAGGCGCCACCAGCGAGAGTGGCGGAATTGGTAGACGCGCCAGATTTAGGATCTGGTGTCCGAGAGGACGTGGGGGTTCGAGTCCCCCCTTTCGCACTGAACGCCCCTGCAATTCGGCTGGCCATCAATTCATCATGGCCGAATAGTCCGACACATGCGGTGGGTCTGTCACAGAGAGCAGTTCAAACGCCTGTGATGCCTGACGGGAGGCTTTGAAGATGGAAGCCAATTCCTGGTATTTAGCCGAAAAAAACTGATCAAGGTAGTAGGATCGGGCTACGTTTTCCCGGAGGGTGGCAAGCTCTCCTATGACCTGGAGCACCGTGTTGCGAGCGGCATCCTGGTCCTGCAGAAAGGCGTCAAGGCCACCAAAATGGTAATGGAAGTAGGCTTCCCGGAGCGGTCTGTACCGGGAGTCCACGATCTGATCAATCAGCTCGCCACGCGTCCGGTTGCCTCCAATCGACGACCAGCCGGAGCCGCCTGCTCCCTGCGCCGTCTGGGCAATACGCCTTGCCTCCTGAAACCAGGGCTGCCCGCCGCGCAGATCGAACGTGTCGTAGTCAAAACCGAGCATCAGGTAGGCGTAAAAATCCAGGACGGACGTGATGGGGTGAAACCGGTCCGGCTGGAATACGAGAGGTGTTCCCCGCGTGTACTCGAATGACCAGGATTCGTCATTGAGCTGCAACACCGTAGTCTGTTGGGCCGTGCCATAGATGGGTCGCCGCATGGCGACGATGAGACGCGCCCGGAAATTGGTCAGACCGGTGGCATCGGTCATGACCACCTGCATGGAGCAGTCAATCCGCTCGTCCGACAGAAACCGGTCATCGGTCCACTCGCGACGATTCATGTACTCCAGGATCCTGTCCCGCAGTTCATCCAGGAAACTGAAATCCGTACCGGTCAGACTGGCGTAGTTGACGCTCACGCTGCACCGGAATTCCTGCGCCGAGGACGTGTACACGGGCGTGAGGAACAGGAAGAAGAAAAGTAAGGGAGGCAGTCTGCGGAGCATGGGCTGCTGCGAATGCATGATGTACGACGTCGATGAAAGGTGCCGCGTCTGCCCTGTTACCACGTGCCAAGGTTACAGTTTCGGTAAAAATGGGTCCCTATGGTATGCACACGTTGATCCATATTCCCACGCCGTTCAGTCCCACTCCAGCTCCCGGACCGGCCACGCACCGCTGCTGCAGAGGCGACGCGAACGGGCCTCAAATGCGCGGCATGGGCTCGCGGCGAGCAAGATCGCGGTGGACGTGGAGGCGGTGGACGAGATTGCGATGGCTGCGGACGCGGCGGGCAAGATCGCGGTGGACGTGGAGGCGGTGGACGAGATTGCGATGGCTGCGGACGCAGCGGGCAAGATCGCGGTGGACGTCGGCCCGGCGGATACAATCGCCCAGGGCGGTGCTGCTTGTCACTCTTGGCGCATTCACGTTGATGCCTTCCGCGACCTGCCTGGCGCAGTGGCCTCCAGACGCGGAAACGGCTGGGCGGGGCGGAGCGGCGGGTGCCCGTGTGGGGCACCACTCGCCCCACCGCCCCGCCCCGCTGCCCGACGTTGGCACCGGGATAGAACTCGCCCGCGCGGTGCCGTTGGGTGTCAGCGCGCTGGCAACGTCATCTGTGCGCGCGTGGCACGCACGGGGCCAGTGGACAGGCAGTCTGGGCGTCGACGTGCAGTCGTTTGACGCGTGGTCTGCTCTTCGGCCCCATGTATCCATATCCACGCGGCTGCATGGCCTCGACAGCGGTCTTCGCCTTGGGGCAACAGTCGCCGCTGAACGCGAGAAACTGGGACTGCTTGGACACCGGACGACCCCGCTCCTCGTAGTCGGCGCTCGCGCCGTGCTCATGAAGCGGGTCCATCTCTCGGCGCACGGTATCAACTCACGCGCTGCCGCCCGTCAGGGCGCTCGCGCCGCCGTGCAGGTCAGTGTGGCCTGTGAAGGGTGTCCGCTTATCGGGCACGCCGCCTGGAACCTGCATCCCCACGAGGGAAGCCTCTGGTCGGCGGGTGGCGAATGGATGCTGTCCCGTTGGCTGTCTATCGGTATGGGGGCGCAGTCTGTTCCGCTCGCGATGGGATTTGCGGTGCGCGTCAGGGCTCCCGGAAACGTCGCGGCACGCGTTGCTGCGCTCTCGCACCACAACACGGCCCCAACACATGCCTTTTCTCTGCGAGCGACCGGCCGACTGGGCAAGACAGAAGAATAGTGGAGACCGGCTATGCGTTTCAACGAAAGGTGTAAATATATACTACTACCAGAAAAATATGGTGTATTTATTAACACCTGTCCTTTGAGCACCTGCCGTTGGCTTTTTCTGGTTTTGTTCACCTGTACAACCGTAGCGCCGGGCCAGGCACAATCGACATCTGCCGAAGCACTGACCGATTCCCTCTGGTCCCTGGAACAACTGGATGACGAAACGCGCGAGGATGTGCCCCGTGCCGCGCCTGTGTCCACGCAACTCCGAACGCTACGTGCCCGCTATTCCATGTTGGCCGAACCTGGCCCTGGCCAGGCCCGTTCGCATCTCGATCTGGCGTGGGAGCCTGCGCCATGGATCAGCATGAAAGCCAGCGCAGTGAGACAACGGGGCGAAGCGCTCCGATTCCGCCCGCGCGAGCAGTGGCTGGGAGGGGAACACACGATGGCCTACGCGGAGCTCCGGCGACAGGGAGCGCGTCTCGTACTTGGCGATTTCCGCATCAGGTCGGCCGCCTCGGTTTCCGATTTCACGTCCCGAAACCTGGTCGTTTCGCGGGCGCACCCGGAGCGCAGTGCGCTCGGCCATACCGGCATGCGCCCATACGCCGGTGCCGCGGAGGGACCGGCTCCAAGGGGCGTCGCGGCCCAGTTGCCACTCGGGCCCCACGCCAGCCTGCTGGCGTTCGCATCCAGAAGACGGGAAGACGGCGATGGCAGGCGCCGTTCCCGGCTGGTCGCCGCGCACGGACTCGGCGTTCGTACGGGCAGTAGTCACTACAGCGCGTCACTCTCCTGGACCCGATTCCGTCTCGGTCAACCCCACATATCATGGCTCGAAGCCGGGCTCTCCGTGCATTCTCCGGGTGTGCCGGTACGGGCCGGCGTGGCCGTTGCCGTGCGCGGCGCCAAGCGAGCTCATGTGCGCATGGCCGAGGTCACGTGGTCACTCCCCGCGACATCGGTTACCGCCTGGCGGCACGACCTTCCTTCCTGGAACATATCGCCGTGGGGATCCGGCAGCCGGGTCGATGACCGCGACCGGAGTAGTCTGGCCACAGGCCTGGCCATTCGAAGTCGCGTCGGCGGGCGTGCCTGGCTGGCCACGGGTGTTGCCAGACAGACGGTTACGAGGCTCGAGGCCGGAAGAGCGCCACTGCGCCAGTCGGAGGCGTACGCCCGCGTGGACTCCCCCCGGATTGTGGCAGAGTGGCGCGTGGTCATGGCCGATCAGGATGCGCTGGCGGCCGCTGCGCCCGCTGTTCGTATCCGCACCGTCGAGAGCACGCGTCGACACAGGACAGCCATCACGCTGAAAGGGGGCAATTCCGCGCGTTGGAATTGGTCCCTGCGAGGCCTGGCCGCCTCTTCCCGCGGGCTGAGTGCGCAGCTTCGCCGCGCCGGAGAGCGGCGCAGGCTGGTGCTGACACGGGCCGTCACGTGGGGCCGCACCCCTGAGGCCTGGGCCGTCATCTACACGGACCGGATGCCCGGTCACATGGGCCTGTTACGCGCCAGTCGGCCTCGAACCGTGCAAATGGTCCGGTTTGAGAGTCGCGGCGGAGCCGGGCGGAGCTGGACGCTGGCCGCTCTGGTCGAGACCGACATGGAGACCGGCGAAGCCGAGTTCACATGGGCACTCGCCTGGAGCCAGTGATGTGGAAGCCAGTGACGTTTTAACGGTTGGGCTGCACTACATTACGGCAGCTGATCGATAAGGGACACATCGCTTACCCATGTCCGGGCATCCAACAGATAGGACCACCGCCAGCGCAGATCCAGGTCGATGGTGTGCCCGAGGCGAAATTCCACACCGAATCCCAATCCAACAGAGGCCAGGTCGTCGCTGAAATCACGGGTATTGTGAAGCCGCTCCGTGAAACCGAACGCGTAGGCGGAGCGCAGGAAGAGGGGCACAATCTGAAAACCGTCATCGACGAAAACAACCGGCTGCCGCACTTCAGCGCCGAGCATCAGAAAGTCACCGGACGGCACAAACGCGCGCTCCCAGCCCCGTGGCCGAAAACCGGTCAAATTGAATACACCCCCGACATTCTGGTGCAGAAACCCGGCAGACAGGCGGATTCCGGTATTGAACCGGGAGAGCACGCCCACGTACTGGTCGGCGCGGGCAATCCACCCGCGACGCTTTGAGAATTTTTCGGCCTCCAGATCAAACTCGCCCACCCAACTGAGCCGCGTACCCGTTCGGGGAAGGCCACCGCGTGCCGTCTGGTGCAGTTTCCAGGTGTACCGGAATGATGGCGTAAACGCCCAGCGGCTGAACGAGTTGGTTATTTTGTTGAGGTCGTCGTCGAGAAACTGATCTTTTCGCCACGAGAGAGACAGCGTCGCGAAGAATGACGACCGCGTCACATTGTCCCGGAGTATCCTCGGCAGGGTTACTCCCGCCCGGAATCGAGTCCGGTCGCGGATGCTGCGTCTGGCCTCCGTCGTCCCCGTTCCCGTCTGCACCAGTGCCGTGACGGTTTCGGGCCTTCGCCCCCACTCCACGATCGGTATCAGATCCCATCCTCCGTAGAGCAGACCAATCTCTCCCCACGGACGTCCTTTCTGGATAATGCCCTCCCCCCACCAGGACACGGTCTGGAGCGGATCGGATCCCTGCACCCCTACACCGACACCCAGGCCGAGTCGGGCATCGTCATCTGCCGAGCGGCTCTCGTCCAGATACGCCGTTGGAAACACCATGCGGGGCAGCAGACGGGGCCACGGGCTGTACGCCCGGTCTACCGATGTACCGCCCGTACCCGTACCCGTACTCTCCGGCATGACTGGTCCTGACCTCGCCTCGCTGCCGGGTCGCTCTCGCGGCGCGTCCCAGTCCAGAAGCCATGTGTGGTTAGCCATGTCCCGGTTTTCTTCGGCGTCGGCCGTCAGCGCGAGGGGCTCGACGACGAGGTCAAACCGCTGGTCGCGGTAAATAATGTATGCAATCCGCTCGGCACCGGGCGAGACGTCCGGCTCCATGGCGGCATACGGGTCATCGGTTATCCGGTAGAGCTTCTCCGTGCCAACATCCAGGACCCAAGCCTGCATGATACCACCCACATCGGCCGTAAAGGCCAAATGCGTCCCCGTGGCGTTCCAGGAAGCATCGTACACGCTCGCATCCTGAAAACCAATCCAGGGTTGGACCGTCTCCGACGGTGTGCGCAGAAAAAGCGCCTGGTGTCCGCGGACATTGGCCACAAATGCCACCGAGTCGGATACCGGGCTCGCGGCAATGGACGCGATGCGCATTTCCGGATAGGACACCACCACCTCGTCGTCCCCATCCCGCAACTCCATGATGTCAGACCAGGGGCCGCGCTGCCGGACATACCAGATGCGACCGTCCTGGAGCATGACCGGATTGAGCATGTGCGTATCGGGTGCCAATTCTTCCGCCCGCCGCGCTCCCTGCCGCAGGACGTAGCCCCGCGCGTATGACGTGATGGGAGAGACAGGGTGGGGATCGTACCGGGAGAAAACCAGATCTCCCGACGGAGTGCGCGCATAACGTATGTCTTCGGTCATCCCCTGAATGGACCAGGTCGAT
Organism: Bacteroidota bacterium; assembly: GCA_029262775.1. Lineage (GTDB taxonomy): Bacteria > Bacteroidota > Rhodothermia > Rhodothermales > UBA10348 > 1-14-0-65-60-17. The sequence goes on from JAJCYR010000056.1 coordinate 350,189, forward strand.
GCATCGGTAGACGGCCACGCATACGTCCGGAAACCCGATGGCAGGTTGTAGGCAAAGCTGAATGTGACCACGTGCGTGTCGTCGAGCCACTTGGGCGTGTGCTGCACGAGACCGTTCCGTCCCGCATGCCAGTACCGGTTGGAGAGCGCCGGATCGGCGTGTCCGTAGGTGCTGTCATACCACACCTGCATGTCGCGCCTGATTTCGCGAGGCCACTCGCCGGTTGCCAATGCCAGCACACCACCAAAACCGAGTATGGGAATGCGGTGCTGCCAGCGGGCCACGCTCCGGACGGTCTCCTGTCCCCACCGCTCCATCATGTACCGGGTGAACAGAGAGCCGCCCAAATAAAAACGGTTGAACGGGCGCGTATAGTCCGGTTCTTCGAGCATCTGGGAGAGTGACCAACCTGTTCCCCGGTCCATCCCCGCGCGCTGCTGCATATTGAAAAACGGGTGGTTCAACCTGCCGGCGCCGGGCGTGAGGGCGCTTTCGCGGTAGACGGCCAACCCTTCTGCCCATCCGGATGGAATCGCCATATTCAGCGAACGCGCGAAATCAGGAGAAAATGGCCATATGATGCGATTCAGACCGGTTTTCCAGCGGGCGTCGGCCTGAACGGCATGGACAAGTTCGTGCGCCGTCACAACGTGCGTCCAGCTTTCATGGCGAAGGGAAAGCCCTCGGCCCATAATGGCGGCCGCTTCTATTTCCGATTTGAACGGCTGCGTTGAGACGTAACCGTTGGCACGGTCATTGAAATTGTTCAGGACGATACTCAGGCGCGGTGGCGAGCCGTCGCCGATGAGCGCATCGGTTGCCGTAAAGGTAGTCTGCAGTGTGTGGAGCAGCTCCTGCGCCTGCGCCCGGTTTCCTTCCTGGTAAATGATTTCCCACGGACCGGCATCGAGCACGCGATAGGTCACGCCGACGGGGCGCTGCAGAATGTCGTAGAGCCTGATGACCTGCGCTTCGAGTCGGGAGGTTTGGCTTCCAAGAAGAACACACAGGAAGAGCAGTGCGTGGAAGCGTCTCATGCGGCGTTGGGGCTGGGGCACGGGTTGGCGGGATCAGCGCAATATACAGAGTGGCCCCGATTGCCTGTCGGCAATCGGGGCCATGTGCGGAGGGAGAGGGATTCGAACCCTCGGTACCCCAAGGGGCACAACGGTTTTCGAGACCGCCCCGTTCGACCACTCCGGCATCCCTCCAAGGGTGGAAGCTACTGCCCCGGCGCGTTCCGGGCAAATACCAAAGCGTCAAGTGACCTTGAATATTCCAGGATCAGCACCCAATCACAGATTCAGCCGCATCGAGGGCCTTCTGCAGGTTTTCCGGCTGCTTGCCTCCGGCCGTCGCGAGGGTGGGACGACCGCCCCCTCCTCCGCCCACGAGTCCCGATAGCGCACCTACAATCCTGCCAGCCGACAGGCCCTGCGTAACGAGGTCATCGGCTACGGCCGCACACAGGTAGACTTTACCCTCGTCATCGTCACGACTTCCAAGGACCAGCACGTAGCCCTCGCCGGCCTTGTCCCTGAGAGCTTCCGTGGCCGTGCGGAGCGCATTCATGTCCGCTCCATCGAGCATCCCCGTTACCAGACGGATACCGCCGGCCACGGTGCGGGCTGACTGCAACAGCTCCATGGAGGCCGTGGCAAGTGCCCGCTCGCGCACCTCCTGAAGTTCCTTCTCGAGCTCGCGCCATCCGGCCTGTAGCCGCTTCACTTCCTCGTCGACCGGGTGCTGCAACGATTTGAACAGCTGGCGTGTACGCTCGAGTTCGTCGAGCTGCGCCTGCACCCATTGATAGGCGTCCATCCCGGCCACCGCTTCCACGCGCCGGATTCCCGCCGCGACGCTACCCTCGGATGTGATACGAAACAAGCCGATTTCGCCGGTTGTGGCCACATGTGTGCCTCCGCAGAGTTCCATGGACCAGTCCGGATCGAACGTAATAATACGTACACGCTCGCCGTACTTCTCCCCAAAGAGGGCCGTCGCGCCGCGTTCCATGGCCTCTTTCATGGGTACACTGCGCTCTTCTGCGAGGGCGATGTTGCCCTGGATCGCTTCATTCACGCGCGTTTCGACCGTACGTAGATCTGCATCCGAGACCCGCTCGAAGTGCGAAAAGTCAAAGCGGAGGTGACCGGGTGCAACGAGCGAGCCCTTCTGTTCGACGTGACTTCCCAGCACCTCGCGAAGGGCTGCGTGCAGCAGATGCGTAGCCGAGTGGTGTTTGGCCGTGCGGTGCCTCCGCTCCGCGTCTACGCGCGCCGTAACACGTCCTGTCAGATTGGCGGGTAGCGCACTGACCATGTGCACAATCTGTCCTCCAATCCGCTGCGTATCGAGCACCTCGATCTCCTGGTCATCAATGACGAGCGTACCTGTGTCTCCCACCTGTCCCCCGCTTTCGGCATAGAAAGGTGTACGCTCAAGCAGTAGCCGATGCGACATATCGCCCCCTTCTGCACTCGTGACCGACTGCACGGCCCGGATGGTGACGTCATCTTCGACAAGGGTATCGTATCCTGTGAAGACGGATGTGGGCCCCTCGCTGAGGCGCGTCCATCCATCGTCGCCACCGAGATCCACCTTGAAGGACGAGGCGGCGCGCGCGCGCGACTTCTGCGCATCCATGCAGGCCGTGTAACCGTCCATGTCCACTCCAAGCCCCGCCTCCCGCGCCATGAGGGCCGTCAGGTCAATCGGAAACCCGAAGGTGTCGTGCAGCAGGAAGGCAAACGGGCCGGGAACGAGCCCCGTCGATGCGGTTTCCTCGAAAAGCGCCAGTCGTTCTCTTTCGGAGGAGATAGTTGGCATGGACTTTTCCAGCAGGTCCTTCACGGTGCGGTCTTCCGGCACCGGATGTCCTTTGGACACCGCCTCGACATGCGGCAGAAGCCTCTCAAACAATTGGATACCGGTACCCAGCGTCTCGAGGAAGCCCCGCTCTTCTGACTGAACCACGCGAACAATGTAATCCTGCTTTTCCACGAGTTCCGGAAACTGCCCCCCCATCAGCTCCACAACGGTCACGACCACTTCCGAGAGTACGGGTTCGCGGAAGCCGAGCGTCTGGTAGCCGTAGCGGACAGCCCGGCGCAGAATACGGCGAATAACGTAGGCCCGTCCAGCGTTTCCCGGAATGACACCATCGGCGATGGCGAAGGATATGGTACGTGCATGGTCGGCCATGACGCGAAGGGCAGTCCTGATGCGCTCCCCTTCAGGCTGCGGAAATCGGAGCGCATCGTCGTAGCGGTCCAGTCCCTCGATGTCTGCCCGGGAGGCAATACTGTCCAGGATGGGCAGAAACAGGTCCGTGTCGTAATTGCTCCTCCTGCCCTGGAGAACGGCCACAATCCGCTCAAACCCCATTCCTGTATCTACATGTTTGGCCGCCAGTGGGGTGAGCGAGCCGTCTGTTTGGGCATTGTACTGGATGAAAACGAGGTTCCAGATCTCAATCACCTGCGGATGGTCGGCGTTGACCAGCGTCATTCCGGGCGTAGTGAGGCGCTCACTGTCCGGGCGCATATCCACATGGATTTCCGAACACGGTCCACAGGGGCCCGTGTCACCCATCATCCAGAAATTGTCCTTTGATCCGCAGTACAGGATGTGATCGTGGGCAATGGTCGTTTCTTCTCTCCAGCAGGCCGCCGCTTCGTGGTCGGCCTCCAACCCGAGCGCTTCATCACCCTCATGCACCGACACATACAACCGGTCCCCGTCAAGTCCCCACGTATTGACGAGCAATTCCCACGCCCAACGGATGGCTTCGCGCTTGAAATAGTCTCCGAAGCTCCAGTTTCCGAGCATCTCGAAAAAGGTGTGGTGATAGGTGTCATACCCCACTTCTTCGAGGTCATTGTGTTTTCCGGACACGCGCAGGCACTTCTGCGTGTCGACAGCCCGCCGGTACGAGCGTTCGCCCTCGGCAAGAAACACGTCCTTGAACTGGTTCATGCCCGCATTCGTGAACATGAGTGTTGGATCGCTGCCCGGTACGAGGGAGTCGGACGGGACAATGGTGTGCCCCCTGTTCTCGAAAAAGGTCAGGAATTCGGATCGGATTTCGGGAGCGGTCTTCACGTACGATCGGATTGGATGGAAGGGTCGGAATATACGGAGAGCATCCAGTTTTTCAGCGCGTCCACATGCTGGATGGGGGCGTGACAGACCGTTCCTGTACAGATCTGTACATGGGCAGAGGAAGGAACAGATTCGGGTACGTATGGAGCACGACCACCCATCGAGCCCGTGATCAGAAACAGATTCGGTGCGAAAAGGCGTTTTGCGGCCGTTGAAAGGACGTCTCCGTCGGCTGCCTGTACGGTCATTTCACCGCGGGGAGCCAGGTTTTCGAGCAGAACGGCACCGGTTCCGGTACATGCAAGCGGATACGCCTCGGCCGCCGATACCATCAGCGAACGCAGCCCCTGTGCCACCTCCTGCCAGCCGTCATCCCGGTACATCCGGTCCAGGATCTCCATGCACCGTAACAGTACAGACGCCCCGGACGCATACGCTTCGTCATGGTAACGCGTCATGCGAAGGGGTACATCCGTTTCCGCAGACACATACCAATCGCCCGTTATCGGGTCATGCAGCTGCTCGCGCGCTTCATACAGCAGTCTGCGAGCCCGATCCAGATCATCCGCCTGACCGGAAATTTCTGACAGGTGGATGTAGCCCTCAGCCAGAAACGCATAGTCATCGAGCTGACCGGCAAAACGGGTGGATCCATCAAATGACGAGCGCTTGAGTGTACCCGATTCCATGAAGGTGGCCCACGCCGCCTTCCCGAGACGAATGGCGGCATCGAACGCTTTGCTGCTACCGGTATACCGGGCGGCAGCTGCCAGAGCCGAGAGCGTCAGCCCGTTCCAATCGGCCAGCCGTTTGGTGTCGCACAGCGGTGGCACCCGCTGGCGGCGCGCCGTTTGCAACTGGGCCAATTCATCCACGACGCCGGAAATAAGCGATGGATCTTTGGCGCACAACACGTTACGCCCGGACTGGCGGTGTGTGGCCTCATCCAGGAAGTTGCCCTCCCGGTCCACGTCAAAGGCCGCGTGCAGGCGCTCGCGCCCACTTTCACCCAGCACACGACCCAGTTCTTCCCACGTCCACGTATAATACCGCCCCTCTTCCCCCTCACTGTCCGCGTCCCAGGCGGCATGGTACAGGTAATCCTCCGCGCGAAAATCCCGTTCCAACGCATCAACCAGTTCGTTCGCCGTCTCGCCGAAAAGCGGGTTGCCCGTGGCAGCGAACGCCTCCGCGTAGGTCCGCAGTGCCCACGCCTGGTCATAGAGCATTTTCTCGAAGTGTGGCAAGCGCCAACGCCTGTCTGTGCTGTAGCGGTGAAATCCGCCGCCGACATGGTCCCATATGCCGCCCGCTCTCATGGCTGCCAGCGAGGTAGCAGCTATGGCCTGGCCGTTTTGATCGGTTCGGAGCAAAAATACCAGATGGTGCCAGGACGGAAATTTCGGGGCGGTCCCAAAGCCTCCATGCTTCTCGTCAAACGCCTCGGGAAGCGCCTCGTGCATACCTCTGACCGCGCTTGCAGAGCGGTCTGCACCCAGCGTGTCGGCACTCCCACTCGTCAGGCGCGTCCCCTCGAGCGCCCGATGAAGCTGGTCCGTGGCCTCCTCCACGTGCGACCGGCGCTCCTTCCACACGTGGGCCACGCGTTGCAACAGTTCTATCAGCCCCGCCTGTCGAGGCGTAGAATCGCGTGGAAGGTAGGTTGCCACGTAGAACGGCCTCCCGTCGGGAAGAGCAATCACGGTCAATGGCCAGCCGCCCTGTCTTCCACTCGCCTGACAGGCCGTCATGTAGAACTGGTCCACATCGGGACGTTCTTCCCGGTCAATCTTGACGGGTACGAAGTACGTGTTCAGGAGCTCCGCCACGCGTTCGTCTTCGAACGACTCATGCGCCATGACATGGCACCAGTGACAGGTGGCATAGCCGACCGACAGAAACAGTGGACGGTCCGTCCGGCGCGCAAGCTCATGCGTGTCTCTCGCCCACTGTTGCCAGGCGACGGGTTGATTCGCATGTTGGTGCAGGTACGGGCTTCCGGACCCGGCGAGCGTGTTCTTCATACTGGCAGTGTCTGCCCCATCACATCCATGATTGCTGTCGTGCTGTACGGACAGCTCTTCAGTACGCCGATTGGAACAGGATGGCATTCAGGAAAAGGCGTTGGGAACCAAGCCAGTAGGCCCGGAAGTTGACGCGGTTCATAAAGGCCACGACACGGCCACTTCCCTGGCGCTCGACAACGAGTGTGGCTGCGCCTGGCGTGTCGGCGAGACGCTCCTCTGAAATGTAGCCACTCAGCAGGGCGCTTGGACCGTAGGCGCCAATGAGGGTACCCGGGCTACCGGTAGATTCGAAGAACTCCGAGTTGTTGTGGAATACCGGCAGATGGCCTCCGATACCGAAAGACAACGGATGCGTTTCGTCCAATTCCGACAGGAAAATCGTACCGCCCACCGCCTGGGCTCCCCGGGCGTCGGACACCATGGACCACGGCTGCCCGGTAGCCAGGGAGTCGAGGTCGAGTGAGCGTTCCTCCACCGCCAGAAGCTGATTGTCGACAGCCCATGAGGTAGCGCCTGCCATCACGAGCAGGCGTCCCCCACGCTGGACCCATCCGGTCAGCGCCTCCGTGGTATTGACAGGCGGACGCCCACCGGGGACAATGATAACAGAGTATCTGGACAGGTCCGCTCGCGCCGCAACAGACGGCTCAACGAGTGAAACCGGGATGTGAAACCGCTCGGAGAGGGCGTGCCAGGCTTCACCCGCCTGCAGGGAGCTGACACCCGGACCCGCCAGTACGGCAACCGAGGGCTTGGACAGATGCACAGCGCTCGGCCCGCCCAGATCGGGGCCCTCCGATGCAAGCCCTGTGGCAACTCCATGAAAAACGACTCCCCATGTGCGTGCAAGCCGTTCAACGGCCTCATGAACCTCATCGCTCGGGAGCGCACCATCGCGCCGTGACGTGGGAATATATACAGAGCCTGCCGGAAACGTCACCGTTTCGCTACCATCATGGACACGCACGTCTTTCAGTGTAACCCGCGGCGTGACCCCCATGTCCATTAGCGCATACAGGGCGGCCGGAGCAAAGAACTCGTCCCAGAGCAGCATATAACCGGCCCCTGCGCGTGGACGTTGGACCTCCCCGCCGCGCCGTGCGTCTCCCGCAAAGGGAGCCCCGAGGACGTCCAGATCCAGGCGCCCCACCATGTGCACCGGCGTATTGAACGCGTAGGGCAGTGTCCAGGTGCTCACGTCATAGAACAGGCTGTCTTCGTAGGTAAGCGTTTCTTCCGTAGCCGCCTTGAGCAACCGGTACTGACTCTGGCGCAGCGGAACGACAAGTGCCTCACCGGGCTGGTAGTCCGTGCCAGCGGCTTTGAGACTCCGGGTCAGATCGTAGACCTCAATCCGGTGGCGGCGCAGCACGTCCGCAAAGAGCATGGCACGGGTTCCGTCGTGACGAAGGTCTATCAGCATGGCCTGGTCCGTATCCCGTGCAGCGCTCCGGAGGGCTTCCTCGTAAAAATCGCGCTGTAGTTCATGCAGGGGGACGCGCAGATCGACGGCTGCCGCCAGGGTCGAGAGTGATGTCATGAACTGGTTGCGCACCGTGAATGCGTAGTGCAGCGTTCCATCTACCACCTCGCTCTCGAGCGCCCGGGACGAACCCTGTTCAAACAGGATGCCTACCGAACCATTCACATCCGGAAAGGCAGACCCCTTGCCATAGTAATAGTCGTCGAACGACTCGCGGGAGTAGTAGGTCGATCCTATGCTGTCCAGGTAGCGCGCATGATAGGTCGCGATTTCGGCCGTCAGTTCCTGATTCCGGTCTGGCGTATTGGGGTTTACACGGGATGGGATACCCGGTTGAAAGAAAAACGTACTGTTGCCCCCCATTTCATGATGGTCCGTCACCACGTTGGGTCGCCACTCATGGTAGAGCCCCATCCGTCCCTGCGATTCCGGATGCTGCATGACGAGCCAGTCGCGGTTGAGGTCGAACCAGTAGTGGTTCGCTCGCCCTCCTGGCCACGGCTCGTTGTGCTCGCGATCGGCCGGATCGGTGCTGTGCGCACCTCCTCGGTTTCGGTTCACCCAATCGGCGAATCGGTCCCGACCATCCGGGTTCAGCATGGGATCGAGCAGGACGACCGCATTTCGAAGGGCCTCTTCTATTTCCAGGCCCTGTCCCGCGGCCAGGTGGTAGAGGTAAACCAAGGCCGCATCGCTCCCCGAAGCCTCATTGCCGTGAACACTGTAGCCCTGATAGACCACCGCCGGCATGGACTCCAACTCCTCCTGTGTCACTGAGGCGGGGTCGTCTGCCAGGCGCTGGTGCTGCGTACGAATCTGGTCCAGACGGACATGGTTTTCAGGCGCGGTCACAATGGCATGGACAAGCGCGCGGTTTTCATGGGAACGAGCGTGCTCGCGGACTATGACGCGATCGCTCGCCTCGGCTACTGCGCGCACATAAGCTTCGATTTCATGGGGAGTCGTATGCCGCGTTCCAATCATGAAGCCGAGCACCTCTTCAGGCGTCGGTATGGCAGCGTCGTACGACACGACGCCCATCGCGGGTGTGTCAATGGCAAGCGGGACCGTCTGGCCAGCGGCCATCGCTGTCCCCAGGAAGAAAAAGGCAGCGCAGAGATACAGAACTTTCATATTTATGGAGATTACAGTCAGGATTGTTCAAACAGATAGGCAAGCGGGACGAGGCGTGCGCCGTCCCGATCGGCCATGGCGAAACTGCCACGGCCGCCCCATATTTCGGCGCCGCCCACGAGACCGTCCCGGCGGAGCGCATAAAACTGCACATTGAACCGGGGACGGCCCTCCACGTCGAGCAGATAGGCAGGCTTTGTGCGCGAGGCAATGCGCCGACAGGCAAACAGACAGGCCTCCTCTGGCGTGTCACCCGCGCGCATGCGCTCGACAACCAGAAAGGAGGCCAGCGATTCGAGATTGGCCTCGCCACGGCCCGTCGAACCGGCTGCTCCGACCTCGTTGTCCACGTACAGGCCGGCACCAATGATGGGCGAATCCCCGACGCGGCCTGGGATCTTGAAGGCCAGTCCCGAAGTCGTGGTCACGCCGGAAATATTTCCGTTCAGATCAATGGCGTTGCAGTTGACGGTGCCCCAGTGGCGCTCATTCCAGCCATCTGCCTGGCCAATGGTAGCATCCTCTAAGTCGTGCTCCGGCAGATATTCGTCATCTACAGATAGATTTTCTTTCCATCGCAGCCACTGTCGTCGGGACGTGTCAGTCATCAGGTCCTGGATGGGAAACCCGTGCATGCGTGCAAACTCCTGGGCTCCTTTTCCAACGAGCAGGACGTGGTCGCTGCGGCGCAGCACCTTCAGCGCCACGCGCGAGGCATGCACCACGCCCTCGAGCGCAGCCACCCCGCCCGCCCTGCCAGACGGTCCGTGCATGACCGACGCATCGAGTTGAACCACGCCATCGGCGTTGGGAAGGCCGCCGTAGCCCACGCTCGTATCGCTTGGATCTTCCTCCACGAGGTTTACGCCTGCCACAACGGCATCGAGGGCATCGGCTCCAGCCTCGATTTCTTCCATCGCGCGGCGTACGGCCCTCGTCCCGTTCCGGCTTGAAATGGTGACCGGACCGTTGAAGTCAAAGCGGCCCGCGTGTGCGTCCGGCGCCGGACCAGCCAGTGCGCCGCCGCTTGCCGCCGTGGCGCCCAGTCCGAGCACGACCGATTTCTTGATGAATTGACGTCTATTGGAGTCCATCATTTCGTTTTCTACGTAATACCCTCGATGTTATATGCTGGCAGGAAACCTACGGCGTTACCAACCCATGAACAAACAGCCAGCCGCTGTTTCCTATTCCTGAACCCATGCAACTGCACGTCATCACCGATTTTCACCTACAACAGCGCTACTCCCATGCAGACCTCACGAAGATGGCCCTGCGCGGCGGTGCCACCCACGTTCAGTTTCGACAGAAGGCTGGATCTGTCCGGGATCGCTACCAATCGTGCCTTGAGGCGCACAGCATCGCTCGCAGCCATGGCGGCGGCGTGTTTATTGTGAATGACCGCGTCGACCTGGCCCTCGCCGTCGGAGCCGACGGCGTTCATGTGGGAGAGGACGACCTGCCCGCTCATGTTGTTCGGGCCATTCTGGGCCCTGACAAGGTGCTCGGCGTCACGGCAACGACTACCGAAGCAGCCATCCGCGCTGAACGAGATGGCGCAGACTATATTGGATTCGGCCCTGTATTCTCCACGGCCTCCAAAGCCAACCCGGCATCGGTCAAAGGACTCCAGGGCCTTCTGGATGCGGCGCGTGCCGTCCGCATTCCCGTGATTGCCATTGCCGGTATCACCGAAGCGCGCATTCCACTGCTCCTTGGGCATGGCGCGGCCGGATGCGCCGTTCTGTCTGCCGTCTGTCTCGACCCGGATCCAGAGCAGGCGACACGCGCATGTGCCTCTCGATTGTCCCTGAAGCTCCCTTGAGACGGGACTTGTGCTTGTAATCCGTCCCTTTGCCTCCTACTTTTCGAAAACCCCTCCCTTGCTCTCATTCCATCATGTCCCACTCTGCACGTTTACGGCGTCTTCACGCCGCGCTTGAAGCGTCGCCGCTTCATGCCATCGTACTCAACGCTGGTCCCAGTCTGCCCTATATGACCGGACTGCACGTTCACCTCAGTGAACGGCCGGTCGTCGCCTGTTTTGCGCCAGGCATGTCGCCCACGCTCGTCCTGCCCGCACTCGAAGCCCAGAAAGTGGCGCACCTGCCATTTGGAATGGACGTGTACACATATTCCGAGTCATTGCCCTCGTGGGATACGGCGTTTGAGGCCGCCCTGGGACACCTGCCAGAGGGTGCCGTGATCGGTGTCGAGGACGGCGTGTTGCGCTTCCTTGAGCTGCGCTATCTCCAGAAGGCCGCCCCTACCGCGCAGTTCGTGTCCGGTGAAGACATCATGGCCACGCTTCGCATGCGAAAGGATGGCGCCGAGCGGGCGCTCATGCAGGAGGCCGTGCGCATCGCGGAAGAAGCGCTTCGCAACACACTCCCCCATGTGAAACCGGGTGTGACTGAAAAGGAAATCGGTTCGAGGCTCATAGCGCAAATGTTGAACGAGGGTTCCGGTGGTGAACTTCCGTTTCAGCCTATCATTGCGTTCGGCGCCAACAGCGCGAATCCACACGCGGTGCCCACCGATTACGCCGCCCGGGAGGGAGACCTGATCCTGTTCGATTGGGGCGCCAACAACGAGGGTTATTTCTCTGATATGACCCGGACCTTTGTGCTCGGCGAGCCCGACGAGACCGTGCGTCGCATGTACCAAACTGTGGAAAAGGCCAACGCAGCCGGACGCGCTGCCGGCAGACCGGGCGCAACGGCCGGCTCGCTGGACGCGGCCACGCGGAGCGTGATTGAAGCAGCCGGATTTGGAGCGCGATTCGTTCACAGGACCGGTCATGGACTGGGGCTGGACGTTCATGAGCCGCCCTACATACGAGCCGGCAACGATGCGCTCCTTGAGGTGGGCACAACCTACACGATCGAGCCGGGAATCTATGTACCGGAAGAGGGCGGTGTACGCATTGAGGACGACATGATCATCACGGAACATGGAAGTGAGAGTCTCACATCCTTTCCCCGAGAGCTCACCATCCTGCCCCTCTGATGGAGACCAATGCGGTACTCATCCTGACGGGCAGACGGGCGTTTGCACAGGAGCTGGTTGACACACTCTCGGATGTCTTCACATGCCGAATCAACGTGCCAACGGGCCTGACACCATCCGACCTCGATGTGTCCCTGGTATTGATTGATCTCGATGACAGGGACCAGGACTGGGATACGGTCATGGCGCAGACGTGTCACGAATCCCGCGGCGCCTGCGTGCTCCTTGCCCCGTATCACCCGGATCCGGTAGAAGGTGCCCGGTTTACCCGGATGGGGGCCCAGGACATTTTGGACGTCTCGCAGATGAACGGGCAGGAGCTGGCGTCACGTCTGACCATGGCCGCCGAACGGGCGCGCATTCTGACCATTTCGCAAGAGGCGACGCTGCATATCCGCTCCGTCATTGAGCTCGTATCCGATGCCATCCTGATCATTGATGACCAGATCACCGTGGTCTTTGCCAATTCGGCCAGTGAAGAGCTCTTTGGCAAATCGATTGAGGAACTGTTTGGGGCCCCCTCTCCTGTAGACGTTTCTGACGGAAACCAGGAATACCGGCTTCTCGAGTTTCTTCGCCCGGACGGACATATGGTACACGCCAGTCTCCATACGTCCAGAATTCTTTGGGAGGGCCGCCATGCCCACATGCTGGCCATGCGCGACCTCACGACAGAGACCGAACTCAGGCAACATCTGCTCGATGCGCAGATCACGTCTGAAAAAACAAAAGAACTCAAAGCCTCCTTTCTCGCCAACATGAGCCACGAGTTGCGAATGCCACTGGCCAGTATCGTGGGGTTTGCCGAGATCATTGAGGAGACGTCCGAGAACGCCGAGATGAAGGAATTTGCGGCGCTCATCCAGGAATCCGGTGGTCGCCTTCTGCACGCTATCAACTCCGTGCTGGACATGTCTCGCCTCGAGGCTGGCCGTTTCGAAGCCATGCCCGAGGACGTGGATATAGCCGAAATCATAGACGGTGCTCTCCGCCTGATGAAACCCCTGTCACGGGAAAAGGATATTGAGTTGGTGGCCGATGGTCCCTCCCCCCTGTTCTTCAACACAGATCCGGTATTCCTGGAGCGCGTGATGAACAACCTGGTGGGCAACGCCATCAAGTTCACGGACACCGGATTCGTCCGTGCAGAATGGAAGCTGCACGACGCAATGCTGGATATCCGGGTATCCGACACCGGAATTGGCATATCCCCCGATTTCATCCCCCGCATTTTCGAGGAATTCAGCCAGGAAAGTACAGGACGCGCCCGGCAATATACCGGTACCGGGCTGGGCCTGGCCATCACACAGCGACTGATTACCGAGCTCGGCGGTCGTATCAGCGTCAGTTCCGAGAAGGGCGCCGGCACCACGTTTTCAGTTCAGATTCCACAGTCCCGACCGGCGGAGGACGACACTACAGAGTCGTGATTACCGATCCAACCACCCTGTTCGCCGTCCTCGCAGCCGTTCTGGCCGGAATTTTCTGGCTTGCGACGCTGCCCCAACTGAAACGCTTTTTCCAGTTCATGCCGCCGGTCATCTGGGCTTATTTCGTACCCATGATCCTGACCACAGCCGGTATTACGCCCGCCCAGAGCGAAGTCTACGCCTGGATGTCGCGCTATCTGCTGCCATTCGCCCTGTTCCTGCTCATGCTGACGGTCGATCTTCCAGCCATACTGAAGCTCGGAAAGACGGCGCTGCTGATGATGCTTGCCGGAACGCTCGGCATCATGCTCGGGGCGCCCATCGCCTACCTCATTTTTGCATCAGTCCTGCCGCCCGATGCCTGGCAGGGACTCGCCACGCTCTCCGGAAGCTGGATCGGCGGCACGGCCAACATGCTCTTCATCAAGGACAGCGTGGGCACGCCCGACTCCCTGGTCGGTCCCATCATCGTGGTCGATACGGTCGTTGGTTACGGCTGGCTTGGCGTACTCGTATTTCTGAGCACATTCCAGGACCGGTTCGATACGTGGATTGGTGCCGATAAAAGCGTCATTGAAGCCACAAACCGGCGCCTGGCAGAGATCGACACGACCCGTGAGCCGTCCGATACTCCGGACCTGGCCTACATTCTGGGATTGACCCTTCTTGTCACGGTACTTGCGCTGGCGGCTGCAATGTATTTGCCCGACATCGGTAACCCGACGGTGATCACGAGCAGCACATGGGGTATTCTGATTGTGGTCTCAGTGGGTATTGCCCTGTCTTTCACGCGCCTTCGCAGGCTCGAGCACCGGGGTGGCTCCAAAGTAGGCTACCTGGCACTGTATCTGCTATTGACGTCCATAGGGGCGCAGGCCGACGTAGCCGCGGTGCTCCAGGTGCCCATGTACATGCTGGCAGGGGTCGTGTGGATTCTGGTGCACATTTCCATTCTGTTACTGGTAGCCCGATGGCTGCGCGCTCCTCTGTTCTTCGTGGCCACCGGAAGCATGGCCAACATCGGTGGCGCGGCGAGCGCTCCTATCGTGGCGAGCGTTTATTTTCCCGCCATGGCGCCTATCGGACTCCTGATGGGCGTATCGGGCTATATCCTGGGTATTTACGGTGCTCTTCTGACGGCACAACTCCTGGCCTGGATGTCAGGATTTCTGGTGTAGGGCCTCTGCCTCCTGGATAAGATCGGCGATGGCATCGACCCCGGACTGCCAGAAGGCGGGATCCCGGAGATCTATTCCAAGCTGTCCCACCAGTACGTGCGGCCAGTCGGATCCGCCGGCCGAGAGAAGTTTCGTGTAACCGGATACGAACGTATCGGGGGCCAGGAGGTAGCGCCTGTAGAGTGCGAGCACCAGCAATTCGCCGAACGCGTAGGCGTACACGTATCCGGGTGTGTGCAGGAAATGCGGAATGTAGCTCCACCAGTGGCGGTAGTTTTCGCCCAGCGTGACAGATCCACCGAACATTGCCTCCTGCGTATCCATCCACGCCGTGCAGAACTGGTCTGTGTCCAGTTCTCCGTCCGAGCGCCTGATGGTGTGGATCCGCTCCTCAAAACGATTCATGGATACCTGCCGGAAGACGGTGGCCATGGTGTCGTCAATTTTGCCCATGAGCATGGCCAGGCGGTGCTTCGGGTCAGCTTCCGCAGCCAGCATGTTCTGGAAGACCAGCATCTCTCCGAAGACGGAAGCCGTTTCGGCCGTTGTAAGCGGTGTATCGGCGTGGAAAATACCCTGTTCGCGGGAGAGGTACTGGTGCACGCCGTGCCCGAGCTCATGAGCCAGCGTCTGCACGTCCCGAACCTTGCCGGTATAGTTCAGCAGGATGTATGGGTGCGCCGACGGAACCGCGCCGTGACTGAACGCGCCTCCGCGTTTGGCATCACCGAGCGCCGCATCGATCCAGTTTTCTTCAAAGAAACGTTCCACGATTCGGCCCATTTCCGGAGAGAAATCAGCGTAGGAGACCGTCACGAGTTCCCGCGCACGCTCCCATGTCCAATGACTGTCGGCCTCGCCAATGGGAGCGTACCGATCATACTCGGTCATTTCGTCGAGTCCGAGGAGCTGTTTCTTGAGCTGGTAGTACCGGCTGACCAGATCATAACTGCCCGTGACGGTTGAGATCAGGGCCTCCACGTCCTTCCCGTCCACTTCGTTGGACAGATTTCGGGACTGGATCCATGATGTGTACCCGCGCAGACGGTCATCGGTGGCTTTGTCGGCGAGGAGGGTGTTGAAAATGTAGGTCAGCGTGCGCTGGTTCTCGCGGAGCCCTTTGCTGAAGGCATCCGCAGCGCCTTGGCGTACGGAGCGGTCCCCCTCGTGCAGTTTGGCCAGAACCTGCTGCTGCGTGAGCGCATCGCCATGCAGCGTGAAACGCATGGCCCCCATGGTCTCATCGAAGTAGCGGTTCCAGGCCGAGCGCCCCGAGAGCCCCTTCTCCACCAGGATCCGTTCTTCAGGCTCCGTCAGCACATGGGGCTTGTGAAGGCGCAGGAGTTCGAGATAGTGTGCGGCGAGAGCCTTCGTCCCGGGGTCCTGCATATAGTCGGCCGCGACCACGTCGTCAAGGTCCGTCCACTCGAGCTCGAAAAAGAGCAGTTTTGTGCTGAGAGTTGTGTACTCCTCCTTGACGGCTTGAAGCAGTTTCCCCGTCGCCGGTGATGCGGTATTCGTGGACCAGGCCAGATAGGCATATGTGTAGGCACGTCCCGCCTTGTCCTGTATGTCCGCGTAGACCGTCAGGGCGTCAGCGAATCCACTGGCGCCGAGCTCGGCCAATTTTCCCCGGTTGGCGTCGGCAAAATCGCTGGCCGCGACCGTGGCTGCCTTAAGGGTCTCGAGCGCATCCCTGTCTTCAGAAAAAAGCCCGGACAGATCCCACTGAATGTGCTCTGCTCCTGTTGAACGATCGGTGGACATGGTTTGGCAAAAGTTGACGTGTCAGGGTAACGGAACGGAATGCCGGTCCACGCATGGAAGCACATGCACGTTCCCCATGGAATTCAGAATGACGGAATATTCGAGAAGCCCCCTCCCCGGCGCTGGTCTGGGCCCGCGCCGCGGCCCCTTCCCTGGCCTTGGCGTGCTCTCACTGGCGCTTGTTTTCCTGGTATCGGCCTGCACGGGTCGGGACGGGGCCGACGGAGCTCGCGATACGCCCGGGGAGACTACTGCGAACGCGCGTTCCGATATCCGCACCGAGACCATCGATGGTACGTCGATCGCCTACCTGAACCAGGAGTTACCCTCTTTTTCGGCGCAGGTCATACGGGGGGGAGAAATTGACGAGCGTCTGCTCAAGGACCGAATATCGCTCGTAAACTTCTGGGCAACCTGGTGCGGCCCGTGCATTATAGAAACACCCGAACTGGTTGGGCTCTATGAGGAGTGGTCAGACCGGCCGTTTCAGATTGTGGGTATTTCCATGGATACCTATGCAGACGAGGAAGTGGCTGACTTCGTGGACAACTTCGAGGTCACCTACCCGGTTTTTGTCGATACAATGGGGGTCGCTGACGCCTTTGGCGGCGCTTTTGCCCTCCCTACGACCTATCTGGTGGACGGCACCGGCACCATCATCCGACGATACATTGGTCTGTTTCCCATGGCGAGGGTCCGCCCAGAACTGGACAGCATGGTCACGGCGCTGGAACGCGTGAGGTAGGGCCTTTCATTCTGTTGGCTCGAAAACGCCCACAGTACGCTGATCGCGCGAGTAGATGGCGCCGATCGCGTCCTGAACATCCTGGGATGTGCATGCGCGTGCCGCGTCCAGATATGACGCAAACCGTTTCCAGTCGCCCGATGCAATGGCCTCGTTCAGCGCCGCGGCCGTGCTGAACGAACCGTCCGTACTGTAGGCAAACGCCGCTTCGAGCCCGCTCAGCGCCCGTTTCATTTCCTCCTCTGTGGGACCCTCCCCTGCCAGCCGCTCCATTTCTGCGTCCACCGCCTTCTCCACGTCCACGAGGTCTACTCCCGCACCCGGAGACGCATAGACCATGAAGAGCCCCGGATCGTGCAGGGGCGTGTAGAGCACCTGCTGGGCCGTCGCAAGCCCCGTCGCCACGAGGCGTTTGTAGAGACGTGTTGTTCTGCCGCCTGAAAGTACCTGGCCTGCGAGTTCGAGGGCAACGCTCCGCGGCTCCCGGGCAGGAAACGCTTTCCAGCCCATGAGCAGAAGCGGCACGTCACCCTGCATGCGGACGGCAACGCGCCTTTCCCCGCGCTGGCGAGGTTCCACGGATCCAACATCCGGCAGGCGCTCGGCTCCCCGGCCAATGGGACCGAACGAGCGCAGAATCCATCTGAGGACGTCCGCTTCATCAAAGTCACCAATCACAGACAGCGTGGCGTTTTCCGGCCAGTAGTAGCGATCATAAAAGGAACGCAGCTTGGCAGCGGTTACCTCTTCAATATCCCGGCGCCACCCGATGGTCGGATGATGGTAGGTGTGGGCTTCGAAGGCGGCCGACCAGACCGCCTGGTATAGTTTTCGGAAGGGTTCATTTTCCCCCCGATCAAACTCATTCAGGATGACTGTTTTTTCGGAGTCGACGTCCTCGTCGCGGAGCAGTAGCCCCCGCATGCGATCGGCCTCAACGTCCACCACGGTCTTCAGGTGCTCGGACGGAAGCATCGCATAGTAATTCGTGCGGTCCATCCACGTGGTGGCGTTTACCTGGGCGCCTACAGATTGGAGCAGGTTGAAGACAGATGTACCGCGCTCCCTGTTGTACCTCGCCGTTCCCTTGAACATCATGTGCTCAAGAAAATGCGTCGCACCGGTTTCCCCCGTTCGTTCATGGCGACTGCCAACCGTGTAGGTAATCATGAAGGTAGCCACAGGTGCCAGGCGGCGGGGAAGCAGCAGAACCCGTAACCCGTTCGAGACCAGACGGTAGCAGTCAATACCGCCACACGTTTCCACGAATTCCACGCCATCCACGACGGTCGTACGCGTCTGCATCAGTGCGCCTCCAACCAGTTTGAGCCCGTGTTCATTTCAACTTCCACCGGGATGGACAATGTCATGGCGGACGTCATGGCATCACGAACCATGGTCTTCACCACATCTACGTCGGCCTCGGGTACTTCGAGCACGAGTTCATCGTGCACCTGCATGAGAAGGCGGGCCGTTCCCCCGTAGGACAACAGGCGCTCGTGCAGGGCGATCATGGCCAGCTTGATCATGTCGGCCTGCGTCCCCTGAATGGGCATGTTGACGGCCACGCGTTCGGCAAACGAACGCACATTGTGGTTGCGCGCCTTGATGTCGGGGATGTAGCGGCGCCGCCCGAAGGCGGTTTCTGCATAGCCCCTGTCGCGCGCCACCTCGACCTGGTCGTGCAGGTAGCGGGCGACGCCGGGATAGGTGCGCTTATAGGTGTCAATGAGTTCAGACGCCTCCGGCACGGGACACCGGAGGCGCTGGGCCAGTCCAAAGGCGGAAATGCCGTACGGAATACCGTAATTGACCTCTTTGGCCCGGCGTCTCATGTCGGGCGTGACTTCGCCCAGCGCAACCTTGAAGACAAGCGCTGCCGTCGCAGTGTGAACGTCTTCGCCCGACGTAAAGGCGCGGCACAGCTCCTCGTCATTGCTGAGCGATGCCAGGATGCGAAGCTCAATCTGCGAATAATCGGCCGACAGCAGGACGTACCCCTCTTCGGCCACAAACGCCCGTCGAACGGCCCGCCCCCGCTCTGTCCGGATGGGAATATTCTGCAGGTTGGGCCGGGAACTGGCCAGACGTCCCGTGGCAGCCGTCGTCTGGCTGTAGGTTGTATGGATGCGACCGGTTTCGGGATGAACCATCGATGGAAGGGCATCGACATAGGTGGACTTGAGTTTCGAAAGTTCGCGCCAGTCGAGGATGCGGGCTGGCAGTTCATGCTCCGTGGCGAGTTGCTGCAGCACGCTCTCCCGCGTAGATGGCTTTCCGGTACCCGTTTTTTCGAGCACCGGCAAGCCAAGCTCTTCGAACAGAATGGTGCCTATCTGTGCAGGAGACCCGATATTGAATTCCCTGCCGGCCAGTTCGTGAATCCCGGATTGCAGACGTTTGATATCCGCGCTCAACGCTGTGGACAGTCGTGCCAGCTCGTCCAGATCGACCTTCACGCCACGCACCTCCATGGCAACCAGGACCGGCAACAGAGGAAACTCCATACCGCCAGCCATGTCGGTGAGCCCATCCTTGGCCAGCATGCCGTCGAGGACGGGCTTGAGCCGGAACGTGACGTCCGCATCCTCACATGCGTACGGACTTACCTTTGCGACCGGTACGTCCCGCATGGACAGCTGATCCTTTCCCGAGCCTATCAGCTCGCTGATGGGTACTGGAGTATAGCTGAGCAGCGTCTGTGCCAGATGATCCATCCCATGCGGTTCTTCCGGCGCGCAGAGGTAATGTGCGATCATCGTATCGAAAAACGGCCCCCTGACATGAACTCCATGCCGCGCAAGCACAACGAGGTCATACTTGATGTTCTGACCTACCTTTCTGGCTCCGGAATTCAGCGCCGGCTGTAACTGGGCGAGCACCGTATCAGTCGGCGTACCGTCGGGCATGGGTGTCGGAACGTACCAGGCCTTGCTCTCGGCCGTCGAAAACGACACGCCGACGAGTGAGGCGAGTGTGGGATCGATCGAGGTGGTCTCGGTGTCCATGGCCCACTCGTCGGCCTCCTCCAATTCCCGGATGAGTGCCGACAAGGCGTCCAGGTGCGCGACGGTCCGGTAGGAGACCTGCTCCAGATCAAGGCGCCCCGGCTCCATGGGCCCGGGTTCCGGTGCGGACGCGCGGCCCGGTGTATTTTCCGGGGCCTGGGGACCCTGTTTTGGGACCTGGGGACCCTGTTTTGGGACCTGGCGACCCTCCGAATGGTCCAGGCGCGCAAAGACGCGCGCCACCCGGTCCTGCAGCCGCTCAAATTCGAGCTCTTTGAAAATGTCCCGTACGCGGTCCAGGTCCGGATGCCGGACCACAAAATCATCCCACGTCTCGGAAATGTCCAAATCGGTCCGGATGGTGGCCAGCTTCTTGGATAGAATGGCATTGTCGGCATGCTGCTGCAGCCCTTCCCGGGCCCGCTTGCCCTTGACCTCATCCGCATGCGCGAGCAGGTTCTCAATGCTTCCGTATTCCTGTATGAGCTTGAGTGCCGTTTTCTCTCCAATGCCGTGCACGCCCGGGATGTTGTCTGCCGAGTCCCCCATCAGCGCCAGCAGGTCAATGAACTGCACCGGTTCCAGGTCATACTGCTTCCGGAACGTATCGCCGTTCATGATATCAAAACTTTCGCCCCTGTAGGCCGGACGGAACTGGGAGATATGGCCGGAAAGCAACTGCCGGAAATCCTTGTCCGGAGACACAATTACGGCCTCTGCCCCATCTTTCTCGGCGCGAACGGCGAGCGTTCCGATCACGTCGTCAGCTTCCACGCCGCCCATTTCGATCACTGGAATGTCGAGCGCCTGGACAATCTCCTTGATGAACGGCAAGTTGGCCAGCAGTTCATCCGGGGGTGGGTCGCGGTGCGCTTTGTAGTCATCGTAGAGTTCGTCCCGGAATGTACCGCCCTCCTCCATCACATCGAATACGACAGCCATATGGTCCATGCCATGGTCTTCAACCAGTTTGGCAAGTGCCGATACAAAACCATATGTGGCACTTGTGTTGAATCCCTTGCGGTTGATCAGCGGACGACTGATGAAGATGAAGTGTGCCCGGTAGGCCAGAGCCATGGCATCGAGCAGATACAGGGTGGGTTTACCGGTGGGCATGCGGTCGTCTGGAAAGCCGGAAGGTTGATGGGGTGGAACCCATTGCGCGGACGACCTTACACGGACAGAACCGTTTCGGGGTCCCTCGCATTTTTCAGCTATGGCAGTCTTCAGACCAGAGTGTGTGCTCGTCACCGGCGGAGCCGGATTCATCGGATCCAACTACCTGCGCCATATGGTGACGGCGCATCCCAACACGCGCTTCATTACTATCGATGCACTGACCTACGCCGGGAACCGCACCAATCTGGCCGGCATCGAGGGCGCCAGCAACTTCCGGTTTGTTCATGCGGATATCACGGACGCCGACGCGGTAGCGCAACTTTTCGCGCACGAGCCGATCAACGCCGTGGTTCATTTCGCCGCCGAAAGCCACGTGGACCGCTCCATTGCAAGTGCCCGCAGCTTCGTCCACACAAACGTGGAAGGCACCCGGGTGCTACTCGATGCGGCTCGGCACGCCTGGGCACAGGTACGCCGACGCACCTGCCGCTTCCACCATATATCTACCGATGAAGTGTTTGGTGCGCTGGGCCCTGAGGGCGTATTTACGGAAGAGACCCCCTACGCCCCCCGCTCGCCCTACGCCGCCTCGAAAGCGGCAGCCGACCACCTGGTCCGGGCCTGGAGCGTGACACACGGGCTTCCGGCGGTCATTACGAATACCTCAAACAATTACGGCCCCTACCAGAACCCCGAAAAGCTCATCCCACTGGTTATTTCCAGGGCGCTTGCGGGCCTACCGGTGCCTGTCTACGGAAAGGGAGAACAGGTTCGGGACTGGCTCTACGTGGAGGACCATGTGGACGCGCTCGAGCGCGTCCTTCTGCGCGGCGAGATCGGACGCACGTACCTGATTGGGGCAGGCCAGGAGGTGCGGAACATTGACCTCGTTGAGCAGCTACTGGACACCGTCGACGCTCAGCTCGATCGGCCTCCACAATCGTCCCGGCGCCTCATCACATTTGTGACAGACCGGCCCGGACACGACTTCCGGTATGCCCTCGATTGCTCGCGCATGGAAGAAGAACTCGGCTGGACGGCCCGTCATGCCATTGGTGGCGGACTCGAAAAAACCGTGTCCTGGTACCTGGCCAACACGGACTGGATTCAATATGCTCATAAGAAGCTGACGCAGCCCACTACATGAAAGGAATTGTCCTGGCTGGCGGAACCGGCAGCCGCCTCTACCCGCTTACGCGCGTCACGAACAAGCATCTCCTGCCTGTCGGGCGCTACCCCATGATCTATCATCCGCTCGTACGCCTGCGCCGCGCCGGCATCACGGAGGTGGCCATTGTGACGAGTCCTGAACACATGGGCGATGTCGTCAACCTGCTCGGCAGTGGACGCCGGCTCGGCGTTGATCTGACCTACCGCGTCCAGGATGAGCCAGGCGGCATTGCACAGGCCATGGCGCTCTGCGAGGCCTTTACGGGCGGAAAATCGTTCGCTGTCGTACTGGGTGACAACATCCTGGGCAGTGACATTACAGCCGAAGCCGAGGCCTTCCGGGATCAGGAATCCGGTGCCCGGGTGCTGCTCAAGGAAGTGCACGATCCCGAACGTTATGGCGTACCCCGTTTCGAAAACGAGCGGATTGCGGAAGTCATTGAAAAACCGTCGCATCCACCCAGTTCATTCAGCGTCACCGGAATTTATTTCTACGACCAGCAGGCCTTTGACTTCATCCGTGAACTCACGCCGTCCGCGCGGGGGGAATACGAAATCAGTGATGTAAACAACCGGTATGCCCGGCTGGGGCAGCTGACGCACGGCATCCTGGACGGATTTTGGGGCGATGCGGGCACGTTCGACGGGTGGGACGAGGCCAATGTGCTCGCCCGGGACGTGCAGTATCCGGAACTGGACGAGAGGGCACACTGATGGGCGGTTTTCCAAATTGGGTCGATGCATCGATCCGCGATGTGACCGTACGGGACATGAAGACCTTTCGCGACGAGCGGGGATGGCTCATGGAGATCTTCCGCCGGGATGAGCCCGATGGGGCCGCGGCGCCAGCCATGGGGTACGTGTCGCTGACGCACGCGGGCGTAGCGAGGGGGCCTCACGAGCATCGGCAGCAGACGGACCGTTTTGCTTTTTTTGATGGGCTATACACGGTGTTCCTGTGGGATGCGCGGCAGACGTCGCCCACCCTGGGCAACCGAATGGTCTTCCGTGCGGGACAGCGCGCGCCGAGGCTCGTAATCATTCCACCAGGCGTCGTCCACGCCTACCGGAACGACGGGGATACGGACGCACTCGTCACCAATTTTCCTGATACACTCTACGCCGGTGAGGGTAAGCGCGAAAAGGTAGATGAAATACGCCACGAAGACCTGGACGACTCTCCATTCCGCATGGAGGGGCCTTGATGTTCATCGTATTCGACATTGACGGCACACTCATGCTGACCCGTGGTGTCGGGCGAGGGGCAATTGAGGCGGCCCTGGAGCAGCACCTCGGGCGCCGCATTTCTACGGAAAGAGTGTCCTTCTCAGGGCGGACCGATCCGGCCATTCTGACGGACGTGCTCCTGGCGTCGGGCGTACCGCGGGACGAAATCCCGGGACTGCTTCCGGAAACGCTCCTCGCCTATGAAGCCGAGCTGTGCCGCCGGCTGGGGCCGCAACACGTGGACCTGCTGCCGGGCGTCATGTCGCTGGTTGGCCTGCTGAGCCGCCGCGCAGACACGCATCTTGGGATTCTGACAGGAAATATTGAGGGTACCGCACGGGCCAAATTGGCGGCTGCAGGTCTTGGCAATCTGTTCGGGACGGGTGCCTACGGAAGCGATCATGAAGACCGCAACCTGTTGCCTGCCATTGCCCGCGAGCGCCTCTACCTGGCAACCGGCGTGGACATGCCACCCGAACGCACGGTCATCATCGGCGATACGGAGCATGATGTGGCGTGCTCACGCGCGCATGGTGCGTGGGCACTTGCCGTGTGCACCGGTTTCGTGCCGCGCGCCCGTCTTGAGGCCAGCCGTCCCGATCTGCTCCTGGACAGCCTCGACCCGCCACACGCGGTGCTGACCTTCATTGACGGCATCCCGCTGCGCGGTCAAGCGTTAGAAGGCTGTTGATGCTTCACCGGCGTTCAGTGGTCCCAGCGTACGGTCCACGAGGCGTTTATTGAAGAACATGAACACCCCCATAACCAGCGCCCACTGTACGACAATGGTCATGACGGAATAGGGGTCGAACGGGTTGAACCACGTGTCAGGCGCATAGACCGTCGCCGAGAGTGTGAACCACCAGACGAGCAGGACAACGGCCTGCGCAGGAATGGCCCACGTTATAAGGACCTCCCAAAGTCGTCCGGCTCGCCAGTCTCCGGCGGCTACATCCACCGCATCGTGGCGGAATGCGGATACGCCGTAGCGGATGACCGAAAAAGCGATGAATGCCCCCGAAATCATGAGCGCAATGCCCCAGACAAAATCCTGATTGCCAAAAATATTCAAATTGACGGCCGACGGGACGCCAAGAACAAACCCAACCGTTACGACGGAAATGACCGCAGACCGCCGGCTCAGTCCGAGATCTACGAGCAGGCGGGTCGTGAGTTGGATCATGGAGATCAGTGAACTGATGGCAGCAAACGCGAGGCCCAGAAAAAACAGGACGGCAAGCACTTCTCCGAAGGGCATTCTGGCGAAAAGCTGCGGCATCCAGATGAACGTCAGGCCGGTCGCAGCAGGGCCACTGGTCTGCATGATATTCAGCACCTCGGAGCGCGACATTTCGGCCCCCAGCGTCGCGAATACAGTGCCGAATATGACGATGGCAGCCATGATGCTGACCGAGTTGTTGCCGAAGCCTGTGATAAGACTGTTTTTGACCACGCCGTGCCGTGCATGCATGTACGCCCCATATGTCAGGATCAGACCCCACCCTGCCCCGGTGTCCCAGGCATTCTGCGTGAGCGCCTCAAGCCATACACGGGGCTCGGACAGTGTAGACCAGTCGGGGCGAAACAGGAAAGCAACCCCTTCCCACGATCCGTCCAGCGTGAGCGTCCTGACGAGGGCAATCAGCACAATGGCCAAGAGCATGGGAATGAGCACCTTGTTCGCCTTTTCAACGGACGATATACCCCGGATGACCACCACCCCACACAGCACCATGGCCAGGCCATGGAATGCAATGGGCAGCCCACCCTGTTGAAAAGAATCCCAGATCGCCGTGGACTGTTCTACTGAGATGGGCAGCGGGGACGCAACCATCTGCGTCACATAGTACATACACCAGCCAGCGACGACCGAGTAGTAGAACATGATTGCCGTCGCCACAAAACCCACGAAGGCGCCCATCCATCCGAACCGCCTGCCCGCGACCTTGGCCAGCGTGCCAATCACGCCCATCCGTCCCCGGCGTCCCAACGCATACTCCGCGATGATCAGGGGAATGGACCATATGAGCAGGAAAATGAACCAGGCAAACAGAAAGGCACCCGCGCCATCATCACCGGCGTTGCTCGCGGCAATGCGCGGAAAACGCCAGATATTGCCCGTTCCCACGGCAATTCCGAGTACACTCAGTATGAGACCGAGTCGGGATGAAAAACGGGCGTCCTGCTCATTGGGCATCTTGTTCTCCGGTATCGTTGGCAGCGGTGATTCTGGTCAGGTCGAGCGCATAGTAATCAAACGAGACAAAAGTCTCCACGTGGGCATCATAATGACGAGAAAACGGATTGCCGGACTGACCACCCGGATAAACCCCCCACGCGCGGGGCGGTCCGTCTGAAAAGTCCACTACGACCCGCCACGAGGCCGAGTGCGTAGCCTGCATGCCCCGGGCCGGCGATAACGTCTCCTTCCATCCCGGATAGGACATGTTCTCCCGCCATACCGCCCGGAGTGCCGGACTGCGCGTGATGTGCCGCATCTGGAGCGTATGAACGTCTCCCCACGGAGTGACATCATCCGGCGGCCCCTGTCGCCGGATGGCTTCGCGCAGGACGTCAGCGAACGTCTCCCGGTCAGGCGTCGAGACCATGTCAAACCATACGGGATCGGCCGCCGGCGCCTCCTCTCCCGGCTCAGCAAACATGCGCACAAAATGCGGCCGGGGTATATCCATGAACACGGGCTCGTCCCAGACCAGATCGTAGAGCGTATCGGCCAGTGCGG
Organism: Bacteroidota bacterium; assembly: GCA_029262775.1. Classification (GTDB taxonomy): domain Bacteria; phylum Bacteroidota; class Rhodothermia; order Rhodothermales; family UBA10348; genus 1-14-0-65-60-17. Next base: position 376,333 of record JAJCYR010000056.1, read on the forward strand.
CGAAGAGGGTCGCCGCGCGCGACGTCGTCGTCATGCGCCGGTCCCAGCCCTGTAGCCGCCTGACCAATTCCTGACCGGCCGGATCCAGGCCGGAGAGCGTATCGACGAGAGGAATCAGGTAGTCGGCCTGTACGGCGTGTACGTCCGCCTGATAGGCCTTCAGATCCTCGGCATCGTGCCCCTTTTTTCCGGATAGCAACGTGTGGATGCGACGGCTCCGGAATACGGAACGCCAGTCGCGTCCCATGTACGGCCCGGCAGCAGCGGCCGGGCGCTGGTTCGTGGATGTCAGAAATCCACGCCCGGGGTTGGTCCAGGCCGGAAGCTCGTCGAACGGCACGCGCCCCTGCCACTCCGCATCCGATGTCGAGCCATCGAGAAGGCCCTCTCCCGATTGCCGCCGCGGCCAATAGCCGGTTGCCCGGATGGATATCGTACCGTCGGCGTCGGCATAAAGGATGTTCTGCATGGGGGAGTCCCACTGGCGCGTGGCCTCCTCGAATTCGGCATGGCTGCGCGCCCGGTGCATTCCCCAGAGCGCCTCCAGTGTACGGTTGGGCTCATGTCCCACCCAGCGGACGGCGACCGGCCCAAACGGCGTGTCTTCGACAGGGCCATGGTGGGAATATGTCAGGGTCGATACGACGGGCTCGCCGCCCCGCACGCGAATGGTATCGGGAATCAGGGTAAGCGGCCGATACGCGCCATCGTGCAGGTACTGCCCGCCCGAGGCATCGAGCGTAAGCAGGTAGCGGTCAATCTGATCGGCTCCCGTGTTGGTGAACGTCCAGGCGTGACGATCCGTGATGCCCTCCACAATGACCGGCACGGATGGGAACGTGACGCCGTAGGATCGGGCCGTCGGTGTATAGAGACCGATTTCATACCATATGGCGGGCAGCGATAGATTAAGGTGCATGTCGCCAGCCAGAATGGGCTTTCCTGAGGCCGACCCCTCGCCGCTCACGGCCCAGTTGTTTGAACCTGTGCCTTCGATGTAGCCGCGCGCGAGGGACTGCAGGCCGATGGCGGGCGCGGCCTCCCCGCCAGGGCGCCAGGATCGGGAGGTTTGATGAGTCGGGAGCGCCCCGGATACCGATGTGGCCTGGCCCCCGGAGGCCGCGCCCGCAGATGCCGGCACGATGGGCTCTTCGTGGCCCGACGCTTCTGGAAAAAGGGCCGCGTAGTCTTCGGCTGAGAGTAGGCGCCGCGCCTGTTCGTATGCCACGTCACCACTGCTGTAACTCAGGTCGAAGGTCATGAAGAGCTGCAGCGCAGCCGTATGCTCCGCGGTGAACGGTGCGGGTGCAAACCCGAGAAGCCGGTATTCGAAGGGGTACTCGTCCCGGGTCAGACTGCTGATCCAGGCGTTTGCCCCCTCCGCGTACCAGCCCATGGCGCGACCAGCATCGCTCGTGAGCCGCTCCGTCCTGAGGGCCTGGTCATGCACAGCGCGCGCCATACCTATCCGGCGGAAATACTGATCCTGCGCGAGAGCATCCCGGCCGAGCACCTCCGAAAGGCGACCCGTCGCAACGCGCCAAAGGAATTCCATCTCGAATAGACGATCCCGGGCCACGACGTACCCCATGGCCATGACGGCATCACGATCAGAACCGGCCGTGATGTGTGGTACGCCCCGCGCATCCATGTCCACAACCACGGGCGATGTCATGCCCTCGAGCAGCAACACGTCACTTTCATGCGGTGTGGCGTGGCGCGCGGTGGCATAAAGACCTCGAACGGGTTCGAGCAATGGACCGGGCGTGAACGATCCCCCGACAGGTCTTCCCAGAATCCAGAGAAGTCCAACGAGCAGTGCAACGGGTGGTAGCAGGTAGCGAATTCGCCTCCTCATACTCCCATGGCTTCGGTTGCGGACTCGGTTTCCGGACTGGCCTGGTCCCGGTGCCCGATTCGCACCATCAGTTCCTCGGCTGCGCTGGCATAGTCCACCGCACCACGGGCATGCGCGTTGCGACTGTACACCGTCCCACCCGGGCCATGCGAAATGGACAGTGTCGTGCACGTCCGAATGATCTGCCGCATGACGTGCGCGCCGTACTTCTCCCGCATGTACGCCCTGTACGAGCGGTGATTCTGCTTGCGGCCATCGACCATGGTCAACAGGAAGCTGGGCTCATCCAAACCGGGGTTCAGCCTTTTGCGCACCATCTGCGCGGTTTGCCAGGTCTGTTCCGCACCGACGACGGGTTGGTACTCCGGCAGAACGGGAATCACCACATGATCACTGGCCGTCAGCGCATTGAGACTGTAGACGGTAACGGCCGCCGCGGTATCGAACAGCAGGACATCATAACCGAGTGAGGGGGCATCCCGTTCAACAAATTCCTTGAGCCAGAGCACATCGACTGGACGCGTGAGTTTCCGCATGCCGGCAGAAAGGGCCGAAGAGGATGGCATGAGGTCAAAGCTACCCGTCTCGACGATGGGCAAATCGCGGCCCTCCTTGGCATCGGGATCGAATAGAATGGTCGACGACTCGGCGGCATCCGGCTCGCCAACGCCCACCATCCGCGTCAGGAAGCCCTGAGGATCCAGGTCAACTACCAGGACGTTCAGGCCCGACAGCGCCAAGGCAGCCGACAGGTTGATGGAAGACGTGGTTTTGCCCGTCCCCCCTTTGTGATTGCAAACCGAAATCGTGATCATGAACGAGCGCGTGCACCCATGTTGCGGAACGCGCAAGTTAGTTCAATGGATCTACAACATCCAAGGTCGTATTTGGCCGCCGTGTCCGTGGCCTGCCTGGCCGGCCTCCTGCTCGCTGCCGCTGCGCCGCCTGCCGTTGTGTCCATAACGGCTCTTCCGTCTCTTCTGGTCCTCTTTGTGTCCATTAAGCTACTGGCTCCACACCGGGATGTCGTGTGGCCTCTCTTCGCCTACCTTTTCGTGGGCTGGGGCATCTCCTACGGATGGATTCTGGATCATGCCTGGCCCCAGACGGCACTTGTTTCCATGCTGCTGCTCGCCCTCGTCACCCTCATTGGCGCCATTCTCGCCCGGACAGGCTTCAGGCTGGCTGGCGTCTTCGGGGTTGTAACGGCCATGATGCTGTATGAAGCCATACTGACCTTCGGGCCCGTCCCCATGCCGCTTGTTTCTGTAGGCTATACGGCAGAGGGCACGTCGTGGGCGGGACTCGTGTCTCTTTTCGGCATCACGGGCGTGTCGTTTCTGATGTGGGGGCTCGCCGCCCTGGCTGCGCAGCGGCGCGTGCGGGTTCAGATTGCGGTCGCGGTGTTGTGGGTCCTGGCCGCAGTATCCGGGCTTGATGAGCGCATTGGACATTTCCCTTCGCGCCACGCACCGCCCCTTTCCATTGTGCTGGTGCAGCCGGGTACGTCTTCGGAAACCTGGGCGGATATCTACGACGATCAGCGTGTGGAAGCCCTGGTCGCGCTCTCGGGCGCAGCCGACGGGCTCTGGATCTGGCCAGAGACGGCGCTGCCGATTGGAACCGTCAGCCGGCAGGATTCGCTGCTCAGGCGGCATGCCTCCACAGATGTGATCTCAGGTGGCATTGTTGTCGGCGACGGTGGCGACGTGCACAACGCGGCGGTGTACTGGCGGGCGCCGCATCGACCGGAAAATGAACAGTTGACATGGAATGGAAAACGGCGATTGATTCCGCTCGTTGAATTCATTCCAGGTCTTGCGTGGATGCCTTGGCTGCGTTTCCTGCGCGTGGACAGTGGGGGCGCTCTCGGGTATTCGCCGGGCGGGGAGCGAGCCGTCTGGAACGCCGGTGACCTTCGCGTGTCCGCTCTGGTCTGCTTTGAGAGCCTCTTCGCCTCAGAAGCCCGGGCAGCTGCGCTTGGTGGTGCTCAGCTGATCGTCGTGCTGTCGAATGACGGGTGGTGGGAGAGCGACCGTATGCAGTTGCAGCACAGGGATATGACGGCGCTTGTCGCGCGCGCGACGGGACGCACTATCGTCATGGCCGGCGTATCCGGGTGGTCCGGAGTGCTGTCCGAAACGGGGCGCATGGTAGATGAGATGCCCATGGGCGAGGCGTCCTCGCTCCGCACGGAAGTTCGGCCCCATCCCCGGGATACATTGTATCTTGCGGCGGGCGAGTCTTTTTCGGCGTTGTTTTTCCTGGTGGTAGTGTGTTTGAGTTTGATGCAGTGGAAAAGGCATGATTAGTTTTCTTGTACCTTTTGTTTTGGCATCGGCCAGCCCAAGGCGCCGGCACCTCGTTGCGCAGCTGATCCGCGACGCCCAGTACGACGTTTCCGATTCGGAAGAGCAGTTTCTTCCGGGAGAAGAGGCGCCCATGGCCGTGACGCGACTCGCCCGCGAAAAAGCGGAAACCGTATCTGAAAGACACCTGCCGGCGCTGGTGCTGGGCGCAGACACGGTAGTTGTGCTTGACGGCACCATTCTCGGAAAACCGTCCGATGCGCAAGATGCCGCCCGTATGCTGGCCTCCCTCTCCGGACGCACGCACGATGTGTATACGGGCATCGCGCTGGTGCATGGGCCGACTTCGCGCGTCGTAACCGAAGCTGTCTGCACCCGGGTCCATTTCGATACCCTGTCGGACGAGGAGATAGCAGCGTACGTCCGCTCCGGCGCACCCCTGGACAAGGCCGGAGCGTACGGCATACAGGACGACACGGGAGCCCTTTTCGTGCGGGGCATAGACGGAGATTATTTCAATGTGGTGGGTCTACCGCAGAACAGGCTTTACAGGCTGCTTCGGGCCTATTTCAACGACCTGGTCGCCCCATGAGCGCCTTCCCGAATATCTCCGCCCTGCTCATTCAAGCTCGGACTGAAGCGGATATGCTGCAGCAGGAGCTCGATTGCTTTCTGGAGCGGACGCGCCTCGCCGATGGTCAAATCCGGACGCGGAATGTAGTTACTGACCCGTTGGACGAGGACCTGCCGAGTGGCTTCGATGTCGTGTTCATTGGGGGGGCTGGCGAATTTTCGGCAGCCGACGACCACACATGGATACCTGGCCTCCTCGAACGGGTACGCCGTTTGGTCCGCTCAGGCACTCCCCTGTTTGGCTCGTGTTGGGGGCATCAGATCATAGCCCGCGCGCTGGGTGGCCGCGTAGAACACGACTCCCTGAGAGCCGAAATGGGATGCCTACCAGTCGAACTTACCGACGCCGGCCGCACCGACGCCCTTTTTTCAGGATTTCCGGAGACTTTCCTGGCCAATATGGGGCACCATGACCGAGTCACCGTTCTTCCTCCGGGTGCCATCGAGCTGGCGCGCAGTGCCACGCAGCCTTTTCAGTCATTCAGAATCGCTGGCGTGCCGGTATACGGGACGCAGTTTCACTCCGAGTTGGACGCTGCCCGGGAGAAAGAGCGGCTCATCAGGTATCAGAAGTATTACATGGATGAAATGCCGGATGCGACGGCCCTGCAGGGGGTTATGGATGCGCTCGCCGAAACCACAGAAGTAGATCATCTCCTGTACGATTTTCTGCGCACGTTCACTCAGGCCTGATAGAGCCTGCTACTGAGATTCAGCCCGTGAAGCCGGGGTGGATCATGACATCGACAATTGAACGCCGCGGCGTCGGCGCACCGGACGCACCGCTGCTTTCCGCCATGCGCAGGAATATCTGCGGCGTACCCTGCAGGGAGAGTGCTTTTCCGAGTTTTATTCGGACGTGCCCCAGATGTAGTGGCCTCGATGCCAGCGACACGACCAGATTCTCACGTGTGGCTGCGATAAGGCCACTTTCCAATGCAATTCCTCCCTGGAACCACGATAACATTCTATCGCCATGCGTCACAAGCACACCAAACACAGCTCCTTCCGATTCGGCGAAGAATGAGGAGGCATTGAGCTGCATTCCACCGGGAATTCCGTCCCGACTCCGTACGCGGTTTGGATGTCGCCACATAGCCTCCTCCTTTGCCAGCAACCGGACATCTTCCCTGTTTTCTTCAACAATCTGCAACACGATCCGCATGTCCTCCGGGCTGATCAGAGACATCGTTGCGCCCTTTCGCTCCATTTCGTGTTGAACAGATGCCACGGTTCCCACCGGAGGAGGGAGAACTGCCTCGTGGGGCGCAACCGTTCGTCGGGCCAACAGGTATTCCAGCGCCGAGGTGTCTATATCCCGACCGCTGCGCGCGTCTACATCGATACGGGCCAGCAGATCGGGATCAGACAGATCCGGAAACCTGGATACACGATAGGAAAACCCAAGTGCCATGAGGGCGAATGTCAGGTTTTGGAGTGCCGCACAGCAACTCATCAGCATGCATCGATCCTCCGGATCTATCGCTGGAAGCCCCCTGCTGCGATCCGCATACAGAAAGACCGATGCATCGGTGACCCGAAACAGCCACGGTTGGGAATTATGGGTCGATGGCGCAAGCACGGCAAACTGAAGCGCATACTTGAGCTGAACGTGCCTGGGCGCATCGAATGGGAATCTGCCGGGTTTCACATCCCTCGGACTATCTCGGATACGCTGCTGGGAAAGCGGCATGCAAAGGTGCTCAGTTGTACGTCATTTGGCATCGCGCAGACGGAACCGGATGGGAATGGCCATCCGGACGCGAACGGCACGGCCTCGCTGCATTCCCGGCTTAAAGGATAACTGCATCACAGCGCCCACGGCGGCTTCATCCAGTACCTGTCCGGCGCTTCTCGCAACCTCTGGAAGCGAAGGCTTGCCGTCGGGCAGTACGACAACCTGAATGACGACGAGCCCTTCCAAGCCGGCTTTTCTCGCGATTTCAGGGTATTCAAGATATTTGTACACCTCTTGACTGCCGCCGATGATCGTTGGCATTTCCTCGACAACCACGAAGATCTCCATCTCATCTTCCTCCGGCCCGTCGTCCATGGCGGGAGTGGGTGGCGGCGGTGGAAGGTCTGTGATGGCCGCATCCAAATCGAGCATGGCATCAAGATCCAACTCGACTTCTTCGAATACGTAGTCATCAGGAACAACGACCGGCACAGGTGGCCGAGGCGGCGGCGGCGCTTTGATTTCCTGCTCCGTCTGGACAATTTCTTCCATCTGCACAGTTTCCTGTGCCGTCAAGGTAATATCCAGTCCTTCTCCTGATGGCCGGAGATCCATGCGGACCATGGTGGTCATGAGCGTGAGGGAAACCACAAATCCAAACATGACTTTCGTCTCGTAGTGAACTTTGTGTTCGAGGCCCGCATTTTTCTTGGGCCTGCGCGGATTGTCGTAAAGCAGGCCCTGGTCAGGATGGGTTTGTTGTGTAGCCCTCATGGCGACCTCCTTGGGTGCGTTGGAATCATGCTGGATTCACACGCAGTGTACGGAGACACCTATCTCATGGTCGCCGGGAGACGTCTTACACGTATGCGGGTGGGGGGCGTGAAGCGACGTAGGGAAATTTCCTACATCTGGCTCCTGCATGTGGACGCCGGGACATTCAGGCCTCTACTTGTTCAACATCCCGGCTAGTCGGAGCGCTCACCTTCCACCCACTGCACGGCATGCTGCATGAGCTCGGCCGCGTTGCCGAGGTTCAACTTCACTTTTATCCGGGCCCGATAGGACTCCACTGTTTTGACCGACAGGTGCAGCCGTTCTGCAATATCACGTGTGCCGTATCCACGGCCCGTCAACTCAAACACTTCCAGCTCCCTGTCGGACAGAATGTCCAGTGGCGATTGGGCAAGCCCTTCGTGACCTGAGGCCATGCCGAGGAGCAGCCTTTCATTGATTTCCTCGGAGACGTAGATCCCACCATTCACGATGCGTCTGACGGCTTTCACGATGACGTCACCGGCCTCCAGCTTCATCACATAGCCACGGGCACCCGCCCGGATGGCACGTTCAGCATAGAGCGATTCATCGTGCCGGGAAACAACGAGCGTTTTCACGTCCGGCCGAATGGCATGCAGTTGTTTGACGAGCTCAAGTCCGCTCATTCCCGGAAGTGAGATGTCTATGGCTGCCACATCTGGATTGAGTTGTTCAATGAGACTCAAGCCCTCCTCAGCACTGGACGCCTGGCCGATGACTTTGATATCAGACTCTGCCTCCAGCGACATCACCAATCCCTTTCTCATCAGCGGATGGTCGTCAATTACAACTATTTGAATCATAATTCCGTTTCGGATTATTCAGGTGAAAGGACACATCGCACACGGGTTCCCCCGTCGGGCCTGCGTTCAATGGTCAGGATTCCCCCGATCACACGGGCCCGGTAGCCCATGATGTCGACGCCCATTCCGCGGTCCTCTGACAAGGTGTCCGGAAAACCTATTCCATCGTCATCGATTGTGATTTCGAGGGCACGCCCCAGATCAGTGACAGACACGGTGACCAGGTTTGCCTGTCCGTGTTTCACGGCATTGCTGACCGCCTCCTGCGTAATCCTGTAGAGGTTCGAAGCGGCGCTGCTGTCATCCACACGAATGTCACCGTTTATTTCCAGTGTACAGGCAACGTCGAAAAGCCGTTCAGCATTCCTGCACAGGTTTCGGAGCCCAGCAGTCAGTCCATCCCCCTCCAATTCGACCTGAATCAGTCCGTGGGCCAGGTTTCTGGCCATCTGGTCCGATTCACGGATCAACTCGGTAATTTCCTGTGCCCGTTCTGCAAAGCGGGAGTCTTCCTTTTGCATTTCACGGGTCATGTTCTGGGATATAAGTCCAATTCCCGTCAGCATCTGCCCCAGGCCGTCGTGCAGATCCTGCCCAATTCGCCTGCGCTCCTGCTCAGATATGCGCAAAACCTCGTGCTCGAGGCGCCGACGCTCAGAGATGTCCCTCACGACCCCCGTAAAATAGGTTTTGCCATGCCGCCTGATCTCCGATACGCCGAGGTCCATGGGGAACAGCACTCCATTTTTTCTGCGGCCCGTGACCTCACGTCCTATACCGATGATCTTGGCCACACCGGTTTCCACGTAATTCCTGATGTAGTCGTCATGACGCTCACGGTGTGGCATGGGCATCAACATGGACACATTGCGCCCCTTGACCTCGGCGCTGGTATAGCCAAAGACGACTTCAGCCGATCGGTTGAACGACTCAATGATTCCCCGGTCGTCAATCAAGATGATCCCATCGACTGTGGAATGAAATACAGCGGCAAACTCACGCTCCTTCATCTCACGGATTCCGACGCGGCGTTCAATAAACGGAAGACGCTCTGCAAGGTCGTCCAGACCACTGAAAAGATCGTCAATGTGGACGGCATCATGAATCATGTGTGCGAGCGAGGCATGCGCAAGGCATACACGTTGCTTCTCATACTCATACCCGCCGCCGAGATTGTCCACCAACCCCTCGGTGCCCACTATCAGAATCAAATCCGCATCCAACGTTTTTTTACCGGGTGCGCAGGCCGGACCGCCGTTTACTTCCAGAACAGTGTGACCGCGCGACCTGACCAAACTGGAAATCCCTTCCGTGGACGTATTGGAACCAATGATCAGGACCTGCATGCACAATCTGCGTTGAATGCTTTGGTGTAACGGTCCGAATATAAAGGAAACCCAACTGACAGACGGACCAAACAGGACCCCATGAAAGACGAAAACTGCTACGATACCGCTTGCTTCCCTTTTGAGTCACGATTGTCTTTACGGCCCTTGGTGAAATTCTGGCAGACCGAGGCGAGCTCTGACGACGTGCTACGCGCTGGCGTTGCCCGGCAGGTCCTGGCCGAAGCGGAGGCGCTACGGGACCTCATCCAGGAAAATCCGTCATCGGACGTGATCGTTGCCAATACGAACGTTATTCGCAGCCTGCTGACTTCCGTCTTTCCTCCTGCGCTCTGGTCAGACATGTTGGTCGCGGCGACGGCCCCGTTCGGCACGGACCCCATCGTTGCAACAGACAATTTCATCCAGCTCAACCTGTTGGCAGACAACGAGGCCAACTTCAGTCTGCTCGGTGGTCGGGTATCCCACCAGGATATGCATCGTGGAAAAGCCCTTGCGGCCTACTATGAAATCCTGAGAATCCATTATGGCGTGGATATCGACAAGCCTGTAACCTTCGTGACCGAGCGCCGGGATGACGGTGGCAGAACGTCCCGTTTTTACCGGCTTGAGCTTGACAGCCGCTTCATTGAAGTTGAACTGACTGGTGACAAACCAGTCCTGACATCGACGGACCTGCGCGATTTACTGGCCCATCCGAATGATCTCGAGCGATGGGTGCGCGTACTCCCCCCCGCCCGGTTCGTTTTCGTTGGTCTGGCGTGTATTACTGCTACCGATGTGACACGCGAAGAAGCGCTCTCGCGTCTGAAGCAGGATCTGCTTTCAAAAAACGCCCTCCTGACGAAGGATAGTATCAATCACCTGCAGCGCCGTGTGCGCTCCTTCCTGCGGCTTCCCGATCTCCAGTTGGGAATCATTGCCCTGGACCGGTGTGAGACGGGTGAAGTAGGCGGGGCTCGCGCAATAGGGAAAAGCATCCTGCTCGACAACGGTATGCCGTCCTGCTCTCGAGAAAAGGAGTCGTTGTACTGGAATGTCATGCAGCGTGGTGAGAGCGTCGTCATCGAAGACCTGGAAGAATCCGGCAACAACACAGGATTCGAATCCAGACTGCTCGAAGAAAACATCCGGAACATTTTTGTCTCGCCACTCCTGACGAACGACCACGCCGTGGGCATCCTGGAGATTGGTTCTCCGAACGTGGGGGATCTGAACAGCCTCAACTCGATCTGGCTGGTTGAACTGTCGCGGATTTTCGCTACCGCCCTTCAGCGCAGTTTGGATGAGCAGGAAGATCGGATCCAAGCGCTTATCAAGCGTCAGTACACGGCCATTCACCCTGTCGTGGAATGGAAATTCCGCAAGGCAGCCATCAAACACATAACGGCGTTTGAAGAGCATGGGGAAGTAGAGTGGCCGAAGATCAGGTTCAAAAATGTAGTCCCCATTTACGGTATGAGTGACATCCGTGGTTCATCGACTCAGCGCGCACATGCCATCCAGGCAGATCTCGCCGAACAACTCGGATTGGCCCTGGCAACCGTTATTGCGGCCGCTACTGTTCGTCCCAGACCCTCACTGGATGAACTCGGGTACCGACTTTCCAAGCATATCGAATACGTACTGAAGGGGCTCGCCAGCGGAGACGAGTCATCACTGCTCGGCCTTTTGCAGCGTGAAGTCGAGCCCCTGCTCGATGAGTTCAGCGCATACTCGGAGGACGTTGCAAAACAAGTAGACCAGTACAGACAAGCACTCGACCCCTCCCTCGGAATCGTCTATGAAGAGCGGCGGAAATACGAGGACAGTGTGTCCGCGCTCAATGAGGCCATGGCCGCCTACCTGGAGGAGCGCGATGAGGAAGCGCAGGACATGGTGCCCCATTTCTTTGAGCGATTCAAGACCGACGGTGTGGACTACAATATTTACGTAGGGAAAGACCTGGTCGAGTCCGGCAAATTTACGGAAATGGACCTGCGAAATATTCGCTTGTGGCAGCTCACGACAACCGCCGGAATCGCTACGGTCGCATCCAAACTGAAATCGTCGCTACCCGTCCCGTTGGATGTTGCCCATCTTATCCTGGTGCAGTCCGAACCGCTCGATATCCGCTTCCGGGAAGACGAAAAGAAGTTTGATGTGGATGGCGCCTATAATATCCGCTATGAGATAGTCAAGAAGAGAATTGACAAGGCGCATATTTCTGGTTCCAGCGAACGCCTGACGCAACCGGGGCATGTCGCCATAGTGTATTCGCTGGATGCGGAGCGGGATGAATACCTGCGCCACATCGACTATCTGACAGCCTCAGGATATTTCGTTCAGGAGCCAGAGTTGTTGAACCTGGAGGATCTGCCTGGTGCCAATGGTCTGCGGGCCATTCGAGTACGGATCGCCGAAGACGCGCCTGGTAGACCGTTTCTGTCGCTTCCAGAAGCTAACCAGAGGGAGAGGGCAGTAGTCGTGGCGGAATGAGCGCCTGAAGCATGCCCTGCCCCCGCAGACGACCTCGTACCCAGTCACTCTCGTCGAAATCGACGACCGCAACTGCTGCCGTAACATAAGTGACCTGATTTCCTCCCGTGAGCAACGACAGCAGCCCGGCAAGCGTCGGCTGATGGCCAACCATCATCAGCACGCCAGCATGAGGGGTGTGCTCTGAGAGTACACGAAGCGCCCTCGTCGGCGCTGCCAGGTACAATGCATCCAGGAAGTCTACCTTGTGGTCCTTCCACCCAGAGACAGAGAGCACATGCTTGAGCGTTTCGCGCGTCCTCTGGGCCGTGGAGCAGAGTATCCATTCAGGAACATACGCCGCCTGTCCCTGCAACAGTATTCCAATGGAACGGGCAGCCTTTTCCCCCCGCTCGTTGAGGGGACGTTCATGATCGGTATCAAAGTCGGCGCTCCAGTCCGACTTTCCATGCCGCATGAGCAAAAGACGTCCCATTACACCATTCCGCTATTGAATACAACCCAGATATAGACACCAATAAAACTCAGGATACCCAGAGTCAGGGCGACCATGAACATATTATAGGAAACGCGCAGTAGCGCAAATTTCCTGGACAATACCGATCCGAGACCGTAAATATCCCTGATCATGTTACGGTACATGAGGTTACGATCGACCATGACTTCCGTCATTCCTTCCTCGAACTCTTCTTCGCTCAGATGCGAATAGTGGCCGAAGAAGAGAATGTTTCCCTCCCGTTTCTGGATTTCTCCCAGCGATATCGGATCGCGGGGAACCCGGGGGCGCGCCGATATGACCGCGTAGATGATGGAGATGAGACAGCCAACCAACAGAAAACTCGTGGGTATGAGAAGCCAGGGGTTTGTGTCTATCTTGGGCGAAATCGAGGCGATGATGATGGAAATGATGATACCGTTGATGGATATCATGATATTTGATTTGGCGTCGGCCAGGGACGTCAGGTCCATATGAACCCGATATGTCGTCCGCAGCATGGTCTCAACACCGCGTTTCCGGGATCCCAACTTGATGTCCTCCTGTTCAGCTTCCATCGAATAACCCTGTTTTCCGTGATTTTGCGACTATTTCCTGTCCTGCTGTCATTTGTACTGTTTGGTGCCTGCCACGCACAGCCGGTACTGCATGCCCCGTACCTGTTCGACGCCCCGGATGATTCGTTTCCGCTCCCGGATATCCTGAAAGAGATTTCTGGACTTGGTATGTTTCCGGACGGAACGCTTGCGGCTGTCCAGGACGAAAACGGACTTCTGTTCAGGATTGATGCCCGAACTGGCAATATACTGGAAGAAATTCGTTTTGGCTCGGACCGGGACTACGAAGGCGTAGAAATCGTCGCGCAGACAGTTTGGATTCTGGAATCGGACGGTGACCTGTTTTCCTTTCCGTTGAATGATCCTGGAAACCTGTCCAGAACACCCACGGGACTCTCCCGGAGCTTCAACACCGAGGGCCTCGGCGTGGACTTGGACGGCCATCTCCTGATTGCGGCCAAGAATTTTCCAGGACATGACTATGACGCGGACAATGAACGAACCATTTGGTCGTTCAACCCGGAAACCGGTTACATGTCCGAAAGGGCTCGTTTTGTGCTGGACGAGCGGGCCGTGGACCCGGAGGGCAACAAGAAGAAACGAATCGAGGACGTCAACCCCTCGGCTGTCGCCATCCATCCGTCCACGGGCCATCTGTACGTAACGTCTCCGACGGGCAACGAATTGTATGTCCTGACACGCGAGATGACGCTCGTGGAGCGCGTGGAATTTGACCTGGAAGGCATGGTGCAACCGGAGGGAATAGTATTTTCCGCCGATGGCACGCTCTTCATATCGTCGGAGGGCCATGACCAGCCAGCCCGAATCTTCGTCTTCCACCAGCGGTAACCCCCACATGATGCCCTCACCTCGGACTGTCCTATACGTCCTCCTGCTGGCTTCGGCGACGGGAGCCGCTGCCCAGAACCACATCCTGCCCCCATCCGGCCAGTCACATGACATAGAGTCCCGACTTGTGATCATCGGGGATGCGGGTGGTGCCGATGCATCGGGTACCACTCCTGCCCTTGACCTGCTTCGCCGCGTGTTGGCCGATACATCCACGGCTGCGCATGTCATTTTCACGGGAGACAACATCTACTGTTGTGGATTGCCCGATTCAACTTCTCCGGATCGTAGTCAGGCAGAACGCCGACTCACCGCGCAACTCCGGGCTGTAGAGAACGCCCGGGGAAAAGTTGTTTTTGTACCGGGAAACCACGATTGGGGCGAGGCCCCGAATTACGACCCGGCCATACTGAATCGACAGGAAAAATTCATAGAATCGTGGGGCGATGGCACGGTTCGAATGCTGCCAAACAACGGCCTGGCGGGCCCACACGAGATAAAGTTGTCGGACTACGTTCGACTTGTAGCCATCGACACCCAGTGGTGGCTCATGGACAAGCCGAAGCCGACTGGAGAGTCAGACGACTACGAAGTAGCCGAAGACGGGGAGCTTCTCGCTGCGCTCTCGGACCTGTTGAACAAGAGGGACGACGAGCTCGTCATAGTCGTAGGACACCACCCCCTGATGTCAATGGGGCGCCATGGTGGCTACCACCCCCTCCGTGACCATATTTTCCCGCTTACGGAGGTGTGGGATCATGCATGGATTCCGCTGCCGATAATCGGGTCGCTCTACCCACTGCTCAGAAATGCGATTGGAGCTGAACAGGATGTATCGAACCGGAAATTCCAGGCGTTCGCACGCACCATGCTCTCCATGATGCAGACGGAAGAAGGCCGTTCCCTCTACGTAGCGGGGCATGAACACGGTCTGCAACATATTCCAGTGGGGCCACTCGACCATATTCTGATCAGTGGTGGGGGGTCACGTCCCACGTGGGTGTCATCGGGGCCACCGTCCGCCTTCACATACGGAGGATATGGGCTTCTTGTCGTTGATGTGTTGCGATCTGGCAGTGCAATCCTTTATGCGGTGTCTCCGGCCGAAAACGCCAGCGGGTACCAGGTTCTCTACGAAACGGAACTGCTCCCCGAAAAGCGGATCATTCTTGATGAGGCTCTCCCTGCCAGTGCACCCTCCCTGCCAGACAGTGCCACCGCCGTCCTCGATGCCGATCTCGGAGCGGGTGCCATCCGCTCTTTTTTCTGGGGCGACCATCATCGTCGGGCATGGACACAGAAAGTTAAAGCGCCTGTCTTTGATATCGGAACGGTGCAGGGCGGCCTGCAGCCGGTGAAGAAAGGTGGTGGTTTGCAGACCACATCGGTGCGACTGGTCGACAGCCTGGGCCATGAGTATGTGCTGCGTACCATGAACAAGGATGCGACGGCGACCATACCGGATCCCTTCAAGAAGACCATTGCCCGCCAGGTCTTTGCCGATCAGACCAGTGCCATTTTCCCCTATGGGGCCCTTCTGGTCCCGCCCCTGTCACAGGCTGCCGGCATATATCACCCCACTGCAAGGCTCTATTACGTTCCGCGTGACCCGCGATTTGGTCCGTTCGAGGACCTGGTGGCGGACCGCCTCATGCTATTCGAACGCCGGCCAGATGATGACATGACCGGTTTTCCTCAGTTCGGTGAGTCACCCGATGTGGAGTCGGCTGCCAAGTTTCATCGTGAACTCCGCGAAGACAATGATAACCGGGTCGATGCCAAGATGTTTGCCCGGGCTCGCCTGCTCGACATGTACATGAGCGATTGGGACCGGCACCAGGATCAATGGCGCTGGGCCTCGTTTGACAACCCAGACGGCAAGGGGCGGTTGTTTCAGCCCATTCCCCGCGACCGCGATTGGGCATTCAACTACATGAATGGCGTACTCCCAAGTATCATCAAGTCACCGTGGGTGCTTCCCAAGTTCCAGGATTTCCGGCCAGAATTCGGAATGCTGCGTGGCCTCAATGCCAACGGAATGACGCAGGACAGGCGGCTTACGGCCGAATTGACCCGAGAGGACTGGATCGATGAAGCCGAAACGCTGCAGCGTACAATCACACCGGATGTGATTGCTGCCGCACTCGACGGAATCCCCAAGGAACTGCAGGATGACTACGGTGAGTGGTTCGGGCAGACGCTGCGCGCACGTCTGGCGGAATTGCCGCGCATAGCCTCCGACTACTACGATCTCCTGAGCAATCTGGTGGATGTGGTAGGCACGGACAAACATGAGCTGTTTTCCGTCCGCTCGAGCGGAGACGAAGTTGAAGTTGTCATGTTCAAGACGCTGAAGGACGGGGAAGTCCGGAAGGAGTTGTACCGGCGCACGTTTCATGCCGATGAAACGGAGGAAGTCCGGCTCTATGGTCTGGCGGGCATGGACACGTTCCAGATAACGGGAAATGCTGAAGTGCCCATCCGGATTTACGCCGTCGGTGGAACGGACCTGGACACCTATTCGGATAACACCCGGGGAACAGCCACGAACAAACATTTTATCATTCGTGATACGATGTCCGGTTCCACAGTTACCGCTGGGGTATCCACACGCGACAAACGGGACCTGGATCCCGTCTCAACTGCCTATGATCCGGGCGAGTACTGGTTCGAAGTGCTTCTCCCCCGCGTGTTCGTGGAGTCGAATCAGGATGTCGGGTTTGCGTTCGGAGGCGGCTTCACCCATACGTCCTACCGTTTCAGGCGTGAGCCGTACAGCACCTATCATACGGCTGCCGCCAACTTTGCCCCTGAAACCGGCGGCGTTCACATCAACTACCTCGGTCATTTCACCAATCGTTTACGTGACTGGGGAGTACTTCTGCGCGCCGATGTCCAGTCACCCAACTCCACGGTCAATTTCTTCGGCTTCGGCAATGAGTCCGATCGCTTCGTGTCAGGCTCCAATTTTTACCGAACACTCATGACCGCTACGGAAGTGGATTTCATGCTGGAAAAGCCGGTCTCCGAACATCTGACAGCGCGGTTTGGCCATAGCTTCGAGCTGTTCGACGCCCAGCGGGACGAGAAGCGGTTTACCGGAACGGCCACTGCCGAAGTGGATCCCAACGATTTTGATCGCCAGCTTTTTGGCGGCCTGATAGGAGAAGTGGAAGCTGATTTCCGGGACAATCCCGTCGCCCCAAGCTACGGATTTTTCTGGGCAGCCCGCACACATGCCCGCGTCGGATACAACGACGCTTCCAAACCGTCTGCGGACCTGTCCACGCGGATTTCGTGGTTCAATCCACTCCTTGGCAGTCCCGACCACATTCTGGGTTTGCAACTCGGTGCAGGTCACACGATTGGCGACGTTCCTTTCTTCCTTGCGCAGTCCATTGGAGGGTCGGGCTCACTCAGGGGATGGCGTATGAACCGTTTTTCCGGCCGGACGTCCTTTTTTCAGAACGTCGAAATCCGGTCACAATTTTTTCGCTACGCAACGCCCGTTGCGGTCGGAACGGGTGGTGTGTTTGCCTTTTTTGACAATGGGCGCGTGTGGATCGACGATGATAATTCGGACCGGTGGCACCAGAGTGTGGGAATGGGGTTGTGGACAAATGTGTTCGACCTGACCGTCATCAACATCAATCTCTCCCTCTCCGAAGAGGAAACCGCGCTATCCGGCGGACTCGGTTTCGCCTTTTGACCATCCCACAAACTGGTCGTAACGCGTATTCTGAGCACGCACCGCTGGCACCGATTCGTCTCTCTCAACAAAGCCATTATACCGCTCCTCATTGAGGGTTCGCGCCTTGACGTTGTCCGACAACTGCAGTTCAAGCCACTCCTTCAAAGAGGCCGCCAACCCGCTATCCAGCACGGGCGCCGCCACTTCTATGCGCCGATTCATGTTGCGCGTCATCCAGTCAGCGCTGGCCATGTAGACGGCTTCACGCCCGGGTTGTTCGAATATATAAACGCGTGCGTGTTCCAGAAAGCGGTCCAAAATAGAGATGGCGCTAATGTTGTCGGAAAGCCCCGGCACGCCCGCCCGCAAACAGCAGATACCCCGCACGATCAGATCAATCTGTACACCGTCTTGTGATGCCATGTACAGTGTCTGGATCAGGTCGGGGTCTTCCAAGCTGTTCATTTTCAGGATCATGCGCGCATGTCTACCCTCCCGGGCTACCGATCGCAAGGTGTCCACCTCCCGCATGAATCCCTGTCGCAGCTCGTTCGGCGCAATCAGCAGGTGTGTTGCCAGAGGAAAAGCCGCGGAGTGTTCCAGATGGTTGAAGACACGGCCGACATCTGATGTAACGCCGGAATGCGCCGTAAACAGCGTGATATCGTCGTATAACAGTGCAGTCTTCTCGTTGAAATTACCTGTCGATATGAGCGCCACGTCGTGTCCGCTACCGACGGAGAACCGGATATGGACCAATTTTGCATGCACCTTGATCCCGGGCCGACTGGTCTCCACAATGGCGCCCGCTTCGCGCAGCCGATCCATCACAGACAGATTACTGGCTTCATCAAAACGCGCCTTCAGCTCTACAAATACGAAGACGCGTTTACCATTGCGGGCTGCCGAGCAGAGTGCGCTGATAATCTCCGAGTCAGACGAGACCCTGTACACGGTCATTCGGATTTCTTCGACATCATCTCGATGGGCGGCCTCCTGCAGGAGGTTGATGACGGGTGCATAGGACTGGTGAGGCACGTGCAGCAGGCGGTCTGCCTCGCGAATGCGGGCCACCATATGGTGTCCGCGTGCCAGGACCGGGTGCGGAAGGGGCGGCATCGGTTTGTCGCGGAGCTCATCCGGACCGCGATCCAGGATGCCGAAGAAGTCCGAGAAATTGTGGTAGCGACCGCCGAGCTGCGCATCGATCACATCGACCTGCAGTAGTTCCAGCACCCGGTTGAGTACCACCTGAGGCATATGCCCATCGTAGAGCAACCGCGTGGGACGTCCGGTTTCCCGCTTCTGGAGGCTTTTGCGGATCAGCTTGGCGAGATCGGCGGTGAACTCGTCTTCCAGATGCAGATCGGCGTCGCGGGATATTTTGATAGCCCACATGTTGGCCATTTCCATCCCTTTTTCTGTTCGGGACAGCAGGACGCGAACGGCGTCGTCCACAAAGCAAAACGCACCGTCCTCAAAGTGAATGAACCGCCTTGTGGTCGGAAAGTGAAGTGTGCACATGCAGATCTCGCCACGCTGGGCTTCCAGGTCTTCCCAGACGGAAGCTGTTCTCAGGCAAACAAGGACCATTTCTCCGTCTTTCAGGAACGGTGCAGAACGACCACTGGCCTCCCTCCAGAGCCCCATGTGTGGTGAGAGTGCCTCGTCTATCCATTCGAGGCGCGATGGTGCACCAATTTCCCGTGGCGACAGCAGCGGCATGCCGGCCCGCGAGAGGCCCGGCAGAATGACCTCCCGGAATACCCGGCCGAAGCGTGCCTGGAGCAGGTCGACCTGATGTTGGATCTCCCTGACAAGAGCATCGGGCGCATACCCCAGTTTCTCCTGCTTACGCGCCGAGACCTCGCCCAGATTCCGGAGACCCGCCACACGAACCCGGTAGAACTCGTCCAGGTTGGATGAGAATATGGCAAGGAATTTCAGTCGCTCCAGAAGCGGGTTGTGATCATCTTCTGCTTCCTGCAACACGCGCTCGTTGAAATCCAGCCAGGAGAGTTCACGATTCCGGTACGTATCCATCATTTCTGTCGCATTTGTAGGTGGTTTCCGCGCGGTCACACGGGCCACCTACCGGTGGATTCACTTTGCGAACCGTTACCTGGACACTCTCTACACGGGGCGATTCCCGGAGCATTCGACGGGCCATCAGATACGCCAACCGCTCGATCAGAAAGAACCTGTTGTTCAGAATGATCTCCTTCGCAAGTGCATATACGTGCTCGTAATCGACCGTTTTTGTCAGGTCGTCTGACGCTGCCGCATCGCTGAAGTCGAGTTGCATCTCAACATCGACTTCGTAGCGGCCACCGATGCGATGCTCTTCCTGCATAACCCCGTGATGGGCGTAGAACACCGCATTAACAAGGCGAACAATTCCTTTGGACATGACGGAGGTGGACTGGTGTTGATTCAGGAGGCATCTGCATCGACCGGAATTCCCTGTTCCATAAGGAGCAGGGAATCGGAGGCGGATCCCCTTCCGGACAAAACCCGGACCCGGACCCGCGACAGAAATATGGTGGCGTAAAGACCCAGTATGGTATCCGATCTACGCATATGTTCATTCATGACGGACGTAACAACGGCATCCCGGGCATCGTTGTCGACATCAATATAGCGCGCGCCATTCGGGCCGGGATCAGCGGGTGCCGGAAAACTGCGCTCCGGCTCAAACGCCCGGTTTCCTCTGTGGCAACCCAGGCACTGAATTGGTGACTGTAGGGGGTCCGGCTCTTTGAAAATCCGATCCGTGAGGTGTCCGTCGCCGTCATACGACACGTAGTCCCATGTGTCACTTTGACGCTTCCACATGATGGTTGTCTCCATAATCTGGTTTTCGACCATGTGGTCCGCCACGAACAACGTTCCCTCAGGATAGATCAGCGCTCCGCCTCGGGAGCGCTCAGAAAGCGCATGGCGCACAGCCGATTCCTGTACCGAGACGACCCTCTCGTACGGCGACATGGAGCCTTTGACGGGAATCCGTAACCAGCCCTCGGCTTCCCGCCAATTGCCCACGCGCTCTATCCATTCGCCAATTGAACGGGGATGGCCTGCAGCATCGTGCCAAGTGTCCTGAATGAAGGTTGAAAAAATGTCCCAGTCCACGAATTCATGCGTCAGAAGCGGCAGAAGGCCGGGAGCCTTGCTGCGGATGGAGTCCTCCGGAGCGAGATAATACATACCATCGGAATGGTACAGCACGTTGGCCGAAAGCGGGTCGCGTGGCGGGTCCAGGTACACGTTCAGCCAGTACGTCAACAGGACGTCCTGTCCCGGTTTTTCGAGATCCACGGCCAGGGACCCGGGCGGAACCGGAGGTGACGGCTGCGCACAGGCCGAGAGCGCAACGAGGAGCACCAGGAACAGGGAAGCCGGGGCTGAATTCGGACGTGACAAATGGTGGACTGTCATGATGCCAGCCCAACGACCTGGCGGAGACGGGCGTTCCCTTTACATTTCAGGTTTCGGAGATTCGTCCGATTTTGTAAAGTACGAGGTCCATCCATTCCAATATAGTTGGCATATTACCCCCTACATATTGTCGTCATTGCCGTCATGGTGTCCATGGTGGCCGGCTTGCTGGCGGGATGGATGGTGGCCCGCCTCGCACTTTCCAGGCTGCGGGATGATCTGGACCTGACCAATCGCCGCCTGAAGTTGCAGAACATGAAGCTGGAGCGCGAGCGGTTCAATCTATCCCGTGCCCAATTGCAGTCCCTGGACGCCGATGACGATGCCTCTCAGCATGATGCCGATGCAAGCGATACTCCTGTCGATAGTTCGACGTTACATGCAGGGCTGACCGAAGAAATCGATGGGCTTCAGCTCGAAAACGACCTGCTCCGGAGCGAGTACGCTCTGGAGACAGCAGTACTTCGGGATCGGATACTGGCACTCGAGGAACAGTTGAACCAGCGATTCGTGGGGCAAGAAGCAGTCTATGAGGACCTGGACGGGTTGGTTGAACCGGACGAAATTGAGCTGGACGAAGTCGAACCGGACGAAATTGAGCCCCCAGAAGTCCGAGTCCAGGAAAAAAAGGCGAAACCGACCGCACCGGACACCTTCCGCTTTGGCATGCATTGGGTGGAGCCGCCCGCGCCAAGGCCTGTGGCTGGAAAGAAGGTCCCTCCGAAAATTGAAAAACCGGTGTTTAAGCCTGTAATCAACATGATGACGGGCGCGGACACCTCAGCAGGCACCACAAACAGTGCCCTACAAAGCCTGCTCGGGCTCAATTCCGAGTTGTTTCACATGCTGCGGGACGCAGGGTACACCAATGTGGATCGGATTGCCCGCCTGACGCCAGCCGAAGTGGACGCCCTGTCCGAACTACTCCGCATTCCGGCGGCACGCATTGAAATGCGCTGGATCCCGGACGCACAAATGGCACAGTTCAGTCCCGAGTTCAGTTCCAAATTCAGTGAAGGGCTGAATAACGGACCTGGATCTGAGACGCCGGAATCGTAGTCAGAGTTCGAAAAGCGTTGATTCTGTTCTCTATATCTGTCATAGCCAACGCCAGCAGACGCTCCGGGCCAAAACTTTCCACGCAACAGGACGCAACTGCGCTTCCAAATACAAGAGCGTTTTTCAGATCGTCACTTCCGAAGCTGTTCGCCGCGTCAAGATACCCGGCAAATCCACCCATGAATGCATCCCCGGCACCCGTCGGATCCTGAATGTCTTCAAGGGGATATGCTGGAACGGCGAAAACCTCTTCTTCTGTGAACATGAGTGCGCCATGCTCACCTTTCTTGACGATCACAATGTTGGGTCCCATGTCCCTGATGAGCCGGGCCGCTCGCACCAGATTGGGCTCGCCGGAGAGTTCGCGGGCTTCTGAATCATTGATGGCCAGACAATCCACACGGGCCAGCACTTCTCGAAGCGCATCGGGAGTACTCTCGATCCAGTAATTCATGGTATCACATAATACGAATCCCGGTGACTCCACCTGATCCAGCACACGGAGTTGAACGGCCGGATGAAGGTTGCCGAGACAAACGACACGGGAATTGACGAAGGAGTCTGGTAAAACGGGTGAGAATGACGCCAGAACGTTCAGGTCCGTATACAGTGTATCCCGTTGGTTCAGATCATAATGGTACTTCCCTCCCCAGGCGAACGTTTTGCCCTTTCCGTCCACTTCGAGTCCCGACAAATCGATCCCGGAGGACTCGAGGACACTCATGTATTCTTCAGGGAAGTCCGCCCCCACCACAGCCACGATCCGTGGGTGTGGTGTGAAAAACCGTGCAGCCATCGTTATGTACATGGCACTCCCCCCCAGTGCCCGATCGCGTTTGCCGAATGGCGTTTCAATACGATCAAAGGCAACGGTGCCTACTGCCAAAATGCTCATGAAATTGAGGGAGGTTGTGGCCGATGTAACGATGTTGGGCGACAGGACGGGCCAAATATACGTCGACCCCGATCGGCATACAGGAATCTTGTGCAGGCGGAAACGTCCGTGCAGACTGATAGTACTTTGCCACTACCCATTCCGTTGCCCACCTTCAGTCCGAACCGCATGACAACAAAGCTGATCTCCCGCATTGTTCTGCTCCTGCTCGTTCTTGACGGCAGTACGGGTGCGCTTCGCGCCCAACCCGTAGACCGTGCCGCGGAACGCCAGTTTGCAGAGGGTCTGGAGATGTTTCACAGCGGTATGTTTGCGCGAGCCATCGACGAGTTTGGTGCCCTGACGGTAGACCAGCCAGACCATGTACGCACGATAGACGCCCTGTATTACATGGCAGAGGCCCACCTGGCGCTGGGTCACGAGGACGAAGCCATTCGCCTGCTCGAAGTATTCGACACCAATTACCCAAGGCATCCATTCGCCTTCGGGACCCGTCTGGCTCTCGGGAAATATTTTTTCGACCGGGGCGACTACGAAAGATCATATGACCTTCTTGCAGGTGTTCTTCAGCGCAGTCCGACCCGGGAGTCTTCAGCCGTTGCGCTCTACTGGATGGCAGAGTCCCGTTCGGAGACACGCCGTCCGGACGAGGCCCGAGATCTGTTTGACCGTATCGTGGACGAGTTTCCCGATACGGACGCCGCTCCAAGGGCAGCCTACGCCGCGGCTCTTATCGACGTCGAAGAACATCTGTTCACCTCTGCCGCAAGGCGCTTGGAGGCGTTGGCCAGCACCTTCCCAGATTCCGAGTTTACCCGGAACATGGGCCTTGCGCTTGCGGAAACGTATTACGAAATCAGCGATTACCGACGTGCCGCTGACGAAATTGTCCGTCAGCGACCTTACCTGGACGGCGAGGCCTACGACCGCGCTACGTTTCTACTCGCTGAATCGTACAACCAGTTGGGGCGCCATGAGGACGCCATAATTTCCTACAGGTACTTCACAGAAGAACGTCCGGAGAGTCCATATTACAGACGAGCACTGTACGGCCTGGCGTGGAACTATCACCACCAGGAGACCTGGCAATGGGCAGCCGACAATTTCCGGCTCGTCCATGAATCCGGAGCTGATGACCTGGCAGCGTCGGCCATGTACCATGCTGCCGTCAATCTCCGATTGGCCCGTCAGGACCGGGAGGCACTCAATACGTTTGAGCGCTATGTGACGAATTGGCCCGAACATGACCTTGCAGACCGGGGATGGTTCGAGTTGGGCATTCTGAGATACCAGCGGCGCGATTGGGCCGGTGCCCGGGAAGCCTTTAAGGTTTTTCTGGACGGTTTCGAGGACTCGGCCGTTCGTGGAGATGCGCTCATGCATTTGGGGAATACCAATGTAGCGCTGGGTGACTTCGATGCCGCGCTCAACGCATTCGACGAAGCCATCGCTCTGGATGCGGCTCCACGAGAGCTCCGCGAGCGCATCATATTTCAAAAAGCATGGTTGTTGTACAGAAATCGTGACTACCGGAGGGCCTCGGAAGAATTCCTCGCGCTTTTCGCGGCAAACAACTCCTCAGACACAGCCGATCAGACCCTGTTCTGGGCAGCAGAAAGTTTTTTCCAGTTGGAAAACTTCGACAGGGCAGGTGCACTTTTTGAACAATACCTGCGAGATTTCCCAAGCGCTGACCAGGTCGATGCAGCGCAATACGCCCTCGGCTGGACCTATTTTCGTCAGGGCCGCTATGCAGACGCCATACCCCGGTTTGAATCGTTCCTCGCAGCCTATCGTGGCATTGGAGACACCGTTCCGTACCGCAGCGACGCCCGGTTACGCCTGGCTGACAGCTATTTCGCATTGAAACAATATCCGCAGGCCGTACGCGTGTACGGACAGTTGGCGGCCGAGGGTGACGATTATGCCCTTTTTCAAATCGGACAGGCATATTCGAATGCAGGCGACGCCCTGGAAGCCATTTCCACGTTCCAGCAACTGATCGAGGACTACCCCTCCAGTGAATGGCGGGAAGAAACCCGCTACCAGTTGGGATATCTGTACTTCCTGAATCAGGAATATGAGTTGGCCGTGGATTCCTATCGCGAGTTGACGGAGTCCTTCCCAACGGATCCGCTCGCTGCCAAAGCCCAATACGGTATTGGAGATGCGTACTTCAATGCAGGACGCACCAACGACGCCGTAAATGCCTACATGGCTGTTCTCAGTGACTATCCGGACAGTCCATTCACAGCCGATGCGGCATCCGGCATCCAGTTCGCTCTCCTGGCAAGTGGCAACGCGGATCGATCCGACGCTATCATCGACTCACTGGCACAGATACATGCTGGCTCCTCCCTGGCGGAAGTGCTCCGCTTCCGCCAGGCCGAAACACGGTATCAGTCCGGACTTCCGGACCAGGCACTGGCGGATTTTGAATCGCTTTTGGCCGATGGCGTGTCCCGCGGCAGACGAGCCGATGTGTACTGGTACATGGGTCTTATCCAGCGTGAGAACGGCAATACCGCTGCCGCCATGAGGGCACTACGCTTGGGTCTCGAAGACACTGATTCCGGTCGCCGGAAGGACTTGGCGCGGCTTCTCGGTGCGCTGCAGCTGGTAGAGCAGGACTACGATGGAGCGCTGTCGACGTACGATATCATGGTGCAAGTCACGACTCCCGGCACCAATGAGCGTGCACAGGCGCTCTATGGTCGCAGCCGTGCACTCTCCGGTCTCGGACGCGCCGAGGAAGCCCGCGGATTACTTGAGGATGTGGTTCAAACGGCTCCAGACAGTCCGGCATCGTATCCGGCACTACTTGGTTTGGCGCGAATCCATATTGAAGCCAGAGCGGTCACCCAGGCAATCACCCTTCTGGAAAAGGTTTCTCGCAACGCACGCGATGCCACAGGTGCGGAGGCACTCTTCGTTTTGGGAGAATTGTATTTCTCAGAGGGCGACGCTGCTCGTTCCATCGCGACTCTTTCTCGCATGTCTGCCTTATTTCCAGGGTATCCTGAATGGATGGCGCGTAGTCTTGGACTGCAGGGACGGGCCTTCGAGCAGATGGGCAATCCGGGCGAAGCGCTTCGCATCTACAAGGAACTTGTGGCCACGTATCCGGAGAGTCCGGACGCCGGGAATGCCCGGGAGCGCATTGAAGATCTGGAGGTTGAATAATGAAGCCGGTATACACCATCACGTTATGCTGCCTGTTCGCCGGCCTCGCCCAGGCCCAGGAGACGCCGGTTCTGCCCGACCTCGCACCGAGACAGGTAGAAATCACCGGAGACCTTACCATTTCATTTCCGTCACTCAGACGACAACCGTTGATCGGGTTCAACCCGCCGCCGTCGGTCCCGAACATCCCGGATGCGCGACGCCCCTACACGGGTACCTACAAACAATCGGGGGCCGAACTGCCACCCAGCCCGCTGGCACCCCCGGCTCCCCCTCCAGTTTCCGCATTTGCATCCCGAGAGGCCAAGTCCGGGAGTATCACGCTTCAGGCCGGTCGCTATCTGGATCGACTCGTGGATGCGGACGTGGAGCTGTACGTGGACAATATTCAGTCGGTCACGGTATCGGTTTCCTACTTTGGGACCGACGGACACGATTCCACACCGACTGGGGGCTCCACCGATCGGGACCTCTTTTCTTCTGACCTCAGGTGGCGCCGGGTAGCTGGTCCCGGACTTTTGGGCCTCCAGGCCGGACTGACGCGTGACTCGTGGAGTCTTGTCGGCGCCACTCCCGTTCCTGGTGCACTGTCTTTGCCCAATCCGGAACGAACCGTCTCGGCCCTGCGCCTGGGTGCACGATGGGGTTCTCGGCCGGGCTCCAATCTACCCTACGATGTAGGCCTGAAATGGACCTCGTCGGAAGTCGACACAGATATTTTTGATACGGCCGTGCGGGAAGATCCCTCTACCGATCGGCATGAAAACAGACTGGTTGGGAGCGGACGCGTAACCATTCCCGTTTCCTCGTGGTCTCTCGCCATGAAAGCCTCCGGTGCACTCTCTGGTCTTGACGAAAATGGTTCGGTCTCTCTGGGTACGACCAGCGATGCCGACGCCCGCATCAGCGTTGCTACGCCGCGTGGGCGGCGTCTGGAATTGGAGCTGGGTGCCGCGCTTCTTGCGCTCGATAGCGATCCGCAGGGTCCGGGCACCTCGTCCCGAAGCGAAACCTTCATCGTCCCGATGGGCAAACTGCGATTCTGGCTCAATGAGTCGACCTCGTTCTTCGCTGGATCAGATCCCGGCTTGATTAGACAGTCCTCGCTTTCCATATTGGATGTCAATCCGTTTATTCGTGATGAGCCGTTCATCCTGCCCGATCTGTACAGTATTCGTGGTTATGCCGGCTTCCTGAACACCGCTCGATACACGGAATGGGAGGTGCGTGCCGGTTTCGACCGGGCGCCCTCCTTTGGCTTTCATACCGAAAGCCTCGTTCCCCTCGGTGGATACAGTGCAGGTTATTTTGACCGGGGAATCGACGAAATGGATCGATTCTACGTCGAGTCATCCTTTGCAGTCATCCTGTCTCCAGCTTTCCATAGCGGCGTGAGTGCCACGCTGCAGCAAACGGAACTGGATGTGACGGGCGAAGATGTACCGTTCATTTCGCCTGTTTCCGTGAAACCGTGGATTCAGAGCAGCAGCTTTGGTGGACGGCTGGACGTGTACAGTGAACTGCTGTTCGAGTCAGCCCGAGACCGTGATACCAGGGGAAATCTGGAAACCGATGATTATTGGCGATTTGGTGTCCAGACGAGATATCACCTGCGTCCGGGATTTGCCATCTCCGTTGGATTAAGGCATGTGTTTTCGGAGCCTGACTTCTGGTCAGGCCAACCACTGGAAGAATCTGCCGTCCACGCCGGGGTCGGGTGGCGCTGGTGAGGGTATACAGGGTATCTTGCAGGCATGATTGATCCGGAGTCCACACACAGGGAAGCGGTTTTAACCGTAGCATACCGTCTGATGAGCGGTAGGCGCACCTCTCTTGCGCGGCTCGGTGAACTCAGAACCGTGCACGAGAGTGCTCGAAAGCAGGGAACGGCCTGGTACCCTCCCGCCGAGCGGGTCATTTTCGACCCTTCCAGAACCAGGGGCGAGGATGAGCCACCATCTGCCGTTGATTTTCTGTCGCGCGAAATCAGAAGCCGCCTCGCAGAGCACGGACGTGCACGTATGGACGGTCTGGGTGTTTTCTCGTCGGAGGACGGTGAAGTCCGATTTTCAGCGGCGAGCGATCTGCAGCATGTCGTCAATCATGCCTATGCGCATCTCGAGTCGCATGAACAGCCTCTAACCAAAGAAGGCGCCTTCGCCGTGACGGAGGAAACCGCCAGCAAGGCGGAACCCGAGGGCACCACCGGAAATCGCGAACCGGATTCGACGGAGACGCCTCCCATCCCCCCCGT
>JAJCYR010000057.1 GCA_029262775.1 Bacteroidota bacterium
ATCCCTTAAATCTACCAACTGAACTTGATGCCGAAGCCCGGCATCAGACTGCTGCTGACCTGTCGAGAATACCCAGCATGATAACGGGACGACCACACGTGTCGAGCCAGTCTTTTGAGCGGACTCCGGCGGGAACGGGAACAATTCTAGGGCGCGTCGTAGCCAGACGACGCCACGGCTGCCGGACCCTGGCCGCCGTGGCGACCCTCAAAGCGTGTAGGGTGCAGCCGCAGGTTGCAAATCCAGAAATCAGAATACTCCCGCAAACGTGGCGCTGAGAACGGCCGAGGCAATCAAGATTCCGGACGGGAAATCAGCTCGACCGCAGAATTTCTATGCCAAACTTGACTTTCAAAGCCATAAGCGTGTTAGGTCGCTGGGCATCACTTGTTGGCCTGCAGAGCAATGTAAACACCGACCGGGTCTCGAATAACGGCGTGCCCAGTGTCAGTCGATCCCTTGATGATCTTACCGCCGCCCTCGCGAACGAGCCGAAGACTCTCCTGGAAGTCATCGACGGGCAGACTAAGTATCCAAACGGATGGTATTCCTGTGTTATCACCGCGCGCATGGCAAATTTCTGCAGCAGACACACCACCGGCGCGCCACATTTCGAATCCACCGTCGACATCGGCCGAAACTGCAGACCACCCGATGACCTGTTCGTAAAATTCGCATGTCGATGAGACGTCCGAAACCACAAGCGTCAGCCAGGAAATGCGACCGACGTTTCCAGGATCATCTACGACCTCCGATTTGGCACCAACGACAGGGATTAAGCCGAACGCAGCACCCATGGAGTCAACAAGAACAGCCCATTGACTCTGTCCGTCGTCGCTCCTGCCGTGCATTAGCTCGCTGCCACCAAGTTCGAGGGCGCGTGCGGCACTGACATCGACGTCCGATACCTGAAAGTGCGGCATCCATTGCAAGGGAAGAGCCTCGTATTCAAGGGAGCGTGCCCCCAAGCCGATGACCGGTGTGCCTCGATTGTTCATCAGATCGGCACGCCAAAGTGGGGCACTCCCTGTCGTTAGGATCTGTGAGTAGAACCTGACTTCATGCTCATGCTCCGGCACCGCAATATCTGCGCTGAGTACTCCGCCGACGCCGCGGGCAAATGGATTTCGCATGACCACCTGAACTGAATCGTTTGATCAAGAATTTAAATGGGACCTAAGGCGAGCGATTCTGACGTCCGGATACAAAAAACTGGTCCACAACCCAACCCAACGGGTTATGCCAAATATCCGGAACAGCACCGACAATTGCACGTCGCCCCGGCATCGAATCTCGTGTATTGACACTACTTCGGACTGCCTCTCTCCCCGCGGTGGCCTTGTGTTCTTCGCGCGCTACCTCGAAGGCATCGCCCTTCTTCCGCACCTGGAGCGGCTTTTCGGCAGCATCCGCTTCCTGGTTGATGGCACGAGTCGTCACTTGACCTACTTCGATGAACTTCGACAAGACACGGGGTATGCGGCAGTGATCCGGACGCCCGCCTCGAAGATGATCTCCTCCCACCAGATAAAGCGATTCCTTGTGGGATTCTGTACGTGCGCATTTGGCTGTTCCGGCAGGTGTTGCAGCAGCTCTTCCTCTGGCGGCTCCGCCACGAACAGCCGGAGGTCATCGTTTTGGGTATTGATACAATGGTGTTGGACAACTCCGAGGCCGACGTCCGTCACGGGGTCGAGCCAACGTACAAAATGGGTGTCAAGGGCTTCCAGCCTTTGCAGATAACGTGGGGTTCATTGTGGATGCCGTCTTCCGCGGTGGAAGCAAGCATTCCAATGATGTCGACACGGCCATCAAGGCGCTTGAGCACGCGATCACGTTCATTCGGACACGCTACCGGAACGTACCCATCGTCGTTCGCATGGATGCCGCCCGGCCGAGCGCTGGAAGCGGTTCTCGCCGGCCGAGCGCGGTGACACCTGGCTTTTCCAGGCACTCCTCGACAAGCGCAAAAGCTGGTCGACCTCGCGCCGGACACAACGCCGGGCAAAGCCCTCATGGCAGCCGGACACGAGGACATGCTCGACGTCAGGACCCTCATTGGCCTCTATTACGACCGCGGGCACGACGAACTCATTCACCGGGCGCTCAAGGACTTCTGTTCCGAGGAGTTGCCGTGCAAACGCTTCAAGGCCAACGCCGCCTACCGGGCACTCAGGCTGGATGTGCTCTGGGAACGGGCCGGGGAACCGCCCCGCTTCTCGTGGGGATGAACAGACGGACAGAATTGAGTTGAAAAAGCGGAATTCGATGACAGAGGTGTGCCCGAATGACAGAACAGGTCCCCCAAACGGACCACTTTCGAGCAGAAAACAGTGATCGGGACCGACGCTGACCCGGTTCGGAGCAACAGAGACACCCGCCCCGTGGTTCACCACAAACAAATCAGCGATGTTGGACACATCAAAACCACGAATCGCTTAATTTAGGTCGCAATAAGTGACCGGATAAGATGACCGGAATCTCTTTCTGGCTACCACATCGTGGTTGTTTACATCTTTTCATACCAATCCGTAATCGTAATGTCTATGTCTTACCGGTGGTTTGCCTTTGCCCTTTTTCTGTCCGCCTTCGTCAACCTGTCGACAGCGGCTCAGCAATGGCCGATCTCGATCGGAGGGAATGGAACTGACACCGGTCGTATCGCCTTGGACGCGTCGGGGAATGTCTATGTAGCGGGTGATTTTTCCGGAACGGTCGATTTCGGGGGCGGGCCGGTGGAGGCTCCTGGTTCAGACGCCGGGTATGTCGCGCGGTACGACGCCGACGGTGCGTTCCAGTGGGTGTATACCTTCGGAGGACCGTCCCAGCCCGTTCCGTTCGGCAAGCTCGGGCTGGGTGTGGACCCGTCGGGTAATGTGTATCTGGCGCGGCCCTTTGCGGGCAGCATCACCGTGGGTGGGGTGATCCATCAGAGTGCGGGCCGGGAAGACGTCGTCGTCGCGAAAGTGAATCCGGACGGTGGGGTGGTCTGGTCGCTCCGACTCGGCGCGGGAGCGGCCGAGGTCTCGGAGGGATTGGTAATCGATGCCGACGGCAACGTCTACATCACCGGTTTCTTTGCCGGCACCGCCAACTTCGGCGGAGAGAGCTTCGTGAGCCAGGATGTTGACATGTTCATCGTCAAGCTCGACACTGACGGAAACCATGTCTGGTCCTTCAGGCACGGGGCGACGGCCGATGAACACGTGCGGGCTATTGCAATGGGTCCGGGACCGGAGATCACCGTCACCGGTTTTTTCGGTGAGGGCGAGGGCAACGCGGTGACGGATCTGGGGGGCGGAGAGATCACTTCTGAGGGTGGGGGGGACGCATTCGTCGCGCGTTATGATGCGAACGGTGGGCACATCTATTCCGTGCGTCTCGGCGGGCCGGTCGTTGTGCAGGATCCCGGTGGATTCGTGTTGCTGGCCGAAAGCGGAAGCACCGTCGGCGTCGACGACGCCGGAAATGCCTATGTGTCGGGCTTCTTCCACGAGACCGTGGACTTTGGATCCGGTCCGGTCACGAGTGCCGGCGGAGCGGACCTGTTTCTCATCAAACTGGACGCTGCGGGGCAGACCATGTGGACACGCCGCCAGGGTGGACCCGTGAATGACCTTCCGGGAGCCCTCGCCGCGAGCGCGAGTGGAGACGTTTTTCTGGGAGGGACATTCCAGGAATCGATTTTGCTCGGTGAGCAGGAGTGGGTGAGTCTCGGCGCCGTGGATATTTTCCTGGCCCGATACGACACGGACGGACAACAGGAGTGGAGCTTTGCGGCAGGCGGCCCCGGGAACGATTTTTTGCCGATTCCGGCGCTGCACGCCTCGGACCTCTACGTGACGGTGCTTTTCAATGAATCGGTGGACCTCGGCAACGGCACGGTGACCAGTGCCGGTGGCCAGGACGTGTTCATCAACCGCTACGACGCCGGCAGCCCGATGCCGGTCGATGTGGAAGATCCGGAGCTGCCGGGGCACGCAGCGCTGCTCGGTTCGGCGTTCCCGAATCCGTTTTCCGTCCGGACCCGGTTCGATCTGGAAGTGTCGACGGCAGGGCACGTCCGGGTCGAGGCGTTCGATCTCTTGGGACGTCGGGTCGCGGTCCTGCAGGACGGCGTCATGCTCCCGGGCGCCGCCCGTGAAGTCGTGTTTGACGGAGCAGGCCTACGGGGCGGCGTGTACTTCGTCCGCGCTTCCGGCGCTGCGTTCGAGGAGACGCGGGTTGTCGTGCTTTTGAGATAGGGAATTTTGCGGATTAAGCGTATTCAGCTCTTGTCCACCCTCGCCGCCGCCGGTGCCCCACGCCTGCCCGTCCGTCGCCGTGTAGGTGAATGAGTCGTTGCCGAAGAAGTCAGCGTCGGGCGTGCATCAGGGGCTGTCGGAAGTTCGCCCGGTCGTATGTAGAGCACGTACAATGTCATCCAGCAGGGCCTGGCTTCCGGCCGTCACCAGATCGGGCGCGTCAATCAGACGGCTGGTTTCTCCACGGGTCGATGCGACGGCCCCGCCCGCTTCGAGCACACAGGGAATGATGGCCGCATTGTCCCACGGATGCATTTCCGTATCGATGGCCGCGTGAAGCGTGCCTTTGGCGACGAGTGCATGCTGCAGGCAGTCGCCCACGAAGCAGAACCGGGCTGCGCGGCGGATGACTGCGCCGAGGTTCACGGGCTCAGGAGCCGAGAGGGGCTGGATGTGCGTCCGGTAAACCCCGGTCGTGGACACATGGGCCTCCTCGAGGATGGTGACACTCCCGTTCACATGGACCTGCGTGGCCTCGCCACTCCGGCCGCAGTACCAACAGCCCATGCCGCGGGCCGCGTACACCGTCTCGCCGAGCGCCGGCAGATGGATGACGCCCGTAGTGGCCTTGCCGTTTTCTTCGAGCGCCACCAGCGTGCCGAAGGTGGGTAGCCCGAGCGCAAAGGCGGCCGTTCCGTCTATCGGGTCCAGAATCCAGCGGCGACCTGACGAGCCCGCCGTTTCGCCGTATTCCTCGCCCAGGATGGCATCGTCCGGAAACTCCTCGGCAATCAGGCGGCGCAGGAGGCGCTCGGCCGCACGGTCGGCTTCGGTCACGACCGTGCCGTCGGACTTGGTAAGCACGTCCGTGCGCTGGAAGCGTGGCAGGATCTCTGCTTCGGCGCGGCGGGCCAGTTCAAGGGCGAATTCAATCATGCTCGTTGTGTGATGTCGCTGACCAGCTCCTCCAGTACTCGCAAAGTGAGACGAATGTCGTCAAGGTGGGAGCGGAAACTCACAATGGCGAGACGGAGCGTGAAGCGCCCGTCGATGACCGTCGAGCTGAAAAAGACGCGCCCGTCCCGGTGCACGGCTTCGAGCAGGCGGCGGTTGGCGTCATCGGTGCCCTTCAGACGGAAGGTGACGACCGACAGGTCGGGTTCCGGCCCCACCTCGAACTGTTCGGACCGGGCCAGCTCTTGCCAGGCCCACCGTGCGAGCAGCAATTTTTCGGTCAGTGCGTCACGAAACGGCGCAACGCCGTGCACCTGTAGCGGAAGCCACATGCGCAGCCCGCGGAAGTGCTTGGTGAGCTCGGGGGACATGTGGGCCGGGGACCATTCGCCGTCCGATGCCCGCGCATCCTGCATGTAGCTGGCATCCGAGAGGTGCGAGCGCCGGATGAGCGTGCCGTCGCGCACAATGAGGGCGCCGATACCGTAGGGCAGGAAGAGCGTCTTGTGGGGGTCCATGACTACCGAGTGGGCCCGTTCCATGCCCCGAAGCCGCTCCTTTCCGATGTCGGTGAGCTGGAAGAAGCCGCCGTACGCCGCATCTACATGAAACCAGAGGTTGTGCCGTGAGGCCACGTCGGCGATGGCATCCAGCGGATCAATGCTGCCGGTATTCGTCGTGCCCGCGCTCGCTACAATGAGCCAGGGGGTGAGGCCGCTTGCGAGGTCGTCTGCAACGGCCCGCTCCAGCGCGCGTGCGTCCATGCGCCAGGCTTCGTCTACCGGTACGCGGCGGAGCACAGCGCGCCCGAGGCCCGCCACGCGGAGGGCCTTGTCTACGCAGTGGTGCGCGTGATCGCTCAGGTAGACGACGGCGCGGGGCACCGTCTCGCCTTCGACCCCGTGTACATCCCGCGCCGTCACCACAGCCGTCAAATTGGCCAGGCTGCCGCCTGCAGAGAGGTAGCCACCAGCGGTATCCGGAAAGCCGACCAGGTCGGCCATCCAGCGTACGAGCTGGTTTTCCATGCGGACGGCGCCAGGGCTCGCAAAGAACACGCCGGCGTAGCGGTTCGTGACGGCGGCCAGGTAGTCGCCGAGGGCCGCCTCGTAGACGCCACCGCCGGGAATGTAGCCTGTGAAGCGCCCGGACGTCGTGTTCAGCCCTTCGTGGTCCACAAACCGGTCCAGCAGGCCGAGGGCGGCATCGAGCCCGGCGCCTTTTTCCGAGATGGGTGTATCGAGGAGTCCGGCCGACAGATCCGGGCTGCGGGTGTAGGCTGGCGCATCGCCTTGCGCGTCGAGGTAGGCCGAGGCATATGCCTCTACGGCGCGCGTACGCGCGTCGCGGTCCCGGGTGGGCGTATCGAGCGCCCTTGCGAGCGGCTCCAGGCGCCGCAGTTCCTCTTCCAGGGGGTCCGTATCAATGGGTGTTTTCATACCCCCAAAATACGGCCAGC
This sequence comes from Bacteroidota bacterium, assembly GCA_029262775.1. Taxonomy (GTDB): domain Bacteria; phylum Bacteroidota; class Rhodothermia; order Rhodothermales; family UBA10348; genus 1-14-0-65-60-17. The sequence continues at coordinate 6,658 of JAJCYR010000057.1, forward strand.
CGATTGAACGCGCGGAGAATATGGACCTCTCACTCTGAGGTGGGCAAGGGGTCCGGTGAGGCTCAGTACCCGGCTGGTACCTGGGCCGCCTTGAGCGATGTCCGGATGAACTGGCGGATGTCCTCGTTGGACGTGGCCAGGTCCTCTTCCCGCAGATACATCATGTGACCGCTCCGGTACCCGATGAACGCCATGCGGTCCTGCAGCCGCCCGGCGGGGTCGAGGTTCCACATCGTGTACTTGGCGTTGAAGTAGTCCGTGCCTCCGTCGAAGTAGCCGGACTGCACGAGCACATGCAGGTACGGATTGCTGGCCATGGCGTCACGCAGATTCTCTCCCGTCTGGTCGGACGAGCGGTCCCACGGCGACACGGGGCCGAAGAGGTTGTACTGCAGATCGGTTTTGAATCCGACCACCTCGCGCAGGTAATGGTTGATGGCCGGCGCAAACGCGTGATTCCATGCCGTGAGCGCCGGGTCGTGATCGTACCGGATGCCCGCATCCTGCCGGTCCGTGCCCCGATAGCGGGAGTCCAGGCGCCCGACGGTGAGCCCTTCGTGCCGGAGGAGTTCCTTCCAGAAAAAAGAGGTGGGCACCCGGAGGTTATGCTGTAGCACGGTTTCTGTATCGAGACCCGAGTAGCGGGCCAGCGTTGCGGCCAGCTGCGTACGCTCGGCACCGGGCAGTGAGCCGCCGCGGGCGAGGGCGGGGAGAAGTGTAGATACCGTCCAGTCCTCCACTTCCGGGAGCAGATCGTCCAGATCGCGCGCTTGCAGGTCAGCCTCCAGTTGTCCATGATACCAGGCCGTTGCGGCGAAGTACGGCGCGTAGAGGGCGTCCCGGACGGGGCCGTCGCGGCCTACGCCGAGCCCGGTGGGCGACACAAGAACGACGCCGTTCAGGAACATCCAGTGCCGGTTCTGGAGCTGCGCTGCGAGTCCGGAGACGCGTGTTGTGCCATAGGACTCCCCAATCAGGTACTTGGGAGACGTCCATCTGTCTTTTCTCGATACGAACGTGTGAATCCACTCGGCCAGGTAGCGGATGTCTGCCTCTACACCGAAAAACTGCTTCTCGTCGACATCCTTGAGTGCCCGACTGAATCCGGTGTTTACCGGATTCACGTACACGATGTCGGCCACATCCAGAATGGATTGTGGATTGTCATGTATCCCATAGGGTTGCGTTGGGAGACCTTCCGGATCAATGTTCAGCTGGACGGGTGAGGTATATCCAATGTGCATCCAGAGCGATGCCGAGCCGGGGCCGCCGTTGAATGAAATGACCAGTGGGCGGCGCGCTGTGGGGCCGTCGTTCGTACGGACATAGTACGTGTACTGAAGGGCTGCAACGGGCTGCCCTTCGTCACCAAATACCGGCTGAAACCCGAATTCCCGGGTATATTCGACCGTATTACCATTGATGGATGCACGCACGGCGGTAGACCATGATGTGTCAGCCGGCGGGTGCGTCTGGGCGAGTAGCGGGGGCGCCGTCAACACGATGAGGAGTGTGGCTGCGGCCAGTTTGAAGGGGGGGCTGAGGCGTATGTTCATGAATGAAAGGTACAAAATGAGGGGTATTTTGGCGTACCCTTGCGCGATTAGTTCGGTTTGTGTGTATATTGGCAGAGATTTCCATATCCACGCCGCAGTCTCCGCGGCTCGTTGCGCTCCCCAGTTGGCTCCTTCCGTTGTCTGACGCAGGTACGTTCCGATGCCACAAGAGGTCTGAGGCTGACGACTGGAATGTTCGAACCCTGTAAGATAAACATGGGCCCACGAGGCCCCAAGGACCGATATGAAAAAGCTTTTTGTGGGCAATCTGCCCTGGGGCGTTGATGATCAGCAGCTCGAAGAAATGTTCGTACAGTATGGTACGGTGGCATCTGCCAAAGTAATCCAGGATCGTGACACGGGTCGTTCCCGTGGTTTCGGTTTTGTGGAAATGGAGGAAGATTCGGCTGCTGACGATGCTGTTGACGCGCTCGATGGCTCCGATGTCAATGGACGCCCACTCCGCGTGAATGAGGCAAATGACCGTCCTCCCCGTCGTGAAGGCGGCGGTGGCGGTGGAAACCGTGGTGGCGGAAATCGCTGGTAGTCACTGACTCACCAGTCGATTTGACGATATAACAGAAAGGGGGGCGGGCCGTACGGCCCGCCCCCCTTTCTGTTTGCGGTGGTTCAGCTTGCGGTCGGGGCGGGTGCTGGCGTACCGGTAGCAGCGACCGCCTTTCTGCTTGCGACCCATTCGCGGCCACGTTCGAGCATCTCGTGTGTCGAGACGTAGACGGTTGGAATGAGCACGAGCGTCACCAGCGTGGAGGCCGTCAGACCCCCAATTACAACGCGAGCGAGCGACGCCTGGATCTCGGCTCCGGCACCAATACCGAGTGCCAAAGGAAAAAGCCCCAGAACCGTGGTCAGGGTGGTCATCAGAATGGGGCGCAGACGAAGCCGCCCTGCCTCCACGACGGCCGGGACCAGGTCCATGCCTTTCTCACGCCGGAGCAGGTTGATATAGTCCACGAGTACGATGGCGTTGTTGACCACAATACCCACCAGCATGACCACACCCATGATGCTCTGCATGTTGAGGCTCGTTCCGGTCAGGACCAGTGTGGGCACCACCCCGACGACCGCAACCGGTACCGCAAACATCACAATGAGAGGATCCACGAACCGCTCGAACTGACCTGCCATGACCATGTAAATCAGGGCCAGGGCCAACAGGATGGCCAGCAGGAAGTCTCCCTGCGCGCGTTGCTGCTCTTCATATTCGCCACCTATGGTAGCGGTGTATCCATCCGGAAACGTCATCTCCGCAAGACCCGCCTGGATGTCTTTCACCGCTTCGCCGAGCGGCACTCCTTCTTCGAGGTTTGCCGTGACGTAGGTGACCCGCTGTCCATCGACGCGCTGAATGGTCGTCGGGGCGCGGGAGCGGTCTCGTGCAAGCAGAGAAGAGACAGGGATCACGTCGCCAGCGGGTGTGCGCACACCAATATCATCCAGGTCCTGAACACCCAGCCGGTCCTCGGGTCGCAAACGGACCATGATGGGGAATTCGTCTCCATCCACACGGTAGGAGCCTGCGCGGCTACCGCCTACGCTGGTCTGGATGGCGCGGCCGACCTGCTGGACGGTAAGGCCCAGAATGGCAATTTTCTCCCGGTCGAAAATCATGTTTTCTTCGGGACGCCCTTCGCGGCGACTCATTCGTACGCCAGCTACACCTTCGACCCGCTCCAACCGGTCCCGGATCTGACGGCTCAGGTTGTCGGCAACCTCCAGGTTGTACCCGCGCACTTCCACCTGGATGGCTTCCGTACCACCACCCGAGCTGAACAGGCGCCGCAGAATCCACAGGCCCGACTGTGCACTTACGCGCAGTTCCGTGCCGGGAATGGTTCCTTCGAGGTTTGTTCGCAGGTAGTCCGCGAGTTCATCCGGATCAATAGTGCGTTCTCCAGCGGGCTTGAGCTTGACTTCGATCGATGCATTGCCCCAGCGCACTTCCGTGGCGACATCCAGGATTTCATCCATGGGGAGCAGCGGCTTCACGTTGCGCTCGAGTTCATCCAGATACGTTTTGACCACTGCGATGTTGGTGCCTTCCGCCATGTCCAGGCTGATGTCGATTTCATCGGCGTCGGTTGGCGGCGCCAGTTCCACGGGAATGGTCGGAAGTACCAGGAAGCTGGCCACGACCAGTACCAGCGTTACGGAAAAGACCACCTTTCGGCTACGAAGAACACCTTCCAGTGAACCGGAGTACCAGTTTTCGAGGCGGGAGAACGCCCGCTGGAAGGCCGATCGCTTCTCACGCTTGGCCGTTCCGTCGCCGGCCGTGAGAAAACGCGAGGCCATTACCGGGACCAGCGTCATGGCAACCAGAAGGGAGGCCGCCAGCGAGAACACGATCACAATGGCCAGCGCCTGGAACAGGTCGCCGGTAGTCGTCTTCATGAACACGAGTGGCACGAAAATGACCGTCGTGGTCAGGGTCGATGCCACGATGGCGCCGATCACTTCCCTCGCGCCCACACGCGCCGCCTCGAGGAGCGGCATTTTATGTTCCTCCCGGTGTCTGACGATGTTTTCAAGAACCACGATGGCATTATCCACCATGAGCCCTATTCCAAGTGCCAGTCCTCCGAAAGTCATCTGGTTCAGCGTCATGCCGCCGAAGAACATGAGTCCGAACGTGGCGATCACGGAAATGGGAATGGCCAGCGCGATGATGAACGTAGAGGACCCATTGCGCAGGAATAGATAGAGCACGAAAATGGCCAGGAGTCCGCCCCACATTGCCGAGTTCTGGACGTTGTCAATACTCTGGCGGATGAAGGTGCTCTGGTCACTGATCACGTGGAAGCGCATCTCCGACTGCTCTGCGTGAATGCGCTGGATCTCTTTCATCACATTGTCGGCAACCTCCACGGTATTGGCGCCGCTCTGTTTCTGTATGTCGAGCCGCAGCACCGGAATGCCGTTGAGTTCGGACATGCGATCAATGTCGGAAAACCCATCGACCACGTTGGCCACGTCCCGTACGCGCACCGGACGCTCGCCGACATACCGGATAACCGTGTTGGAAATTTGTGCGACGGAGGTGAATTCGCCCGTGGAACGGACGTATAGGTCCTTTAAGCCTTCCTTCACGTTGCCGCCCGGAAGCTTGATATTCTGGCTCGAGAGCGCCTGTTGGATGTCGGCCGGCGTGAGTCCGGTGGCGAGCATGCGATCTCGTTCCAGTTCAATCCTGATTTCCCGCTGCACACCCCCGCGTAGTTCAATCGTGCCGACCCCCGGTATCTGTTCGAATCGCTGGGAGTATTCCCGCTCAATGGCGCGTGTTGCCTGGTCCAGCGGCAGGGTGGACTCGACGGCGAGCGTGACTACGGAAATGTTGTTCGGGTCAAATTTCCAGATGCCTGGGGGCTCAACTTCCGGTGGAAGATTGTCCCGGATGCGATCGAGCGCTCCGCGGATGTCGTTGGCGGCTTCATCCGTGTTGGTACCCTGGACGAACTCGAGCGTCACCCATGCCGACCCTTCCGACGATCGGGAGGTGATGCGCTCCACATTCGGCACGCCAGCGACGGCATTTTCAATCGGATCGGTTACAATCTGCTCCACTTCCTCCGGACCCACGTTCGGATACGAGGCCCATACGGTGAGGCGCGATACCTCAATGGGGGGCAGGAGGTCTACAGGCAGGTACGTAAACCCTGCAGCACCGAGCGTGATGACGACGAGATAGAACATGGCCGTCGCGACGGGACGGCGAATAGACAGATTGGTCAGGCTTCCCATGGATATAGATTACTGTGCTGTCGAGGATGACGCGTTGGATGAAGATGACCCGGCGGATGAAGCGGACGACACGGCCGATTGACGCTCACGCTCGGCAGCAATGCTGTCCGCCATGCGCTGTTGCTTGCCCATGAATTCGAGCAGCAGGTCCTGGTCCTGCATTTCCTGCAGGGCCGCCACACGCGGCCACGTCACGGGACGCGCCCGCGCTACGAGGTTGGTCCCCGTCTTGAGGGCAAGCATGTCCTGGCCAATGGTAACCACCCAGTCTCCCATTGAAATACCACGTACGCCTACCACACCGCGTCCGCGAGCCAGCACATCGACCGGTAGAAAGCTCACCGGAGTGGGCTCCGTAAGTGGTGGAGGATTGTCCGAGTCGTACTCGTCCGGCTCCCGGACGGGGGTTTCCCGCGTCAGGGAAGGTGTCACATAAACACCCATTTCACCGGACGTCGGATGCTCAAACAGGGCGCTTTCCGGCACCAACGTAGCCTGCTCACTTTCTCCGTAGGCGACATCCACAGCAACGAACATTCCGGGCCGCAGCACGCCGCCGGGGTTGGGTACGTCAATTTCGGCGGCTGCACTGAAGCTACCCGCTTCCAGGAAGGGCGAGATGCGGGACACCTGGGCGGTAATCACGGTGTCTGGCCGGTTCTCGATGATGACCACAGCCGTCTGCCCGGGCTCGATGTTACCCATCATGTTGTCGGTGACCGATACTTCGACCCGGACGGTCGCAAAATCACCGATCATGAACAAGGGGGTGGACGGATCCACACGCATTCCGGGCTCAACTCCCCGCTGCCCGACCAGGCCACCGAAGGGCGCTCGCACGACGGTTCGTCTGAGGGTCTCGCGGCGCTCCTGCACCGTGGCTTCCGACTGGGAAATGCGCGCCAGCGTCTGCTCATGGGCAGCCTGGGCCGATGCCCGGTTCGTCTCCGATGCTTCCAGTTGCTGCTGACTCTGAAGACCCTTGGATACCAGTTCCTGCATGCGTTTGTAGGCGGCATCGGCCTGGTTCAGGGCAGCCTGTGTCCGGCCAGCGTCCGCCTCACTGATCCGAAGCTGAGCCTCGGCCTGGCGCAATTGATCCTGTGATTGCTGGTCACGGAGATAGACGAGAGCATCGCCGCGCTCTACGCGGTCTCCATTGCGGACGGCAACACGCTCTACGGGCGCGGAGATTTCGGCAAAGACGGTGACCTGGTTATCAGCACGGACAATACCCGACATGCGCTCCTGTAGGGGCAGTGAACCCACTCTGGCCTGGATGACTTCAACGGCTGTGGGCTGGGCTCCACCCACACCCCGGCTCCACGGTGCTCCGCCTCCAGCGGATGAAGAGGAATCCGACTCGGAGCCACACCCGGCAAGAACGAAAAAGAACAGCAGACCGGTCCCGTAGAAACGCAAAAATGTCATCATGGACGTGGTTTATATCGAATTACGAGAGCGAAAACGCTCAATATGCAGGTTTGAATGTTTCATCGCAGGTATTAGACGGCAACAGGGTTCCGTTCATTCCAGTCCACACACGATCTTGACACGATGTTCAGGCCCGGATCCAGTCACGAATCGGTGCATTGAATGCGAAAATTGTTTCCGCGCCTGTCGCGTTCACCATCCCGCTCAACCCATGCAACGCTCCCTCCTTGTGGCACCCTTCGCCTGTTTCCTTTTCACGGTTGGCTTTATGCCGCTATTGGGCGTTCATACAGCCTCCGCTCAACAGGCGTTTTTTATAGATGCGACGGGCAGCGACTTCATGTATTACAGCCTTGAACAGAACCGTCCCGTTCCACCGGAAGTGTCGGACACAGGCGGGTGGGATCTGGCTTTCAAGGGGTCCGAAATCCGGGTCAATGGTGCTGCCCAATTTGTCGACGTGCCATTCGATTCCCTTCAGGTGGCTCCGGAAGATGGCTTTGCCATCGATACGCCCGAAGAGCCAGCCTTGCCGACGGGCAGCGGCAAAGGATGGTTCAACTACGGCCTGTTAACACTATCCCAAAGCACGCTGACGGTGGTCATTTTCGTGTCCACCAAGGCAGACGAGCCGACGAGTAGCAGCGTTACTCGAGGTGAGGACAACGTCGGTGGGGGCGAAAATGACCCCGTCCCTGTGGGTAGCACCCGAAATGGCGTTTCTCTGTGTTGTTCGTCGCTCGAATGGCACGGCCATACTTCACTCCTCACGCCTGGATAAACGCCATTTCTGTCAGCTACAGCGTGCTTTGGGATAGTGTTAACAGGCCGTATAATCCATCGACCCATGAGGTCACGCCGGTCGAGAACCGAACCATCGTACTGAAGCGTGCCGGAGGCGGTTACGCAAAAATCGAAATCATGGACTACTACAAGCAGGAATTCACCGACGACGGCCCCCGGCCTGTTCCGCGGTTCTATTCGCTTCGGTTCGACCTGTCGGATTCCGGCTCATGGTAATAAGAAAAGAGGGGGGGGCGTCCTCGCGGACGCCCCCCCCTCTTTCTGAAGTCGATTGCGGGCGCGCCGTCAAGCAACGTCCGCGCACACGGTTTACTTCACGATCATGACGCCACGCATGGTGCCGTAGTGACCCGGGAACGTGCAGAGAAACTCATATTGACCAGGCTGGGTCGGAGCCGTGAACGAGATGGTGTCCTTTTCGTCCGGACCCAGCAGCACCGTGTGGGCAAGTACATTCGACAGATCCGTAGGCATGTACTCGTTGGCCGAGTTGCCCATGGCCTCCGTGGCAAAGGCCTCAAGGTCCGTACCAGCCGTCAGAATGACGAAGTTGTGTCCGAAGGTGTCCTTGGGCAGTGTGCCAACATTGTGCAGCGTGATGGTGACTTCTTCACCGGCAGCCACTGTAAACTCTTTCACACTGAACTGGAGCTGGTTGTTGGCTTCGATGACAATGGTATCGGAGGCTGTTTCAGCGGCAGCTTCCTCCTGGGCAGGAGCAGGGGCCTCAGCCTGGTCACCGCCGCCACAACCGGCTACGACCAGTGCCGAAAAGAACAGCGCGAATACAAATAGATTCTTGAACATGATATTTGGTCTCAGAATAGGGTAGGGATGAGGGCGGGAAACCCGTTCTTCGTTAATCAGATCCCATGAATGCCATTGTTCACGCCATTTTAGGAATGGCAGAGAGGACCTTCGGTGAGTCCTTCCTCACCCCGCCGGATAGATATAGGAGGCGCCGAATCCGAGTGGGAGTCCAATGGTCCAATACAGGATGAGAAACGCCGTCCATGTCACAATAAATACGATCGAAAAGGGTATCATGATGGACGTGAGCGTACCAATGCCCGTCTTCTTGACATAGCGCTGACAGTACACCACAACGAGCGGAAAGTAGGGCATGAGCGGCGTGATGATGTTGGTCGACGAGTCACCAATGCGGTAAGCGGCCTGCGTCAGATCGGGCGAAATGCCGACCTGCATGAGCATGGGTACGAAAATAGGCGCCAAAAGGGCCCACTTGGCCGACGCTGACCCGACGAACAGATTCACGAAGCCGGCCAGGAAGATGATGCCGAACATGGTCACCGATCCAGGAAGAGCGAGTGCCTGGAGAACCGACGCGCCCTTGAGCGCAAGCAGCGCCCCGATATTGGACTGGCCGAAAGCGTACACGAACAGCGAGCAGAAAAACGCCATCACAACATAATAGGACATGCCTTGCATGGCCTTGGTCATAGCATCGACCATGTCCTTGGACGACGTGAAAACCCTGGCCACAAATCCGTAGACGACTCCCGGGAGCAGAAACAGCAGAAAGATCAGGGGCACAATCGACTGCATGATGGGCGCTGAGAACGAGTTGAGTGAGCCGGACGCATCGCGCATGGGGGAGTCCTCCGGAAGCAATGTCAGAATGAGCACGGCAAGACCGGCCAGCATGGTCAGGTTGGCCCACAGGAAGGCCTTCTTTTCCCGCGGACCAATGGCATTCATGTCGTCGGCTGGTTCGGCGTCCGCATCGACCGGCGTATTCCGGTTCAGCCGAGGCTCTACGATTTTGTCGGTGATAAGCCAGCCCAAAGCCACAATCAATACACTCGATGTGGCCGTGAAAAAGTAGTTGTTCAGCGGATTGATCAGTATGGACGGGTCAATGAGCTGAGCAGCGGGCTGGGTGAAGCCCTGTAGGAGGGGATCCAGTGCGCCTGGCAGCGGGTTGGCGCTGAATCCGCCCGATACGCCGGCGAAGGCCGCCGCAATTCCGGCCAGCGGATGGCGCCCGGCCGCGTGAAATATGATACCTCCGAGTGGAATAACCAGTACATAACCGGCGTCGATGGCGCTATGGCTGATGAGGCCGACCAGCACAACGGCGGGCGTGAGCAGCATGGCGGGTGTTACGCGAAGCAGCAGCTTGATGCTCGTATTGAAGTATCCGGCCTCGTCCGCCACGCCGACGCCCAGCATGGCCACGAGCACCACGCCGAGCGGCGCAAAGCTCGTGAATATGGTCACCATACTCGAAAGGAAAGTCGCTATGGCAGGCCCGGTGAGCAGGTTGTGGATGACCAGCGGACTACCCGAACGCGGATCGATATCGGAGAAGCTCATGGGCGCCATGAGGGCCGACAGCACCCATACCATGACGAGCGAGATGAGGAAGAGCATGGAAGGGTCGGGGAGCTTGTTGCCGACGGCCTCAATGTGGCCAAGAATGCGGCCTATCCGGCCCGTTTTCTCTGAGGGCTGCGCAGAGTCCATGATGCATGTTGGTTGGTTTGACGGCCAAACCTACACTATTCCACTCGGAACCGCCAACCCATCTTCACCGAAAGTTGGCGGGCGAGGGCAGGAGAAGGACCCGTACACTGTGCGTCCGTTCGTGCCAGCGTCCGTGAAATCGACCAAGGCCGGAGAACCGCGCACGAGATATAGCGGTATGCTGGGTCCTGTTCCGTACGTCCACCAAATAATTTCCATAATGCATAGAATTTCCGTCCTCCTTTTCCTGGTGACTGCCCTTCTGGCTCTGCCGTCCTTTGCCCGGCAAACTACGCCCCAGTCCGATCACGCGACAGGCCTTGGATTCGGCGGGGTGTCGGCGAGCGACGGATCGCGCATTTTCGTAGGATCGGCACCCATGGGATGGCCGCGGGGAGACGAGCCGGCCGGATCCGTCTATGAGTTCCAACTGGGGCCGGATGGCAGTTGGACCAATACGGCTCGCCTTTCCGCCCCCAATGGCGGCATTGGAGACGACTTTGGACGTAGCATTGCTCTGCGCGGAGAAACCCTCCTCATCGGAGCCCCCGGACACGCAGCTGTGCACGCCTATACGCTGGATGCCGGCGGAAACTGGACTTCTGCGAGCACCCTGACGCCCTCTATGCTTCCGGAGGGCATGGAATTTGGCGGTGCATACGCGCGCGCCGGGTCGCGCACCGGGAATATTGCCCTGACCCGTGCATTCGCCGCCGTGAACGCGTTCGATGCCGAGAAAACGGACGGCCAGGTGCATATGTTTATACCGGGAAGTGATGGTTCGTGGCGCGAGGTCAGCATTTTGCGGCCGCAGGATGTCCAGCCCGGCGACGGATTCGGATTTTCCATAGCGGCACATGACGATGTCCTGGTCGTTGGCGCACCGGGCGCGAATGAACGCGCGGGCGCCGTGTATGCCTATCGCGTGGCGGCGGACGGCTCCGCCAAACTGGAGAAACGGATTACGCTCGAGGGTCATTCAGGCCCGGCGGGCCTCGGATCGAGCGTGGTCATGCACCAGGCTCACCTGATTGCCGGAACGCCGTCCCTTGCTGGTGGCGGGGGTGTAGTGCTGTACGATGGATATAATGACTGGGTAGAAATGGCGCGTACCGCGCCTCCAGCCGTCGAAGGAATCCGTATGGCCGGCTTTGGCGCCACGGTCGCCGTCTCCATGACAGACGTGCTGGTGGGTACACGCCGGGGCGTGGTCTTCGCCGCCCCTTTTTCGCCAGAGCCGGATTTCAGAATGATCCAGTCGCCCAGTGAACGCCAGACGCCTGGTTTTGGTGTGGGACTGTCCATTTCGGGTAATGTGGCCGCAATCGGATCCCCCACGGCCGACTTCGAGGCGGGTGTGTCGACCGTGTTTGAACGCAGCGCCGCATCGGGCCGCTGGTTGGCGACCGATATTCTGGAAAGTGAAGTGGGTCACTTTGAGGCGATGACGGGTAGCGACATCCGGTGTGAGGACGGAGAAGCGGGTGCCTTCGGGTGTGAAGGCGTGGATCTTGTGGCCTTTCTGCCCATCAAGGACCTGTCTTCGCAGCGCGGGGTCGGCATGACCGATATTTGGGGTTGGACCGATGAAGTGACCGGAAAGGAATGGGTGCTGGCGGGACGCACCGACGGTGTGTCATTCGTGGACATTTCGAATCCCAACAATCCGGTCTATGCAGGCGAACTGCCCAAGACGGCGACCTCACCCGGTAGTGGGTGGCGTGACGTCAAAGTCTACCGGGATCACGCCTACGTCGTGTCCGATGGCGCCGGGCACCATGGCGTGCAGATCTTCGACCTGCGTCAACTGCGCGATGTGAAGCCGGAAGACATGCCCGTCACCTTCATGGAAACGAATTGGTACGGGGGTGTGGCCAGCACACACAACTTTGTGATCAATGAAGAGACCGGCTTCGGATATGCCGTTGGAAACCGCAGTGGAGGCGAGACCTGCCAGGGCCAGCTCCATATGCTGGACTTGTCGGACCCGGCCAATCCGGTGTTCGCCGGCTGTTTCTCGGCCACCGAAACCGGGGGCACGCACGACTCACAGTGTGTCGTGTACCGCGGTCCCGATGCCGATTACCAAGGCCACGAAATTTGTCTGAACTCGAACGGTTCGTCGTTCGTGATTGCCGATGTCACGGACAAGCAGAATCCGGTCACGATCGTGAATACGAAGTACCCGCTCCTGGCCTACACCCATCAGGGTTGGCTGACCGAGGATCAGCGGTATTTCTACATGAATGACGAACTCGACGAGCTCAACAACCTCGTCGAGGGGACGCGCACGCTCATCTGGGATGTTGCCGACCTCGATGATCCGTTGCTTGTGGCCGAGTACACGTCCGATGTGCCGGCGAGCGATCACAACCTGTACATTGACGGCACGACCATGTACCAGGCCAACTACCAGGCGGGACTGCGCGTACTGGACATCTCGGATCCGCTGAATCCGGTCGAAATCGGCTACTTCGACACGGTCCCGTTCGGCGCGAATGAGCCCGGTTTTGGCGGAGCCTGGAGCAGTTACCCCTATTTCAAAAGCGGCGTCATTCCGGTGACGAGTCGGGGCGAGGGGCTCTTTCTGCTTCGCAAGCAGCAGCAGGATCTGTGACACGAAATCTCTGACACGAACGCGGCAGTCCCGGCAGTCCCGGCCGTCCGTCAGGATTCCGACAGGGCGTGGGTCACAGACTCTTTGAGGGCTGGGATTACGTCGCGCTCAAACCATGGATTGCGCCGAAGCCAGAGGTTGTTGCGGGGGCTTGGATGTGGCAGGGGGAAGCATGAAGGTACAAACTCCTGCCACGCCCGAACCGTCTCCGTCAGATTCCGGCGCATGCGCGCGCCCAGGTAATATTGCAGTGCCCACCGGCTGAGCAGCATCGTAACCTTGACGCCTGACAGGCGACTCAGAATGGGCTCGTGCCACGCAGGTGCACATTCCGGTCGGGGAGGAAGATCACCGGATTTACTCGTCCCCGGGTAGCAGAAGCCCATGGGTACAATGGCCACGCGCGCGGCATCGTAGAACGCCGCCTTGTCGATCCCCATCCAGTCTCGAAGCCTGTTACCACTCGGGTCATTCCACGGAATACCCGTTGCATGTACGCGGCGGCCGGGAGCTTGGCCAATGATCAAAATCCGAGCTGACGTCTCGGCCGCAACTATGGGGCGGGGCTTTTCTGGCAGATACGGCGCACAGAGTGTACATGCGCGCGCGTCGGCCAGGATCCGGTTCAGATCATTCATTGACAGAGAGGACATCGTCGGCCCGAAGGGTGAGTTCGTCACGGTTGTCCAGATGGACGACAACCCAGTCTGCCCCATCCCGGGTAAAAACGTCACGAATGATTACCTCACGTTCCCGCCGGTTGCCCTCTCGATCCCGAAAGACGATCTGGACGGTTTTTCCAAGAACCGCGTGGTGCTCCAGGCGGTCGTGGAATGAACAGTCGATGGGCGTGTAAGGCGTCGCACTCATTGGTTTCGGGCAATGAGCGAGATGGTCGCCCAGCGCTGATCGAATCCGATATGTCCTTTGAGCATCTCGGAATACGGAAGAGGGTCCTCGTAGGCCCAAGCGGCGCGTTCAATCTGCTCACCGTCCCCTACGTAGTGAAAATAGGACGCTTCCCCCTTGATGGGGCACGCCGTCGTAAATCCGTCCTCTCTTTTGAAGACTTCCATGCGCGTGTCTTTCATGGGAATGTAAAAGGTCGGGTTGTACACCGAACGCCCCACTTCTTTGAGCACAAGCGCCTCTTCGGTTTCAGCCACAACTACGCCACCAATCCGGACGTGGATGGCGCTCGGATACGGATCGGTGATGTGCCAGTGACCGGCACCGTTCGGGCTTTCCCTGCGTCGGATCAGAATCGGACTATCGGACATGTTTCATCGGGGCGTGCTGGCACGCTTTATCTGGATTTCATTTCGTTTACGAGGCGGGCAACAAGCTCCGGATTATTGGGCAGCAACTCGGACGCCGGAAGGCGCCCAACGAGTTCGGCCCACCGCTCGTCCTGAGCCTGGGCGCGCCGCAGGTAGGGTATGGCTTCCTCCACGTCTCCGTTCCCAACGAGCGTGATGCCGACCCAGAACGGGGCCTCTCCGTTCGTGGCTTCATCCGGCAGAATGGACATGGCCAGGTCGTACTGCTCAAGGGCCGCGGCCATATCGCCAGCCGTGACGAAGGCATCGCCCGCATTCATGGCGTTGTAGGCACGCTGCATGCGGACCAGCCGTTTCAGTTCGGCAATGGGCTCAGGATGATCGTCAATGCGCAGGTCAAACAGCCGGTCCTGCCACGGTAGACCCGTGCCCTCAGCTTTGGCCACGATGAGCGCCGCCGACTGCTTGCCCCGGATGTCTCCTCCTTCAGCCTGTGCCGCTTCGAGCGCAGCCATCATGCGGTCGGCCAGGTCGCCCTCAGCGGTTTCGAACGCGCGCGCCATGGCCGGCCATACGGTCTCGCTTTCCATCATGTTGGCCTGCACCGAGTAGCCGTCACCAACGTGGTGTCCGGCTGCCTGCACTGCGAGGCTGCCCGTGTGGGCGGCGACGCGCCCCGATGCATCGACCATGGCGACCTGCCGGACGGCTTCACCCGTGTCGGTAGATACGAGCGCCGCGAGCGCCTCCTGTGCCGTACGGCCGGTGCGCATGAGTTCGAGACCAAGCGGGCCGTAGCGGGAGTCGACAAACGACTGCGTGGCGACTGCGCCCACGCCGGGTTCGACAAAAGGCACAATCGGGCCAACCGAGAACCAGTGGGATTGCACGGCAACGCCGAGCTCGCCGGTTTCGGCATCGTAGGCCACAATGGAATACGTGGCAACCGGACGCTTGGGGACGTTCTCGAGCGAGCGCACGCCGCTCTGCGCGGCAGACGTGTCCACGAGAATCAGGACCAGAATCAGGTAGGCAACAACAATATGGAGGCGAGGCATGGCAGTCGGGGGTTTGTTCATTGTTTCGGTGGTACAGCGCGGTTCATGGCAGCAGCGTCACGGTTGCCGGTTCACGGTTGCCGGTTCACGGCTGCTGCGGCTCAATCCGCGACAGGAAGGACCGGACAATACCGGCGAATTCGTCCGGTTTGTCGACCATGGATACGTGGCCGGCACCGGTAATGATTTCGACGCGGGCATCGGGAATGAGGGCGGCAAATTCGTGCATGGTCTCGGGGCGGGCTTCGTCGAATTCGCCCGCAACAAGCAGCGTCGGGACGCGGATCCTGCCGAGCACGTCCGTTCTATCGTACTCCAGCAGCGTGCCTGTCGCCGTAAACTCGCTCGGCCCCCACATGGCCTCGTACATCTCCGTATTTCCGTCCACCCCCGCGCATTCCGGCACCTCGCGTGGAGGCTGCTGGTGATACAGGAACCGGGCGTAAAACGAGTCCGTGGCGGCCAGGTACTCGGGATCGCTGAACGTGCCGGCGGCCTCATGCCGTCGAATGGTCTCCTGCAGATCCTCCGGCAGCTCGCCAACAAGGAACGTGGCATCTTCCAGCCAGCGCGGCGTGCTGAGCAGCGGTCCCGCCAGGATGAGCGACTGGAGTCCCCGCGCGGGTGTCGACAGCGCGTACTCGGCGGCCACCGTACCTCCCCAAGACGAGCCCAGGAGGTGCACCTCGTCCAGGCCCAGGGCCTCCCGCAAGGCGTCAATCTCCGATACGAAGTGGGGCAGGTTCCAGTAGGAGGTGTCAGCTGGCCGGTCGGACAGCCCCGTTCCGAGCTGGTCATACCGGATGACAGGCCGTTCTGTGATGCGTTCGTCGAGCAGGCCAAAGTAACAGCTCGTGGATCCCGGACCGCCGTGGATCATGATGAGCGGCGTGCCGGGAGCATTGGCGTGATGCATGTCATAAAAAATCCGCCCGCCGTCGACATCTACATATCCGGTGCTGTGATCCGGTTCAGTAGTCGGGGGCGCGCCACAGGCCGCGGCAAACAGCAGGGCGAATAGCGTGGCGAGGGGTGCGGCGATGTAACAAGGTGTGCGGTGACAGGTCATGATATTCGTTTGAGTGGCGCTGGGATTGCATCTCTAATGTACAACGGCGCCCAGGATGTGCGCGAACACGGCCAAGCCGGGCTCCAGTTGCAAGGCGCTGACCGTTCTACGGGTCGTGCGCGCCAGAAATTCGGCAGAACCCGACCGAAGGGCAATAATCATGGTCGATACACCGCTCGCGACGACATCTCGCACCGTGCACGGCACGACGATGCCGCCGTCCGTCCCAGGTGGTACCGGCGCCCGGGCCAGCATAATCCGGTCGGCATGGACCACGAGGCGAAGCGGATAATCCGGCCCATAGGGCCCTCCAGGCACCCAGATGTGCCCATCACCCAGCCGGACGCGCGACATATCTGTTTCGGCGTCGTGTGCGTCGGCCGTGACATCGACCGGAACCGCGGCGTCGGCGCGGTGGGCGAGTGGACCCGTAAAATCCGTCATGGCCCGGGCGAAAGGCGCGCAGCGTGACGCGCAGCCCTCGTCAATGAGGACGATGTGGTCTGTGAGGCGAACCACGTCCGCGAGGTCATGGCTCACGAGAACAATCGGGATGTCCCACTCCCTGCGAATCTGCATGAGCTGCGACAGTATGCGCTCCTTGCGCTCTGTGTCGAGGCTGGCCAGGGGTTCGTCGAGCAGAAGCAGGCGGGGTGCCGACGCCAGTGCGCGCGCAATGGCGACGCGCTGGCGTTCTCCGCCCGAAAGGGAGTCCGGGCGCCGGTCCAGGAGCGCATCCAGTTCCATGACGCGCGTGATGTCTGGCAGGTCGGGTATTCGGTGGCGCTTCATTGCCGCCCTCTTCCCGGCATACGCCAGATTCTGGCGGACGCTGAGGTGCGGGAAGAGGGCTGGATCCTGGAATACGAACCCGACGCCCCGGCGGTGGGGTGGCACAACGAGGTCCGGCGCCTGCCACGTTTCCTCGCCGAAGGTGATGTGGCATCCCGGATGGGTTTCGAGTCCGGCGAGCGCGCGAAGCAGCGTGGTTTTTCCGGCGCCTGAAGGGCCAAAGAGCGCGGTGACCCCGTGCTCCGGCCAGGCATCGGACACATCAAGGCGAAAGGCACCCCGTTGTACGTGTATATCCAGTTTCATGGAAACACCCGGGCCGCACCCGCCGCGTGCCGGTCATGAAGGTGGTTGTAGGCATAAACGGCAACCAGCATGACGAGCGATGCGGCCATTAGGACGAGTGACAGGGCGTGGGCACTGGCGTAGTCGAGCCTTTCCACATGGTCATACACGGCGATCGATGCTACGCGCGTGACCCCCGGAATATTGCCACCGATCATGAGTACGACGCCGAATTCTCCAACGGTATGCGCGAACCCGAGGACCGATGCCGTAACAAAGCCGGGGCGTGCAAGAGGCAGGGCGACGGTGAAAAAACGGTCCAGCGGGCCGGCGCCGAGCGTGGCTGCCACGTCGAGCGGTGTGCGACCGGCCGCGCGGAAGGCGTTCTGTAGGGGCTGTACCACAAAGGGAAGCGAATACAGGGCCGATCCAATGACGAGTCCGGGAAAAGTGAACGCCAGGGACGGCTCGGCGAGGAGGGTGCCAAGGGGTCCCCGGGGCCCCAGAAGGAGCAGCAGGTAGAAGCCAAGTACGGTCGGCGGAAGCACGAGAGGCAGGGCCACGACGGCTTCCAGTACAACACGAAACGGAGACCGGGAGCGCGCCATGAACCAGGCAAGCGGCGTGCCGACAAGCAGCAGAATGCCGGTCGTTACGACGGCAAGCCGGAGCGTCAGCGTGAGGGCAGTCATGTCGGCCGGCGTCAGCATGGCGCAGTGTCAGGGCGTCTCGTATCCGTGGGCACGCATGATACGGCGTGCCGCAGGTGTTCGCATCCACCCGAAAAAAGAACGGGCGGCAGGATTCCCGGAGAGGAGCACCATATGTTGGTCAATAGGGGCGTGGAGCGAGTCGGGAATGATCCAAAGGCCTTGGGAGCCGTCGGCCTGGAAATGGCCGGAGCTGTCCGAGTGGAGAACGCCGGCGTGGATGAGGCTGGAGAGGGCAACGAATCCGCGGTGGGCATGACCGGTGGCGACGAATGTGAAGGCCTGCGAAACACTTTCGCCGAATACGAGGCCGTTGGGGGGAGGCGACCACCAGGAGGTGTCCTGCCAGAGTGGGGCGCTGGAGAGCACGTCGAGGGCCGCGGCTCCATAGGGTGCTGTTTCGGGGTTGGCGAGGGCGGTCCGACCGGGTTTGGGACTTCGGGACGGAGACCAGAGCGCGAGCCGTCCGGTTGCGTACGGGCGGCGATCCAGTGCCAGGTGGTCAAGAAGAGCCGGGCGTAGCGTATCGGCAGCCAGGAAGAGATGGAACGGGGCTCCGGCTTCGATCTGCGCATAGAGTTTGCCGGTCGATCCGCTCGTCAGTGTGGCAGTGTAGCCGGTTTCGCGTTGCCAGGAATCGGTCAATATTTCAATGGTGGGCATGAAGTTGCTGGCAACAGCGACATGCGCCTCAATCGCGTGGTCGGGATCTTCGCCCGGTGGCCTGTTGCATGCCGAACCGGTCAGGATCAACAACGTGACAAGAACATGGTATGGAGTGAGTGGCTTCACGTCAGGAGTAACACGTATTTTTTATGCAACGCAACCTGGGCACAACATAACCCCGGCACAACATAACCTCGGACAACATGTCGCAATACACCCCATCTCCATGATTACAGCAATGCTCGATGCCGGAATGGCCGTACTGATCTGGCTGGTGCAGATCCTCATCTATCCGTCGTTCCGGACACAGCGCGTGGAAGGGTTTGCGTTCTGGCACGCTGTCTACACGCAGCGCATGGGGTACATCGTGGGGCCGCTCATGCTGTTCCAGGCCACGTTCCATGCGGTGGCCTGGCGCGGCGTGGCCCTCAAGAGCGGACTCCTGTCGTGGCCCACAGCGCTGCACTCCACGTCCCTTCTGCTCATTCTGACTGCCTGGCTGGTTACCGCTTTTGTGAGCGTGCCGTATCACCGCACGCTGAGTACGACCGGGTACAGTACGCACGTCATTGAGCGGCTCATCCAAACGAACTGGTGGCGTACCGGACTGTGGACGACGGTGGCGGCGCTCCAGTTTTTAGAAGCGTGTTGAAAAACCATCACACACCCTTCTAATGTAACTTTTATTGTTACATTTCAAAACCACACAAACGGCACGTGGTGACTTCTGAGGCTGCTCTGGCCTGAAAAAATGAGTGCCAGACGGTAGGAGGCCCCGCTCGTCAACGCGGGTGATTGAAACGTGTACGATACCTGTTCTCCGGCGTCCGCTGAGGTCGCCTGTGGACCGGGGACGACAGGTTCATTCTGTTCAGGGTCGTTGGGCAGTATCTCCATGCCGTACAGGTGGGGCGCATTGGGAGCCGTCCAGGAAACCGCCAGATCGTCACCGCTCCGGGTCAATGACACGTTTTTGGGGCGGCCCAGGATGCGCTGTTCAAATTGACGGTCCACCTCAATAATTTCTGCCGATGCCAGTTCGACCTCAAAGCGATATGTGCCCGACGGCGCTTTGGTCCCGAACCGGTCCAGGTCGTGCTTGACCCAGCGGAGTATGCCGGCTCCGGGACGAAAGTCCTCCTCCAGAGCCGTCTGTCTGCCGTCCGGCCAATGCGCGGTGACCCGGGATATGTTTCGGTCTTCCGGGCGGGCTTCTTCAAGGTTCAGGACGAATTCGGGGTATATACCGTCCCGCTCCGGATTGTCGGGATCCTGCACGATATTGTTGAGGACGTTCGGATTGAACGTTTCCAGCCGGGAAGGGGCACTGTTGTCGGTGACACGGTCTCCGTTCGAGCCCGAATCACAGGCACTGGCTGCAAGCATCACAGCAAGAACGCTTGCTACATGGAATATGACGAGGCGAGTTGTAAGCATATCTCTGGGAGCGGTTTGCAGGGACTTGCGTTACGGCGGGGGCTTGCGTTACGGCAGTGTGGCGCGGCCCACCGTATTGGCGTCGGTTCCGAACCAGATGGCACCGGCAGCCGGGTCAAGGTACATGTGGCGTACAGTGCCACCGCCACTGGGAACGGCCGTGGCGTGCTCAAATGTCTCCGTGGCCGTGTTGAATGCCGTGAAGAGATTGGGATCGACACCGGTTTCCACAAACCAGACGCGGTCCAGGCTGTCCACCTCCATGGCGTAGGGGCGGGCGTTTTCACCGGATGGCATTTTCCACTCGTTATAGGATGCATCGGCAGGGTCGTACACGCCCAGGTAGCCGCGGGTGTAATCTGCTACCCAGACCCGGTCGTCCGATGTGACGACCAGGCGGCGGGGACGCGCGTCTTCGCTGGGCAACTCGATTTCAACGAGTTCCATGGCTTCCGTATCCACGCGGGCAATTTTATTCGTGCCGAAGAGCGCAATCCATGGGGTGCCCCTGGAGTCAAGCCAGATGCCATACGGCCGGGCGCTCTCTGTAGCGGCAGGCATGAGTGCCACCTCGCCGGTATCTGTGTTCAGGTGGCCGACCATATTGGAACCCTGGAGCGTAAACCAAATGTTACCGTCGGAGGCCCATACGAGCGTGTGGGGGTCGCGGGCTTCCGGGATGGGCATTTCGTATTTCGTGATATCGCCCGTTGCGGGATCGAGCTTGCCGATATGGGCGCGGCGGTTGCCCGCGTACCAGACCATCCCGTCCGCGTCTACAATCAGGTTGTGGGGACCGGCGCCGTCGCCGAGGTCATAGCGGGTCATGTCACCCGTTTCCGGATCCAGAACGGCCACGTACCCGTCACGCTGGCCGCAGAACCAGACTCGGCCGTCGGGGGCTACGTAAGGATCGCGTGGGCGGGAGTTCCCCCATTCGACGTCCCATTCTTCAATGACGAGCGAGGTCGGCGTGGCATAGGTTTCCGAGCTATTCTGCGACGAGTCGCTGGGTGCGTTGGAGCCGTCCTGGCCGCCACAACCGGTGGTGAACATGAGCAGAAATCCCAGCAGAAACGCAACAGGGGAGAGAGACTTCATGGCAATTGGGGGTTTGGGTGTCAACAGATCTTCATTGGTCCCCGGTGGACGCGGCGGGAGGCGGTGCCGCGGCGGGAGGCGGTGCCGCTTTCGGCTCACGCTGCCGCGTACGGAGTTCGAGGACAAATTCCTCGGCATCCGACCGATCCCGCCGTTTTGTTTTGAGAACGAGTTCGCCGAGGTAATCGCCGGGCAGGGCGTCGAGCAGGTCGCGCTTTTTGGGCCGGAGAATGATTCGGTCGCGGATAAGGCGTCGCTCGAACGCGATCGAGACAAAGGCCGACGGCTCGATTTTGACGGTTTTATGCTCCTTGCTGAATTCGCCCATCAGGGCGGTCTCGACTTCGAGGACGAGAAACTCGTCTTCGAACCAGGCCGCACCGGTTACCTCGGTGAGCCCGGCGTTGAGATCGGGCAGCTTGTATTTGAGATACATGGTTCAGCGGACAATAAAATTCGTATAGCGCTCGGTGACACGCATCTGGCCCTCTGGAAAAGATACGATCTGACGACGAACCGATGGATACCCCCCTTCGGTGAGGGACAATTTGGCGGCACCGGCAGGCTCGCCACCGACGGTAATGTCGAACGCCAACCCGGCTGGATCGGCGCTGAATGCCCCAACCTCGACCCAATCGCGCACGCTCCCTTCGGCCCGGTCCGGAGGCGCGGCAGCCACGAGCCGGGCCAGGTTGTGCAGCAACCCCATGCGGGTAATGCCTACGATCAGGGCCTCACCGAGGAATGCCGGCGTTATGAGTTCGAGCGTTTCCCCGTTGCGGCCGAATTCCATGGACGTTGCGTCCGAGCTCAGAACGACGCGGACCGAGTCGCGTCCGAACGTGCCACTACCCGAGACTTCGGCGCGCTCACCCGAGGAGATGACCACATCGCCCCGCAAATCAGCTGAAAAAGCGCCTTCGGACGTGATGTGGTACGAAAATTGGATGTACTGCGCCGCCAAGAGCGTGTTTTCCATTTGTTCGTAGGCGGCGGCGGGATCGGTCGGTACGGTGGGCTCAGCGGGGATGGGCGCCGGATTCTGCTGCGGGGCCTGCCGTGTATGGTCCCGCTCGGCGCAGCCGGCGGTCACAAGGGGGATCAATGCGCAGAGCGTGATCCACGGCACGCGCGTGAGAGGTCGTACAGGGGTCATGGGTTCAGGAACGAGGCGATGTCGGCGGCCGAAGTAGGTACGTGGGCCGTCAGTACGTCCGCGCCGCTGTCGGTGATCAGAATCATGTCTTCCAGATAATAAGCGTTCTCACCCCATACGAACATGGGCTCGTACGCAATCACAGTGCCTGCTTCGAGCACGTCCGTGTTCGGCTCGGCGCTTTCAATACCAATACCGTGGATGTGCCAGTCAATGCCAGATGCCATGGCCTCGAGTATGTCCCGCTCGGCGGGCGAGGTGTAGTCGCCGCGCGAAAGGGCTTCTTCCAGATGTCGGGTAGATGCGGTACCGACGTCCTCCAGCGCCACGCCAGCGCGCATGGCGTCGATGCCAGCACGATAGGCACCCACGAGCCGATCCCAGATAAAAGCCTGCTCCCCTTCGAAGCGGCCCGATACGGGTACCGTCCGCCCGACATCGCCGCCATACCCTCCCGCCATGCAGCCAATGTCCGCGCGCAGCACTTCGCCCGCCTGCATGACGCGGTTCAGGTTGTCATAGACGTGAAAGGAGTTGATGAGGCGGTCGAAGTGGGCGTTGGGTCCGGATTGCATCCAGGGCCAGAAGGACGGGCCGTTCGCGCCGGCCTCCAGGCAGGCGGAGACGACGGCGGCTTCAGCATGGCGTTCGGGGAGGCCGGCGCGAACGGCCCGCATGCCACGCATGAGCGCGCGGGCCGAGTAGAGGGCGTTGCGGCGCATCTGCTCCTGTTCACGGGGCGATTTTTTCCAGCGGAGCGTAGCAATGGCGTCGGCGGCGCTTTCAATTGTCTGTCCGGGGAACGCCGATTCCATGGCGTGACGCCAGAGGTTGGCGGTGTCCGTGAGTGGTGGCATGCCAGGCGGAGAGCCCGACGGTACGGGCCGGCGGGCCGTGTCCAGGTGGAGACGCGCCCCGCTCCGAAGGCGCCGCTCCACGTGCGGCACAAACTCATCCCAGGGCAGGACGCGGTCGACGCCGGTTCGCTCCGTGAGCGTAGCATCGGCTGGCAGGGCAACATCCGTAGCCGGTGCGCCGAAGGCGCTCGGCGCGGGGCCTACGAAGAGCACCGATTCGCTGTTCGCCGCATCTACCAGAAGGACCGCGTTCGTTCCCTCGAGCAGTCCGGTAAAGTAAAAGAACGACGGATTCTGGATCCAGCCGGGCTGCTCCATGGCCTTGGCGGCGGGTTCGGCCGCAAGCACGACAAGCGCGCGCGGGAGGGCCGACATGAGGGCGCCGCGCCGCTCCCGCAGTTCGCCCACAGAAGCCGTGACGCCGGGTTCGGCCCCCATAGGCAGAGGCGGGCCCGGGAAGTCGCCAGATGCCGGCGCGTCGGCGGGTGCCTGGCAGGAGAGACCGGTAACAGCGAAAACAGCGGCCAGAAGCAGGGTCGCCCGGGCAGGAGACGAAAAGCGGGTCATGGCATGCGGGGTCAGTTTTTGAGCACGATCCGGTAGCGGGCATCGCCCGATTTGAGGTGGTCGAAGGCCACGTTGATATCCTTCATGTCGAACGTTTCCACAACCGGGGCAATGTCGTGACGCTCGGCGAAGTCCAGCATGTGGCGAATGGTCGCGGGGCTACCGACAGGAGAGCCGGAGACCGAGCGCTGCCTGCCAATGAGGCCGAAGGCGCCAATATTCATGGGCTCAAGCGCGGCACCCACCATGTGGAGGCGGCCCTTGGGCGCGAGCGTACCGATGTAGGCATTCCAGTCGAGGGTTACGTTTACCGTTGAAATGATCAGGTCGAACTGCCCGGCGGCGCGTTCGAGCGCCTTGTCGTCGCGCGAATTGAGGGTGGCGTGGGCGCCCAGGCGCACCGCTTCCTCCTCCTTCTCCGGCGTGGAGGTGAAGGCGGTGACGTGGCATCCCCAGGCGTTCAGGAACTGGAGGGCCAGGTGGCCGAGGCCGCCAATACCGATGACTGCCGTCCGGGCGAGCGGTGAAATGTTGTACTGCACGAGGGGATTGAAGACGGTAACGCCGCCGCAGAACATGGGGCCCATTTTGAGCGGGTTGAGGCCGTCCGGGATGGGAATGACGCTGGCCGCCTGCGCGCGGACGCGGTCGGCAAAGCCGCCGTGGTGACCGACAATGGTGGCCTGCGCCCCCTGGCACAGGTTGTGGTCACCCGACTGGCAGGCCATGCAGGTGTGGCAGTAGCTGGCATGCCAGCCGAGCCCGACCATCTGTCCTTTGGTGAGGTGGGTTACTTCGCCCCCTGTTTCGCGCACGCGGCCCACGACCTCGTGGCCTCCGACAACCGGATACTCGGTGAATCCCCATTCGTTGTTGATCACACTCAGGTCGCTGTGGCAAATGCCGCAGTACAGGACGTCCAGGTCGACGTCGTGGGGTCCGAGGGGACCGGGATCGTATTCAAAAGGCGTGAGAGGTCCACCAGCTTTTTGGGCTGCCCAGGCAGTAATCATGGTACTATTTTTATGGTTGTGAGGGCTCGTCCCAGTCGGTGTGAGGTGCGCGGCGGCCCTACACTTTCAGGGACTCGATTTCGGTCTGGTTTACTTTTCTGAGTTTCATGATACGCATTGCGTACTGTTCGAGGCGCCGGTCCTGGTCCGTTTCGGGCTCCCAGGTCGGAATTCCACTCGGATGCCCTTCCTCATCGACGGCAATGAAGACCATGATGCACCGGACGGAGCGCTCCATGTCACACGCCGTGGGCACACACGAATAGAGGTCCACCACGATGTGCATACTGGTACGACCCGTATGAATGATCCTGGCGCGCGCCTCCACGAGGCTGCCCACCCGGATGGGCTTATGGAAATTGATGTCGCCCACGAACGCCGTCACGCAGTAGCGGCTGCTCCACGTTGTCGCGCACACGTATCCGGCCTGGTCCAGCCATTTCATGGCCGATCCGCCGTGCACGTTTCCGCCGAAATTGACGTCGGTCGGCTGCGCCAGGAACCGGAGCGTGATTTCGCGGGGCGATGCGGCGCGGGGCGATGCATTTGGGGCCGGGGCACCCGTGTCGGTTGGGTTCATGATGTGTGTGTTGCCGTGTGGGGCGCCGTATGGGGCACCGGGACGCTGGTTTTGGAGGCATTGCTGCGCAGGTCCGGCTTCTTACCGGTAATAAGGCGGGCGCCGCGCTGAAACGTAATGTACGACCACGCCCACCCCATCATGACCTGGAACCGGTTGCGGAAGCCCACCAGGAAAATCACGTGGACGAAGAGCCACATGACCCAGGCCAGCCACCCATGCACGTTCCAGTTGCCCACGCGCGCGACGGCAGCAGCCCGCCCAATCGTAGCCATGGACCCTTTATCCCTGTATTCGAATGGATGCGACGGGGTCTGATTGACACGCGACATCATGCCCTTCGCCGCGTGGATGCCTGCCTGTATGGCGGCGCGGGCCACGCCGGGAACGGGGCCGTCCGCCCCCTTGATATGGGCCAGGTCTCCCGCAATGAACACTTCCGGATGGGAGGCCAGTGAGAGGTCCGGCTCCACAACAACGCGTCCAGCGCGGTCAAGCGGAACGCCCAGCGTATCAGATATGGGCGATGCCTTCACGCCCGCCGCCCAGAGCAGCGTCCGGGCGTGAATGATCCGGTCCCCCACCTGCAGGCAGTCGTCGGTGAGCGACGTGGCGTAGGCGCCGGTGAGTACTTCCACCCCCAGCTTTTCGAGGTGCCGGGTGGCTTTTTCCGAGAGTTTCTCCGGGTAGGCATTAAGTATCCGGGCATTTCCCTCGACCAGAATGACCCGCACCTGCGTCGGATCAATGCGCCGGAAGTCGTTTGCCAGGGTGTGCTTACCGATTTCGGCAAGTGCACCGGCCAGTTCCACACCGGTCGGGCCACCGCCGACGACGGCAAAGGTGAGCCACTCCCGGCACACGTCCATGTCGGGCTCCAGTTCGGCCGCTTCGTAGGCCAGCAGAATGCGCTTGCGGATGTCCAGCGCGTCTTCAATGGTCTTCAGGCCGGGAGCAGACGTTGACCAGGCATCGTTTCCGAAGTAGGAATGCGTGGCGCCGGTTGCCAGAATCAGATAGTCATACGGGATGGGTCCGAGGCCCGAGTGTACCACTTTTTCGTCCAGATCCACGCGGCGGGCTTCGCCAAGCGCGACACTGACGTTCTTCTGCCGACGTAGAATGGCTCGCAGCGGGACGGCAATATCACTGGCGTTCAGCGCCGCCGTGGCAACCTGGTAGAGCAGCGGTTGAAACAGGTGGTAGTTCTCGCGGTCCAGCAGCGTAATGCGGACCGGCGCTCCGTTGAGGGACCGGGCCGCGTTGAGGCCGGCAAATCCGCCGCCAACTATGAGGACATGGGGGAGTGCCGCTGGGGCAGTAGGCATGGAATGTAGCGTGAGTTCAGAAAATAAGTACGGGCTGCTGTGTGCTCCGGAACGCCCCTGCGTTTCCCAGGGCCTGTTAACACTTGACCCAGAATCCAAGTGTGGCGCTCAGAACGCAATCTGGGCATTGAAGTGAACCCGGTGGTCACCAAACTCCGAGCCGCTGTCCGCGGGGATGATATAGTTGATCTGGAATTTGGTCACGGACGTGGGAAAGAACGTGTAGCCCAGCAGGATATTGTCACTGGTCTCGTCGCCGTCATCCCGGTCAATGACATCCCACCGGATATGGGCTGCATGGCGGCCCGGAACGAGCGCGTACCCTGCAGTGACGTGTCCTCCAACGGGTTGGCGGTCGTCCAAGGCGTCATTGTCCGGGTCGAAGTCGCCACGGAGAACGGCACCCGAAACCGACCAGGGTCCTGTTTCAAGGCGGGCATCGGCTGTCAGGAGTACTTTGTTGCCCGTGAAATCTGCGCCATCGTCCTCCGAGAATGCCGCGGCGACGCCTGCTGTGAGGGTACCAGACTCTATCTTCGGCTTGACCCATACGCGCCCGACGGTCAGGAAGGAGTTGTTGTCGTTGGCCCGATTGATGCCGTTGCCATTGAACGCGCCGGCGCTGTAGCCAATGCGTCCCGACGTTGCCTGGCCGCTGACCTGAACGCCCGTCTGGCGTCCAAGACCGAGGATGCCGTCCGTGCGGGAGCGGTCAATGAGGTCGAGCCGGGTGGCGGATCGAAGCGTTTCCTCGGTGAAGGGCGCCTTGAATTGGCCTGCCGAGAGCGTGAGTCCCGGTGTGTGTGTGTAACTGAACCGTGCATCCAGAAGGGGCGCGGCCGAGCGGAGTTCCGTCTGGACGTCGTACGCGAAGCCGCCGTCCAGTTCTCCTTGAACGCGCAACCGGGCGCGCCGGATAAAGAACTGGTTCACGGGCGGCCCCGTCTCCGGTGGATCTACCTGGAACGTGGCCTGGGACTGCAATACGAGGTGAAGTTTGAGGTAGTCGTTCGAAAACGTGTTCTTCAGGGCGTCGAGCAGCGGCTCGGGGGCACGCTCCCCGTCACGTCCGTTCTGTGCGTAGGCTGCGGGCACGAGTAAAACGGCTGCGACCAGGGTCAACAGCAGGTGTTTCATGGTGGGTGGTGTAAATGTGACGGACAGAGGCAACAATATCGTCACACGCCGCGAGCATTGCTACGCTGCGGCCCGTCTGTCCTGGAATGTTGACACCAAATGCATGTTCGGGTACATTGCCGCATGAAAACTGAGGATTACGACGTGTGCATAGTTGGGTCCGGTGCCGGTGGCGGCATGGTGGCCCACGAACTGACAAAAGCGGGCGCCCGCGTGGTTATGCTCGAAGCCGGCGGCGACTGGGATGCCGTTCGCGACGGTGCCATGCTGACGAATAGCTACGAGTCTCCGCGGCGCGGAAAATCGACCCCGGACCGGCCGTTCGGGGAGTTTGACGCCTGCATTGGCGGATGGAACCTGGACGGAGAGCCGTACACGACGACCGAGGGCACGACCTGGGACTGGTGGCGTGCCCGCATGGTGGGCGGCAGGACCCATCACTGGGGGCGGATTTCGCTCCGATTCGGCCCCGACGATTTCAGGCGCAAGTCCATTGACGGCAAGGGCGACGATTGGCCCATTTCGTACGACGACCTGAAGCCATGGTACGACCGCCTGGACCGGATGGTGGGTATTTTTGGCGAGGCCAATGGCGTCTACAACGAGCCGGACGGCATTTTCCTGCCTCCCCCGGAGCCGAGGTGCTACGAAAAAATGCTGGCACGCGGCGCGGAGCGTGCCGGCGTTCCCGTCATTCCATCCCGGCTGTCCATTCTGACGCAGCCGCTCAGCGATCGTCCTGCGTGCCACTACTGCGGCCAGTGCAACCGGGGCTGCTCTACCCGTTCCAACTTCTCGTCCCAGTCGGTCCTTTTACCACCTGCCTTTGCCACGGGAAACCTGACTCTGATTACGCACGCCATGGCCCGCGGCGTGCTCACGGGCGATGACGGACGGGCCACGGGCGTGAGCTATGTAGACACGCGGTCGCGGCAGGAGTACGAGGTCCGGGCGCGTGTCGTCGTGCTGGCGGCGAGTGCCTGCGAGTCGGCTCGGCTCCTGCTCAACTCGACGTCGACCCGGCATCCAAACGGTCTCGGCAATTCGAGCGACGTCATTGGGCGCTATTTGACCGATTCCACGGGCGGCGATGCCATGGGCTATTTCCCGCAATTGGTGGATATGCCCGTGCACAACGACGACGGCGTGGGTGGCATGCATATCTATATTCCCTGGTGGCGCGAAAAAGACCGCAGTCTGCCCTTCTCGCGCGGTTATCACATGGAAGTATGGGGTGGGCGCAGCATGCCGGCGTATGGCTTTGGAGGAAGCATCCATAGAACCAATGGGAAGCTGGAGGGAGGTGACCGGTCGCGGGGTGGCGGCGGTTTTGGCGCGCAGCTCAAGGACGATTACCGCCGCCTGTGGGGCACGTTTGTCGGCATGTCGGGCCGCGGAGAAATGATTGCCCGGCGCGAGAATTACTGCGAAATCGACCCCGATGTGATGGATCAGTACGGCATTCCGGTGCTGAAATTCAACGTCACCTGGTCGGACGAGGAACTGCTCCAGATGAAGCATTTTCACGAAACGGCTCGGGAAATCATCCATGCGGCGGGCGGCGAGAGCGTCTGGGACATGCCGACGGCCGAGACCAACTGGGGTATAACGCGCCCCGGCCAGATCATTCATGAGGTAGGAACGGTCCGTATGGGGAGTGACGCCCGCACGTCGGCGCTCAACGCGTACTGCCAGTCACACGAGGTCAACAACCTGTTCGTGGCCGATGCCGCGCCGTTCGTGTCCCAGGCCCACAAGAATCCTACATGGACCATCATGGCACTCGCCATGCGTACGGCAGACTACATTGCATCGGAAATCAAAAATCGAAATCTGACATGAGCATGGATCGCCGCGAATCGTTGAAGGTCATGGCCTTGGCATCTGTCGCCCTGGTCCTGCCCGGCTGCACACAGAACGACATGGAGCGCGCCGCTACACACGCCGCGGACCGCGTGGCCCGGCAACTCCCGGAGGTGGACCGCACGCCAATCGTGCTGTCACGGGCCGAATACCGGTCCGTCGAGGTGCTTGCCGACTGGATTATCCCAGCCGATGACCGTTCGGGCAGCGCCACCGACGCCGGGGTGCCGGCTTTCATTGATTTTATGCTGGTCGATGCGCCCGCTTTGCAGGTCCCCGTCCGCGGCGGCCTTGGGTGGCTCAATGCAGAAACCATGCGCCGGACGGGCGTTGTGTTCGCCGATGCCCCGCAGGCAGACCAACAAGCCCTGCTGGACGACATTGCGTGGCCCGATGTGGCCGCACCGGAGATGGAACCCGGGGTCCGTTTCTTCAATCTCATGCGCGATTTGACGGCTTCCGGATTTTTCTCAAGCCGGATTGGATTCGAGGACCTCGGTTACCCTGGAAATCGGCCGCAGGGCGGATGGGACGGCTGCCCGGACGAGGCGCACGTGCACCTCGGCCTGGCATAGCCCCCCGTAGACGCTCACCGGCTTTTCAACGCCCTTTCATCGGCTCTCCAGTTCCACCCGCTCACCTCCGGCCGCCCGCGCGTCGGCTTCGTCGTGGGTAACCAGCAAGACGGGAAGCTGGCGCTCCCGGGCCAGTGAGAACACGAGTTCTCGGATGTGGTCGCGCAGCGCCGCATCGAGCCCCGAAAAAGGTTCGTCGAGGAGAAGGGCGCGGGGCTCGGCCAGAAGCATGCGCATGAGGGCGACCCGCGCCCTCTGCCCACCCGAGAGGGTGGCAGGATCCCGGTTCTCGAAGCCTTTCAGTCCGATATCGGCCAGTGCACGCACGACCCGGTCCCGACGTGCGGCACGCCCGCGGATACCGGGTGGTAGCCCGAAGGCCAGGTTGGCGCCGATGGACAGGTGCGGAAACAGCATGTCATCCTGAAACAGGATTCCCACCCGACGTTTCTGCGGAGGAAGTCGGGAAATATCAATACCGTCGAGCAGGATCTGTCCGGAGACCTCGAAGGCAGGCGCGGTCGTACCGATGATGACCGACAGCAACGTGGACTTGCCCGATCCGGAGGGACCCATGATGGTCAGGATGAGACCGGGTGCAATGTGGGCATCGAGATCAACCAGCACCTGTGGGCCAAGGCGAATACAGAGGTTCCGGAGCGCGAGTCCCGATATACGATCTGGGGTCATGGTATCAGCGGTGTTGCAGTCCACGCCGGTTGCGCCAGAAGTAGCGGGGCAGGGCGATGGCGACCATGAAAGGTACGGCAGCTGCGAGCGTCTGGGACAGCGCAAAAACCCCGATCACGCGGCGATCGCCGCCCGAGGCCAGGGCCACGGCCTCGGTCGTGAGCGTCTGCACACGACCGCCGCCAACGAGCAGCGTGGGAAGATACTGACCAACCGAGACGGCGAAGCCAATGGCCGCAGCCACAAGAAGAGGCCCGAGCAGCATGGGAAGTCGGATTCGCCACAGGGTGCGCTGCGTGCCAGCACCCATGGCGGCAGAAATGGTGGCATAGCGATCGTCCCAGGCCCGGTAGGGTCCAGCAATGGAGAGGAACACATACGGCAGGACGAAAACGACGTGGGCCATTGTCACTGCTGCCGTGCCGGCGTCGAGCCCCGATTCGAGGGCCAGCGTCTGCAGGCCCACGAGGAACGCCACCTGGGGCACGAGCAGCGGTGCGTAGAGCAGGCCCAGGCGGCGCGTCGTGAGGTTCAGATTGAAGCGCTGCTCGGCCTCGAGTGTGACGATGGTGAGTACGAGCGATACGCCGACCGCCATGACGCCGATCCAAACTGTTTCCATGACCGGGTCGCGCAGATCGGAGGCGTGGCGCAGCCATGTGGCGATGGTGAAGGACGTCGGAAGTACGTCTGGATAGCTCCAGAATCCGGCAAATGACCATACGACGAGACTCACAAGGCCAATCAGTACAGCCAGGATGGGTGTGGCGGCGGCAAGGAGCGCGCCCACGCGCAGCAGGCGGTCCCGCTGCATGCGGCGCCCGCGGAAGGCCCAGCGGCGTGCGACGCACGCCAGGGAAATTTCTGCCAGACGCCAGGTGACGAGTGTTCCTCCTACCAGGCCGAGCTGGGCCAGGGCGCCTGCCGAGGCCCAGAAACGGAGTGAAACGTCGGGGTCGCTCATCCAGGACACGACCTGCGCCGAGAGCGTGGCCGGGGCATTGGGACCGAGAATAATGGCCACATCGACCACCGACATGGCGTAGGCAAGAACGGCGTACACGGGCAGGCGGATCTGCTCGTAGACACGGGGAAGGACAACCGTCATCCAGGCCCATGTGCGGCCGTAGCCGAGTGATTGGGCGATGACGCGGCTTTTTACCGATTCGGTCTGCCCGAGCGCAGCAATGGTCATGAGGAGTAGAAAGGGAACCTCCTTCGCCACAAGGCCAGCCATCATGGTCATTCCCCATGGATCCTGGGGAATGAGGATGTCGGGCGGCGTGGTCCACCCTGTAGCCCAGGGCGATACCACCCGTGCCAGCCAGCCCGAGGGGGCCAGCAGAAAGGCCACGCCAAAAGCGGCCGCAGCGTGCGGAACGGAAAGCAGCGGGGAAAGCAGGCGCTCGGCGGCGGAAAACAGCCGGGTACCCTGCCAGGCGGCCGTGAAGAAAAGGACGATGGCGAGCGAGAGCAGCGTTACGCCGACGCCTGTCGCAATAGAGAGGGCGCTGGCTTTCCAGAAGCCGGGCCAATGGAGCAGGTCCACGATAGGACCCAGCGAGATGGAGTCACCGCCGAGCGCCGGGAAGTATCCGATGGCTGGCAGGAAGGTGCCTGCCAGGCCCGCCATGACGGGTACGAACATGGCACCCAGCATGACGATCGGGGCGTAACGGAACAGCGATTTGTCCTCGTGCCGGGGTGTCACCGGCCCACTCCGAAACGGGCTTCCCATTCGGCCTCGAGGCGCTCGGTCCAACTCGGGTGCGGTTCGGGAAGCCGGGTGCCAAGCGCTTCGGGCGCGAGCGTCGCAGGGCCGCGCTCCATGTTTTCAAAAAGCTGGCGGTCCCGGGCGGGGAGGCTGTCTACATCGAGGACCGTTTCCGCGCCCCACACGCCCGGGTCCAGCTTGTGCGCCTGCGCTTCGGGCGAGAGCAGGAAGTTGGCCAGCACCTGTGCGCCTTCGGTGGCCGACGCGTTGAAGGGAATGGCCAGGAAGCTGGCATTTGCCAGCGATCCGTAGTCCATCACGTAGGTGCGCACGGTCGGGGGCAGCTGGTAGCGGGAAATGGCGGCCGAGGCTTCACCCGGGTTGAAGCTGATGGCGAGGTCGATTTCACCGTCGGCCACGAGTTGCAGTTGACGTGGGCCACTCTGCGGGTAGGCGCGTCCGCGGCGCCACAGCAGCGGCGTCACGCGTTCCAGAAAAGCCCAGAGGGGCGCTGTGACCCGGTCATAGTTCGCATCTGTGGCGGGCTCAAGCAGTTCGTCCGTGAACGGCGTCAGGTCGTAGAGGGCCTGCTTCAGAAACGTCGAGCCCAGAAATTCGGGCGGCAGGGGGTAGGTGAACCGTCCGGGATTCGCGCGCAGCCAGGCTTCGAGCGCCTCCATGTTGCGGGGCGGGCGCGTGAGCCGGGCTGAATCGTAGTAAAAAACCACTTGGGCGCGGCTCCACGGGACTTCAAAGCCGTCCGTCGCGATGGTGAAATCGGTGGTGAGCTCCGGGTGTGCGTCCCCGTTCACGAGTGGCCAGTTGGGTAGGGTGGCGGCCCAGGGGCCATGCAGCAGCCCGTTTTCTTTCAGGGCCCGGAAGTTTTCTCCATTGATCCAGACCAGGTCCACCGCGCCACGCTCCGTGCGCCCGGATGCTTTCTCTGCCAAAATGCGGCTTAAAGCCTCGGACGTGTCGGAAAGTTTGACGTGCTCCATGCGGACGCCGTAGCGCTTCTCCACCTGGCGCGCCGCCCAGGCAATGTAGGCGTTGATGTGGGTCGATCCGGCCCAGGCGTGGAAATAGACCGTCTGTCCGCGCGCTACGTCGACGGTCCGGGCCCATTCGGGCGATGTCACGGTTTGGGCGTGCAGCGGGAACGGGGCCAGCGACACAGGGCCGAGACCCACCAGCATCAGAATCAGGAACACCGCCACGCGCCGCGAACTCATGGTTATACCGCGGCCTCCCGCTCCTGTAAAACAGCGAGGCGCTGCTCCCGGATATCCGCCAGAATGGGCGCGAGCACCTGTTCATGGAAGGCATCGCACCCGATGCAGAGGTTTCGGTACGGTTCGCCGTCGGGCCGAGTCGTGCGCGATGCCTCGAGGAAGTGTTCGACATCCCACCCGTACGTGATTCCCATCCGTTCGGGATGTCCTGTCGATATGGCTTCCATGGCCGGGTGACCCTCCAGGCTGTCCAGAATGTCGTCGAGCCGCTCCTCCTGTAGATTTCCGAGGGCCTTTTTCGTCTTCAGGCAGCACGGAAACACGTCCCCATTGGGGTCAATCGAAACTTCGGACCCGGACACCCCCCGGTTCAGGAAATTCAATCCGCCCGACCAGGCATTGCAGAAATTGTCTCCAATGGTCGCTTTCGAGAGTGAGTTTTCCCACGCTCGACCCCGCGGCCAGATCTTGCCAATCCAGGCATCGTCCGTGGCGCCAAACAGCGTGTACACGGGCTGCGAGACGTCTCCCGGGTCGGTAGGGTGCTCATCGGCGGGGAGCGCTGCATCGACCATACCCGCCTCGTGAAACATGGCACGCAGGCGTTCTATGAGCGGTACGCGCTTGTCGCCCTGCATACCGACGTGAAAATCGTCCATGCCAGCGCACGAAACCTGCCACACGCCGCGCGAGAGCAATTCCTGGATGATCTCGGGGGTCACCCGGTCGCCCGTGGTCTGCACGATGACCTTCACGCCCTGGCCCTCATACTTCTTCTGGATGGCCTCAAGCGTGGGATAGAGCACCTCTTCCCGGACCGGATCGAGCAGCACCTCGCCGCCCGCCAGGATAATGCGGCCTGCCCGGCGGACAAAGCCCCCAGGAAGCGTTTCGCTGGGAGAGGACGTGTCCAGATAGGACAGATCGTCCGGCAAATTGGCAATAATACGGGGCGAGGCGTCTTTGGCCTCTTTGACCACTCCCTGGAGTTCGTCTTTGATATAGGGACGGAAACGGGGTTCGTAGCAGTGGACGCACTTTCGGTGGCACGCCCAGCACAGGACATAGTAAATGCTTTCCAAATCGGCTGGGTTTTTTCGGGTGGATACGACGGCCGCGGTGGCCCCCGTGACGTGAGAGACGTTGGGCGGCTGTCCGTTTCAGAAACCGGTTCGTTGGACAATTGTTGCGGTGTGCGCGCCTGTGCGCGCTTGTGTGCCCGGGCGCGTGGGGAGTGCAAAACGGAGTACCCCCGGAAACCTGGGGTGCGAGGGCTCGTCTTGTTGGAGCCGCGTCTCTGCGGCTGAGTAAAACTCCCAGACCACTCGAATTCTTTACATGATGTTTTTAAACCCGCGTGAAATATTCTTTCCCGTAGCCGTTTGTCTGATGTTGGCTGCCACTGCTGTGCCAACGAGTACTGCTCAGTCGGTCGAGACGCTCACTGCGCCGTTTAATGGATCTGGGGGGCTGAGCATTGGATTGGATGGAACGATATTCGTGTCCAACTTTGGAGAGTCCCTCCAAAACGCAGACGGAACAAGGATCTACACCATTGGGCGTGATGGCACCGTAACCGTGTTCGCTACGGGGTTTTCCGGAGCCTCGGGCAGTTCCATCGACAACCATGGCAATCTGATTCAGTCGAATGTCGAGGGCAACAGGCTCAGTCGGGTCACCATGGGCGGAGATGCCTCGACGATTCTGTCGACGTCGCTCGCCAGTCCCGTCGGCAATGTTGTGGGCCCGGATGGCGCTATCTTCGTCAACAACTGCAGTGACAATTCCATTCGCCGGGTTGGGCCGTCGGGCGACGTGTCATTATTTACAAATTCCGTTCTTTTGAGATGTCCGAATGGGTTGACGATGGATAAGGACCGGAATCTTTATGCCGTGAATTTCCTGAATGCAGACGTTATCAAGGTCCAACCGTCAGGGGCTACAACGCTGTTTGCGACGTTGGCAGAAGACGGAGACACATCGCGGCACGGAAATGGACACGTCACATTTGCGAATGGTGTGCTGTATGCTACGTCCTTCCGGGGAAATCAGATCTGGGAAATAACGCTCGATGGTGAGGCCCGTGTCATAGCCGGTTCTGGTCGTGCGGGGCGTTCAGATGGAGCGGCAACAGCGGCTGAGTTCTTTCGCCCCAATGGGATAGGTACCAGTGTGTCGGGCGACACGCTGTTTGTAAATGATTCCAGTACGGTTACGAATGACCCAAGCCAGCTCAATCCGAACGTTGTCCGCATGATCACCGGAATTCAACCCCTGCGGACGTCTGTCCAGGACGGGGAAGACCCTCCAGAATTGCCACGTTTATTGGACGCCATCTACCACAATCCAGCGACCGGGCGAATTGTAGTTCCGTACCGAACTCGCATGGCCGGGCCCGTCACGATTGAAGTCCTGGACAGTCTGGGCCATGTTCGTGAAACGATGAATGAGGGCCACCGCGTGCCCGGCGCCTACAAGGCGGATGTCATGGCCAAAGATATGTCCGCCGGAGGTTACTTTCTGCGGTTGAACACGGCAGGTGCTACGGCTGTAAAAGCATTCGTGGTACAATGAATGGATATGTATTCACACGTATTTGTCGCCGCGGGCAACGTCTGCATCCTGCACGTAGGCAATCAGGGCGTAGTACTCGAAATACGTGTCTGCGACGTGCTCCATGATGCACTCAGCCACATCCGGGCTGACCAGCACCTCAATCCGTATGTCGGGCCCCTCCCACTCGCTGGCCCGAACGCCGCGCGAGCCGCGTCCACGGGCATCGGTAATGGTGTATCCCTTGGCGCCGAGGTGGGTGATTTCGCGGATAAGGCGGTCCTCCAGAATGCGCTCGGCGACGACAGTGACCAGTTTCAGCGTGGTGGAATTCATGTCAGGTACATTGCCATGGCGTAATAGAGGGGAATGCCGAGGGTGATGTTGAACGGGAAGGTGATGCCGAGCGAGAGGGTAAGGTAAAACGTCGGATTGGCTTCGGGAAGGGCTATTCGGACGGCGGCCGGCGCGGCAATGTAGCTGGCGCTCGAAACCATGGCGCCGAGTACGGCGCTGCCGCCGGTGGAGAGGCCTGCCAGGCCGCCGATCCAGACGCCGAGTGCACCATGCAGGATGGGGACCAGAATGCCAAATGCTACAAGGAAGGGTCCAACCGTCCGGAGGTCTCCGAGGCGCCGCGCCGCCAGGATCCCCATTTCCAGCAGAAAGAGGGTCAGCGCCCCCTGGAATCCAGCCTCGAAGAACGGAGCGACGGGCGTAAAGCCAGATTCTCCGGCGGCCAGGCCCATGACCAGTCCACCCACCAGCAGAATGATAGACCGACCCGAAAGCACTTCGTGCAGCGCCTCTTTCCAGGATCCGGCGCGTTTGTCGCGGGTGAAGGCGATCATGAGGGCCACGACAATGGCCGGTACCTCCAGAATGGCGACGAGCGCTGGCAGATAGCCTTCCGGAGCCAGGCCCATGCTGGTGCCGTACGTAATGGCCACAATGAACGTCACGGCCGAAACCGAACCGTAGTGCGCCGCAATGGCGCTGGAATCGACCCGCGTAAAGTGTCCGAGCCGGCGCAGTATGTTGTAGGCCGTGATGGGCGTCAGAATGCCGAGTCCGAAGGTGGCCAGAGCCGGCAGGGCAAACTCGGCTACAGGGGTGCGGCTCAGGCCCACACCGCCTTTGAGCCCGATGGCCAGTAGCAGATAAATGGACAGCGCGTCATAGAGTGCGGTAGGCAGACGCAGGTCGCTCCGCACGAGCGATGCGAAGGCGCCCAGCAGGAAGGCCAGGATGACGGGCGAAAGCAGGCTGTCCAGCGCCATATTCAGTGGGGAGTCATCGAGTCCCCTAACGTACCGAAAGATCCGGAGTCAGGGCAAGAATGATCTGTTGTTCGCGGGCAATGACGGCTTCGAGGTCCCGGTAGCCCTCCAGGCGGTGCACGGCGCGCCACCAGGTTTCGTACTCGTCGAGTGAACCGAACGAGACGAGACGCAGATAGTGCCACCCATCGGAAACAAGGAAACGACCGGTTTCAGAAACCACACCCGTGCGCGTCTCCCACGGAGCCACCTGCTCATGGAGCACGCGCTCGAAGCGCTCCTGCGCGCCAGGCACAACCTGGTACCGGATGAACGCCGTGAGCCGTTGGCCGTCCAGGGCGCTCCCCGTGCCCAGTCCAGGAATAAGGGTTACAAACTCGTCGGTATGGCCAGCGGAGAGGTTGGAGATGGCGCCGTAGAGTGCGCCAATGCTCGTGCCGGCGAGCGAGGCAAGTTCCCGGAGGGCACCATTCGATGCATCCATCCCCTTCATACCCCGAAACCGACTTACAACGACGAGGTCGAGAGGCACGGGACTTTCGACTTCGCGAAACGCCCGGAAGGAGACCATATCGGCGTTCTGACGGTAAAGCGGCACGGCCTGGTCCCGGTAGAGGGCGAGGGCTTCGCCCGCCTTGCCGGGCAGGAAGTTGAACGTCACAAGTTGTAGCACGTCGTCCGCAGCGCGACTTGCGGATTCCATGAGGGACACCACTTCGCGAATGGTGTTGGCCGAGTCGCTGCAACCATCTACGGTGGTATTCCGCTCCCACATGTCCTTGCGGTGCGTGGCTGGCGGAGCTGCGGCGCCCGCCGGGAGGCGGGCGCCGCAGGGCACCATCAGGCCAGCCAGAACGAACAGGAGAACGGTTCTCACGAGCGGGCAGAAGCCAGAGCCCGAACGACACCAGCCAGCTTGCCTTTCTTGCCGCTGGTTCCGAGGTCCGAGGCCAGACTCGTGAGCGCTGAGCTCCGGGCCGTGCCCGAGGCACTCTCAGCGCGCGCAAGCGCTGTGCGGGCGGTACGTACTTCGGCCGCTGACATCTCGCCCGAGCGTTCCATCTGATCCACGTAGGCATGCGCGAGGTGGAAGGTTTCCGGCCAGACGTAGCGTGGCTGTCCCTGGGCGTTGAGATAATCGAGTTCTACCGTGTTGGCCGCGGCAATTTCATGTTCGCTCAGCAAAGGACTCGGAGTGAGTTCGAAAATGTCCAGTCCGCGGGCGATTTCCGAGCTTACGATAAGGCCGTTATACCAGTACACGGACCAGCTGCCTCCATTGCCCATTTCATCGGGGCTGACCGGGCCGCGGTCGTGGTAGGCGATTTCAACCGGATTCGAGATGTCGGTCCAGTCAAAAATGGAGATGCCGCCCTGGTACCATGCCTGCACCATGATGTCCCTGCCGGGCACCGGAATGAGCGATCCGTTGTGGGCAACGCAGTTCTCGAGCGATGTCTGAGGAACGGGAAGTTTGTAGTAGGACTCGAAGTCCATGGTGTTGCCGTTCAGCGTAAAGAGTGCGTTGGCGCCCCATTCCATGGGATCGGAATCGCGGCATTTGGGCTGGCCACCGCCGCCCCATTCATCGGTGAAAAGAACCTTCGAACCGTCGTTGTTGAATGTGGCCGAGTGCCAGTACGAGAAATTCGAGTCGGCGACCGCATCCATTCGAACCGGGTTGGCCGGGTCGCTGATGTCGAGCAGCAGGCCGTACCCCCCGCAGGCTCCGCCCGCCAGACCGATTTCGGGGTAGAGCGTGATGTCATGGCACTGCGTGGGGCCGGGACGCGGGCCATCCGCCTCGGCGTCCGGGTCCGGCGCGCCGAAGCGCGCAGCCAGAATGCCCGGCAGGGCCTCACGGAAGGCGGCGCTGTCGGCGGCGGTTGCGGTATCTCGGCCCCGCTCCTCAAGGAACGCAGCGAGCATCGGGGCTATGAACTGCTGCGGCAGGACGCGCTCCTGACCGAAGAGGTCCACAACAAATTCGCCTCTCGCCTTCGCCGCTTCAATGGCAGCAATGTCCGCCGGTGCCGGACCGTGCTGCGGCGGCGCAACGAGGTCCTCGAAAATGCGCGGTGAGCTCACGATGGCGGCATCCTGCGGCCGATCAAGGGGCACCTTGATGACCTCAATGCGAAACAGGGCTGAGTTGGGGTCTTCTCCGGGCAGGGCCGACACACATCCTGGAAGTTCTTCGGCCGGGCGAACGCCTGCCGATCCCGACACGTAGACGTACACGTTTTTATCATCGCTTGGGTCCTTGAGCACAGAGTGCGTGTGCGATCCGCGGCAGGTCTGTACGTTCGAGACGTACTTTGGATGGCGAATGTCCTTGATGTCGAAGATGCGGATGCCGCGCAGCCGGTCCTCGCTCACAGCTTCCTGCACGCCCTCGGTCCCGCAGTCGAGGCGACCGCCGAGTCCCTCTCCGGATACGAACATCAGATTACCGAAGACAGAAACATCACTCTGGGAGGCCGGGCACACGTAGTCGACCACCACCTCGGGCTTCGCCGGATTGGAGATGTCCCAGATGATGATGCCGTTGTAGTTGCCCTGGAACGCGTAATTCCCCTGAAAAGCCAGATCGGAATTCGTGACGCCTATAAACGCCTCGGGCGGGAGCGTGGTAGAGCGCTTTGTCATGTTCCAGATGGCCTCTTCGGCATCGAACAGGCCCGCTTTGAGGCCAATTCGTGGATCTGGCATGGGTTTGTCGCCCGCCTCGAGGGTGAAAGTATTCCCGGACGTGCCCTGCGGGGCAACGACCGGCTTCTGTGAGCAACCAGCCAGGAGCAGCGCGGCTGCAAAGGCCAGGGAAAAAACATTTTTCATGGTCATGGGTGCGTGG
The DNA here is from genome assembly GCA_029262775.1 of Bacteroidota bacterium. Classification (GTDB taxonomy): domain Bacteria; phylum Bacteroidota; class Rhodothermia; order Rhodothermales; family UBA10348; genus 1-14-0-65-60-17. The sequence continues at coordinate 47,118 of JAJCYR010000057.1, forward strand.
TTGGCTGTCGGAGTATCGGATTAAGGCGTGTCAACACGCCCTATTTGGGCATGGCGCGCAGCATACGCTGCATGCGCTTGATTTCGGTAATCTGGTCGACATTGATGTCGGTGGCCAGACGGAACGACAGTTCGTCCTGCCCGGCACCATCGGTAGCAAAAAGCCGGCTCACCATGGTAACGGCGCCCTGGTGATGTTGAATCATGTATTCCAGGAACAGGCGATCGAATTCAGTGCCCTGGGCGGCGCGGAGTTCATCGAGTTGGGCCTGCGAGAGCATTCCGGGCATATCGCGGTGGGCATGTGCACTGGCACCGTGCGAACCCGTGGCTGCCGACCCATCGCCCGGCACATCCTCTCCCCGGTCGCGCAGCCACTTCTGCATGGTGGCAATTTCGTCCTTCTGCGCATTGATGATGCGCGCCGTGAGTGTCCGCAGCTCAGGCGACGCCCCATTCGGCTCGGCCCACGCCGACATCACAAGCGCCTGCTCATGATGGGCAATCATTCCGGTCATGAAATCCACGTCGGCCTCCACATAGTTCTGCCGGGATGCCTCAATGCGCTCCCAGTACAGACGCTCAGAATTCGACATGTCGCTGCTGGTGGCGCAGCCGGAAATCAGAAAGGCGGCGAGTAGTAACGTCCGGGCCGGGTGCATGAAGGTCAGTTCCATGTCGATGGGAAAAACGTGTAACGTGGAATGTAGTAAATAATTGCATTAGGCTTGCTGTTGCTTCAACACGCTTATAGAATACAGCGCAGGAGAACACCAGCCCAGCTTGGGCATTCGCTGGACCAGCCATGACCTTGGAAGAAATGGAATGAGTTCGCGTCCCACAGTATTGAACGTGCCCGAAAAAGCGAAAGTCGCCCCCGGTATGGAAGGCGGTCTGGGCACGTTTGGAGGAGTGTTCACGCCCTCCATACTGACCATTCTGGGCGTCATCATGTACCTCCGTTTTGGGTGGGTAGTGGGCAATGTCGGGCTGCTCGGAACGCTTCTGATTGTGACGCTCTCGACCGGCATCACATTTTTGACGGCACTGTCCATTGCCGCCATTGCAACCGATCAGCGGGTTCGCGCGGGTGGTGCGTATTACATGATCAGTCGGTCGTTGGGGCTTGAATCCGGTGGCGCGATCGGGATTCCCCTGTATTTGGCCCAAGGGCTGTCCGTGGCGCTCTACACGGTGGGTTTTGCCGAGAGTGTTGTGGCGGCCTTCCCGATGTTGGATGAAAAACTGGTTGCAATTGGAACGACTGTTTTTGTGGCCCTCCTGGCCCTTTTTTCGGCCAAATTCGCCATCCGGATGCAGTATGCGATCATGGCTGGAATTTTGTTTTCGCTGGTTTCCTTTGCGCTTGGTTCTGCCGTTGAGCTGACCCAGGTTGAACTCTGGGGCGCGTCAGAGGCAAGGTCGGAGGGCTTCTGGACGGTGTTTGCGGTTTTCTTTCCGGCTGTAACCGGGATTATGGCTGGCGTAAACATGTCGGGTGACCTGGCCAATCCCAGTCGGTCCATTCCGAAGGGGACCTTTTGGGCTGTAGGTGTCGGATATGTGATCTACATGGGCCTGCCCGTAGTGTTGGCTATGCGTGCCGATGCCCTCACGCTTATTGAAGACCCGCTCATCATGCGGCGCATGTCGCTGTGGGGGAACGCCATCCTGATCGGTGTGTGGGGAGCCACGTTGTCGAGTGCGGTCGGGAGTATTCTGGGAGCGCCGCGCGTCTTGCAGGCACTGGCACGCGACGGAATCGTACCCAAACCATTCGCGTGGCTGGGTCATGGAAGTGGTCCTGACGATACCCCGAGGGCCGGCACGGTGTTTACGCTCGGCCTGGTTCTGGTAGCGGTATGGTTTGGCAACCTGAACGTGATTGCCCCGGTACTTACCATGTTTTTTTTGACGACCTACGGCATGCTCAATGTAACGGCCGGTATGGAGCGTCTGCTCGAAAGCCCCTCGTTTCGACCCGAATTCAAGGTGCACTGGGTCTTTTCCCTGTTAGGGGCCGTCGGGTGTTTCGCCGTCATGGTGCTGATCAATGCGCTCGCGACGATTGTTGCCGTCCTGTTTGTAGTGGGCATTTTCCTGTGGTTGGAACGGCGCGAACTGCGCTCGGCATGGGGTGACATACGGCGGGGTGTCTGGATAGCGATTACGCGCCTCGGGCTCATGCATCTGGATGGTACTGAGGACCCGAAGAATTGGCGACCGCATCTGCTCGTGTTGACTGGCGCGCCGACAAAACGGTGGCACCTTATTGAGGTAGCATCGGCTATCAGCCATGGTCGGGGACTCGTCACCGTGGCGACGGTACTCTCTTCGGACGTTGCACGTGAGCGGCGCTTACGTATGGAGCAGAGTATTGGGGAGTATCTGAGGCAGCGCGGAGAACAGGCACTGGTACGCGTCGTGTGTGCACCGGACCCTTTTGTGGGGTCAGAGCGTCTTGTCGATGCGTACGGACTCGGCACGTTGACACCGAACACGATCATTCTGGGTGACAGCGAAAGTGCCGAGCGCCGCCAGCGCTACTGTGACATGCTCTCGCATTTCCACGGCAACCACCGCAATGTAATTATTGTGCGCGACGGGGCCAGTGGCGGTTTTGGGCGGCGGGAGATCATTGACGTGTGGTGGGGAGGCCTGCGTGGCAACGGAGGGCTGATGATGATTCTGGCCTGGCTCATCCACTCCGATCTTTCGTGGCGCGGTTGCCGTGTTCGGCTCAGCGTCGTCGCGGACAATGACCTCTCAGCCCGCGATGTGAGTGCCAACATCTCGGAAATACTTCACCGGACACGGGTCGGATTCGAGTTGCGCGTCATCGTGTCCGAAGGACGGCCGTTCCACGAAATCCAGCACGCCTCCTCCGCAGATGCCGACCTCGTGTTGATGGGCATGGCCGGACCGGATGATAACTATGTGACGTACATGGAAGGGCTGATGGAGCGGTCCAGAGGGCTCCCAACGACACTGTTCGTGCTTGGTGCACAGGATTTTGCCTTTGAGGAAGTGCTGACATAGGGCGCTCCCAGGGCCTGTTGACGGGCTCTACGCGCTTTCGACAGCACAGCCTGCCCGTGCCAGTGCACTCATGGCCGTTTCCAGCGCCGTGGTTTTCACAAACAGGTAGTCCGTGTCATGGGTCGATACGGCGAACAGGCTGACGCCCGCACCCGCGAGTATCTGCGATAGCTCGGCCAGGACTCCCGTCACAGTAAACGCAAGGGGTCCTTCGACTTCCAGGCACGACCAGTCCGCTTCGGTGTGCTGCGCGGACGGCAGGGGTTTCACGCCGGTGCGGCACAGCACGGACAACTCATGCGCCGTCCGCGAAACGGAAAACACGTCGGAGTCCAATACCGCTGGCGGAACGGGTGTGTCCGGCGCAAACCGGTGGATGGCGAAGGAGCCTGCGACGTGGCGGAGGGTCATGGTGGTTGTGCGGTAAGAAATAGCAGTGCCGAGCGCGCCACGACCGGCAGGTGGTCGCTCACGAAGCGGCCGTTCGGCCGAATTCCGGGCAGTATAGCGTGTTGCTCGACGCGGACCTGGGCATTGACAAAAATATAGTCAATGCGGTGTCAACGAGGCGGCAAAGGCGTCACGCAGCCCAGAGTCGGGGAGCGCCTCCTGCAGGCCGATCAAATCGGGCGCATGGTAGCGGATGAGCGTCGCCTGGGCATCCTGTGCCCTGGCGGCGGCAGGCAGCACGTGAGTCATGGCAGCAAGCAGCAGAACATACGGTGGCAAGACGAGGCCATGTTGCAGGGTTTTCATGGGCAGAACTTACGTCGGCGAGCCATGTTTGTCAGGCATGAATATTCTGAATGTAGATGGACTGCACAAGACCTATGGCGTGAAGCCGCTTCTGGAGGGCGTCACGTTCGGTCTGGGAGATAGCGAGAAAATGGGTCTTATCGGAGCCAATGGATCCGGTAAGACGACCCTCATGCGCATTCTGGGGGGCTTCGAAAAGGCCGATGGAGGCCGTATTACCATACCACCGTCTGCCCGCGTGGCTTATTTGCCGCAGACCCCTGAATTCGACCCGGAACTCTCGGTACTTGATGCCCTCTTCGATACCGATCATCCGGAACTCCGTCTCCTGCACGACTACGAGGAGGTATCGAGGCAGCTGGAAACGGCCGAGGCGCCCGAGGACCAGGAGTCCATTCTGGCACGCATGTCCGATCTGAGTCACAAGCTTGACGTGACGGGGGCCTGGGACCGCGAGGCACGGGCACACGCACTGCTGGACCGGCTGGGTATTGTCGATACGACGGCTCGCGTCGGAACGCTGTCGGGAGGCCAGAAGAAACGGGTGGCACTCGGCCGCGCCCTGCTGCTGGAGCCGGAATTGCTGCTGCTCGACGAGCCTACCAACCATCTCGACACGGAGACCATTGCGTGGCTTGAAGTCTGGCTGGCCCGCTTTCCAGGAGCACTGCTGCTGGTCACCCACGACCGGTATTTCCTGGACCGCGTCACGAACCGCATGCTTGAGGTGCGTCCGGGTGCCGGTGTCATGAAGTACGAGGGAAACTATACGCGCTATCTGGAGCTCAAGGAAGAAGAGGAACGGCTCTCGGAAGCGACCGAACAGACGCGCCGGAATCTGGCCCGCCGTGAGCTGGCCTGGCTCCGCCGTGGGGCAAAGGCCCGCACGTCGAAGGCCAAGTACCGGGTGGAGCGCGCCTGGGCGCTGCAGGAGTCCACGACCGACGCGCCCGATGGGGAAGTGGAGCTGAGCGGCGCATCGACCCGGCTCGGAAAGAAGGTAATTGAACTCGACGGGGCGACGAAGGCCTGGGATGGTCATACGGTGGTCAACGGTTATTCGCGCCTCGTGACACGGCACGATCGGATTGGAATTATTGGGCCGAACGGATCGGGAAAAACAACACTGCTCGATATGATTGCGGGCCGCACCACGCCCGATGCAGGACGTGTCGACGTGGGCCCGACGGCTGTAATTGGTTATTTTGACCAGGAGGGGGGGGCGCTCAACGACGATTTGCGCGTCATTGACACGGTCAAGGAGGTGGCGGAAAACATACCGACGGCGGACGGCGGTGTGATCACGGCCAGCCAGATGCTGGAGCGGTTCCTGTTCCCTCCGGCCGTGCAGTACACGCCCGTGGCGAAGCTCTCGGGCGGTGAGCGGCGGCGCCTTCATTTGCTTCTTGTGCTCATGCAGGCGCCCAACGTGCTCATGCTCGACGAGCCGACGAACGATCTGGACATAGCGACCCTCACCGCGCTCGAAGAGTATCTCGATTCGTTCCAGGGCGTCGTGATTGTGGTCAGCCACGATCGTTGGTTTCTGGACCGGACGGTAGACCACATTGTGCGCGTGGGTGAGAACGGGGAGCTCAGGAATTATCCGGGCAACTATTCGGCGTATCTGGAGAAAAACAGCGAGGAAGAGGAAGCACGGGCCGCGGAAAAGCGTGAGCGCGAGGCGCGGGCAGCAGAGCCTCCCGCACGGGGGAGTGGCACCGGAAAGAAGGGCGCAGGGGTGAAGGGTGCCGGAAAGAAGGGTGCCGACAAAAAGAGCGCGAACGCTACCTCCGAACCGACCAAGCAGAAGCTCTCGTGGACCGAAAAAAAGGAACTGGAGGAGCTCGAAACACGCATTGCGGGCGCAGAAGACCGAAAGCTTGACCTGGAAGCGCAGTTAATGGCTGCGGCGGACGATTTCGAGGCGGCGCGTCGTCTCGCTGATGATCTCGGGACTCTTGCGGCGCAGCTCGAGCACGACATGGAACGCTGGGCACAGCTGGCCGAGCGGGTGTGAACTCGGCCTAATCGAGGGAGTCATCCAGTCTCCGCATGAGCGCGATGTTGCGCTCCGGAATGAGGTGGACGTCCGGATACCCTTCGATGGCCTCTGAAAGGCGGTCTTCGCGGAGCAGGTGCAGCATGGGGTACGGGGAGCGGTTGGTCCGGTTTGCCGGGTCGTTCGGCCCGGCACCCTCGAACCGGTAGTCCGGGTGGAAGCTGGCAATCTGATACGTGCCTACAAGGTTCCGTGCCTCCAATAACGCATCGGCCCGGTCCAGGAACTGGTTGTAGGCGTCAAAATCCGCGAGTACGAATGGGTGGATGAGCAGCGTGGTTTCCACGATGCGCCCCAGCTCTGCGGTGAGCGCCACAAGGAGTGCCTCTTCGGTATTGGCGCGGGTCACAACGAACCGGATGGCGCCCTCTCGGAGCACCGTTCCCGCGAATGGGCAGAGCCCTAAACCAACGACGGTGCGCTCCACCCAGGAGCGCACCGTCTTGACGATCGTGAATTCTTCGTCTGTCACGACAAAAAATCAGTTTTCGGCTGGATCAGGCCGGTACTACGTTGTTCGCGCATGGGCCTTTTGGGCCCTGGCCAATTTCGAACTCGACCGGCTGACCTTCGTCGAGGGTTGCGAAACCGTCGACCTTGATTTCCGAGTGGTGCACAAAAAGGTCCTTCCCGCCATCGTCAGGCGCGATAAATCCGAAACCCTTGTCTGCGTTGAACCACTTTACTTTTCCTTTACTCATTCTGTCCTACTGCCTTTATCGTTGGTAATGAACCACAGTATACCATGCGGCGAACTGATATATACGTAGAATTTCCATTTCTGAGCCAAGAGCATGTCTGAAGACCCCCCCCCCTGGCCCGGCTCCTGGTGCGCTGGTACCGCATTGCATGAAAACAAACGGGTGGATCCGGGACTACTGGCTGGAGCCCGACGGTGGACGCTGGCGCCGGTACTATGCTATTACGCCAGCCGGTGAAAAAGTGCTGATAGCCGAGCGTCGCGGGGAGGGCGCTCCGAAATGCCTTTATTTGTGACGACGTAATTTATTATACTGATACCACCTGTTTCGCAGCACAACGGCGCCTGCAGGCGCCAGGAGGAATAGCATCATGCGCCTGGTCCGTTTTCTGTTTCCCGTCCTTACGCTGCTTCCCGTGCTGGCCTTCGTTCTGGTCGCCCGCCCGGTCAGCAGTCAGCCGTCGTCCATTGAGATCCTGTCCCACACGGTGGAAGAGCCCACCGCGCTCGACGAAGCGGTCTTGAACGCCTTCCGCATGTCATTCCGCTCCCGAGACGTTGAATTGGGCCCATCCCAGGTCGTATTGTACGTGTCAACGAGCACCTTCACCGCTAAAGACGGCCAGACCTTTGGGACGTTTTCGGTTGCTGAGGCGCAGCGATTCGGAAAGAAAATGGTCGATGCGGGCGCCGAGCACGAGATTTGGTACGCGGGTCGGAATGTGACCTCGTTCACGCCTGAAGCCCGGGAAATCCGGCAGTACATGACCCGCGAAATACTGGAGGGCTCAACCCACATATCTACCATGCGCACGGTCGGATTCGAACGGAGTGATGTCAGCCATGCTGTGGAAGCCTATGTCGCGGACTACTGGGACCGGCACACTTTCAACAGGCCGTAGCCGCCCGAGGGCGGTGAAAACGCAGGCACAACGCGAATATTGTCACGTGGGTGACATTCATGGCCGTGGGCAATAGCCACGTTCCCACCACGGGGGCAACGGCATAGAGCGCGAATACGACTGCGAGCAGCAGCGCCGGATTGAAGACGGCCATCCACTGTGGCAAATGGCCCCGCCCGGAGACGGTTCGTGCCACCCAGATAACGGAGAGTATCACGATAGCGATGCGCAGTACATTCACGAGTGGTTCGTTGAGCGAGGCCATGGCTGCCAATGTGTCGGCGCGGGACGATGGATCGGAAAACTGGACCACCGCGGCCAGCAGGCCGCGACCGCCGAGCCACGCATTTCCCACCACGAATGCATACATGCCCGTCAAGGCGAACGTCCAGCCAACGGTGTCGAGACCGTCCGATCGACTCATGAGGTGTCCCAGGAATACATAACCTGGAAGATAGAGGGGCGCGGCCAACGTGCTCAGGAAATGGGCCCACGTAATGCGCGCAAAGGGAATGTGGGCAAAGTATGGGTAGCCGGGCAGCTCATACCCTCCCGCTGGCGAAAACTGGATAAAGAATTCCCCGGTGCCGACCAGCATGGCTCCAGCGAGTCCCACCCAGCCGAAAATGCGCAGTGTAGATGCGGTCATAGCTGGTCCCAAGCGGAAGCGGGCACGCGCCCAGTGCCGACGGGCGCGTGGGTGCGCACGACACCGGACCGGAGACGCACCTCAATGGTGTCGACCCGACTGGCCGTGCCGAGGCCCATGAATACCGTAGGTGTGCTGTCCGACCCGAGGCCTTCGCCGGCCGTTATATAGCGTACGCGCTCCGTACCATTGTCCATTACGAGCCGGACACGGGCTCCCATGTTTTCGACTCTGTCAGAGAGTGGAACGGCGACCCATTGGGCGGGGTCTGCCTGGTTGAGAAATACCCGAAGTGGGCCGTCGAGGTTCGCCAGAATCACATCAGGCGTGCCGTTACCATCGAAATCAGAGACCGCTGCGGTCACCCCAAAGTATGGATTGGCCAGGCCCGCGGTACGTTCGACCGCGGCAAAACTGCCTTCAGCCTGCTGCTCAAGAAGATGTCCTTCGTAGAGTTCCAGTAATTTCACACCCGGAAACCGAACATAATTCTGCATCACGAGCAGATCGTCGCGCCCATCCCCGGTCAGGTCTTCGGCCAGCACCCCCCACCCGAAGCCTATGCGCGCTGCGCCGCGCGCGCGCGCCACATCTGAAAACGTGAGTCCGCCCGTGTTTTCCAGCAGTATGTAATCCTTGTACAAAGGCTGATCTTTTCTCAGATCCCCCTTCAGCAGGAAGTTGGGAAGCGTCGGACCCACGTTCGAGAAATACAGATCGGGCTGCGAATCGTTGTTCATGTCTCCGACCCCAATTCCCATGGGATACGAGAAGGTCACGGGCAGTTCGACCGCTGCGAAGGTGCCGTCGCCGAGGTTTTTCCAGACGGCCGGCATGCCGGTGTCGTGCGCAATGACGAGTTCGTCGTCCGAGTCGTTGTCGAGGTCGACGAATACCGCTACGAAGGTGTTGTGGCGGCGTCGCAAGCCGCTCCCGGATGTCCGGTCCACCACGCGCCCGTCGGGATACAGGCTGAAAAACATGCTGTAGGCACCGTATTCCTGGTTGAAAATGGTTTCTCCCTCCACGAATTCCTGGCGTAGATATCCTGAAGCAAAAATTTCGGGTACACCGTCGTTTTCCAGGTCGGTAACCGCGAGAGAGAGCGGTGCGGCGGTGGAGTCGGGAAGGACGATATGGGCCCGGCGCCGGAATCCGTCCGCACTCCCGCCATACACGTAAATTCCCGAATTTCGGGCGACCAGCAGGTCAACCCATCCGTCGGGCTCGAGATCGAGCGAAAGGGCGCCATAGGTAGCATCGGACGTGAAACCCTCGAAGTCGGCAGAAAAAACGTGCGCCGCAAAGGTGGTCCCATCGAAGGCGAGAAGGGCATCGTCCTGCCCTATGCCACCACCCGCGAACACCTCGTCACGGCCATCGCCGTCCACATCAATCGTTGCCAGAGCCATGAATGGCAGAGCCTCGTCAAAGTCCGACGTATGCACGAATGATGTCGGTATTTCCTGGAATCGCGCACTGGTTTGCGCCCGCTCAGGTCCTGGTCCCTGCACGAAATATCCAATGAGCGGCGGCCCGGCAAACCAGCCAATAACCAGGATGACACCGACGAGAATAAGCCGGCGAACGTTTTTTTTCATGGGAGATTCCGCGGTGACAGCACCAGGTCAATTACCAGCGGGCGGTGGTCGGAGGCAACCGGCTCGTCGAGCAGATACTGACACGCGACGCGAAACCGATCGAGGGGCCTGAGGAGCATGAAATCAATTTCCTTCTCGGGCTCAAAGGAAGAAAACGTGAGGTGATCCTCGCCTTTCGGGACTATATGCCACGTTTCGGCCAGGTAGTCCATCACCGCGCCTCCGGGTTCGGAATTGAAATCGCCCGCCAGAACGGTTGGGAGGGAATCGGTGGCCAGGTAGTCGTTCAGGCTCCTGGCCTGCGCCAGACGTTCTTCCTGCGTCTCATAGAAATGAATCCCGACCAGGCGGAGCTGCCGGCCAGATCTGGGGGAGGTAGCAACGAGTGACAGCGCAGTCCGCGGCTCTTCGCCATCGGGGAGGCGAAAATTGGTCACGTCCGATACCGGCCACGCGGAGAGTAGCGCCATTCCGTACGTTCCGCCCTGATACGGCATGAAGCCCCCGAAGACAGGCGTCATACCGGTGAGCTGGCCCAGCAGGGCAATCTGGTCCACGTGGCCCGTCCGAGTGACGATGCTGTCAACTTCTTGCAGCGCAACAAGATCAGGATTTACATCACGGATAATATCGGCAATCCGTTCCAGATCAATCACGTCGTCCATCCCTGCTCCGTGGTGAATATTATAGGCCAGGACTCGGACGGTGTCTGGCGCAGTCGGGGCGGCTGGTGTGTCGATTGCGGCCGGGGTCTCCGGGTCTGGCACGCATCCGGCCACGGTGACGACCAGTGTGACGGCCAGTACCTGCAGCATTCGGGTCATAGAACGTGTTATTCTTGGTGTTGTGCATTATAACGACGCCAAGACTCGCAATCCGGTGTTCGCACCGTGGGTGGCCTCTGATTTCGCAAACTCCGGTCGACCCCGTTTCGCCCATCAGGGCGTGCGCATCCTCCAAAAGCGCGCAAGCTATAATAACACGGTGCGAGGTGCGAATGGGGTCACGCTGCGTATAATGGGGCATGATTCGACACGCCACACATGACGACCTCCCGGCCATAGATGCCATTTACAATCAGGCCGTGGCGTGCGGATTGCTGACGGCCGACACCGAGCCCGTGAGTTCAGCCGAGCGCGGGGAATGGTTTGGCAGGTTTGTCCCGGACGCCTA
>JAJCYR010000058.1 GCA_029262775.1 Bacteroidota bacterium
GTGGAGAACGTCATACGGCCCGTCGCGGTTGGTCGCCGTAATTATTTATTCCAGGGAAGTCACGCGGCTGCTCAGCGCACCGCCGTCATCTACTCGCTGGTTGCCACGTGCAAAAAGCACGGTGTGAATCCTGAAACATGGATGGCAGACATCCTGGCCCGCATTCCGACCCATCCGGCGAAGCGGATTGGAGAGCTCCTACCTATGAACTGGGAAAAAAGCAAGGTGTAGTTCATCGGTTGCTTACACCCAAGCGGCCCGATGCCGACATCCGGGAACGCAGCCGCCAACACAGCACTGCCGCAACCGCCGAGCACAAGCCAAAACGTTCCAAATAGTTCTGCACCGTACTTGTTCACTGGGTTCTCTTATCGTCTGGTGGGTAATTTCGCAAGTGTAATCAACTGGACCTATTGGTACAAATGTGTCGCGGCTCACTTTTCAACGATGCAACCGGTTGAACGTGCATTCCGTAGAGAAATGCTGTGACACGGATTCGTTACACCTTACCCTGACTGACCCATGCTCCGATCTCTTGCTGTCGTCGCGCTGTTCGTACTCGCGGGTTGTATGAATTCCTCTACCGAATCGGATACTTCGGCCTCTCCGGAGACTGAAATTACTCCTGAAGATTTGGTGCCGATCCCAGGAAAAAGGGGTTATGGAACTCTGGTAATGCATCCTCCATCGAACGCTGCCATCCTGTTCGGAGGCGAGAGCCCCAAGAGGTTTTCTTACGAAGCAGCTTGGTCATTCAGCCTTGACGATCATGTCTGGACGCGTATAGATACCGAGAACGGCCCCCATCTTGTTGGAGGGATTGCTGTGGCTTATGATGTCCAGTCGGACAAGATCATCTACTACTTCAGTACGCGACTGGATAGTCATGCTGAGCGGGGACTCGCTCGGCTTTCGGAAACGTGGGCGTTCGATGTCTCAACAAGCACATGGGAGAAGATGAGTCCTGCAAACGAACCTTTCGGGATGATGGGTGCACGCTTGGCATATGACAGCGAATCGGATCGAGTCATTCTGTTCGGAGGAGCCGATTTTACAAAAGAAGACGCCGAGTGGTTCAACCCTACATGGGCATATGACTATGACAGCGATACGTGGGAAGAGATGAAGCCGCTTAACCCTCCCCCCGGTCGATCATATTTCGGTATGACCTACGACAGCGACCAGGATCGTGTGCTCGTGTTTTCGGGAAGTCCCTCGGACTCATCCCCGCACCTGTCGGCCTACGATTACAATTCCAATTCCTGGCAGCATATTGAGTACTCTGGAGACGTCGTGCCCGATCATCACTCCATCATGGTGTATGCTCCGGACGTAAAAAAGACGTATCACCTCGTGGGCGAGACGTTCTCGGCTTTTGATTACGATACATCCACTTGGGAGTCGGTTCCGAGAGACAGTGCTATGGGCATACGGCACTTTCAAGCTATGACCTATGATCCGGTGAGTCAGAACATGGTAGTTTTCGGAGGAGGGCCACGTGGACTGCGCTACAATAATGAAACGTCGCTTTACAACGTCGCTTCGCAATCATGGGGGCTGGTCGATCTGGAACAATAATCTGCTTTGGATTCTCCTCTCGTTCAGTTAGGGAGTGCAGCCGACCGCACGTAGCGGGCCGTATAGACGCCGGGTCGGCGACCGTGTACAGTGCCCGTGCCGTCAGTTCGTGTGCCATGTATGCTGGCATCGTAGATTCGGAGGGTCTTCCCATTCAATACGTTAGAAGCGTGTTGAAAAACCATCACACACCCTTCTGGCAGATGACCGACAACGACCGTCTGTATCATTTCGACGACTTCCTGCTTGATGCCGCAGACCGGCAGCTGTGGCACTACGAGCAGCGCATTCACCTGAACGCCCGGTATTTCGACGCGTTGGCTCTTCTCGTGCAGGAACGTGGCCAGCTCGTCGCGAAAGACCGCTTTTTCTCCGAGGTCTGGAACGATGTAGTGGTCAGTGACTCGGCCTTATCGCAATGTATCAAGGAAATTCGCCAACAACTCGGGGACGATGCATCGAATCCGCGGTTCATCGAAACCGTTCCGCGACACGGGTACCGGTTCATTGCGGATGTCCGGACCGAATCCGCGTCTCGCCGCGCCCCCATACCCGTCACCGATGACCGGTGGCGTCATGCCGCTATCGACATCGTGGCAGGCACGCTCGGCGGTGGTTTGGCCGGTGTGTTTGGGGGCTTCCTTTACGGACTTGGGTTGGCACCGCCAACGGGGGACGCAGGTCTGGGGGCACTCTCCGTTCTGCTCGTCATGATCGGCCTGAACGTGTTTGTGGGTCTCCTGGGTGGATTCGGGATCAGTTCGGGAATGGCTGTCACGGGATTGGTGGGGCGGCGTTGGCGCCGGGCCTGGCTCATTCCCGGGGCAGCGTTCGGTGGCATGTTTGTTGGCGGTGCCTCCAAGCTTCTTGGGGTCGATGCCTTCAGTTTGCTGCTTGGCTTCACGCCCGCTGGTATTACGGGCGGCGTCGAGGGTGCTACCCTCGGCGCCGCCCTGGCCGCTGGTATCCTTGTCGCTGGGGGGGTGGATGCTCCATTTCGTTGGCGACCGGTCCTCGGCGCGAGCGCGGCCGGTGGCTTGGCCGGTGTGCTGATTCCCCTGGCGGGTGGCCATCTCATGGGTGGCAGCCTGCAGCTTCTCGCGAATGCGGCCAGCTCGTCGCGCCTGCAACTCGGCACCCACCTTGGGGAGATGACCCAGGTTGTACTGGGCGGGCTGGAAGGCCTGCTGTTCGGCGCCGGTGTGGCGGGAGCCCTGGTGCTTGCCCGGGTGCTCAGGCAGCGGCGCGTTTGAACAGCCCGGCGGCTCCCCCGAAGAGTACCATGAACAGCCCATTCATGATGATAGTCCCGGCAGCTGATGTACCCGGCTGTCCGAGTCCGGCTGCGAGCGTGACGAGGGCAATCACAGCCAGGGCACCCACCATGATGAACAGGGTCCGGGCCATGCCGGGGGCGGCGAACCGGACGTACAGTGCACCCACAATGCCGATGCCCAGCACGCCGAAGTACATGAGGTTGGCCGGGTTGCCCTCGTCGCCGATGATGCCGACCGCCAGGTTGGCCCAGACGAGGAAAAACGCCGATGCAATGGCCAGTGCGGCTCCGGCGCGGTAGGTGATGTCGCTCGATGCCCGCAGGGTCACTTCAAACGCCCCGCCGGCCATCAGCAGCATGGCGCCGAATATCACGAAATCCATGGCGCTCCAGGCGACTTCGTTGGTCAGCAGCATGCCGACCATGGGTAGGAGCCACAGGGTGGCAGCGGCGGACCAGACGATTATGCGGAGTCGGGTCCCGGAGTTGCGTGCGAGTTCGGTCATATCAGTGTTTCCGTAGTGAGTGGATGAGCCAGGCGGTACCCGCGAGAATGAGCGCCAGCGGCACGGCACCCGGTTCATCTTCCACGATGACCATGTAGGCCATCAGCAGGAGTCCGGTGGTCAGGGTCAATGCGGACAGGTAACGATGGGTAACCGGGGTCATGGAGTTGCGGGGTTGATGAGGAGTCAACATAGCCCCGTGTACCCGTGAGCGGCATGAGCAGGATCTGAGGAGTTTGTGATATGTGCTTTCGCACAGAATACATCAGGCCCTGTAGACGTTCGATCTTCAACACGCTCCCAGGTCAGGCGTCCGACGGCGACGGAATCAGATCGTTCAGGAGCTGCTCGTTCGTGGGCGACTGCTGCATGTGGCGCAGGAGAGCCTGCATGGCGTCGAGGGGACTTCGGCTGTTGAGAACGCGCATGAGCCGGCGGTGCTTCTCGATCTGTTCACCGATCAGGATTTCCTCGTTCCGAGTGCCACTTTTCCGCAGGTTGATGGCCGGATAAATTCGTTTGTTGGCCATTTCACGGTCCAGAACGATCTCGGCGTTGCCCGTGCCTTTGAACTCCTCGAAGATCACCTCATCCATGCGCGATCCGGTATCGATGAGCGCCGTGGCGATCAGTGTGAGCGAGCCGCCCCCCTCAATGTTGCGGGCCGCGCCGAACAGCTTGCGGGGAATGGTCAGCGCCCGGGCATCGAGCCCGCCAGACAGCGTGCGGCCGCTGCCTTCGCTGTAAATGTTGAAATTGCGACCGAGGCGCGTCAACGAATCGAGCAGAATAACCACGTCACGCCCCATCTCGACGAGCCGTTTGGCATACTCGAGCGAGAGCTGGGAAACGCGAATATGATTGTCCTCTTCCCGGTCGTTGGAGCTGGCGAAGAGCGTGGCCGATGTGGAGCGCCGGAAGTCGGTGACCTCTTCCGGACGTTCATCCACGAGCAGGGCGACCAGATCTACTTCCGGATGGTTCTGTGTGATGGCCGCCGCCATTTCCTTCAGAATGAATGTTTTCCCCGTTCGTGGAGGCGCCACGATGAGGGCGCGCTGGCCCTTGCCAATGGGTACCACGAGGTCAATGACTCGCTGCGTGAAATTGCCCGGCGACGTTACCAGGTTCAGCTTGTCATCCGGAAATATGGTGTTCCCCTTTTCAAACTTGCGACTGTTCTTCCACTCATTCAGGTCAACGCCCATGACCTTGTCAATGTGATGGACCTGCATGTCACCCTTGCGTCCGGGACGCAGGGTTCCCTCCATCACGATACCATCACGGAGTTTGTGCTGGGTGACCATGTTCGGAGAACAGAACGGGTCGCTGTCTCCCTTGGGAATATCGGACTGGAACTGGCGGATGAAACCGAATTTCTTGCCGCCAATCAGTTCAAGGATGCCTGAGAATGTCTTCGGATTCGAATTGCGAGCCATTACCTGCTGGGATTGGTTATCTTCCCGACGAACGACGAAACGGGCCTTCCAGGGCGGAAGGAAGAAGAATCAGTACGCACGGAATATAGAGGGTATCGGGGCTTGGCACAACGAATTTCAGGTGGACTGCCAGTCGAGGTTCTCGGACAGGATGCTGGCCCGACAGTCCTTCTTCTCCACGGTTGGGGCAGTTCCATGGCCCATATGCGCCCGCTCGCCCATCTGCTCGCGCCCGATTTCCGCGTTGTCATGGCCGATTTTCCCGGCCACGGAAACGCCCCCGAACCAGCCGTGGCATGGGACATGGATGCCCATGCCGACCTCGTCGAGGAATGGGTCGAACGCGCGTGTGTTGGTCCTGTTCTGATTGTGGGACACTCCAATGGGGGGCGAGTAGCGCTCTTTGCCATGGCACGCTGGAGCGCCCGGCATCCTGGCGAATCGGGCTCGCGAGCACCGATACCATCAGGGACTTCCATGCCCGCCACGCCTGCCGCGGCCGGCGGACCACTGGACCGGGTCCGTGCTCTTGTGCTCATTGGCCCGAGCGGCACCAGACGCAAGCGCACGGCGTCCTACTATCTCAAAACCGGGCTCGCCCGCGCGCTGAAAACTCCGTTCCGACTGCTTCCGCCTCCACTCAGCGCGTTCGGCCTCAACTGGCTCAGGCATTCGCTCCTGTGGCGCGCCCTGTCGAGCGCCGATTACGCGGCCGTGAGCGGCGTCATGCGCGAGACGTTTGTTCGGTGTGTGACGACGTACGTTGAAGAGGGGCTGCCGCTCGTGACGGTCCCGACCGTGATACTCCGAGGCGCTGGCGACGAGGCCATCACGGCCGACCAGATCGACACCATGGTCCGCCTCCTGCCCGATGCCGGTGCGTTTGAGGTCGAGGGCGCCGGACATTATGTCCAACTCGATGCGCCGGATGTCGTCGCCGCTGCCGTGCGGGAAATGGCCAGCCGACAGCATATGCATACAAGCCAGGTGCACACCCCATGACAACACCGTGGTATATATTCGTGCTTTTGGCGGCGGCCGGCGCGCTGGCCACGGCGTTCGCCGTGTGGCGCGCCGGCCGCCGCCAGGTATTCTTCCTCCACATGGCGCAGTTGGAGGGCTATAAACCGGGGCCGTTCAGCGCATGGGCCGGAAGGCGTGTGTTCGATGTGCTGGTTCGCGCCAGTCATGCGGCCGGCGCCCTGCTGCTGGCCGGCGTCTTTTTTGCAGAGCCCCGGGGACTCCTGCTCACCGGTTTTTTCGCAGCCTGGGCCATTGCCTTCATGTCGTCGCGCCGCTACCGGCGCGACCAGCCCAAGAAACCGCTCTCCTGGACGCCGCGCATGAAGCGTCTCGCCATCACATCCGTGGCCATTACGCTCCTTGCGGCCGCGGTCGTGAGTGCAACGCTGAGCGCGGCACATGTAGAACCAGGCGGCGGTGCCGATGGAAGTACGTACATCGCCCTCTCCCTCCTTGCCGCCCTCTTCGCCGCCGACCTGCTCGCACCGCTGGCGGTTCTTGCGGCCCTTTTCGTGACCGTTCCGATTGAGCGGCGCGTCCACGAGGGCTTCATCCGGCAGGCGCGGGCACGACTCGCGCATCGACCCGATCTTGGAATTGTGGCTATTACCGGCTCGTACGGCAAGACATCGACCAAATTTGCCGCCAGCGAAGTGCTGGCCCAGCGGCATCCGGTGCTCGCGACGCCGGGGAGCTTCAACACACCCATGGGGATCTGCCGCGTCGTGAATCAGATGCTGGAGGACGATCACCGCTGGCTGGTACTCGAAATGGGGATCCGGCACGCGGGCGATATCGCGGAGCTGTGCCACGTGGCGCGGCCCGACATCGCGGTTGTCACATCGGTCGGGGTGGCGCACCTTGAGACCATGGGCAGCGTGGAGGCGATTGCCCGCGAAAAAGGAAGCCTGCTGCACTTTCTGCCGCGCGGTGGGACGGCCATTCTCAATCTGGACGATGCACGCGTAGCCGCCATGCGCGCCGCCGAGGACATACATTATATATATGTATCGGCCGAGGGCGACACCGGGGCGGACATTCGCGCCGAAAACGTGACGTATGACGCCATTGGTTGCGCTTTTGACGTCATTTTACGCGGCGACCGCGCACGCGTCCAGTCGCGCCTCCTCGGAGCGCACAACATTACGAACATGCTGCTGGCCCTCGCAGTGGGCCACGTTTCGGGGCTTACGCTGCGCCAGATGACTCCGGCCCTCGGGCGCATGCAGCCCGTCCCGCACCGCCTCAAATTGCGCCGTGAGGGCGGCGGGTTGACCGTGCTCGATGACGCCTTCAACAGCAACCCGGTCGGGGCCCGAAGCGCGGTCGATGTGCTCTCGCACTTCACCGGCGGGCGGCGCATTGTGATTACGCCCGGCATGGTGGAACTCGGTTCGCGCGAAGCCGAGGAAAACGAGGCTTGGGGAGGGTTCATGGCAACACGGGTCGATACGGTGCTACTCGTGGGCGCCGAACGTACGCGCCCTATTGCCGACGGGTTGCGCGCGGGCGGCTTTCCCGGCGACCAGATCATGGTTATGCGGACACTCTTCGATGCGCGCGCCTGGCTCGCACGCAACGCACTGCCGGGCGACACGGTGCTCTACGAGAACGACCTGCCGGACCAGTACACGGAGGCGTCGTGATGGGTGGTGGGAGCGCGGCAAATCTTGAAATGGAGTCGTTTCTGTACGCGCGCGGGTACCGGGCTATTGCGGGCACGGATGAGGCCGGTCGTGGCTCTCTGGCCGGACCGGTCGTGGCGGCGGCCGTGATCCTTCCGGTCTATTCCACCGACGGCGCGGGCGAGCCGCCGGCAGGCGGCGAGCCTCTTTCCGGAGTCGCCGATTCCAAAATCCTCTCGGCCAGGCGTCGACGCGAGCTCGCTGGCGCCATCCGCTCGCAGGCGGTGGCGTGGGCCGTCGCCGAGTGCAATCCGGCCGAAATTGACACGCTGAATATCCTCTGGGCGTCGATGGAGGCCATGCGACGTGCACTCGTGGCGCTCAGTGCAGCGCCCGATTATGCCCTCATCGATGGCCGCACGCTGATTCCGTCCTGCCCGTGTCCGTCCAAGGCGGTAGTTGGCGGCGATGCGCGCAGCCGTTCCATTGCTGCGGCGTCCATCCTGGCCAAAACGCACCGCGATGCCATCATGCACGAAATGCACGCACGCTGGCCCGTCTACGGTTGGAATACCAACGTGGGCTACCCGACAAAGGCCCATTACGAAGCGCTGCGCGTACACGGGCCGTCCCCGCTGCATCGCACATCCTTCCGACTGCAATGAACCACTTTTCAGCGCCAGACGTAAGCTCTCCCTCAATGCCTCACACCAGACGGCCGCCGCGTGTCGTCGTGGTCATTGTGTCCTGGAACGCCCTCCCGCTGCTGAAGACGTGTCTGCCGAGCGTGATGGCCACGGAGTACCCGGATTTCGAGGTGGTGCTCGCCGACAATGCGTCGACAGATGGCTCGGCGGAGTGGGTGCGGCAGCAGTTTCCCCGCGTTCACGTGGTGACGCACGCCGAAAACTGGGCCTTCGCCCGCGGCAACAACGAAGCGGTGCGCGAGGCGGGCGTCCAGGCGCTTGGCACCGCGTACTATGTCTTCCTCAACAACGACGTGGAGGTACCTCCAGGCTGGCTGACTCCGCTCGTTCGGCGTATGGAGGACGACCCCACGCTTGGCGCCCTGCAACCGAAGTTGCTCCGGCACGACGACCGCGGGGCGTTCGAGTACGCGGGGGCGGCGGGCGGCTTTATCGATGCCCTCGGATATCCGTTCACCCGGGGCCGGGTGCTTTTCACCATGGAGCGGGACGATGGGCAGTATGACGATGCGCGCGACGTCTTCTGGGCGACGGGCGCAGCGCTTATGGTCCGTCGCGAGGCATGGGAGGTCTCGGGCGGTTTTGACGAGCAGTTCGTCATGCATATGGAGGAAATAGACCTCTGCTGGCGCCTGCAACGCGGCCGCGCGCACCGAGCAGCAGGGACCGGCACGTCGCCATGGCGCATCGGAGTCGAACCGAAAAGCCGTGTGTTCCACATTGGCGGGGCATCGCTTCCCCAGGGCAGTTCCCAGAAGACGTTCCTGAATTTCCGCAACAACCTGCTCATGCTCTACAAGAACCTGCCGCCGGGCCGGTTTTTACCAGGGCCGTTCTACCGGATTCTTGCCGTGCGGACGCCGCTCGATCTGCTGGCGGCGGGGCGCGCCGCGCTGTTTGGCCGGTGGGGCGAGGCGCTGGCTATTCCACGGGCCTACCTGGCGGCGCACCGCTTAAAAAGCCGCTACAGCGCGGCGCGCCCCGCACGGGACGAGGCCGCGCCGCTCCCCTGGCGGGGCACGCTTGTCTGGCATTACATGGTCCGCGGAAGACGAACGTTCACCGCGCTCGTAAAGGCGCGCCCCCTGGAGCGCACTTGAACGTACTTGTGAACGCCGTAGAATACGTGGTGACCAGATTGGGAGCAACTACTCGGCCTTCACGGCGTCTTAACTGTACGCGATGTTGAAACCCAGCCAAAAAACCACCATGACGACCGACCTGAAACGCATTCCCCACACTACCCTGCTGGCCGCCATTGTTCTGCTCACGGCCTCCGCCCTCGTTGTCTCTGCGTGCAGCGATTCCGGGCTGGATGCGGCGGGTACAGATGAAACGGG
This sequence comes from Bacteroidota bacterium, assembly GCA_029262775.1. GTDB lineage: Bacteria > Bacteroidota > Rhodothermia > Rhodothermales > UBA10348 > 1-14-0-65-60-17. The sequence continues at coordinate 9,495 of JAJCYR010000058.1, forward strand.
TACAGATGAAAACGCATCGGCCCCGGCGGCACCTGACGAAGATGGTGTATTTATAATCGTCGAGCAGATGCCGGAACTCATTGGCGGACTGGCCGCCCTGGAAGAGCACATCACCTATACGCCCATTGCCAAACGAGCCGGTGTGGAAGGACGCGTTTTCCTTCAGTTTGTCGTATCGAAAGAAGGCACTCCCGAGAACATCCAGGTCATACGAGGTGTTGGAGCTGGTCTCGATGAGGCCGCCGTCGAAGCCGTGTCGAAGGTCCGGTTCATCCCGGGGCGTCAGCGCGGAGAGGCGGTTCCCGTCAAAATGAGCCTGCCGGTTGTGTTCCGGCTGGATGACGCCGCGGCCAAAGCACCAGCACCACCGCGCCCAGAATAACCAGCATTACGCCAACGGCCGCGAGCGCAGGTACTTCACTGAATAATACCCAGGCAAGTGTCGACGCTCCGATAGGTTCGAGCAGGTTGGCTACCCCGTAGCCCGCTGTAGCTGACCGAAATGGCCATCAGGCCCACGGCGAGCACCACATAGACGTGCAGCGGGCGCGACTCCGTCATTCGGTCACCGAAGCCGGTCCATGGATTTGACCAGCCTGATGTCAGCGTCAATGGCGCGCCGGGCAAGGTACAGGAATACGTAGGATGCCAGCGGGATGGCAAGTACAATCCACTCGCCCACTGAATCCCCACTGGACGTGGCATTGGGAAGCGTGCCTGCCATGACCTGCCCCCCGAAGAGGGCCACAATACCGGTCAGTAGTAGCACCTGGACCGCCGTCACAAACTTCCGCTGAAACACGCGGTTGCTGTACAGGAAGATGCTCAGGAACGCAGCCACAGCCACGAGACCCAGTATGGCCATGGAGGCCGGAAGAAACCAGACCTGGGTGGTAGCTGCCGGTCCTGTCCAGACCTCATCGACAAAAAACGCACCACCAATTACCAGAGACGCTGCAAGGAGGTAAATACTTTGTATCCGCTGTATCATCGGCAAGTGGGTTGGTGAAGGTCCAGCGTGAACAAGAAAGGCCAGATCCCACAGTAACGGACGGGTACAAAAAAAGAGCCGCGCCTGAGGCGCGGCTCTTTTGATTTCCACTTCAATTCACGAGGTCCGTACGCAACAGGACGCAACAGGACTGTGGCCGCCGCGCTCCGTTCAGTTCGCGACCTGGCGTTTGGTGGAGTAGTTGATCCGTAGTGTACTGGCCTCGCGCAATTCCTGCTGCACGTCCAGGACCTTGCCCATCTCGGACGTCTCATCGACGCGTAGTGACACGATCAGGCGCGGCTGCTCCACCAGCTTGCGGTGCATGACCGTACGGATGGCGCGCACATCGTCCATCAGGGCATCGTCAATCTGGACGGCCGTTTCGCCGAGGCGATTGTCCGCCAATTTCATGGGCCCGATCCAGATGTAGGATACAAGACGCTTCTGCTCAATCTTCGATATGGCTTCGGCCTGCGGCAGAATGGTGCGCACCTGCACCGTCTGCTCACGAAGCACCGTAGTCACCATGAAGAAAATCAGCAGCATGAAGATGATATCCGGAAGCGATGCTGTGGGGATATCTTCCTTTGTCTTGGCCTTCTTCTTGAAATGTGTACTCATTGATGGTTCCTCGTCTCAGTTCTGGTCGGGCTCAGCAATGGATATCTGCGCCTTGATCTTCTCACGGATGGCATTGTCCGAGTCCTGACCCTCAACCACAACATCCACGTACTGCTGGTAATTCTCATACCCCAGACTGCGGGCTTCAGAGTCCCACATCTCGAAATAGCCCATCCAGACCTCATCCAGGACGTCCACGTACGCGTTGTACGGTGTTTCCCTCGATGTCTTGATGGAAACGAGCGCATTACCCGGCGATTCCGCGTAGCGCGGATCCCGCCCGTTGTTCAGAACGTGTGTTTTTACAACGTCTCGGATGAGTTGAACGGATGACGGCTCGTCTTCGACGAGAACCATGCCCTGTTCGTTCACCAGGATTTTGAGCACGTTGCGCTCCTTGATTGGTGGCGGCTCGACATCTTCTTCCAGCTTCGGTGGCAGCAGCATACCAATGCCCGTGTCGACATCAATGGTGGTGGTCACCAGGAAGAAGATGAGCAACAGAAACGCGATATCCGCCATCGATGACGTGGGGATTTCTGCCTCCGTGCGGCCTCTCTTCTGCATTAATTTTCCCATGGGTTGCCTCCGCGCTATGGTTTAGCCGAACAATCCACGAACACCCGACAGCAGGAGAGCCCCTGCCGTCAAGCCGAGAGAGATCAGAACTGCCATGATGGCTGCCTCAGCCCACGACTCCATGACCAGACCCAATACGCCCAGGAGGGCAATGGGAATCATGGTCAGAACCATGGTCACTGGATTGATTTTGCCTTGCATCATGGACCGGATACCGAACAATCCGATGGCCACGAGGCTGAGCCCGGTAACCGCAAGAACCGTCCAGATGGCTATAGGTACTAAACCTTCCATTTTCTTTCAGTTTTGGGTTCGTCAGTTGTTGGATGTCGGGCGGCCTGCATTGAGCAGCACGAGCGAGTCAATGAGCTCGATCGATGCTTCCTCCATGTCCACCACGATCCGGTCAATCTTGGACGTCACGTAGTTGTAGAAGAACTGCAGGATGATGGCCGTAATGAGGCCGAACACCGTAGTCAGAAGGGCAACCTTGATACCACCAGCAACGAGACTTGGCGAGATGTCACCCGCAGACTCAATGGCATCAAAGGCCTCAACCATACCGACGACGGTACCGAGGAACCCGAACATCGGAGCCAGAGAAATGAACAGAGAGAGCCAGACCATGCCGCGCTCCAGAAAGCTCATTTCTATGGATCCATAGCTTACAACCGCCTTTTCTACGGCTTCAATACCTTCGTCATGGCGCAGGAGACCGGCCTGGAACACAGAGGCCACCGGGCCACGCGTACCTGCACAGACTTCTTCCGCCGATGAAATGCCACCCTCTTCGAGAGCGCCTTTCACTTGGACAATGAACTTGCGCGTGTTGATATCCGCGCGATTAAGGGTGATGATTCGCTCGAAAGCGATGGCAAGGCCAACAATCAACGAAATGAGTACCGGCCACATATATTGGCCGCCTTCGTTGAAGCGCTGGACGAGAACATTTACAAGACCTTCGTTGGCGGCCGCTTCCTGCGGCAACATCAGAAGCAAACTGATAAGCTTCATGAACTAATCCCTCCTCGTAGGAACAGGTTTCTTGACAATACGGATCAACCTCTCAGTCAAACGGCCGCGTCATCATCAGTGATGAACGGCCGTCCAATTCAGATCGAATAATATCCATTACGCAACCTATTGTCAATGAAAAGACCGGACGAATCCCCGGAAGTTGCCCGGTAGAGCGCAGATACGCACATGTTTTTTCGTTTCACCGCGCCTCTGAGTACAAAACAGCCAGATCACGTGCCGATTTCCAGAGCTTCTGGGATTCCAGAATCGTGTGGTCCACGTCCGACCACACCTCGAACCAGGCACTGCGGTCCCACAGCCGCGTGGCCATCCGGCCTTTGATGAGTGCATCCAACAGGTGCGCGTCCGCCTTCAGTTCTTCCGCCGTGAACGACTGGTGCTGCCCTTCCGCTACATCGTCCGGGATGGGCCTCCCCTCAACCGAGAGTCCCTTGGTCGTAAGCCAGTCCAGGACCTCGTTCTGCAGGGCCGCATCGACCTGGTATTCTTCTACGAACCGATCCGGACTGCTCCCCCAGGCCTCCTTGAAAGCCGCTCCGTTCGCATCGATCCAGTGGCGCACAAACTCGTTTCCAAGGCCCCGGCCCAACACGGCCCGCATGAAAGGTGACAGGCTGTCCGGTGCAACGAGATAGTCCGGAATAATGCCCCCACCGGCTATAACCGTACGGCCGCCGTCGGTTCTGAATGTGAGTGAGTCGGCAATGCCCTCCAGCAACTCGGCAGCGTTCATGGCTCCATCTTCCTGCCGGATGTCAGCCTTCCCGGCGTAATAGTCGTCCCGGTCCCCGTCTTCGTAGGGTGTCTGGATGAGACGGCCCGAAGGCGTATAGTAGCGTGCCATGGTCAGCCGGATGGCGCCGCCATCCCGGGTCCGGTACTGCCGCTGGACCAGTCCCTTGCCGAAGGTACGGCGTCCCACGATGAGTCCCCGGTCATGGTCCTGCAGCGCACCGGCCACGATTTCGCTCGCAGACGCCGAATTGCCATCCACAAGCACCATCACCGGCTTGTCCTCCCAGAGTCCCCCACGCGTGGCGAGGAATGTCTCGTTACTGCCGCTGGCGCGCCCTTTCTGGGACACGATGATCTGTCCATTCTTGAGGAATTCATCGGCCATGCGTACAGCCATATCCATGAAGCCCCCCCGATTACCCCGAAGATCCAGTACCAGTTCTTCCATGCCTTCGGCCATCAGGGTCTGCATGGCCGCGCGCAGTTCCTCGTGCGTCGTGCGGGCGAACCGGTTTATCCGGATGTACCCCGTGCGACCGTCGAGCATATAGGCCGCATCCATCGTGTAAATGGGAATTTTGTCCCGTGTGATGGTGAAACTCAGCCGGCCAGATACGCCCGGACGGTCCACGCCGATCGTGACCTGCGACCCTCCGGGGCCTTTGAGATGGTTTTGGACATCGGCCGTCTTGAACCCGATCGTGGACGTGCCGTCGACCGTCATGATCCGGTCTCCGGACTGCAGGCCTATTTCCTCACTCGGTCCACCGGGAAGGACATTCAGCACGGACAACGTATCCTGTCCGTCCTCGCCCGGCAGCAGTTCGAAGGAAATGCCAATGCCTTCGTATCCGGCGTTGAACTGCTCGTTTTCCACTTTCATCTGCTCGGCCGTGAAATACACGCTGTGCGGATCGAGCTTCTCGAGAATGCTGACCACGGCTGCTTCGGAAAGGGCATCGTAATCGACCTCATCCACGTACTGCTGGTCAATCAGGAAAAGCGTGTCCTCAATTTTCTGCAGGGCCTCTCGCGGATCGTCCGACATGAGGCGGACGGACAGGTCAAATCCGAGGAGCAGAATGGCCACGGAGAGCAGGCCGAGGGTCAGTTTACGCATGGAGACAGGATGTTCTGGTAAGATGATTTCAAAACGGAGCCGGGCGGGGCAATGATCCCAGGCGGGTACGTACATTCCGGTGAGTATGGGCACATTCCCGTCCGCATGTCGTTTCAGAGGCCCTACCCGGATTCCGAGCAGCCTGTCCCACACCCATGACGAACAAGGAAATTGCGCGCCTTCTGAAAGAGACGGCTGCCCTCTTGGAGCTTACAGGTGCGAATCCGTTTCGGATCCGGGCATTTTCGAGCGCCGCACGTACCATAGAGCGCATGCAGGAACGCCTCGCCGACGTCAATGAGTTGACCGCGATCCAGGGCATTGGCAAGGGGCTGGCGTCCCAGATCCGGGAACTCCTTGCGCGGGGCTCCTTCGATGTCCGGGATGAGCTGCTGGGTGCGGTTCCTCCGGGCGTCCTCGACGTTTTGTCGGTCAGGGGGCTCGGCGCCAGGAAGGCCCGTGTGCTGTGGCGCGAACTGGGCGTTACCTCGCTGGATGACCTGGAACGTGCCGCCCAGGCAGGCCGTGTGGCTGATCTCGATGGATTCGGCGCTCGCAGCCAGAAATCTATTCTTGAGGGCGTAGAGGCGCTGCGACGCTTCATGGGACGGCAGCGCCTGGCCGACGCCGTGCGGACGGCCACCGCGCTCGCAACCGCCATCCGGGAGAGCGACCCGGCTGTCCAGGACGTGCAGTTCACCGGAAATCTCCGGCGGCAGCTGAACGATGTGGACTGCATTGAACTCTTGATCATCACACCCGGCGGTGCGCTGCCGCACCCATTACCGGCCGCTCTCCTTGACGCGACCCAACGTACCGAACGCGGGTTCGTCTGCGCCACGGGCACACTCGAATCGGGAATGAGCGCCCGTGTTCTGGTCTCTGGGCCAGAGGCTGCCGGCTGGGCGCTTGCCTGGAGCACGGGGCCCGAAGCATTCCGCACGCACATTCCTGCAGACACCGTTTCCGGCAGCGAAGAGGAGGTTTTCAAAGCGTGCGGCCTGTCCTGGATTCCTCCGGAACTGCGGGATCTGCCGGGTGCGGCCGGGCGGACAGATGCACTCGCCGCGCTCCGTCTCATCACACTGTCGGACTTCAGGGGGTGTCTGCACAACCACTCCACGTACAGTGATGGCGCGCACACGCTCGAGGAAATGGCGCGCGCAGCGCGCCTTCGCGGCTACACCTATTTCGGAATCTGTGATCACAGCCAGTCGCTTCGCGTAGCCGGCGGCATGACGCCGCAGACCGTCCAGGTGCAGCAGGAAGAAATCCGGCGGTTGAACGAGGGGTTCGCGGGAGACGGCGGCCCGCCTCTCCGCATTTTCAGCGGCGTCGAAAGTGATATTCTCGCTGACGGAAGCCTGGACTATGAGGACGACGTGCTGGCCTCGTTCGACTTTATTGTGGCCAGCATCCATTCGGGATTCAATATGACCCGGGAGGAGGCCACGTCGCGGCTCATCACCGCCATCGAGAACCCGTGGACACGCATCCTTGGCCACCCCACGGGACGCCTGATTCTCCGGCGGGACGGCTATGACGTGGACCACGAGGCTGTCCTGCAGGCCTGTGCCCGCCATGACGTGGCGGTCGAACTCAACGCCAACCCGTACCGGCTCGATCTGGACTGGACCTGGGTCGAAAGGGCCCGGCAGCTCGGCGTCCGCGTCGCCATCAACCCGGATGCCCACTCCACGGATCAGTTGGATCTGACCGAGTGGGGTGTACGTGCCGCCCGCAAGGGTGGGCTGCAGCCCGGTGAGTGCCTCAATACGCTCCATGCGGACGCCTTCGCCCGCTGGGCCTCCCGATCGTGATGGGGCGTATTTCAGGTCCGCTGACCGGAGCCGCGCTCCTCGTTGTGGTAATCGGACTCGTGATCCGGTATCTGACGTTCGGCGTCAATACGAACGACCGCCACATCGTGGCATCGTCTCTCGCCGATGCACTGGAACAACTCGGCCACCTGCACGCCGAGCGTGCCCCCTGGGTGACCTTTCACCTGCGACAGGTGGCCCTCTCCGGGTCCGCCCCGTGGCTCGGTCAACAGGCCCTGCCGAGCGACCAACGTACCGCTGAGCTGCACATTGCCGAGCGCGCACGCGCCGCGTGGGAAACGCTGTCCGGCGCGGACCAGCGCCTCGTGGAGGCCTACACGCGCGGCATAAACCAGGCCCTCACCGAGCGGCGCGTGCGCCTTGCCGCCGCTTTTGTGCTGCTCAATGTCACGCCCGAACCCTGGGAGCCATGGCAAACCCTGGCGGTGGAGCGGCTGGTTCTGTGGCTGCAGGGTGACGCCCTATCGGCCGCCGACTCCATACTCCAGCACCAGATTGGCTGGTACGGCGGAACGTGGAACGTCGCCTGGGGTAGCGGAAACGGCGCCACCATGGGGCGTTTTCTGATGGGCGACACGGCCGCCCCGTTCCTGCACGAAGTCCTGATAGACTGGCCTGGCACGTCCATGACGGCCCTCACTGTGCCCGGTACGCTCATGCTTCCCATGGCGCGCCGCGAGACCGGAGCGCAGGCCGCCTCCTGGGCCTACCTGCTCCAACCCAACGTGACACGCGCGTCCGGCGACGGACGCGCGCGCGGTGCAACGGACTGGGTCCGGCTCCATGATGGCAGGCGCGACACCATTATCACGGTCAGCGTGCCCGACACCACACGTGGCCTGCTCTCCCACGCCAGCGGCCCGGACCTGGCCTGGCCCGGTTTTACCGATCAGACCGACACGGATAGCTGGTTGGCCCTGTGGCGAGGCCAGGACGCACTCGATGCGTGGCAACTCATGCGGCCCGATGGGCTGAAGTGGACCCGGTCCGCTGGGGCATGGCGTGTACTGGGTACGCCCCGGACCCTCCGGCAGGTGCGCGGCGTCGTGATGATTGCGGCACAGCCGCCCGAAAGAACGCCCGCCGCTGTCATGGACCGGTTCTCCCTTGTTGATCTTCCCACGTCCTTCTACAGTGGCACGGCCCAATCCGGCCTGGATACGCTCCTCCAGGCCCTGCCCGACTCCTCCTCACTGCCGCGTCGAACCCGGCAGGCAGTGACTTACCTCGCAAACTGGAACACCCGTTTCGACGGTGGCGAAATCGGAGCCACCTTGTACGATGCCATGATATCGACAGCGGACACGGTATCGACTTCCAGCGTAGAGGAGCGTCTGACCCAGGCCATGACACGCGTGGAACGTGTATTTGGACCGGATATGAGCCTCTGGCGCTGGAGCAATGCGCACCCGGCCCAACTTCGCTGGCCTGGCTGGCACGCCCCCAACGACTCCATGCCGCGTCCCATTCGTATTTTCATGGAGCAATACCCCCCGGTAGACGTCCGAACCGGGGGACACCCCACCACCATGGTATGGCGTCAGGCCACCGGCGCCCCCGCCTCGAATGCGTGGGAGGGCCTCCTCAGATCCGATGGCTCCCTGGCCTACCGAAGCCGCCGAGTTCCCTATCAGCAATTCCTGGCTGACCATGCCGCCATCAACGAAATCCATGAGTTACGCCGTCGGAATTGACCTTGGAGGCACCAAGACAGACATCCTGGTGCGCCACGGAACCGTGACCCGATCGCTCGGCATGGAAGGTGGCAATCTCCGAATGGATGATCCCGTCGCCACCGCCGGGCGTATTGCCGGTGCACTTCGTCCAGCCCTGACACACGATGCACCCGTTCGCCTCTGTATGGGTGCCGCCGGCGGGGATGACCGCAGCGCCTGCAACGCCCTCATCACGGAGCTTCACAAACAATGGCCCCGATTGCAGCACGCCACCGTCCTGTCCGACCAACGCATTGCCTGGGAGGCTGCCTTCAACGGGGAGCCCGGAGTGCTCGTGATTGCTGGAACGGGATCGGGCTGTTTCACGGTCAATACAGCGGGATGTGAGCATCGAACCGGCGGGTGGGGCCCGCGTGTGGGCGATCCGGGCAGCGGCCGTTCCCTGGGTAGGGCCGCCCTGCGTGCAACACTCGTGGCCGCCGAATCAGGGACGTTCTCCGTACTGGCCGAAGAGGTAGCAAGGCACCTTGTCGCCGGAACCACTCTGTTTGGTCCCGAAGCGGTGGCCACCACGGAGCTGCTTCGCTCTGTGTACGCCCCGGATTTCGAGGTGTCCGTGTTGGCGCCCGTGGTCCTCACTGCACTCGACAGGAACTGCGCTGACGCCCGGCATGTGGTCTTGGACGAAGCGCAGGCGCTCGCCGAACAGTGCAGACGACTCGTGAACACGTCCTCTCCGTCGCGAAAACGGATCGCCCTCATGGGCGGTCTCATCCGCTCAAAAGCGTACGTTCGCATTCTGACAGCCGTGTTGGAAAGGGAAATCCCCGGCTATCACATCGGAACGCCCGACACGCAACCCGTCATGGGTGCACTACGCCTGGCTCTCGGCGCCCATTGACAGCGCCTGACAGGCCCTACATGATTGGCCCGGCAGCCCGGATTGCGTCGGAGCATCCCTCTTCGAACTGCTTGAAGTTGTCGCGGAAGAGACCTGCTAATTTTTTGGCTGTGGCGTCGTACTGCTCCGGCATATTCCACGTATCGCGCGGAATAAGGACACGGTCCGGCACATCTGCCACCCGGGTCAGAATATCCATCCCGAATACGGGGTCCTTGGCTACCGGAGCGCCTACCAGCGAGCCATCATGGATGGCATCAATGATGGCCCTCGTGTACTTCAGGCTCATGCGCTGGCCCGTGCCGTAGGCGCCGCCCGTCAGGCCGGTGTTGACCAGCCAGGCATTCGCACCGTGCTCCTTCATCTTCCTGGCCAGCATGAGTGCATATTCGTTCGGGTGCAGAATAATGAATGCCGCCCCGAAACAGGCTGAAAATGTCGCTTCCGGCTCGGTAACGCCAACCTCGGTACCCGCTACCTTGGCCGTGTAACCACTGATGAAGTGGTACATGGCCTGTTCGGGCGTCAACCGGGACACGGGCGGCAACACACCAAAAGCGTCATAGGTCAGGAAAATGATGTTTTTGGGGTGGGGGCCAATGCACGGAATCTTGGCATTTGCAACGTGTTCGATCGGGTAGGACGCACGTGTATTCTGCGTGATGCTCACATCGTTGTAGTCCACCGCATGGGACGTCGCGTCGTAGACCACGTTTTCCAGGACCGTGCCAAAACGGATTGCCGAGAATATTTCCGGCTCCTTCTCCGCGGACAGATCAATGGCTTTGGCATAACAGCCTCCTTCAATATTGAACACGCCGTCCTCGGACCAACAATGCTCGTCGTCCCCAATGAGCGCACGCTCCGGATCGGCCGAGAGCGTCGTCTTTCCCGTCCCGGAGAGGCCAAAAAACAGCGACACATCCTTGTCCGGGCCCTCATTGGCACTACAATGCATGGACAGCACGCCCTTTTTGGGCATGATGTAATGCATGACACTGAAAATGCCCTTCTTCATTTCTCCGGCGTACTCCGTGCCCAGGATCACCAATTCGCCCGTGTTGAAGTTCAGATCCACACTCGTCTTCGACGTCATGTGTGAGGTGTTCTTGTTAGCCGGGAATTTGCCGGCGTTGTATATGATGTAATCCGGATCGCCAAACGCCTCCAATTCCTCTTCCGTGGGCCGTATAAGCATGTTGTGCATGAACAGCGCATGGTACGGCCGTGTACATACAATCCGGACCTTGATACGGTAGCGGGGGTCCCATCCAGCATACCCATCGAACACGTAGAGCCGGGGCAACGTGTTCAGGTAGTCGACCGCGCGCTCGCGATTTATGTCGAACGTGTGCTCGTCCAGTTCGATGTTGATTTTTCCCCACCATACGTCGTCCCGCACGTCGGACGTATTCACAATGCGCTTGTCAAGCGGACTGCGACCGGTTTTCCTGCCCGACCGGACCATGAGAGCACCTACGCTCGAAATGGCCGCACCTTCATCGTGCTGGATGGCTTCTTCGTAGAGCCGGGCGGGAGTAGCGTTGCGTACCAGGTTCTTGACTGTTATACCGTACTTTTCGAGCGTAAACATGAGTCGCAGGGAATTGGTTGTCTCGTTCCACCAATGTAGTACCTGTCACTGATCTGGTCGATGAAGATGAGTAAAAAGATCATTACACGTTTCGCGCCAACACCCAGCGGCTTCCTGCACATGGGCAACGTCTGGAATCTGCTTTTCGTCGAGGATTTCGCCCGCAGCCGGGGCGGTCAACTGTGGCTGCGGGTCGATGATCTGGACCGGGCGCGCTACCGCCGCGAGTACGCCGAGGACATTTTCCGCGTCGCCGACTGGCTGGGAGTCCGGTTCGATAATGGCCCGCGGAATGTCCGCGACCTTGAATCCAACTGGTCACAGGCACTCCGAACAGAGCGTTACCGGGAGGCGCTGAGTGTGCTGGCAGCGAGCGGGCGCGTCTTCGCGTGCACCTGCTCCCGACGGGACGTGGCGGCCGCATCGACCCAGGGAGAATACCCGGGAACGTGCCTCCGTGCCGGGATTCCGCTCAATACCCCGGATGTGGCCTGGCGCTTCCACCTCGAAGGGACGCCGGGCGCAGCCCACCCGGTCGTGCGGCGGCGGGATGGATGTCCGGCCTACCATGTGGCTTCCATCGTGGACGACGTCGACATGGGGATGACGCATATTATTCGGGGACGGGACCTGGAAATATCGACCCACGTGCAACGCGCCCTGGCGGCGGTCATGAACGGTGAATTTGGCCGGTTTGGTCAGATCACGTTCCTGCACCACGCGCTGGTAACCGCACCAAACGGCACGAAGCTGTCCAAGTCGGCGGGCAGCGGCGCCGCCGGTCTGCTTTCGCGCCGCGCACCATCGGCAGAAGCGGTACGCCGAGCGTTCCGGTCGTGGCGGGAGACGCAGGTCAGGGCCTGTGCTGACGACGATTTCGGACCAGGTCTGTGACAACCGCCGGGTCAGCGAGCGTGGATGTGTCGCCGAGCTGGTCCTGCTCACCAGCCGCAATTTTTCGCAGAATACGGCGCATGATTTTGCCGCTGCGGGTCTTGGGCAGCGAGGGCGCAAACTGAATGAAATCGGGCGATGCAATGGGACCAATGACCCCTCGGACGTGGTCACGAAGTTCCGTCTTGAGCTCGTCCGTGGCCTTTACGCCCTTGTTCAGTGTCACGTAACAATAAATGCCTTGTCCCTTTATGTCATGAGGCGTGCCTACGACGGCCGCCTCGGCAACCGTATGATGCGCAACGAGAGCACTCTCGACCTCGGCCGTACCCATCCTGTGGCCCGACACATTGATCACGTCGTCCACGCGTCCCGTGATCCAAAAATACCCGTCCGCGTCGCGCCGGCAGCCATCGCCTGTGAAATAGTAATTGTCAAACGCCGAGAAATAGGTCTGCATGAAGCGGTCGTGGTCGCGGTAAATGGTACGCGCCTGACCGGGCCACGAAGCTTTCATGGCCAAAATGCCCTCGGCCTCGCCGTCGAGTTCCTGCCCGTCGGCGCCGAGGACTACCGGTTGGATACCGAAAAAAGGGAGCGTCGCCGAGCCCGGTTTCTGCGGAATGGCTGCCGCAAGCGGCGTAATCATGATGCCCCCATTTTCCGTCTGCCACCACGTGTCGACAATGGGGCAGCGGCCCTCTCCCACCACCTCATGGTACCACCGCCAGGCCTCTGGATTGATGGGTTCGCCGACCGTCCCGAGCAGCCGCAGCGATGACCGATCGGTACGCGTCACGAATTCCTTTCCCTGCCGCATGAGTGCGCGGATGGCCGTGGGCGCCGTATAGAACTGGTTCACACCATGCCTGTCAACCACCTGCCAGAAGCGCGATGCATCGGGGTGGGTCGGGACGCCCTCGAAAAATACCTGCGTGGCGCCATTGATGAGCGGTCCGTAGACCATGTACGTATGCCCCGTGATCCAGCCGACATCGGCCGTGCACCAGAAGACATCACCCGCGCGGTAATCGAAAACGTATTCGTGGGTAATGGATGCGTAGACCTGATACCCGCCGGTCGTATGCACCAGTCCTTTGGGCTGGCCCGTCGATCCGGAGGTGTACAGGATGAAGAGCGGATCCTCAGCGTCCATGGGCTCGGCGACGCACACGGCGCTTGCCTTTTCCCGGGCCTCGTGGTACCAGATGTCGCGCCCACTGGTCATGGCCACCCCCCGCCCGCTGCGCTCGACCACAAGTACGGTATGCACATTCGGGCACTGCTCAAGGGCCTGGTCCGTGTTGGCCTTGAGCGGGACAAAGCCACCGGCACGAAGCCCTTCGTCGGCCGTAATCACGACATCCGACGCGCAGTCCCGGATGCGACTCGCCAGGGCATCGGGCGAGAAGCCGCCGAATACGACGGAGTGAACGGCCCCAATCCGTGCACAGGCCAGCATGGCAACAGCGGCCTCAGGAATCATGGGCAGGTAAATAGTCACCCGGTCGCCTTTGTTGACACCCCGCTCTTTCAGGATGTTGGCCAGGCGACAGACGTCTTCATGAAGCTCCCTATAGCTGATATGCCGGGCCGCTTCGTCCGGATTGTCGGGCTCAAAAATGAGCGCCGTCCGGTCGGCGTGCTGGTCCAGGTGCCGGTCCAGCGCATTGTAGCAGGCGTTGGTTTTTCCGCCTCGGTACCAGGAAATGTGTACGTTTCCCGGCGCAAAGCTCACGTCGCGTACCACGCTGAAAGGCTCAAACCACACAATGCGGTCCGCCTCGCGCTGCCAGAATGCCTCGGGATCCTCTACGGACCGCCTGTAGAGCTCGTCATAAGCGGCGCGGTCCTTGACGTGGGCGTGCTCGCGATAGGCGTCGGATGCAGGATACAGGTCTTTCATGGCGTATGTTGGGTTCAGGCGTCAGGAACAAGATAGGATCGAGAAACCATGCGGACCGTTGTTTTGATGCTCCTCGGCGTTACCTCATCAATGGACGAATTCCGCGGGTGCTGAGCCAATTACGGCGTTTGTGAGCACGATGTCATCGGCGCTTTCGACGTCGGCTGGCGTGATGGGGGCTTCCCGGACTGGTCGTCCATCTTCGGCAAGCCGCGTGGCCATGAAGGCCGCGCGCGCCGTTCCGCCAAGGAGGCCGCAGGCTTCCGGCGGCGTTGTCCACACGTCGCCCTGCCGGATGAACAGGTTCGTAATACTCCCCTCGGTCACGTATCCCTTCTCGTTCACAAGGAGCGCATCGAACCAGCCACGCTCCCCGGCCAGGCGTCTTGACTGGTCATATTCGGGTCGATACGTCGTTTTGTGGCGCAAAAATACGTTCTGCGTGTCGACCCGGATGCCCGAGAGTCCCACCTTGAGGCGGGTTGAACCGGTCGGCACTGCTCCGAGTTGGAATTCCACGTCGCCCTGCTGCCCCACGGTCAGCCGGATGCGTACGGCGGCCGCCTCCATGGCCACGCACTCCACGGCTGTACGAATACCCTCCAGCCCCACATCCCAACCAAAGTAACGGGCCGATGCGCCGAGCCGCGCCATGTGGGCATCCAGATTCCGGACACGTCCTCCCTCGGCGCGCATGGTCTCCAGCAGCCGGAACGTCGGACGGGGCGCAGTCAGGAATCGGGTTTTGAGGCAGGTCTCCTCGTACTCGGCCGCGGCGTCTGAATCCCACACGATTCCCGCCCCGGCACCAAGACGCATGCGGCCGTCCCGTACGAGGGCCGTGCGAATAGCCACGTTGAAGCGGGCGGCGCCATCGGGTGCTGCGTACCCGATGGCGCCGCAGTACACGCCGCGCGGCTCCGGCTCGATCTCAGCAATCCGCTGCATGGCGCGCCGTTTCGGGGCGCCCGTGACCGATCCGCAGGGAAAGAGCGCACCAAACACGTCCGCAAGCGACATTCCCGCGCACAGGTCGCCCTCCACGGTGGACGTCATCTGCAGTACCGACCCGTACGTCTCAACCTCAAGCAGTGCGGGCACCCGGACCGATCCCGGCGTGCACACGCGCGAGAGGTCGTTCCTTAAAAGGTCCACAATCATCAGGTTTTCAGCTCGGCTCTTCGGATCGGTCCGAAGAGCTTCGGCGTACGCCGCATCTTCTTCCAAGGTCAAGCCACGCGCATGCGTTCCTTTCATGGGCCGCGTCCAAATACGCCGACGCCCGGGATTGATCTCAAAAAACAGTTCCGGCGACCAGCTGAGTATGTGGGTGCTCCTGTCTCCCTGGCCGCTCCCTTCTCCCTGGCCGTTCCCTTCCCCGTACGCAATCCGGGCCGCCCACGGCACCGGGTGGCGCTCCAGGATGTGGGCGTGAAGCGCATCCGGGGCGGCGTGGAGCGGGCCTTCAAACACCGTCGTGTAATTGATCTGGTAGACATCCCCCTCGCGGATGAGCGCCCGCACCCGCTCGACGCCGGCCAGGAACGCTTCACGCCCCCCGCATTCGAGGAGGGGGCCGACAAGCGGGCCACCGGGCGGCTCGCCCAAGAGCTCCGGAGCACCCAAATCGCTGCGGGCCGGCGCCGACGTGTCCACGTCGGCGTAAATCCCGAACCACGCACACGGCACGCGCCATGCTGGCCCTCCGTCGTCGTAGGATACATGCCCCGCAGCGTAATACCCCTCGTCAACGTACGCATCGACCCGCTCCAGAACAGGTAACACCTCGCCGGGCGTATGTGCCCGGAGTACGTGAACCGGATTCCGAAAGGTCAGCGGACCCCACGTTCCGCTGAGGACAACGGTGTCAGTAGCTGTCATCGAGTGAAAAAACCGGCTGGCGGGTCATCCAGCGGCCGCGGGTGAAATCCGGAAACGTCTGCACAGCGCCGCCCGCTGCAATGGACATCTCCGACAACGGCGTAATCGCGCTCCAGGCCGCGGCATCGTAGGCATCGAGGGGTGTGTTGACGCCCGCCTTGATCGCTTCAACGAACGCGTGGTCCACGAAAAAATCCATGCCCCCGTGACCAGCGCCCACGGCCCGGTCTTCGAACCGTTTCCAGAGGGGATGATCGTACTTCTCGAGCCACGCGTTCGCATCTTCCCATTGGTGCTTCGGGCTGCGGCCCTCGATGTGAAGCTTGTCCATCACATCCATCCAGAGTCCGTCGGTTCCCTGCACCCGGAAGCCGAGCGAGTAGGGACGCGGATTGTTGGTGTCGTGCTTCACAATAATCGTCTCTCCCTGCTGCGTCTGGATGGTTGACGTGACCATGTCGCCCAGCTTGAAACGCACGCTGGCATTCGGATGGTCAGATCCGGCCTGGTCCACGATGTATTTGTGCAGGCCGCGGGCCTTCGTAGCGACCGATGACATGGCGGTAAACCGGTTGCCGCGGTTGATGTCCAGGTACACGCCAACGGGCCCAATCCCGTGCGTCGGGTAAATATCCCCGTTACGATGCACGGAGTGCCACGTACGCCATTTTGCCTCGGAAAACCCCTTCTCGCCGAATTCGACGCCGCCGCCATACGGCTGCCTTCCATTGTTGAACTTGACCTCGCGCAGGTCGTGCTGATACCCGCACTCGAGAAAAAGCAGTTCGCCAAAGAGCCCCGCGCGGACCATTTGCAGAATGGCCATCACATCCCGGCGGTAGCACACGTTTTCCATGATCATGCACGGCATGCCGGTGGTCTCATAGGCATTTACGAGGTCCCAGCACTCCTCGAGCGTGTTGGCGGCCGATACCTCCACGCCGGCATACTTTCCAGCCTTCATGACGCCGACCGCCATGCGCGTGTGCCACAGCCAGGGCGTAGCGATAATAACACCGTCCAGATCGTCCCGCGCAATCATGTCCTGCCAGGCATATTCGCCCCCCGTATACACCTCGGCGTCCGGGCGACCGGCATCGGCAAGGAGTTTTTGCGATGCGGCGATCGCGCCCGCGTCGATGTCGCAGATAGCAGGAATCAGGGTATCGTCCCGGAGACTGATCAGGCGCAGGTGCTCCCGCCCCCGAAGTCCGGTACCAATGAAGCCGATGCGGGCTTTTTCGCGTGGGGTGCGCTCGAAACGCGCGCCGGCGGGAACGGTGTGCGCGGCTGCGTCCTGCGCGGCGGCGGCGGCCGCCGCCGCGTGGCGGGCGCCGAGTGTTACGCCGGCGCCCGCGATGGTGCCGGCGGTGAGAAAGGTTCTTCGGTCCATGATGCGAAAAGAGGTTTATCGAGCGTGCATATCGGCCGGCAGCGGCGAGCCGCCCGGGCATAAATCTACGATCCGGCCAGTTGGCGATACACGGCCTCGGCCCGTGCAGCGGGTTTACTCCGCGTGTCCCGTGGCGTAGATTCCGGCCCATGCAGTTCTCTCCACTCGACTGGGCGGTGATGGCGGCGTTTTTCGCCGTATCCATCGGAATAGGACTTTCCGTTGCGAGGAAGGCCGGGCGCGACTTCAATTCGTTTTTCCTGGGTGGGAGAAACATGCCCTGGTGGCTGCTCGGCGTATCGATGGTGGCGACCACGTTCAGTACGGACACGCCGAACCTGGTCACCGATCTGGTGCGCACGTCGGGCGTGGTGGGAAACTGGGCGTGGTGGGCGTTCCTCCTGACCGGCATGCTGACCGTGTTCCTGTACGCGCGGTTGTGGCGGCGTTCAGGGGTCGTGACCGATGTGGAATTCTATGAAATGCGGTATTCGGGTAGGCTTGCGGCGTTTCTGAGGGGCTTCCGGGCCGTGTACCTGGGCATTCTGTTCAACATCCTCATCATGGCGTCCGTCACGCTCGCGGCCATCAAGATCGGGAGTGTGATGATGGGCTGGTCGCCGCTTGAGACCGTGGTGATTGCTGCCAGTGTGACCGTGATCTACTCCGCGGTGGGCGGCCTGCGGGGCGTCGTGTTGACCGACTTGATCCAGTTCGCGATGGCCATGACCGGCTCCATCTGGGCTACCGTTTACGTTCTTGACCTGCCCGAAGTCGGTGGGCTCGGCGCGCTGCTGGAGCACCCGAACGTGCTGCCCAAACTCAACTTCCTGCCCGACTTTTCCACGATGCGGATGGATGACCTCGTGCCGCTCTTCATTATTCCGCTCGCCGTCCAGTGGTGGGCAGCCTACTACCCGGGTGCGGAGCCGGGCGGCGGTGGATACATTGTCCAGCGCATGCTCTCGGCCAAGGATGAGAAGAATGCGCTCGGCGCCACGTTCCTCTTCAATGCGCTGCATTATGCCCTCCGGCCGTGGCCGTGGATCCTGATTGCGCTCGCATCGCTCATCGTGTTTCCCGATCTGGCATCCATTGCCGAGCGGTTTCCGAACGTCCCCGAGCAGGTGGTGCGCAACGACCTGGCCTACCCGGCCATGCTCACGTTTCTGCCAGCTGGCCTGTTGGGACTTGTGGTCACATCGCTTGCCGCCGCCTACATGTCCACCATGTCGACACAGGTCAACTGGGGCGCGAGCATCATCGTCCATGATATCTACGAGCGATTCGTGAACCCGGCGGCATCGGAAACGCGGCAGGTCTGGATGGGGCGGCTCTGGACGGTCATTCTGATGGCCGTGGCGTGTACGCTCGCCCTGTTCCTGGAAAACGCCCTGCAGGTGTTCGAAATCCTGGTCCAGATCGGCGCGGGAACGGGACTGCTGTTCATTCTACGCTGGTACTGGTGGCGCGTAAATGCCGCCTCGGAACTGACGGCCATGATCGTGTCGTTTACCGTCGCGGTGGTATTCCAGGTGTTTGACGGCTTCGGAATGCCGACGTGGGGGCAGCTGGTATCGGGCGTCGCCATTACGACAGCCGCCTGGGTGGCAGTGGCATGGTTCGGTCCGCAGACGGACATGGCTACGCTGGTCTCCTTCGTCCGCAGAATTCGTCCGGGCGGGCGGGGGTGGAAGGCGGTCACGGACGCCATGGAGAGCGGCGAACCCTCTGGCGGAAACGAGCAGTACGGACCAGCGGACGGTGAACTCCCGGCGTCGCTTCTGGCCGCATTCCTGGGCGTGGTGGCTATTTACGGCGTTTTGTTTACGACGGGCTATGCGCTGTACGGGCAGTGGGGCGCCGCCGCGCTGACCGGAACGCTGGCCGTCGCCGCCGGGGTATGGCTCACGCGGCTCTGGAGGCGGATCTCCTTCCTGTGAGCACGCCGCCCGGCAGGCTCATGATCGCCGCCGTGTCCGCACAGGTGGCGGCCGAACCGGCGTGCGGCCGCCCGGCTTGTTTTTCCTGCGCCGGGACCGGAACGGCAGCACGAACAGCCACACTCCGGTGACCAACAGCACGAAAAGGCCCACCCCGCTCGGAAGAAAAACGCCCAGTTTCGTCCAGTCGCCGGCGAACCAGGACCCGTCGTGCAGCGACTCTATCAGATCGCTCCGGCGGTAAGCCGTGTGAAGCACCTCGCCGGTTCCGAGGTCAATCTGGACCTCCCAGTCGTTGTGCAGGCGGACCTTGACGACGCCTTTCCCGGGCCTCACATCGAGCCGGTCAATGTCGGCCCACGATGCGACGTCAAACTGTGGATGCGCGCGCATGAGGTCCAGAATTTCTTCCAATTGGATGGCCGGCTCCGTTCCTGTCCCCGAGAATTCCTCCGGCTGCACCCACGCCGATTGCTTTTTGACCTGCAGGAGCATTCCCGTCATGGCCACGACCAGCATGGGCACAAGAATCCCTATGCCAATCCAGTAGTGGACTTTGCGTGTGGTTTTATTGAAATTCACGTGGCAGCGTTCCCGTTCATTCCCCCTGGCCCAGGGAATAGCCGCGAACTCCGTCGAACGTGTACAGGTGCTCGGTCTTGATCACCTCCAGACCCGCCGCGTGAACGGCCGCGAGCAGCGAGAGCAGATGATCGAAGGTCAGCTGCGTAGAGGACGCGACGGGTACGAAACGGCACCGCCAGTGGTCAGACCAGAATGTTTCCGGTAGGCCGTCCGGGTAGACCTTTACGCCACGGTTTGTAATCATTTTCAGCTCCAGTGCCGTGTCTGTCACGGCCAATTCCAGCGCTTTCCCGAGGACCTCCGGGTTGCGGTCTCCCTCATCCCAGTCCAGGAATACGTCAATCCCCTCGAGCACCTTTTTGGACGTCGTGCGGCGGGGCTTGGGGACGGTGATGGCTCCCTTCCTGTACTGCACCCGGCGCAGTTTCCGGGGTTCATTGCCCAGGTTGGCAATCACGACGTCGGTAAAGCCGAACGTGCCGACTCCCCGCTCCGACAGCCCTTCCCGGTAAATATCTGCTGTGTGTATACCTGACTCGAGCGCACACAGCCAGGCATTTTCAACGCGCTCGGCCACATCGCCCAGCCCCAGATGGACGAGCATCTGCGTGGCTGCCACCAACAGGCCCGATGGATTCGCAATTTTTCTGCCGGCGATGTCCGGAGCAGACCCGTGGATGGCCTCGAACATGGCTACTTCATCCCCGATGTTGGCCGATCCCGCCAGTCCCACGGAGCCGGCAATCTGGGAGGCGATGTCGGACAGGATGTCGCCGTACAGGTTGAGCGTACAGATAACGTCGAACCGCTCTGGCTGCTCGGCCACGCGCGCGGCACCAATATCAATGATGTAGTGATCGGACTCGATGTCCGGGTATTCGGCCGCAATTTCGTTGAACACCTTGTGAAACAGTCCGTCGGTGTGCTTCATGATATTGTCCTTCGTCATGCACGTCACGGTCTGACGGCCATACGCCCGGGCGTATTCGAAGGCATAACGGACAATGCGCTCCGTACCGGGACGCGTGATCAGCTTGAGGACCTGTGCCACCTCATTGGTCTGCTGGTGCTCTATGCCCGCATAAAGGTCCTCCTCATTTTCACGCACAATCACCAGGTCCATGGTCGGATGCTGGCTGGTCACGAACGGCGCATAGGACTTGGACGGCCGCACATTGGCATACAGACTCAGCGACTTGCGGATGGTCACATTCAGACTCTTGTACCCGCCGCCCTGCGGCGTCGTGATGGGCGCTTTGAGAAACACCTTGTTGCGCCGGATCACGTCCCACGCATCGGGTGCCAGGCCTGACGTGTGCCCCGCCTCGAACATCTCCTTTCCCACCTTGATCTCATCGTAGCGCAGCGGCGCCCCGGCCGCATCCAGAATGCGGAGCGTGGCCTCCATGATTTCGGGTCCAATGCCGTCTCCGCGGGCGATCGTGATGGGAATTTGTTGTGCCATGGAAATAGGGAAATGAAGTGGAACGAAGCAGTACTATACTGCAATATGATACAGCCGATGCCCACGCCAGCCAACCGGGTCCGGTTCCCGGCTCATGCCAGCAGTCCCGACAGCGGCCCTGGCGCACCAATGACCTCCACTCCGGGCCCGGACGTTTCCATGAAGAAATCAGAACGGATGCGGTGCTCCGGATACGCCTCTTCATAGGCCGATTCCCACCGCTCGAGCACGGCTTCGGCTTCGATCCTGGGCGCCATGGCCCACACGGCGCCTCCGAATCCGGCGCCAAACGATGACGCCGCGACCGCTGCCGAGGCCAGCGCCATCTCCACCAGACGATTCGTCTCCGGCACCTGGTTACCCAGCCAGGCACTGGCCATCTGTTGACTACGCGCCGCCAGACGCCCGAACGTCGACCATTCGCCCGACTCCCACGCCTCCACAGCCTCCGGAATCACCACCGTGCATTCATCGTGGAACTGGGCGAACCGGTGCCAGAGCGCCGTACGATCCTCCGCACTCGTGGCAATGGAATCAATGAGCTCAATCACGCTGCACTCATCGAACGCCTCGGATTCTATTACGGCTCCGAGCAATGGGGGAGACGTACCGTGGCGCCGGGCAAACTCCCGACCAATTCGGTGCGCCAGGTCCGATGCCCGGTTGTAGCGCTCACGCGCCGACGTGGCTTTGGGCGCCGCCACGCCGCTCACGCCCACCAGAAGCTGCATGTCATCTGGCCACGAAAGTGTGTGCAGGCGCTCGACCGGATGGTATCCGAACAGCCCGGCCTCGCCCTCGCGCCCCATGATGATGGCCGTGTGGTCCTGGGAGCCACCCCGCAGCCCGACACCGCTCCCGCCCGTCATCGACCCGAAATCATATCCAGACTCGATCGCACCCAGGAAGGCGCACCACTCGCCCACTGACCCCACCGATTCCCGAAGTCGGGGGTTCGATGCCACTTCCGGGACCAGAAACAGCACCAATGCCGACAACACGAGCAGTGCCGATGACGAACTCATGCCGGCAGCCGACGGAATATCGCTCCGGAACACCAGGCGGACACCCGTCGACGGCGTAGGTACGTGCGAAAGCAGCCGCCGGGCCGCCGCCGATGGGTAGGCATACCACCCCTGCATTTCCGGAGGTGGCGTAAGCGACAGCGCCATCCGCTGTCCACTTGACACGTCGATCATTTCGAACACCGGCCGCTCCGTCCGGACCGCCACTCCCGTCATTTTCCGGGTCGATGCGCACGTCAAGCTGATACCACCGGCATAGTCCGTGTGTTTACCGAGCAGTTCCACACGCCCGGGTACGCGAAGGGCCATGGCCTCGGCGTCGCCGGGCATGTCCTCGAGCAGGGGAAGCAGGCCCAGAATCCAGTCGTCCCTGCGCAATCGTATGTCGGTCAGCGTCATCCGCTGAATATACGATTGGGTCTTTACTGGATTTTTTCTTGCCGCCCAACAGACAGGTCGCTAACTTCGACCCTGATATATCCGACCGGACCCCACCACCATGGCTTCCCAGATGTTGTTTTTCGTGCTCGCCACCGTCGCTATCGCAGGCGCGCTCGGCATGCTCGTCTCCAGAAACCCGGTCAACAGCGCCCTCTGGCTCATTCTCAACCTGTTCTGTGTAGCGGGCCTGTACCTCACGCTGCATGCGACGTTTATTGCCGTCGTCCAGGTGCTGGTCTATGCGGGTGCCATCATGGTCCTGTTCCTGTTCATCATCCTGCTCCTCAATCTGGCCGCACTGCCGGATGTGCGGCGCTTTGAATGGCGAAAGGGAGTCGCGTATGTGCTGAGCATGGGCCTGTTGTCCATGCTCACGTTTGTGGTGGCCTCGAGCCTGGGCGTACTTCCCGAGCCGCAGTCACTGCAGGCAGCCGCCTCGAGCGGTTCAGCGAACGTGCTGGCCAGGTCACTCTTCGTCGAGTTTGCCCTGCCGTTTGAAATGATCGGCATTCTGTTGCTCGCAACCACCATTGGAGCCGTCATGCTTTCCAAACGCAAGCCCGTCTGATGGAAATCACCCTCAATTGGTATCTGTACCTGAGCGCCATTCTGTTCACCATGGGTGTGATCGGATTTCTGTTCCGCAGAAATGTGATCGTCATGCTCATGTCCATCGAACTCATGCTCAACGCCGTCAACATTACGCTCGTCGCCCTGAGCCAGACCATGGGCAGCCCGGCGGGTCAGATACTCGTGTTCTTCGTCATGGCGGTCGCTGCCGCTGAGGCCGCCATTGGCCTGGCGCTTGTCATCGCGGCCTTCCGCAACAAGCTGTCCATTGACGTGACCGAGTTCAACCTCTTCAAATACTAGTCCAGCGGCCCCGATGGATTCAGCCTCCTTGATGTATGCCATTCTGTTTCTGCCGCTCCTCGGAGCAGCAATTAACGGGCTCATGGGATTGTTCATGCCGTCCTGGAGGGAACGGGAGGGCCTGATTGGTCTCATTGGCACGGCCATGGTCGCCCTGCCGTTTCTGGCTTTCGTACTCCTGTTCCTGTCGTTCGACGGAAATGCCAGTGTGACGCGCCTCTTCACCTGGATGGCCGCCGGCGATTTGACCGTCGACTTTGCCTACCGGATTGACCAGTTGTCCCTCCTGATGGGACTCGTAGTGACAGGTGTTGGCAGCCTCATTCATGTCTATTCCATCGGCTACATGCGTGGTGATGACGGGTTCTGGCGTTTCTTCGCCTACCTGAACCTGTTCATTTTCATGATGCTCAACCTTATTCTGGGTGACAACCTTGTTGTCCTCTTCCTGGGATGGGAAGGCGTGGGACTCTGCTCCTACCTCCTAATTGGCTTCTGGTACAGGAACCTGGCCAACAGCGCGGCTGCCAACAAGGCGTTCATCATGAACCGCGTGGGCGACTTCGCCTTCCTCGTGGCCATGTTCATCCTGTTCCGGGAAGTAGGCGCGCTCGACATGGGCTCGCTCATTGCGGCCGGTGAGAGCATGGACCCCACATTTCTGTCGCTCGCCGTCTTCCTGCTCTTCCTGGGTGCTACGGGTAAATCGGCGCAGATTCCGCTCTTTACGTGGCTCCCCGATGCCATGGCAGGCCCCACACCCGTCTCGGCGCTCATCCATGCCGCCACCATGGTGACATCCGGCCTGTATTTGCTGGCCCGTCTCTCTCCGCTCGTCCTCCTGGCGCCCGGTGTGATGACGGTGATTGCCATTGTCGGTGCGACCACGGCGCTCGTGGCGGCCACCATCGCCATCACGCAGAACGACATCAAGAAAGTGCTGGCCTATTCCACGGTATCCCAGCTGGGCTACATGTTCGTTGCGACCGGCGTTGGGGCTTTTTACGTGGCTATTTTCCACGTCATGACGCATGCCTTCTTCAAGGGCTGTCTGTTTCTTGGCTCTGGCAGCGTAATCCATGGCATGCACCACGTGGAGCATGAACTGGCACACGATGGCCACGGACACAAGCTCGATCCGCAGGACATGCGGACCATGGGGGGACTCAAGCGGTTCATGCCAGCCACCCGGATGACCTTCCTGATTTCCACGCTGGCCATTTCCGGCATTCCCCTGTTGGCTGGATTCTTCTCGAAGGACGAAATCCTCTTCAAGGCATTCGAAGCCGCGTCTTTCGGCTTCCCCGCCGCCTGGTTTGTCTGGGGCGTGGGACTTGCTACCGCGCTGCTCACGGCCATCTACATGATCCGCGCCTACGTGCTCACCTTCGAAGGATCGCCGCGCTGGCCACACGCCGACACGCTGCATCCGCACGAATCGCCCGCTACGATGACCGTGCCCCTCTGGGTGCTCGCAGGCCTCTCGGTCGTGGGCGGTTTCCTGGGCATTCCGGCTGTCATTGCGCATGGCGACCTGAACTGGATGCATCACTGGCTGGCCGGTGAACACGGCCCCGTCGCCGAACGGCTATTCGATGGTCATGTGCCGCTGGCCTTCGAGTGGGCGCTGATTGCGCTCGGTTCTGGCATTGCCATCACCGGCGTGCTGCTCGGCTGGCGCTGGTACACGCGGCAGGGGCTGGCCTTTGATGACGTACTGAGTAAGCGGTTTGGAGGCCTCTGGAAACTTTTCCAGGGCAAATATTTCGTCGACGAAGCCTACGACAAAGTGGTCGTTGGTCCCGTCATCGGAGGCGCGAGGTATGTATTCGCCCCCTTTGACAGATATGTTGTCGATGGGCTGGTAAACGGTATCGCCTTTCTCACACGGGCCGTCAGCTTCGTGCTGAAGTACATTCAGACCGGGCTCGTTCCGTCCTATGCCGTCGGCATCGTATTCGGCGTCGTTCTCATCGTCTGGCTCATGCTATTCTAAGCATATGGTTTCTTTGGTCATTTTCCTTCCGCTTGCCGGAGCCCTGTTGACGATGCTGTCGCGCAGCGAGTCAGCCATTCGCTGGTCGGCACTCTTCGTGACATCGGCAACCTTCCTGGTGTCACTTGGACTGTATATCCAGTTCGACCCCGGCGTATCGACCCATGCCGCCCCCCAAATGGCCCAGATCAGCGATTTGTGGTTTCCTGACAGCATGGACATCAAGTATTTCGTGGGCATAGACGGGCTGAACCTGCTGCTGATCATGCTCACCACGCTGCTCGGCCCCATCGTCGTGCTGTCCTCCTGGACGTATATCGGGAAGAATCATAAGCCCTATTACACGCTCCTGCTGGTACTCCAGACCGGGGTTACGGGCGTTTTTGCCGCTTTTGACGTCTTCCTGTTCTACATCTTTTTTGAGCTGACGCTCATTCCGATGTACTTCATCATCGGTATCTGGGGCGGCGAGAACCGGGTCTATGCCGCCGTCAAGTTTGTGATCTTCACACTCATCGGTTCGCTGCTTATGCTGGTGGCGCTCATCTTTCTGGGTTATGCCGCCGGTGATGCCATCAATGGCGGCGTGTTCACGACCGACTGGTTCAAGCTGGTCGCCTTCAACATGCCGCTCGACACGCAGAGTTGGCTGTTCCTGCTCTTCGCGCTCGCGTTTGCCATCAAGGTTCCACTTTTCCCGCTGCATACATGGCTTCCGGATGCACACGTCCAGGCGCCCACGGGCGGCTCCGTCGTGCTGGCAGGTGTGCTGCTGAAGATGGGTACCTATGGCTTTGTCCGGTTCTGTCTTCCATTCTTCCCGAATGCGGCGCGTGACTACGCCATGCTGTTTGCTGTCCTGGCCGTCATTGGCATCGTGTACGGCGCCCTGGTCTCCCGCGCCCAGACCGATGCCAAGAAGCTCGTGGCCTACTCGTCGGTGAGCCACCTCGGATTCGTCGTGCTCGGTATTTTTGCCTTCAACGTCGAAGCCATGCAGGGCGCCATGATCCAGATGATCAATCACGGCGTTTCGACGAGCGCACTCTTCCTGATCCTGGGCATGCTCTACGAACGGCGCCACACGCGGGAAATGTCGGATTATGGTGGCATTGCCAAGTCCGTGCCCATGCTGACCTTTTTCATGGTCTTCTCGGTACTGGCATCGGCCGGGCTTCCGGGCCTCAACGGGTTTGTGGGCGAATTCCTGATTCTGATTGGATCGTTCAACAGCACGACGCTTGCCAGCCCGTGGCTCGTGGTTGTGGCCACGACCGGTGTCATCCTGGCAGCCGTCTATCTCCTCTACATGGTCTACGCCATGTTCTGGGGTACGCTCGACCGGGATGAAAACCGGGACATGCTGGACCTCAACAAACGCGAACTCTCTCTGCTGATCCCGTTGGCGGTTCTGATGCTCGTCATGGGGCTCGCGCCGTCGCCGTTCCTGGCCAAGAGCGAGCCGGCCGTGAAAGACCTGCTGGAAACCATTGAGACGAAGCGCCTGGCGGCAGAAGCGATGGCCAGCGCCGTGCCCGCGTTTCCTGTAAACCACAACTGACATACGACTGACCCAGGACAGAACCAAAAATTCCATGCGCTACGCCGCCCTGACGTTGATTTTTGTGACGATGGCCCTTGCCACAGGGCCTGTTCTGCCAGCCCGTGCGCAGCAGGACGCAGCCGCATCGGTGGAGCATGTCGCCGACGAGCACAGGGCCACGCAGGAAGACGCTGCCACGCCGGGAGACGCCGCCACGCCCGAAGTTGCCGCAGCACAGGAGCACGCCACCACGCAGGAGCACGCGGATGACGAACACGGCCCGCTCCCGCCCGTCTGGCTCGTACTCCCCTTCGCGGCGCTACTCATCATGATTGCAACGGGGCCGCTGTTCTTCGCACACCACTGGCACCACAACTACCCCAGGTATTCCATTGCCTTCGGCCTCTTTGTAGGGCTCTACTACATCTTTGTGCTCGATTCGCCCATCGCCGTCGAGCACGCGGCCACGGAGTACCTGTCGTTCATCGCCCTCGTGGCCTCCCTCTTCATCGCGGCCAGTGGCATCTTCGTGAGCATCAATGCCAAGGGAACGCCGCTGAACAACGTGATCCTGCTCTTCGCAGCGTCAGTCATTGCCAACCTTATTGCCACGACGGGGTC
Source organism: Bacteroidota bacterium (assembly GCA_029262775.1). Taxonomy (GTDB): domain Bacteria; phylum Bacteroidota; class Rhodothermia; order Rhodothermales; family UBA10348; genus 1-14-0-65-60-17. The sequence goes on from JAJCYR010000058.1 coordinate 37,160, forward strand.
GGCCATGCTCTTCATCCGCTCGTATATGCGGCTGAACAAGGGACGCCTGAAGGCCTATCACATCGTATTCTTCATTTTTCTGGTGGCCAACGTCGGCGGCGCTCTCACACCCATCGGTGATCCGCCCCTGTTTCTCGGATTCCTGCGAGGCGTACCTTTCTTCTGGACATTCACCCACGTATGGTACATCTGGCTTCCGGCCACGGCTCTCCTTCTGTTGATCTTTTTTGTGCTCGACAGCCGCAACAAGGTGGAATCGCCGGACGCCGTTCCCGGAAAGTCCATTGTTTCAGTGGAAGGCTCCAAGAGTTTTTTCTGGGTTGCCATCATCATCGTGTCGGTCTTTATCGACCCGAACGTTTTTCCTTGGGTGCCCAACCTGCATGAGATGATCGGTGTCCCGTTCGGCATCCGTGAAATCATCATGTTCGCGATAGCATTCCTGGCGTACAAGACGGCCGACAAGACGGCCATGGAGAAAAATGAGTTCAACTTTGAACCCATTCGCGAAGTTGGATGGCTTTTCCTGGGCATTTTCGCAACCATGCAGCCAGCCCTGCAGCTTATCTCGAGTTTCGCCTCCCAGAATGCCGATTCGCTCACCGTAGGACTGTTTTACTGGAGCACGGGTATCCTCTCGGGAATTCTTGACAACGCTCCTACCTATCTGAACTTCCTGGCCGCTTCCATGGGTAAATTCGGCCTGGACGTGAACGATCCAGCGTCGGTCAAGGCCTTCGCCGAGTCGCTCGATTCAATCATTTTCCTGCAGGCTGTTTCCGTCGCGGCCGTCTTCTTCGGTGCCATGTCGTATATCGGTAATGCCCCCAACTTCATGGTCAAAGCCATTGCCGAGTCGAACGGCGTCGAGACCCCATCATTCATGGGCTACATCGTGCGCTACTCCCTCCCTATCCTTCTTCCCGTTTACTTCGTGATTTACATCATCTTTTTCAGCGGATGGATACTATGACCAGTGCATTGACACACGAACAGGTGGCAGACAGGCTTGGAACGCTACCGGGGTGGTCGCATGAAAACGATGCCCTCACAAGAGGCTTTACATTTGGATCCTTCAAGGAGGCGGTCAGCTTTCTGGTCCGCGTGGCGTTTGAAGCGGAGGCGCTCGACCACCACCCCGAATTGATCAATGTCTACAACAAAGTGGATATCCGGCTCACGACGCACGATGCCGGCAACAAGGTATCGGAAAAAGATATCGAATTAGCCGGGCGCATTGACTCTTTGAGCTGGGTATAACCAATGGATCTTTCGCAGGCATATTCTTCCATGTGGGCCGACATCGCCGCTGCCCTTCCGCTGGTCATCGTGTCACTGGCGGGATTGGTTGTCGTCGTGTTCGATGCCTTCCGAAACCGGCACGCGGCCACGCCGCTTATCACGCTCGCGGCGCTCGTCATCGCATTCGCCGTCGAGATCCCGGCACTTTCAGCTGACGGCACGGCATTCCACGGCCTGTTGCGCACGGGCGGTGCGGCTGCCTTTGTGAATCTGCTGGTTCTGGGGAGTGGTATTTTGTCGGTCATGCTGGCCATGCCGTACCTGACACGACTCGACCTTCACATCGGAGAAGTCTACTCCATGGTACTGTTTGCCACGGCAGGCATGCTCATGCTGGGCGCGGCGAACCACCTGGTGACCGTTTTTGTAGGCCTCGAAACCATGTCCGTGTGCCTCTATATACTGACCGGCCTCGTGCGCAAAAACCACGGTGCCATCGAGAGCGCCCTGAAATACTTCCTGCTGGGCGCCTTTTCAACCGGCTTCTTCCTCTACGGCATGGCTCTCCTCTACGGTGCTACGGGTACCATGAGTCTCCCGGAAATGCAGATCGCTGCCGGAAGTGGATCGGTCATGTTCTGGGCGGGCGCTGCGCTGCTACTCGTCGGTTTTCTGTTCAAGGTCAGCGCCGTTCCATTCCACATGTGGACGCCCGATGTGTACCAGGGCGCCCCAACGCCGCTTGTTGGTTTCATGTCGACGGCCTCCAAGGCCGCCGCCTTCGCCGCGCTGATTACAGTGCTTGTGGTGGCATTACCGCCCGAACGATGGACAGGCGTGTTGGCCGTTTTCGCCGTCATTACGATGGTAGTGGGCAATGTGCTGGCACTCTCGCAGTCCAACGTCAAACGAATGCTGGCCTATTCGTCTATCGCCCACGCCGGCTACATTCTGGTAGCACTCGCCGCCGGATCGCCTGGGGGCTATTCGGGCGCGCTCTTCTACCTGCTCGTTTACACGGTCATGAACATCGGCGCATTCGGCGTATTGAGCCAACTTGAATGGGACGATGCACAGGGCAGCACGCAGAATCTGGACTCGCTCGCCGGCGTCGGGTATAGACGCCCTCTACTCGGCTGGACGATGGTGTTTTTCATGTTCTCACTCGCCGGATTCCCGCCGCTCGCCGGATTTCTCGGCAAGTGGGCCGTATTTGCGCCCGCCATTGATGCCGGCCTGGTCTGGTTGGCCATCGTCGGTGTCCTGGCAAGTGCCGTGTCGGCCTACTACTACCTGCGCGTACTGGTCGTCTTCTTCATGAAGGATGCCCGCGACGGCGAACCAGGTAGTGCCGCTGGCGAGGTGTTCGCTATTCCGACTATGACACGTGGCGTCCTCGTTCTGTGTACGGTATTGCTTGTAGTACTCGGTGTCAGCACGTTCGCCTGGGACCTTACTGGTACGTTTTTCAACTGACTGGGACCTTCTTTGAGGGCTCCGAGGAGAATCTTAAAGGGTTCTTGAAAACAAGACGGAGTCCTCGGGAGTAACAGGAAGCACACATATTATCGCTAGGTATACAACTTATCATGGCACACACACTACCCGATCTTCCGTTCGCCCACGACGCCTTGGCACCGCACATCGACGCCCGCACCATGGAAATTCACCATGGAAAACACCATGCCGGGTACGTGGCCAAACTGAATGCTGCCCTTGAAGGCCATGCTGACTTGGCCGCCAAGCCGGTTGGCGATTTGCTGCGTGGCATGGACAGCGTACCCGAGGGCATTCGCGGAGCCGTCCGCAATAATGGCGGCGGACACGCGAACCACGCGCTCTTCTGGAGCGTCCTCTCGCCGAAGGGCGGCGGCAACCCGTCGGGCGAGCTCGCCGCGGCCATTGAAAGCGCGTTTGGCTCATTGGACGGCTTCAAGGAGGCCTTTTCAAATGCCGCCGCGACGCGGTTCGGCTCCGGCTGGGCCTGGTTGGTGGTTTCCGGCGGCAAGCTGAAAGTCTACTCCACCGCGAACCAGGATTCCCCCCTCATGCAGGGCGATACGCCCGTCCTTGGACTCGACGTTTGGGAGCACGCCTACTACCTGAACTACCAGAACCGCCGCCCGGACTACATTTCCGCTTTCTGGAACGTTGTCGACTGGAATGCTGTGGCGGCGAACTACAGCAAAGCCCTGTAATCCCGTTTTCCGGTGGATGCGCTCCCGTCCGATATCCAGGTCCACGAAGATGTTGACGGGCCTCATATTGATCGTATATGGGAGAATATTCTGACCGATGAAGAACATGCGCGGCGGTCCTCGATGAAAAGCGAGGACCGCCGCCGTCTTTTTGTGCTCGGCCGCGTGGTGCTGCGCACGCACCTCGGTAAGCGCCTGGGCATCCCCCCCGAACGTGTCCCGGTCACCATTCATCCGAGCGGCCGTCTCCTCGTGGGATCAGCAGAGGAGGAGCTGAACGTATCGCTGGCCCATTCCGGCACGCGTGCCATCGTCGTATCCGCGTTCAGACCCCTTGGCGTAGACCTGGAAACCATGATTCCCAGGCAGGATAGCCTCCTGCGGTACATCACACAAGAGGACGAACGCGCCATACTCGACCAACTGGCTGAGACGCCCATGGATCAGCTCTACGTCGTGTGGACGCTGAAGGAAGCCGTTCTGAAAGGAATGGGTACGGGTCTCCGGACCGGCCCACGGAAACTGTGCATTCAACCGGGGTCCGATCCCGTGCGTGCATCGATCGTGGACATGAATGGCGTTACCTGGGAGGCGCGTTACCGGATTCAGAACGGGTATGCAACGGCCATGGCCTGGCGGTAGGGCTGAAGGGGGAACCCGAATTTGTATGTATCGTAACTGGATATATCCAAACTCGATACATACGCCATGGTCTCCCAGAAGCTCATCGCTGCATCGTACGTACCTATCGTTCTATCCCTGTTGAATGAAGGGGATACGTACGGTTACGACCTGATCAAGCAGATCTCACGTCTCTCCGAAGAGTCAATCCGTTGGACACCCGGAAAGCTGTATCCACTGCTCCACGACATGGAGTCGGAGGGACTGCTGGAGGCGACGTGGCGAACAGCACACAACGGGCGCGAGCGCAAATATTATGGCATCACTTCCAAAGGAGAGCGATCCCTTCAGCGAGCGAAAGCCGACTGGTTGAACGTCCATGCTGTGTTGTCCAGGCTCTGGAAACTGGATGGCGGCGGGGCGCTCGTACCCGCATGAGCGGGTCATTCAATTTGGAGGCGGCCATTTCCGCGTGGCGACGCCCCCTCGAGCACATGCGATCCGTTTCCGTGGATGACCTCCGCGAGCTCGAAAGTGGCCTTCGTGATTCCATAGATGACATGGTCGCGGATGGAATGCCAGTGGAGACGGCATTCCGACGGGCGGTCCGGGACCTTGACGATCCGTTCGAGATCGAGCAGGAATACAGAAAGGTGTTCTGGAAGAAATCCGTCCATAGACACACAATTGCCTCTGAATTCAACCATCATGCTGCCATGCTTCGAAACTATCTCATGACAGGCCTTCGTTCCATGAGCCGTCAAAAGGGCTACAGTTTCATCAACATTGCGGGGCTCGCATTCGGCCTGGCCGCGTGTATCCTCCTGCTGCTCTTCATCCGGGAAGAATTGAGCTTCGATACGTTCCAGCAGCATGGAGACCGCATATACCGAGTCGTGCAATCTCAGGACGATGCCAGCATGGCGTACCAGTCGTCGCTATTGGGCCCCATCATGGAGCGGGAGATACCCGCCGTGGAAGCCACCGTGCGGTTCCGTAAAATAGACGAGGTATCTATCGGGGCAGAAGGCGAACCGGTCCAGACCGCACCCGGATTCCTGTATGTTGACGCCGCATTCTTCCAGGTATTTTCCTTCGTGCTGGAGCGAGGCGATCCCCTTCATGCGCTCGACAAACCGTGGTCGGTCGTGCTCACCCGGTCCCAGGCGGAGAATTATTTTCCCGGGCAGGACCCGATGGGTGCCTTGCTTCCCGTTCACGGGGGCGAACCCTTTACCGTCACTGGTATTGTGGCAGATCCACCCGCAGCATCGTCCATCCAGTTTGGTTTTTTGGCCTCCATGTCCACGCTCGACGTGCATCCGTCGGAGCAGGGCATGTTTCGAAGCGGATGGGGTGCATCTGCATATCCCACGTATGTCATGCTGGACGTATCGGCTTCGGCTGGCGTCGTGGAATCCATATTGCCCGCCATACTCGCCGCTCAGACGGATGCAGAGTACATCCTCGAAGCAGACTTCACACTGGAACCGCTGAAGGATCACCACTTTTCGGCTGTTTCCGGCGCTCTGGCCGAGACCTCCGACATCCGCTTTCTGTTCGTGTTCTCCACGATAGCCGCGCTCATTCTCGGCATTGCCTGCGTGAATTACATCAATCTGTCGACAGCTCGGGCCAGCCTGCGGGCGCGCGAGATCGGTATCCGGAAAGTAGTAGGAGCCGATCGCGGCATGCTCCGACGTCAGTTCCTGGGCGAATCCATGATGACGGCGATCCTGGCGTTGGTTATTGGACTGGGGCTCGTCGTGGCTGCCGTCGGGCCCTTCGCGTCACTCGTCGATCGCTCTATCGACGTTCGCGACCTGGCGGACGGCCCGTTGCTCGCATCTATCGGGCTTATGCTCATTTTGGTCGGCCTACTGGCCGGAAGCTGGCCGGCCGCCGTGTTGTCGCGGTTTCATCCTACCCAGGTGTTGAAAGGGCAGTCTGGCGCATCTACATCCGGCAACATGCTGCGCCGCGTTCTGGTGGTCTTTCAGTTCAGCATCTCCATTGTACTGATCATTTCGACCATCACCATCCACCGGCAATTGGGTTTCATCCAGGAAAAGGACCTGGGCCTTGCGGCTGACCGCGTGGTATCGCTTTCCCTTCGGGGTCCGCTTCGGGCCCAGGCGGACGTGTTCGCGGAACGGCTTTCGCACGTGCCAAATATTGCAGGTGTATCCCTGTCGGGCGGCATTCCGACCCGAGGCACCGTTCGATTCGCCTTCACAATGAACGATGAGCAGCGCTTCGCCCCGGTGTTTCCCGTCGATACCGATTTCATGGATACGATGGAAATGACATTGGTCTCTGGCCGCGGCTTCAGTCCCGACATCAACGACGCTTCCGGAAAGACGGCCGTCGGCGGTGCCATCGTGAACGAGACCATGGCGGCGCTGCTCGGCTTCGAAGACCCTGTCGGGCAGATGCTTCCATTGACCCCCAACGGCAGCACCTATCGCATCGTGGGAGTCGTCAAGGATTTTCATATGACTTCTCTGCACGAACCCATTGCGCCCATGGTTCTCGCGCCCCTCGAAGATTACTGGACACGTTGGGCTTCGGTGAGGGTGACCGGAACCGACTACCGCCGCGTGCTGGGCGATCTCGAGACGGTCTGGAACGAGTTGGCACCAGAAGAGCCGTTCACCTATCTGTTCCTTGACGATGCCTTTGATCAGCTCTATAAAGGCCCGTACCAACTGGCCCGTCTGTTCGACACGTTCTCGCTCGTGGCCATCGTCGTGGCGTGCCTTGGCCTGTTTGGACTGGCGGCCTTTTCGACGGTCCGGCGCACGCGGGAAATTGGCCTTCGCAAAGCGCTCGGTTCCAGCCGCCGGGGAATACTGGTCCTGTTTTCCCGAGAGTTCCTCCTCCTTATTTTGGTTGCCTACGCCCTTGCGACACCTGTGGCGTGGCTGGTCATGCAAAAATGGCTCGATACGTTCGCCTACCGCACCGAAGTGGATGCCGCCTCGCTGCTCGTCAGCGGGCTCCTTATGGCGTTCGTCGCTCTCGCCACGGTGGGATGGCAATCTTTCCGGGCAGCCTCCATCAACCCAACCGAGGCGCTCCGTCACGTGTGAGAATCTGCGTCCCTACGAATCCGATCCGGTTCGTAACGGCGGCAGAGTCGGTGTGTTTACCCGGCAACTCGATCCGGCCCGGAACGTTGAGAGCCTATAGCCAGCGTGCCACCTTGCCACCTTGCCAGCGTGCACATCGGCAAGCAGAGGATTCCCCATAACCTGATACCACGGGCCCATGCTGTTCCTGCTCCTCCTTCTGCTCGCGACCGACCTTACCGACAATATCGTCGTGTACAGCCAGTCGCTGGACTATAATCTTCAATACCGGGTCTACACACCACCCGACATGCAGCCAGGCGATGAGCTTCCGGTCCTTTACGTGGCCGACGGTCAGTGGTACATTGACGAGGGCGAATTGCCAGCCCTTCTGGACCGCATGATCGAGGCGGGCGACATAGAGCCGCTCGTGGCCGTGTTCATCGACAACCGGAATCCCGATTTTCTGCGCGAAAACCGCCGCGCGCGCCAATTTTTCTGCAACGAGAAGTACATTCGATTCGTGACGGACGAATTGGTGCCCGTTATTGACCGGGACTACCCGACGGCTGGTAATGCGGCATCGCGGACCATGCTGGGCCTGTCGTTCGGTGGATTGAACGCGGCCTGTTTCGGCCTCCATGCCCACAACACATTCGGCGGCATTGCCATGCAGTCACCCGCAATGCACCCTGTACCCACCATTTGGCAGGCCTACGAAGACTCCACACGCCTGCCTCTCAAGGTTTTCCTCAGTACAGGAAACCGGCAGGACAACGAGGCGCGCACTCGGCGACTCCGGGACATCCTCCAAGCGAAAGACTACCCTATGCGCTACCTCGAAGTCCCGTACGGGCACAATTGGAACAACTGGAAACCCCTGCTGGACGATGTGCTTACGTGGTTCTACTTGCGATAAGGAAGAATCAAAGGATGCAGGGGGACGCCATGGGAGTAGCCTCGCGATGGCCGGCCGTCCCAGTCAATGACAACAATTTCGTGTCCGAGTCTTGAGACCACGAGCCCTGTTGAGTCGACCGTGATGAATCGGTATTCAGAAAATATGCCCCCGGTTGTCAGGTCATGCGTTTCCTCGTCCAAGGCTACGATGTACAAAGGCAGACCATCTATCGACAACGGTCGCTGATGGGTGACGTCGAAGTTGGAACGTCGGCATCATTCATTGCCATAAGCGACCACGGGCGCGTGAACTCCCCGGGCCCGCGTCCTTTCGACCCAAAATCGCCGTTCTCGGCGGGGCTGGAGAGGTTGTACCACCGGAATACCGAAGAGTCCGACACGTCCACGGAGATGAGTTGATCTCTTGTTACGATCATTTCGAGAGGTAATCCTACAAGATCTGACTTGACAAAATCTGGAATGTCCACTACGCGATCGCTCCTCAGGTCATTCCATACAACGGGGATTTCTGGAGCGTATTGAAAAACGTCCGGCAGTTCTCTGCGATTGCACCCGCAGAGAACTGCCGCAACTGATATGGCCAGAAATATTGGATATTCTCTCATGTTCGGCACTCCATTTTACCCTTTTTGTACCAGAGTATTCTCACACCACCGCCAATTTCCACCGGCCCAGGCGGAACTGCCAGATGCTGATGAGCGCGGCCGCGAGCTGGCCCGCGACAATACCCCAGAAAACGCCTTCCGGACCGAGCTCTGTCTGCAGCGCCAGCCACCACGCCACCGGTAGCTGGATAACCCAGAAGGCAAACAGGTGAATCCACGTCGGGGTCGTCGTATCACCCGCGCCATTGAACGCCTGGATGAGTACCATGCTGACGGCCCAGATCGGGTAGGCGGCCGTCAAAATACGGATGCTCTGCACGCCGACGGATACGGCCGCCGCGTCGAACACAAACCAGAGAACGACGGTATCGGCGAACCACCAGAAGGTGGCTCCCATAAGGGCCAGAAACACGGCGTCAACCGCCGTACAGTACCACACCGAGCGGACAGCCCGGTCCGGCTGCTTTGCACCGAGGTTCTGCCCAACGAGTGTCGCCGCCGCGTTCGCGATGCCCCAGGACGGCAGGAGAGCGAACACAATGATACGGATGGCAACTGTGTACCCGGCCAGCGCCTCGCTGCCAAACTCAGCCATGATCCGCATGAGGGCGAGCCAACTGGCTGTTCCCACGAGGTACTGCATCATGCCGGGCAGTGAAATGCGCACCAAGCGCCTGAGCACCGATCCATGGACCACCATATGGCGCCTCAGCACCCGCAGCCGGCCCCGCCCTCCCATAAGTATCCAGATCTGGTAGGCCACGCCCGTCCCGCGCCCAATTGCGGTCGCCACAGCGGCGCCCGTCACGCCCATGGCGGGTACAGGGCCCCATCCAAAAATCAGGATCGGGTCCAGGATGATATTCAGTATGTTGGCCATCCAAAGGGCGCGCATGGCCATGGAGGCATCGCCCGCGCCGCGAAACACCGCATTGAACAGGAAAAGCAGCAGGATCGTGGCATTCGTGCCCAGCATGACCTGGGCATAGCCCGTTCCTACCTCAACGACCGCAGCCGACGCGCCCATGAGCCGAAGCAGGTCATCAGCAATGAAGACGCACACAAATCCGACCGGGATGGCCACGCCGATGGTCAGCAGAAACGCCTGCCAGACGGTTGACGACGCCCCTTCCGGATCGCCTTCGCCTGTGCGCCGCGCCACCATGGCGGTTGCGGCCATGCTGAGGCCGAGCCCGATGGCGAACACGATGATGATGAGGCTCGCGGTAATACCAACGGCCGCGACCGCATCGGCGCCGAGCCGCCCGACGAAATAGATATCCACGACCTCGAGGACCGATTGCATGACCATCTCGAGCACCATCGGAATGGAGAGCACGATGATGGCACGCCAGAGGCTGCCGGAGGTGTAGTTGAAGGACCGGCCGCGTATTGCGGCCGCAATGTCGCCGCGCAGCGACGTGCTGGAAGGAGTACTTGAATGCATGAATCGCCGGGTTAAAGAGCGATTCGGTCACGCGGGTGTTGCGTGGGTCATGAACCGCTGGCCTATCGAAAGAAGAGCTTCACTGGATGCGAGGCGTGGCGACGATGTACATGATTCAGCACCTGGTGATGTGACTGCGTGGAACGGTCGGCCTGGAATTTGGGCGATGGGATGAATACACACCGTAGGGGCCGCATACCCAACAGGTGTCCATTTGACCGTGTCTGAAACCGTTATCGTGGTCGGCTTCATCATGTGGCTCTACGATTAACGACTCCTCAACACGGTCCGTAATCACCCCAAACCCTGCAATGACCAGGAACGCGTGAACTCCCCGGGCCCGCGCCCTTTCGACCCAAAATCGCCATTGGCATTCGGGTCGGAGATATCATACCATCTGAATGCCGAAGAATCAGTAATGTCGACAGAAATGAGATGTTCACCAGCTACAATCAACTCAAGTGGCAGGCCCACAAGTTCTGATTTTACAAAATCGGAAACGTGCAATACACGGTCACTCCTCAGGTCATTTGTTATTATCGGTACTTCGGCACCAGGCATTAACTATCTGGTTAAACCACTCAGTTAATACAAACACTGCCCACTCATGGAGTCAGAACAGAACACAAAGGCACGCATTCAGGCCGCCGCGCACCGCGTCTTCGTGCGCCAGGGTACATTCGAAGCACGAACACAGGACATTGCCCATGAGGCCGGTGTGAACAAAGCACTGCTTCATTACTACTCCGGGAGCAAGCTCGTTCAACTCATGGGGTCAGACATACCCCTTGCCGACAAGCTTCACGCAGCAGTCGACTTCAAATTCGGCATTCTTGAAGAAAACCCATACCTGCCCGGGTATTTGCTGTCTGAAATCCAGTCCCGACAGCACTCCGTGCGAGATATCCGGAGCCGACACATCCCGATGGACCTGTTCAGGGACGCCATCCTGGTTCGGCTTTGGCCGATTCCATCATGCGCAGTCTTGCGCCAGATTGAATCTGACTTTTTTTACACTACCGTTAACCAAATGGATAAAACAGGTCCTGATAACAGGCCCTATCCAGTCAACCCATGAAATCGACAGGTTTGATACTCGTTCTGCTCGCTGGTTTGGTGCCGGACGCGACTATGGCCCAGGTTGCGCCTCCGGACGTCCTGACGCTCGGCATCGTCCGCCGGGCCACAACCGCTGAGGATGCCCGATCCATTCAACCCGGAATCCTGGAACAGGCCAGTGCACTCCGCTTGAGCGCACTTCGTGCCGGACGGGGGCCACGTGTCGCCTTGTCTGGTCAAGCCACCATCCAATCCGACGTCCCAGGTATTCCCGTCTCTATTCCGGGCCAAGTCGTCCCAGACGTGCCGGAAGAACAGTTCCGATCCGGATTCGATGCCGAGATCCTGTTGTACGACGGGCAGCGCATGAAACGTCAGTCGGCCTCCGAGCGGGCCCGCCTGGCCCAGGAACTTGCGGGCGTGGAGATATCGATCAACCAGATGCGCGACGTGGCCACCGAAACGTTTTTCAGCGTCCGCCTGCTCGACGCACGGCATGAGACGTTGGGCCTGGCTGCTGCCGATATCGGCAGTCAACTCGACCGCGTCGCCAGACAGGTCGAAGAAGGTGCCGTGTTGGCGGCCCACGCCGATGTGCTGCGCGCCGAACTCATCCGCGTGGAGCAGCAGCGGGCGGAAGTGGCCGCCCTGAGGCGTTCGGCGCGGGATGTGCTATCCCAGTTGACCGGCCTTGCCGTATCGGAGTCCACGGTATTGGCCTCTACCGAACACGCCGTGCCGAACCTTGACGGCCTGTTGCCCATCGAGCGCCCAGAGCTCGCCCAATGGGCGCGCGCCGCCGAGCGTGCGGAAGCCGAAGCGGCGGCGCGCGCCGTAGAAAACCGCCCCACCGTCAGCCTGTTCGGTCAGGCCGGTGTGGGTAGACCCAATCCGTACAATTTCTTTTCCGATGACGTTTCAGAGTATGGACTGGCTGGAATCCGGCTCCGGTGGTCCGTTTTTGACGGTGGGCGCATTCGGAAACAGACACGCGCCCTCAAATTGCAGGTCTCAATAGCCGAATCCGAATCCGATGCCTTCCGCCAGCAGGTCCTGCGTTCCATTGCCAGAGACCGCGAGACACTCGCCTTCCTGACATCCGCCCTGGAGACCGACGAGCAGATTGTGGCGCTCCGCGAGCGCATTCTGGACGTGGCGCGGACACAGCTTGCCGAGGGCATCCTTCTGCCCGACGCCTACACCGACCGCGTCACCGATTTGGCCAATGCCCGGCTGGAACAGGCGCGCCACAAACTGGAACGAGAGCAGACACAGGCCCGCATTCTATCTACACTCGGAATCCTTGACACATGAAGACCATGACACCCCGCACATCATCTCCCCTCCTTCTTGCCCTGCTATTTCCCGCCGTCCTCGGAGGATGTGCACAGAATGAACTATCCGACGCATTCGGCAATTTCGAAGCGACCGAAGTCGTTGTATCGGCCGAGTCCCGCGGGCGACTCCTGGCGTTTGAGGTCCAGGAAGGCGCGCAGCTCATGGCCGACCAATCCGTTGGACTCGTTGACACCACGGCGGCGGCCCTCCAGCGACAGTCGCTGATTGCACAACGTCGCAGCATTGAGGCACAACGTTCAGCGACCCTTGCCCAGATTGCGGAAGTCAATGCCCAGAAGGGGGTTCTCCAGGTGCAACTGGAGACCGCTACCACCGAACGGGACCGGACCCGACGCCTGTTCGACAGCAACGCCGCCACAGACCGCGAACGCACGCAGCGGGAAACCGAAGTGCGCCTTGTCATGCGCCAGTTGGACCAGGCCGAATCGCGCATTGTATCCATCCGGGAACAGGCCAACAGCATCCTGGCCCAAGTCCACCAACTGACCGCTCAGATTGCTGAGGCCGATGCCCGCGTGCAGGATGCCGTCGTGGTAAACCCAACGCCCGGAACGGTACTCACCGTCGTTGCGCGGCGAGGCGAAATGGTTCAACCGGGTACACCCCTCTACACGATCGCCGACATCAGCACACTGACGCTGAAGGCATTCGCAACCGGCGACCAGTTGCCCGACTTGAGATTGGGCGCACCGGTAGATGTCATGGTCGATGACGGACAAGGCGGCATCAGGACGCTCTCGGGTACGGTTTCCTGGATTGCATCCCAAGCCCAATTTACGCCGACGCCCATCCAGACCCGCGACGAGCGGGCTGAACTGGTCTATGCCTTCGACGTCGACGTGTCCAACCCGGACGGTCTGTTGAAGATCGGCATGCCCGGCGAAGTCAATTTCCAGCCATGACACACACGATGACCGACAATAAGGCTATACAGGTCCGGGAAATGGCGAAGTCCTTCGGCAGCGCACGTGCTCTGGACGGGGTCTCGCTGGATGTAGAGCCCGGCGAGCTCTTTGGAATCATAGGCCCCGATGGTGCGGGTAAGACCACCCTGCTCCGAATTCTGGTCACGGTGCTGCTCGCCGACTCCGGTCAGGCCACACTCAACGGTCTGGACGTGGTCCGGGATTACCGGGCCATTCGCAACATGGTGGGCTACATGCCCGGCCGATTTTCCCTCTATCCCGATTTGACGGTCCGGGAAAACCTGGAATTCTTCGCCTCCGTATTCGGTACGACGGTGGAGGAACAATACGATGCCATAGCGTCCATCTACTCGCAGATTGAGCCGTTCAACGACCGGCGTGCCGGTGCGCTCTCCGGGGGAATGAAGCAGAAACTGGCGCTCTCCTGTGCGCTCGTGCATCGACCCGAAATCCTCATTCTGGATGAACCCACGACGGGCGTTGACGCCGTAAGCCGTGCCGAATTCTGGGACATTCTGGCAGAATTCAGGTCCACCGGGATCACGACTCTTGTTTCAACCCCCTACATGGACGAGGCCGCCCGGTGCGACCGCGTTGTGCTCATGCAGAAGGGACGGTTTTTGGGAGACGCCGATACGCCTGCCTCTGTGGCCGCCGGTTTTGGATCGACACTGATCCGGGTACGCGCCATGGGCGATCGCGCACGGTTTTTGCGTGATACGCGCGCACTGCCCCATACCCGACGGGCCGAGATCTTCGGAGAGTGGATTCACGTGACGACGCGGGAGGAATTGCCACAGGACGTCGCTTCCAGTGTTCAGCAGGCGTTGCGCGAAAAAGGCTGGGCCGATGCAGAGGCTGAACCGGTACAGCCCACCATCGAAGATGTATTCATGGACCTCATGGGCACGGATTCACATGCAACCCACTGACACCATACGATCCCCTGACTCAGGACAGCCCGCCGTTTGGGCCGAGAATCTGACGCGCCGATTCGGCGATTTCACGGCTGTGGACGCCATTTCAGTCTCCATTGCACGCGGTGAAGTGTTCGGATTCCTTGGAGCCAACGGCGCCGGTAAGACGACGGCCATCAAAATGCTGACCGGCCTTCTGGCACCAACGTCCGGAGCAGCCCGCACGGCGGGCTTTGACGTTGGCCGCGAAGCCGAACATGTCAAGCGCCGCATTGGCTACATGAGCCAGAAGTTTGCCCTCTACGACGACCTCACCGTACGAGAAAATATCCGATTTTACGGCGGTATTTACGGGCTTTCCAACGCGGAAATCAAAGACCGCATGTCGGCGGCTATTGAACGCCTCGGCCTCCAGAGCCTGGTGAATGAGCGTGTAGGTAGGCTACCCCTCGGCTGGAAGCAAAAGCTGGCCTTCTCGGTCGCACTCCTGCATAGACCTGACGTCGTTTTCCTGGATGAGCCCACGGGGGGTGTTGACCCTGTGACCCGGCGGCAGTTCTGGGAAATGATTTACGACGCGGCAGCCGAAGGCACCACTGTGTTCGTGACGACACACTACATGGACGAGGCCGAGTACTGCGATCGTATCTCCATCATGGTAGATGGCCGGATTGCCGCTCTCGGGACCCCAGCCCAGTTGAAGTCCCGGTTCGGAGTCGACAGTATGGATGCCGTATTCGTACGGCTTGTGAGGGGCAAATCATGAACACGCCCCACCCACGAGGCGCCTTTTCGGCGTTCGTACTCAAGGAAACACGGCACATACTCCGCGACCGCCAGACACTCGTCGTGCTCATCATCTTACCGTTCATCATGGTGCTGCTGTTCGGCTTTGCCATCCGGACCGACGTGGAGGAAGTGCGCCTGGTCGTGGTAGATGCATCGCGTGACAGTCGCAGCAGGGACCTCGTACGGAATTTGTCGTCCACGACGGCCCTCTATGTCGTCGGCGTAAAGGACAACGTCTCACAGGTGGAACCGCTGCTTCGGACGGGGGAAGCGGCCGTGGCGCTCGTCCTGCCAACGGGATTTGCACGCGCACTCGAAACCGGAACGGCGGCCGTGCTCATTGAGAGCGACGGAATCAACGCAAATTATGCGGCCACCTCGGAGAACTACGTTCGGGTGGTTGTGCAATCATGGGCGGCCCAACAGGGATTTGGCACTCCCTCCATTCGCATGGATACGCGCATGCGGTTCAACCCGACCCTGGCATCGGAAAACCTGTTTATTCCGGGTCTGCTGGCCTTCGTACTCATACTGATTTCCGCGCTTATGACCGCCATATCACTGGCGCGGGAGAAGGAAACCGGCACCATGGAAGTCCTCCTCGTTTCGCCCCTGCGCCCCCTGCAGATCATTGTCGGAAAAGTCGTCCCCTACCTGGCACTCGCCTTTTTCAATGGGGTGACCGCGCTGGCGGTTGCATGGACCGTTTTCCGCGTGCCCATCCGGGGTAGCCTGGCCCTGCTGCTGGCCGCTATCCTGCTGTATGTCCTGGTCTCGCTGGCTCTCGGTATTCTTATTTCGTCGCTGGTTCCGGATCAACGGACCGCCATGATGACGACACTTCTTGGCCTGCTCATTCCAACCCTGGCCCTGAGCGGTTTCATTTTCCCCATATCGTCCATGCCTGCCTGGCTGAGTCCATTTGCCGACATCGTTCCCGCGACGTGGTTCATCCTGGTAGCCCGCGGCATCATGCTCAAGGGAATCGGCGCGATACTGCTCTGGAAGGAATTTCTGGTGCTGGGTGCCATGGCCGTCGCATTGCTCTTTGCCGCCTCCCGATCACTGACAGACCGCACTACCTGAGGCCCATCATGCGCACCGTCCTGTTTATTGTCTGGAAGGAGTTGACCCAGGTCTTTCGCGACCGGCTCATGCTGCTCCAGATATTTGTCCCCCCGGTCCTGCAATTGCTCATCATGTCACAGGCCATGACATTTGAGGTCCATCATACGGACCTGACTCTCATAGACCTGGACCATTCCGCCGCCTCGGAAAGACTCATCGAGCAGTTCACGTCGACCGGCCGATTTGACATCTCGGTCCGCACCGCCTCGGCCAATCGCGCGGATGAAACACTCTTGACACGGGAAGCCAATGCCGTAATCCGTATCCCTGACGGATTCGAACGCACACTTCTATCGAGGGGTCATCCCGGAATTCAGCTCATACTCAACGCCGAAGACGGCGCCGCTGCGAGTGTCGTACAGTCCTACGCGTCCCAGATTGTGGGAGCGTTCTCTGCGGAAGAAGCAGGGCGCGAGCGGGGTATATCCGTGCAGACCAGAACCCTGTACAACCCACAACGCTCGTATCTGGGATATATGGCCATAGGCCTATTGGCTTCACTCATGACCATTGTGGGAGTACTGCTCACATCGCAGAACATTGCCCGCGAGAAGGAAATTGGCACGCTCGAGCAACTGAACGTAACGCCGATTGCCCGGAGCCACTTCATAGCCGGGAAGTTGCTTCCATTCATGCTCATCGGCCTGGTAGAGCTGTCCATTGGCCTCGTGATCATCCGTCTGGTGTTCGGCATTCCATTCGCTGGCTCCGTCGTTGTCGTTTACGCGGGAGCCATCATATACCTCCTGGCGGCCCTCGGGCTGGGTCTTCTCATTTCGACCGTCGTCTCGACACAGCAACAGGCCCAGTTCATCACGTTCTTCGTGCTGGTCGCATTCTTTTTCCTTGGGGGTATTTTCACGCCCGTAGAATCCATGCCTGGTTGGGCACAAACGCTTGCTTCGCTCAATCCAATCAAGCACTTCACCGCCGTATTGCGAACCGTCCTCATGAAAGGCGGCACACTGGCCGATGTCTCCACACCGTTTGCATCCATGATGCTCTTCGCCGTCGGAGTTCTCACTATCGCAATCATGCGGTACCAGAAAACGGCCGCATGACGAAAAAGTCACCGCCGGGATGGCGGCGGAGAATCCAAGCCTGAAAACCTCCCCCCGTTAACGGCGTTAACACGGTCCCAGACTGACCGAACGCCATCACACGGAATACATGCCGACTGCTCCCAAAGCGACCACATCAGCCCCGGTCAACGCCGACCCGGCCACATCAGCCCCGGCCAGCCAGCCCCACGACGCCGCGTCTACGCCCGAGGTCTACACTCCAAAGCACCCCATCCGCTTCGTAACAGCCGCCAGCCTGTTCGACGGGCACGATGCCGCCATCAACATCATGCGCCGCATACTACAGGCGGCCGGAGCCGAAGTCATCCACCTCGGGCACAACCGGTCCGTCCAAGACGTGGTCGATACGGCCATCCAGGAGGACGTTCAGGGTATTGCGGTGTCATCCTACCAGGGTGGGCACATGGAGTATTTCAAATACATGTTCGATCTGCTCGAGGAGCGGGGTGCTGGCCACATCCGGATATACGGCGGCGGAGGCGGCGTCATCGTGCAGGAAGAGATTGAAGAGCTGCACGAATATGGCATAGCCCGCATTTTCTCCCCCGAAGACGGCCTGAAGCTCGGCCTCCGTGGCATGATCGATGTGATGATGCGCGAGTGCGATTTTTCAC
The DNA here is from genome assembly GCA_029262775.1 of Bacteroidota bacterium. Lineage (GTDB taxonomy): Bacteria > Bacteroidota > Rhodothermia > Rhodothermales > UBA10348 > 1-14-0-65-60-17. Next base: position 55,139 of record JAJCYR010000058.1, read on the forward strand.
CGGCCGATCTGCCCGACCAGCGCGAAAAGCCCAACCAGCCCGACAACGCCCCGACCAACCCGGGCCGCCTCGCGCGCGCCCTCACCCGTGTCGAGTCGGCACCCACGGGCGGCGACGGAGCGCCCGCCGGCCGCACCACAACCATCCCCACCATCGGCATTACGGGCACCGGCGGCGCCGGCAAATCGACGCTGACGGATGAACTTATCCGCCGGTTTGTGAACGACTTCGACGACGTCCACATCGCCGTTCTCTCGGTCGATCCCACCAAGCGCTCCACGGGAGGCGCACTGCTTGGCGACCGCATCCGCATGAACGCCATCTACGATGCTGCCGACGGCCGCGTCTTCATGCGCTCCTTCGCCACGCGCCAAGCCCACCGCGCGACGTCAAACGCACTGCGCGAATCCATCCGCGTCTGCGAGGCTGCCGGGTACGACCTCATCATCCTCGAAACAGCGGGTATTGGCCAGAGCGATACCGAAGTCGTCGATCTCACCGATCTCACGCTCTACGTCATGACGCAGGAGTTCGGCGCCCCCACGCAACTCGAAAAAATAGGCATGCTGGATGTAGCCGACTTCGTGGCGCTCAACAAGTTCGAAAAACGGGGCAGCGAAGATGCGCTGCGCGACGTGCGCAAGCAAATGCAGCGCAACCGGATGGCCTTCGATTCCACCCCAGATGCCATGCCCGTCTACCCGACCATGGCATCGCACTTCAATGATTCCGGCGTGACGACGCTCTACCTCGCCCTGCTCGACAAACTCAATACCGACTTCGACTTCGGCCGTACATCTGCCGTGTACGCCGGCCAGGACGTACCCGAAGCCAGCAGCAACGGGCCAGCCGCCAACGCGCCTGAAACCGACGCCAGCCACGCCGCCCTGATCCCCGGCAAGCGCCAACGATACCTGGGCGACATTGCAGATACCTGCCGGTCCTACCGCGAGCACGCCGAAGACCAGGTCCGCCTGGCCCGCAAGTGGGGTGAAGCCGTGGGCGCCCGCCGGCAGATCGAAGAATGGAACCCTGAAGACCGGGACATGCTCGAAGACCGCCTCCGCACCATGGCCGACCGCTGGTGGAATCGGCTCGACCGCTACTCCCGCTCCATTCTCGAGAAATGGGACGAGACGGCGGCCACCTACACCGCCGACGAATTCACCTACACCGTCCGCGGACGCGACTTCACTGTTCCTCTCTACACGGAATCCCTCTCCGGCACCCGTATTCCCCGTGTGGCCCTACCCCGCACGGAAGATCCCGGCGAGCGCCTTCGCTTCGCCCTCCTCGAAAATGTCCCGGGCTACTTCCCGTACGCATCGGGTGTATTTCCCTTCAAGCGCACCGGCGAAGATCCCACGCGCATGTTTGCCGGCGAGGGCAGCCCCGAGCGCACCAACCGGCGCTTCCATCTCGTCTCGGAAGGCCTCCCCGCCAAGCGCCTCTCTACCGCCTTCGACTCGGTCACGCTCTACGGCTTCGATCCGCACGAGCGGCCCGACATCTACGGCAAGGTGGGTAACGCCGGCGTCTCGATCTGCACGCTCGATGACATGAAAAAGCTCTATTCGGGCTTCGACCTGTGCAGCCCCACAACGAGCGTATCCATGACCATCAACGGCCCAGCGCCCATGATCCTGGCCATGTTCATGAACACCGCCATAGACCAGCAGGTCGAAAAACACCTGCGCGCCGAGGGCCTTTTCGACGGTGTCAAAAAGCGGGTCGATACGAAGCTTGGCGGCAAGGTGCCCACCTACGCCCCCACTGGACCCACCGGCCCGGCCAGCGCCATGCCTACCACCAACGACGGGTTCGGGCTCGGCCTTCTCGGCACCTCCGGCGCCGAACTCGTGGCTTCAGGGCTCCTCAATGCCGACGTCTATGCCCGCCTCCGCGACGAGGCGGTAAGCGTCGTTCGCGGTACCGTGCAGGCCGACATCCTGAAAGAAGACCAGGCCCAGAACACCTGTATCTTCTCCACCGAATTCGCCATGCGCATGATGGGCGACGTGCAGGCATGGTTCATTGATCATGCCGTCCGGAATTTCTACTCGGTATCCATTTCGGGGTATCACATTGCCGAGGCCGGAGCAAATCCCATTTCGCAGCTCGCCTTTACGCTATCGAACGGCTTCACGCTCGTTGAATACTATCTGGCGCGCGGCATGGATATCGATGACTTTGCCCCGAATTTGTCGTTCTTCTTCTCAAACGGAATGGATCCGGAGTACAGTGTGATTGGCCGCGTAGCGCGCCGCATCTGGGCCGTTGCCATGCGCGACCGGTATGGAGCGAGCGAGCGCAGCCAGAAGCTGAAGTACCACATCCAGACCTCCGGCCGCAGCCTGCATGCCCAGGAAATCCAATTCAACGACATCCGAACCACACTGCAGGCCCTGATGGCCATCCAGGATAATTGTAACTCGTTGCACACCAATGCCTACGATGAGGCTATCACGACGCCAACCGAAGAGAGCGTGCGCCGCGCCATTGCCATCCAGATGATCATCAACCATGAACTCGGACTGGCCAAAAACGAAAATCCCCTGCAGGGTGCCTATATCATCGAAGAGCTCACAGACCTCGTGGAAGAAGCCGTGCTGCAGGAGTTTGAGCGACTGAACGATCGAGGCGGCGTGCTCGGCGCCATGGAGACCATGTACCAGCGCTCGAAAATACAGGAGGAGAGCATGTTCTACGAACACAGGAAGCACTCGGGCGAACTGCCTGTGATCGGCGTGAATACCTTCAAGGCCGAAGACACCGACGACGGCGCAGCCGCCGTTCCTCTCATGCGCTCATCGGATATTGAAAAGAAGCGCCAGATCGAGAACCTGCGCATCTTCCAGGCTCGCAACGAGGATGCGGCCGGGGCCGGATTGGAGCAGCTGCGCGAAACAGCCCGGACTGGCGGCAACATGTTCGACGCGCTCATGGATGCCGTTCGCGTCTGTTCACTCGGCCAGATCACGCATGCGCTTTTCGAAGTCGGCGGTCAGTACCGGCGGAATATGTAAGGCGGAAATATCCCAATAGCCTGCTGAAACAATATTTGCCTGAGCAAGTAAAGGGTGGCATGAGTCGCTATACGCTACATGACAGTCTGGGATACTGGATGAACCGGGTGGCTTCCCAGATGCATGAATCGTTCGACCAGGCCGTCGCCGACCTTGACATGACAGCAGCCCAGTGGGCAGTCATTGCCACCGTTGCGCGGTCACAGCAATCCACGCCCGGCGAGATTGCGGAGTACATCGGCATTCACGGTGGAAGCGTCACCCGACTGCTTGATCGTCTGGTAGACAAGGGATTCGTTGAACGGATCTCCCACCCCACCGATCGTCGAGCCCTCATCGTCCGCCTCACGAGTGCCGGTAAAGCGCTCGTTCCCAAACTCGAAAAGCGATCCAAAACGGAAAACAACCGATTCCTTGAGCGCCTGGAGCCCGACGTACGTGCCACGTTCGTCGAACACCTGAAACGCTTGGCCAGGGTCTGATTTTTTTTCACTAATACTTGCCTACGCAATATCTGTCTATGCACACAAACATATCCCAGGATAACCGACCCAACTCCATATTCGACGCACCCGTGTTCCTGAACATCAATGGCAACCGCATAGCAACGTACACGTCCGGTAACGGTGGCGGTCCCCCTCTCGTATTCATTCATCCTGCACCTGGATGGAGTTACATGTATGCCCGACTCATGGAGCGTCTCTCAGAACGGTTCACCTGCATTGCGTTCGATTTACCGAGGTTCGGACGGTCTCCTGACCCGGACGACACTGAGTGGGGGCTCGACCAGTATGCAGACGTTGTCGCACGCGTTCTTGACCGGCGCTCATTGAGCAACGTGACCTTGATGGTACACGACTCAGGCGGTGTCATTGGCATGGCTGCCCTTCATCGCATCCAGGAGAGGGTTACACGCCTCATCGCTACGGACACGTTCGCTTGGCCTCTCCGGTCCGATTTCCCCAGGATTCGCACGATGTTGCGATTGGTTACATCGCGATGGCTGTCCGGCGTTCTGGCACGTTCAAATGCCATTCCGCGAGCTGCTATTGCCACTGCGGGAGGCGTCGGGACCGATGCCCACATCCGGAGGACGTTTCTGTCGGCGTTCAACACGCCGGAGCGCCGCATGCGGGTACTCGGGATTTTCAGGATGTTGCTGGATGATAATGGAATCGTGCAGACTGCTGAACGAAATGTCCAGGAGCTGTTGCCCGACCGGGAGGTCCTCGTGTTGTTCGGAGAGGACGATCCCGCCCGGCATGCCGGATTCGAAGCCCGGTGGCGCAAGATGCTTCCCCACGCCACGTTCGGGCATCTGCCAGGTGAGAAGCATTTCCCGCACTTCGGATCATTCGATGCAATCGCCGAACACGTTTTAGCATGGTCCGAGCCAGCCGTCGCCAGCGGCTGACAACGCTACGGGTCAAGTCGGTAAAATTGGCATCAGTAGACATCTGACAGGAGATGCCGTAACATGGGTCCAGTGGTCGCACATTCACCGTTCTATCCATGGAAAACGCTGTCCAAATATTCGCCATCATCCACCTGTCCATCATGGGGGTGTCGCACATTGTCCTTCACCGGGAATGGGCGGCATTCTTCATTTTGCTCAGGTCCAAGGGTGCTGCGGGAGTATTTGTGAACGGATTTCTCAGCCTTGGTTTCGGCTCGGTCGTCGTCGCCTTTCACCCCGTGTGGACGGGCATTCCCGCCATTCTGACGATTTACGGATGGCTGCTTATCCTGAAAGCTGTCTCGGCATTTATTTTCCCCTCGCTGGCCATAAAGGGCCTGAACCGCGTCCGCGAAAATAACTCCCGACGATTCATTCTGCCTGGAGTGGCCTTCTGTATCCTGGCAGGGTTGCTCCTGTACCACGTGCTCGTGTAACACGCCCTGAAGCGTGTTCAATGAGCCGCCTCGACCAGAGCCATGAGGGCACGGCTGCGTTCCTGTCCGGAACCGATGGCGTCGTTCATCGCACCCTGTGCCAGGAGTGCTTTCAGTACTCGAGTTCGACTGGACGAGCTTGGGATCCCGTCAACCGCGGAGAAGAAGGCCCTTCGATGCACCGGCCGAATATGTGATCCTAAGAGCGGGCTTCGAGTAGTTCCCGCAGGGTCTCCTTCCGGACCGGCTTGGCAATAAAACCGTCCATTCCAACCTCCTCGCAGCGGCGCCGGTCTGCGTCCGTTACGCCCGCCGTCATGGCAATGATTCTGGGCCGATTAGTAGGATCCGGCCATTCGTCAATAATACGCCTTGTTGCCTCGATTCCATCCATCCCGGGCATGTGCAAATCCATGAATACGACGTCGTGACCGCCGGAGCGAACCGCATCGATTGCGGCCTGACCATCGGCCACAACATCCGGTTCGAAGCCCAACCGTCTGAGCAGAATGGTCATGAGGCGCTGGTTCACGGCGTTGTCCTCGGCCAGAAGAATCCGGTACGGATGTTCGCGGGAAAAAGATGGGTTCACAACAGGCGTCGGTTTTGAAATGATCATGATTTTACGTCCGCGTCATCCGTACTGAAGATAACGGATTTCGGCAGGTCAATGCAGAAGCGGAACGAGGATCCCTTTCCCACTTCGCTTTCGACCTCAATCTTTCCACCCATAAGTTCAACCAGCTGCCGGGATATACTCAATCCGAGACCCGTTCCGCCATACTTCCGCGTGGTCGACTCGTCGGCTTGCGTAAACGGCTCGAAGAGCGTCGAAAGCCTGTCCGTTGGAATGCCAATCCCCGTATCAGAAACGGAGAAGCATAAAGGCGCGCTTGCCACGCGGAGCTCTACGTGACCGGAGTGAGTGAATTTGACGGCGTTCCCAACCAGGTTCAGGAGTATCTGCCGGAGACGGTTCTCGTCGCCAACTACGTACGCAGGAATATCGTCATGTACGAATTTCACCAATTCCAGCCCTTTGTCCCGGGCAGCCGGGGTCAGCATGTCAAGCGTCTCCTCAACCACGCCTCGGACGGAAAATGGACGTTTCTCCAGCTCCACCTTTCCTGCTTCTATTTTGGACACGTCAAGGATGTTGTTGATAATGGTCATCATGGCATCGCCCGATGTCCTGATAAGGTTGGCGTATTCACGCTCTTCTTCATGCAGGTCCGATTCCAGGAGCAGATCCGTAAATCCGATGATGCCATTCATGGGTGTGCGGATCTCATGACTCATATTTGCCAGGAATTGGCTCTTGACGCGGGACGCCTTGAGTGCCTCCTCCCGGGCCGTGGTCAGCGCGCGCGTCCGTTCCCCCACCTTTTTTTCGAGGATGGCATTCCGTTTCTGGTGTGAGCGTGTGCGCACTCTCACGATTACGAGTACAAGCGTACCAAGAGCCAGAATGGCGAGAAGGTATGCCCATCCTGTCTGCCAGAACGGGGTGATTATGACGAAGTGAAAAGAGGCCGTTTGCGGCCCGAGATTACCATCCGCATCCAGCACACCAACTTCGAACGTGTACTCACCGGGCTGCAGGAAAGAGTAGGTGGCATCCCGTTCATACGTGGCAGGTGACCATTCCTCGTCAAAACCGGCAAGTTTGTAGCGGTACCGAACGGCATCCGGTGAGGAATAATTCAATCCGACAAATTCGAATCGGAGGTGGTTGCGGTTATGAGGCAGTGACAACTCCGTAGGAAGCGCCGTCCACGGCTGAAGGCTGTCCGCATACAGGCTCCAATCCACAGTTTCCAGGAACATGCGAATACTCGTCAGATGAACGCGGTTCGTTGCCTCCTCCATCCTGTCGAGCTCCGGGTGATAGCGGGAAATGCCCGTGACGGTACCGAACCACATCCGGTCGTCCTCGTCGCGAAAGGCCGCATGGCTGTTACACTCAACTGCGGACGCGCCCGCCCGGGCCTCGTACCGGCGAATCTGCTTTTCGCCATCTTCGTGGTAGCGCCGCACATCAATTCGGTCTATGCCATTGTTGGTACATGTCCACAGATAGCCGCCTGCATCAAAAATCACGGACAGTACGGCATTGTTGCTGAGTCCGTCGTCCAGGGTGAACATATCGACGGGTTTCAAACGCCCACGTTCATCTTCGGCAAGGTACGCCACACCCCCACCGTACGTGGCGGCCCAAATCCCACCACGGGGATCATTGACCATATCAATTACCGGGTTGTTGGCCAGGCTGCCGCTGCTCACCAACGTCCTTGTGCCATCTCCGCCAATACGAACAATGCCTTCCTTGGTCGCAAAAAGCAAATACCCCCGCCTGTCCTGGAGAATACCTCCCACATGAGCCTCCGTGATGCCGTTGCCAAGCGATACTTGTGACCAGGACTCGCCATCAAAACGCCACGCGCCCGACACATTCGTGGCCACGTAGACGTTTCCCTCGGCGTCCTCGGCCAAGTCCCGCACTTCCCGAACCTCAGCGGGTGCCCCAACACTGTGAAATTCAGTTCCATCGAATTGGAATACGCCCTCGTCCGACCCCGTCCACAGTTCTCCACCACTTCGCCGCAGCAGCGCACGTAATTCCGTCGTCGGATGGCCATCCTGCGCAGGCCACGACTGAAATTGTTGTCCGTCAAAGCGGTTCAGCCCGCTCCGCGTCGCAATCCATATGCCGTCGGAACCTGCGGACTCAAAATTCCAGACAATATTGTTAAGTAGTCCGAACTGCTCGTCAATTTGCCTGAATGGGGACTCCGGGAATCCATACATCCCTTCTCCGTCCGTCCCAATCCACATCCCGTGATCTTCGAGTTCAAGAATGCTCGAAATGGGAATCCCATCCAGAATGTCTTCTGCGAACGCGGCAAAATGGTCTCCACGTGACATGGCTACGCCGCGTTGTGTGCCCACCCACATTCGGCCCTGCCCGTCTTCGAAAAGTGTCGTTATATCTGTACTGGGAAGGCCTTCCTTCTCTGTAAAACGTGTCACGTACCCATCTGAGAATCGTACCAGGCCGTCGACGCCTCCAACCCATACGCCCCCGGAAGCGTCCACAAGCAGGCTGGAGACACGTGTGTCGCTCAGTTCAGGTATGCGAACTACGCGCACACCATCTACCTTGAACACACCATGGTTCAGGGTCCCAACCCACATGTCGCCAACGATATCTTTCCCGATGGCTTCTATCCGATAAGCGTCCAATTCGCGAGGACCCTCAACGAGTCGTCCATCGTGCTTGACCACCACAAGGCCCCGCGTCGTTCCGGCCCATACTCTCCCCTGCCCATCTTCGTGCAGCGCCAGGACCCTACGACCCTGCAATCCTTCTACACGGCGTACTTCGATCCCGTTGTAATAGGATAAGCCACCATCACCACCGAACCAGAGCGTGCCATCGCTGTGTTGCAACATATCCTGGATCTGCCTTCCGGACATGCCGTCGAGAGGCGAAAAAGCTACTCCATCGTATGTAGACAGGTCGCCACCGTTCGTTGCCACCCACAACATTCCCCGACGATCCTGCAACAGGTCCAACACCTGGGACTGCGGCAACCCGTCGATCAGCGCCACATGTGAAGCACTGAGACGCTGGGCCTCCAACGAGCCGGGCATGCACCCCCACAGCACGGCAAGGGTGGCTATATACACCAACCTGTATTGCACAATATTGCCTGTTTTCTGACTACGATGCGAATGTACCCCTGTTATCGGCAGGTTCGCACGTAATCTGAACAGGCGATCCGGAGCAGGTCTACACCCATCACAATAGGCGCAAGCAGGTTGTTCAAATCGTGGGTAATGCCGCTTCCATGTATACGTATCGTGTCATCCGAGCGTTACCGGTCAAGGGCACGGCGAATGGTTGTCAGCAGTTGCCCGGCCGTAAAAGGTTTTTCCAGAAAGTCCTTCACGCCAAGATCTGCAACCTTGGCCACGTTGCCTCCCCCCTGGAGGCCGCTTGTGGCAATAATCCTGGCTGCCGGATCAATACGGTGAATGGCCTTCACGAGCGCAGGTCCATCCATGACGGGCATCATCATGTCGGTGACAGTCACGTCCACATCCGAACGGTTCATGGCGAACACCCCGACGGCCTGTGCGCCGTCTACAGCCGTGAGCACCCGGTAGCCGTACGTCTCCAGCGTATGCTTCGTGATGGAAAGGATAGCGAATTCATCGTCTACGATGAGGATGGTTTCGCCATTCCCGCGCGGCATCCCTACCTCCTCTTCCGCGGAGGCTTCAGGAACGTCAGCTGCCTGCTGCGCCGGGAAATAGACCTTGAACGACGTCCCTTTTCCCAGTTCGCTGTAGACGTTGATGAACCCGCCATGACTTCGAACAATACCGATAACTGTACTCAAACCCAGTCCCGTTCCCTGCCCCACTGCCTTGGTGGAATAAAACGGCTCAAAAATGCGCTCCTTGACGTGGGGTGGCATCCCGCACCCTTCATCAACTAATTCCAGCATCACATAATCGCCAGGCTCTACCTCCTTCCTCATGGAGGCATATTGATCGTCAATGGTGACGTTTCGTGTCACGAGGCGGACCGTTCCTCCATCCAGCATGGCGTCACGCGCATTCACCGTCAGGTTGAGAATGACCTGGTTGAGCTGCGTGGGATCTCCGATCAGCGGCCACAGATCCTTGGATGATTCGGTCAGAACCTGCACATTTTTCGGGAAGCTGGTTTCCGCGATCGTCATCACTTCATGTACCACCTGATCGAGAAAAAGCGTCACGCGCGCGCCTTCCACCCCGCGCGCAAATGAGAGCACCTGCCGGACCAGGCTCGTACCCCGGGCAGCGCTTTGTCCCATGTTGTGAATTACGGACCGCACGGACTCGTCAATTTCCCGTTGTGCCAACAAATCTACGCCCATCACGATCGGGGCCAGCAGGTTGTTCAGGTCGTGGGCAATGCCTCCGGCCAGCGTACCTATACTTTCCATGCGTTGTGAACGCAGTAACTGCTTCTCGAGCCGCTTGCGCTCCGTAATGTCCTGTTTGATGGCAATGAAATTGGCCACTTCCCCCAGAGCATCGCGCACCGGGGTCACGGTCAACTCCTCGGTCAAAAGCGTTCCGTCCCGTCGCTTGTTGACTACCTCACCTGTCCAGACATTGCCCGACAGGATGGTCTCCCACATGTTCCTGTAAAACTCCTGATCATGCATACCAGACTTGATGACATCTCCCGGCTTTTTGCCCATCAGTTCGCTCTCGTCATACCCATAACTCATGGCGAACGCAGGGTTCACCCAGAGGATGTGACCCTCCCGATCGGTGATGACAATACTGTTTGCCGCCGACTCCAACGCAGCCTGTTGGAGTCGCATCTGCTGCTCGTTCTCGTGTCGCAGGGTGATGTCCATGACGACACCTGTGAATCGGACTGCCTCGCCCGTCTCTTCACGAACGTCGACCTTACCCAACTCATGGACCCACCGGATAGAGCCGTCCGGCCGTACGATCCTGTGCACATGATCCAGTGGCTCTTCGCCGGACATTGCGCGACGCTGCGCGTCGCGCATACCGTCCCGGTCCTGCTCGTGCACACAGCCATAAAACCCATCAATTGAGGGGGTAAAGGACCCTTTGTCGCGGCCAAAAATCCGAAATATTTCATCCGACCACGTAAGTTCATCGCGGACGATGTCGAACTCCCAACTGCCCACTTGGGCAATCCGCTGCGCTCGCGCCATTTGGGCCTCGCTATACCGCAGCCGGTGCATCAATTCTTGATTCCGCATAATAAGCCCGACACGCACCAACAGTTCAGCATCTGAAATCGGCCGCGCAATGAAGTCGTCTGCACCCTGTTTCAACCCTGCCGCCTGTTCCTCGGACCGGGTTCGGGCCGCACTCATCATGATGATCGTAGGCGGCACCAGGGTTCGTTGACTCCGGATCGCGCGCAGTACGTCGAATCCATCCATGTCCGGGAGCGCAACGCCGAGCAGCACGACCGAGGGATGGGTTGCATACACAATATCCAGCGCTTCGGAGCCGCTGGCGGCGCCCTTGACGCGATACCCCTCCGTGCCAAACAGACGCAGCGCGGCCTGGACAAACGCAGGGTTGTCATCTACAACAAGAATCAAGGGGTCATGGGCCATTTCAGAGGTATCGTCAGAGGCCCGGGCTGTCACTGGACGACAGGTCGATGTCCAGTCCAACCGTAAGGCCACTTTTCAGGGTAAACGATTTTTCTCGTCATACAGCGACATCGGTTGTGCACTTTTCTTTGCCAGGTCATCACGTCGCTTCGAACGTGACGCAAGCCGTCGCTCCCTCTCCCTGCGTACTCTCTACCGATAATGCCGCCCCGCACCGCTCAGCAATTTTCTGAACCAGGAAAAGCCCGAGTCCCAGCCCCTGCTGTTCATATTTTTTGCGGTCGAACTGGCGGAAGGCGCCGATGGCGCTGAGTTGTTCCTGACTCATGCCGCGCCCCTGGTCCTCTACCGTGAGTACGCCATTGGTAGTGCACACGACGCGTATGGGCGTCCCTTTGGCCGAATAGGCGCACGCATTGTCCACCAGTTCCTCAACAATGACCGTGAAGTCGCTTGTCAGTCCACGTAGGTCACACGGTGAGAGCAATATGTCCAAATCATCTCGCCGGCCGTAGCGCAGCAGGGCGTTCTCAATGCCGGCTTCCATGGCCCGCCTCACCCGATGGGCATCGACCGTCGGTGCATGCTCCGGACTGGTCGGGCTCGATTCCAGATCAATGGCTGTGAAGTAATTGTTCAGCGTTCTGTGCAGGCGCCAACCCGATTGCTGGATGTCGGCCAGAAATTCGTCCAACTCTTCGGGTTTCACGCACGCATTGTCATCACGCAGCAGTTCCACAATTCCGAGAATGCCCGCAAGCGGCGTAAAAAACTCGTGAGGAAGCGTCGACCGCAGGCTCACACGCAGGTCCGACTCGGCCTGCTGCGCCAGACGGGCGTTGATTTCCGCACGGTGAAGACGTGCCTCTACGCTTTTAAGCAGCTCATCCTGCCCGAATGGCTTGGCCAGGAAGTCATCGGCACCCACTTCCATCCCGGCCCGCGGCGCGATGTCCCGCGTGTTGCCGGTCATCAGGATGAATTGCACGTGGGCAATTTCCGGGTCGAACCTGACCGCGCAAAGTACGTCCCACCCGTTCATGCCCGGCATGTTGACATCACACAGGATCACGTCCGGTTTATACTGCTGTGCCAATTCGACGCCTTCCGCACCTGACTGGGCAATGAGCGACCGGTATCCCGCGCTCTCCAGCGCAAACGAGAACGTGGACAGAATAGGCTGGTCGTCATCGATAATGAGCACGGTTTTCAAAGGCTTTTGCCGGTGGAAGCAAGGTGAAAATGGTGGTGTGAAGGTATGTACTGGCTCTTGGACTCGCGCACTTTGTCCAGAAGTTATATTGACGGCATGCCCCACTATTTCTCCCTGCCTCAGACACGAGCACATGACTACACGCACGCGTTTCTTATTCCTGCTGATTGCACTGTCCGTCTCATCCGGGATTGTGCTGGCCGCAGCACAGGACATTCCCAGTGCCGTACAAACCGGCGACGGCACACTCATTTTGGCAGGGGGCGGCCCCCTCGAGGGCACGGGAATCCTCGAAGCGTTCATTGAGCGCGCGGGAGGCGCTGATAACGGACGGTTTGTCGTCGTACCCACGGCCGCCGGTAATTTTACGCGCGATGGCCAAGTCCGCGAGTTCGACGAAGATCAGGTGCTTGCAGCCTGGCGGGCCATGGGGCTCCGGCATGTGACCATGCTCCACACCCACTCGGCGCAGGTTGCCAACACGGACGAGTTCGTTCGCCCCCTTGAAGAGGCAACCGCCGTCTGGTTCACCGGTGGGCGGCAATGGAACATCGTCGACTCCTACGCGGGGACCCAAACGCTCGATGGCTTTTGGGGCGTACTTGCCCGGGGCGGCGTCATCGGAGGCAGTTCGGCGGGCGCCACCATCCAGGGGACCTTTCTGGTCCGGGGCGATACCGAGGGGTCAGACATTGTCATGACCGACGAGCCTGATCACCAGTTCGGATTCGGCTTCCTCGAACAGACGGCCGTTGACCAGCATATAGATACGCGGAGCCGCTGGGACGATCTCATTCCTGTAATTGAGGCTCATCCGGACCTGTTGGGTATCGGACTTTCTGAATCGACCGCGATTCTCGTAGAAGACGGCGTTATCGAGGTTATTGGTCGCTACATGGTGACCATTCACGACAATACGCGGGTCTATCTTCCCTGGGAAAAGCCGTATTTCGTCCTGGCTCCAGGCATGAAGTTCGATCTGACGACTCGTAAAAATATGTAACTTTCATTGTTACATTTCCAACCGGGTCGGCGTCGCCTCGCCGGACACAATGGGTAGCATGCCAACGGCCAGCGCCCGGATAACCCGGGCCATGTGCGCCGAATCCAGGCGCTCGGGGGCATTTACGTCCGGAAACCAGGTGTCGGTTTCTGCGACCGGACTGGTCCCAATGGCATGCGCTGGCACGCCGCGCGCGGCCATGGGGGCGTTGCCGAGCAGTTCGAACAGGTTGAACCACGGATAGGGGTCGGGCCCGAAATGGGCGTCTGGGACCGCCTGCGCGGTCTGCAAAATGGTGCCGAGCGTCGAGTGGTCGAACCCGGTGATCCACGCAGTGGCCGCTCCATCGTCGGCCGTGCCGCCTTCCGCCCCCTCGCCGACCCGGTCCACATGCACCAGGGCGACAACCTTCTCCGGATCAACGGAGAGCGCAAAATGCGCGGCCCCGAAGTCCGCAGGCGGCCCCAGTGGCTCCAGCGCCTGGTTCGTGGTCGGCCGGGCGTCCGCCCCGGTCAAAACCGCGTTGGGCGCGACGGTAAACCTCTCGGCATACACTACGAAAACCAGTGTCCTCTCGGGCGTTGACCGCGATGCAAAATACCGTGCCAGTTCCAACACGGTAGCCGTGCCCGACACGTGACTTCGGCTGGCAGAAAACACGACTATCTCATCGGCCCGCCTTCCGGGCAGCAGACCCACCACGTTGGCCATCGGATACGTGTCAACGCGCGTTGAACCCTGCACACGGAACGGAGGTACACCCCCGCCCCCGCGCCCTGACACGTCCACCCCCTCCGGAGCCAATACGACGACCATGTCGCGACCTTCTTCAAGAGCCAACTCCGTTACCGGCTCCGACACCCGCCGGGCGACATCCGAGAACCGGTCGCCGAGCGCTCTATCGACCAGAAGCATGATTTTTCCTGTCGCCCCGCGCCAGATGAGCCACGTCTTCATGGGATCCGATCCGGGGCCCACGCCAACCACGGACACGGAATCCTGGTCGGTCCATGAAATACGCTCGGACGACAGCGATGCGGCCATGCGGACCTCCGGGATGGCGACTCCGCCGAGCGCCACCGACAGCGCATGGGTCTGCCGCGCAAACACCGTGAACTCCTGCAGAAAGTCCTCGTCGCCGCCGAAAGTAGCGAGACCCAGGCCCTGGAACGTCCGGGCAGCGACGTTGAGGCGTCCGTCTGCGATCGCCTGACTACGGGTCGCGCTGAGCTCCGCCATGCGCGCGGAGACGCTCGCCGGAGTTACATCATACGCAGCCGTACCACACGCCCCCATCACGAGCGCAAAAAGGAATATCAGACGGTTCATGCGCCTCACCCACCAAGATTGAGGGTAACCCTCAAAATAACCGGAATACCGTCGTAATTCCAAGCCATAATGAAGGCATCGTCACCCAGCCACAGTATACTGCCGATGGCGTTTCTGCTTCCTTGCCATGTGGCTATTTTGATCGTTCTGACGGTCTCCGTCCTGGAATCCACCGTATCCAAAAGAAAATCCACCATCCGATTTTTTCGATACAGCACGTACGCCACGTTCAGCATGCTGAGCTGCGCATCGTACCATACGTTCACCGTAGATGCGAAAACCCAGTACATTTTCGGGTTCCCAAACCGGTTGCTGTAGACATTATGATGATATGGGAAGCGAACGCGCACGGCCATAGTTCCACGTTCATAGTATTCGTCAAAATCGAGTTCTTCGTAGACACGGCCTTTGCTGGCCAGGTAATCGGAGCCTTCCGCATACGTGCTACTGTAGACGGCTCGTGCGCTCTGCCCTCCGTTCTGGCGACTGGCTTTCCAACTGGTCCCATCGTAGCGGCTTCTGACAAACCACACCGTCCTGTTGTCAACCGGTTCCAGGCGTACATGAACCGACACGCCAACGTTGGAATCGTTTTCCCTTGGATACGTTTCCGCTGGCATAATGCCCCGTAGATCGAGCCATGCACAGGACTTCTGCCTCGTAGCGAGGTCAATACACTCGACAGCCGCGGCTTCATTGAGCGTTGAGTGCGTGATCAGGACTGAATCAGCATCAACCATGAAGGTCTGCGGGGCCTTGAAGTCCTCGTCTGAAATCCTGAGAGTCTTCTCATGCACGCCGTGCCGGTACACTTCCATTTTCTGGAGCGACCGGTCGAAGAGCCAGAGCGCTCCATCGTGAACGACTCCGCTGTAAATGTCCTGGAACTCCTGCGGCCCATCGCCCTGCCTTCCCAGTGACCCGCGATACGAACCCGTACCAATATCGTAATACCTGACCACGGGCGACTTGTCGTCAACGACGTAAAAGTACGCGTCGTCGGCAAACAGCAGCCGGACCCTGGAAAAGGCATACTCGCCTTCCTTTCCTACGTCCTCCCCAATCGTGAAATGCACCTCATGCGGTATGTGAAATGTCGGCTGTGCCACGGCAGCCTGTATTATCATGCAGCTGCCTACCAGAACGAAGAATATGGACCGGCTCAACAGCAATCGCTTGCCGCTCATGTCCCCTCCCTCAGCCATATTGTCAACATGAGCCCTGACTACCGGATACAGTACACGTAAAATGTCCATCCACGAAACCCAAATCACATTCTGAATATCCATTAAAATATTCTGTGCCAAATGCACATTCATTTACAGATCCACAGGAATAACACTGTTCTGGCGCGGACATTCCGAGCCGGAAGGCCGATGTCAAAACCAGACTACAGATTGCAATGAAGGCGAGTATTGAGGACCGCCGGCCGCGTAAATTACCAAAACGTATTTTGTTCACGTTGTTTCCTCCATGATTTTTGTTACGTTAATAAGCGTCACTCAACTTGCTTGAGCACAGCATTTCTCAGCCCGTCGTCAATTGCACTCGACTGGAGCCATACGTGGCTTATTCTACCCTGCTCCTTACTGGGCATGAGCAGAATGGAACGCAAGGGTAGCATCTCGCGGAAATATTCGACGTCTTCATTCGTCATCGATACGACATCAAGATCGAGATGCCCAGCCGCCATGAGCCTTACTCTTTCTGAAATTCTTTCGTCGTCGTGCCACACGACGAGTTTATGCTGCTTTATTCCAGCTTTCCGCAGACGACCGGCATATGCCGCCATCTCGGCGTAGTAATTGCCGCACAGCGCTGCATTAACAACGTATAATGCAATTTTTTCTTCGTCCCGTCCTACGTTGCTCTGCCCCTCGCCATAGCGTAGCACAAGGCCATCGTAGAGAACAAAATCATTTTCGGTTGAACCAACCAGAGTGGAGGCCTTCTCCCATACAATTGACCGGTGCTCTCTTATCTCACTGACGTTCCATGCCGAGACTGTCAGAATGAGCGCGATACCTAACTACCCCCCCCCCCGGCGCTAAATATCAATGAATTCATCGTTGATTCACACTACATGCACACGATAAATATTTTTCATAGCTGGCGCGTGCCCCGTCATTCCATCTGGATTTCCTGGGCCGCCCGTACGAACAGCACGCACGGCAGCGCCGGATGGTTCAGGAACAGGTCCTCCCCGCGCTCGGCGAGGCCGTCCCCGTCGAATCCGATGATGGAGAGGTCGGCATCGGCCGAGCGGCTGGCCACGAGGTCCAGGAACTCGATCCGGTCGTCGGTCGCCAGATAGGTGATATTTTTTTCAGAAATCGGCAGGCGACCCTCATCAATGAGCTGTTCTATTTCCTGTCGCTGCTCGACGATCTGGTTTTTCGGAAGGGCGGCAAAGACGCTGATCTCCGAATCGTCCCAGTCCTTGTGGCCCATAAGGATATAGCCAAGTAGGATCATCACGTTGGCATTCGTGTCATCGTTCCATGTGAGCCAGATATGGATCCTTTTCTGGTCGCCGTAAAAATGATCGCCGTGCCGAAGCACGAGTTGGGACATGTTGGTTGCTGCCGAAAACGTGGCACTTTCCACGATTTCCGTCACCACGTCGCGCTCATCGTGGATCGAGAATTCGAACATGATCGAGTTGTTGGCAATGCCCGACACGCCCGGCAGCTGGAGGCTCTGGGCGAGCGCCGATATCATGGACGGACTGACAATGGTATCCATGAAAAGGGTGTTGTCCTTTCCCTCAACGAGTTCCAGCAGGCGGTCCCGCTGACGAACACTTTCGAGGTAGGTGTCCCGGTTGAGCACACCCGGGATGAAGTGGAGGTACGTCCCGAACCCGTAGCGATGGGCAATCCAGCGAAGCAGCTGGAGCGGCGCGCGGCGATCGAACGTGCGCTCGTTGACCATGATCACGCTCGGGCGCCAGTCCCGGTCCACTTCGTGGCCGCTGCGCACCTGCAGCTTGACGTGCATGTAGCGCGTGAGTTGCGACATGGCGCCCTCGAACATGTCTGCCAGGTCGTGTCCAGACCCGGTCGACGAGCGCGCAATGACCAGGTAGAGTGCAGCCATCACGAGCAGCGCCAGAATCGCGAAGAGCGGATCCATCTGAAACATCAGGAACAGACAGATCATTGCGCCAAAAAGTGAGATGTACCAGCGCGAGCGGAAGCTGGGGCGGTAACTCGGGCGGGAGGCAAAGCTCTCCAGGAAGCTGATGGCACACAACGATCCGTAGGTGACCATGAAAAACATGGAAATCAGCCGCGCCACGAAATTCACATCTCCCAGTAGCACGACGAAAAGGGCTATGCCGCCGGTGGCCAGTGTGGCCCGGCGGGGCTCGTTGACTGCGCCCTCGCCCGTGGCCAGCCACTTGTTGAGGCGACCAATGGGCAGCGATGCATCGACGGAGAGCGCCTGGATGGTGCGCGGTGCCACGAGGATGGATCCGATGGCAGAGCTGATGGTGGCCGCACCGAGACCGACCAGGATAATCGGGCCCCAGGCCGATATTTGCACCATGATGAGCTGATCCGATGCCAGCTCTACAGGGCCTGCCGACAGAACCAGCTTCGTGACAATGGCCGTGTAGACGGCCATGCCCACGAGCGTGGCGGCAATCGTACCCGTCGGGATGGATTTGCGGGGATTGGCCAAATCGCCCGACAGCCCAACGCCCGCCGTCATACCGGTAAACGCCGGGAATACGATGGCAAACACGAGCACGAGCGGATCGGGATTGGGTACGGTACCCGATATGCTTGCCATGGAAGGGTCAAATCCTTCGACCGGCGAACCGAGGAAGAACATGACAAGTGCCGCGGCGAGCGTCGCCGCCACCACGTAGAGCATGCGTACACCCATCGATGCGCCCTTGAAAATGATGATGGCCACCAGACCGAGCGTCGCCGGAAACGAAATGAACCTCGGGTCCATAGCGAACCCGGTATACGCTTCGAACGCTGGCGCCAGCGGCTGGAAGGCCTCCGCAAAGGCAATCATGTAGAATGCCACCGAGATGGCCTGGGACAGGTAAAGCGATACGCCGATCACGCTCCCGATCGAGGTCCCGAACGAGCGCGAAATAATGAAATACTCGCCCCCGCCCTCCACCTTCCGGTTCGTGGCAATTTCGGCCAGCGCAAGGGCCGTCGGAATGGTCACCATGTGGCCGAGGAGGATGATGAGCATGGCCCCCAACCACCCGACGTGCCCCACAGCATAGCCGAAGCGCAGGAACATGACCGCACCCAGAATGGTGCTGATTCCCGCCAGGAATACCGGCAGGACGCCAAATCCGTGCCCGCGCGTGCCGTTCTGCGCGGCGACGGAATGCTCAGTAGGTGGGGTCATACTGCAACTCGCGCAAGACGTGTTTCAGGTCCTCAGGGCGCTTTTTGCTGGCCAGGCCTTCTTCATACGCCACCTCGGCCACGGCGTGGGCCACCTCGAGGCTGACCTCCCGACTGTTTTCCATGGGTGGATACAGCGCACCGCGCTCAAGCTGCCCTTCGGAGACGAGACTGGCCAGGCGTTTGGCCGCCGCCATGAACATCGTGTCGGTGATCCGACGGGCTCCGCACGCTACGGCCCCAAGCCCCACACCGGGGAAAATGTAGGCGTTGTTGCCCTGCGCCGGGTGGAATGTCTGACCGCCATATTCGACCGGCGCAAACGGACTCCCGGAGGCGAACAGCGCACGACCGTCCGACCAGGCATAGGCTTCCTCGGCCGTACATTCGGCCTGGGAGGTCGGGTTGGACAGTGCAAAAATACCTGGGCGCTCGTTGATCGCTGCCATGCGGCGTACCACCGACTCGGTGAACGTGCCAGGCGTTCCGGTCGCACCTATCAGCACGTGCGGGCGAATATCATCGAGGGCTTCCTCCAACTGCATGGGAGCATGATCGTGGGCAAAGGGCTTCTTGTGCGCGGCAAGCTGGTCGCCCCGGCCCTTCACAATAAGGCCCTTCGAATCGACAAACCAGAGGCGGCCGAACGCTTCCGCCTTGGACAGCCCCTGTTCAATGAGCGCCGAGGCCATCAGATGCCCAATTCCGGTGGCCGCCGATCCAGCCCCCACGAACAGCACGCGCAGCTCTTCGAGCGGCGTGCCGGTAACACGGGTCGCCGCCATGACGCCCGAGAGCGTCACGGCCGCTGTGCCCTGGATGTCATCGTTGAAGCAGCGTATCCGGTCCCGCCAGATGTTGAGCAGGCGAAGTGCATTCGTAGTCTCAAAATCCTCAAACTGGATCAGGACGTGCGGCCAGCGGTCGGTGGCGGCGTCAATGAATTCCTCCATGAGCGCATCGTACGCCTGCCCGCGAACGCGCGCGTGCGGCCAGCCCATGTAGAGCGGATCGTCCAGCAATTCGTCGTTGCCCGTTCCCACGTCGAGCATGACGGGCAGGCACCAGGATGGGTGGATGCCCGCAAGCGCGACGTAGAGCGCCAGCTTGCCGATGGGAATGCCCATGCCATTGGCCCCCAGATCGCCCAGTCCGAGGATGCGCTCGCCATCGGTCACCACGATGACGCGGACATCGTCTTCCGGCCAGTTGTCGAGCATGCTCCGCACGTGCTCCCGGTCGTCAGGCGTGACGTAAAACCCTTTCGGGCGGCGGTAAATGCTGGCGAACTCCCGGCACGCCTCTCCCACTGTGGGCGTGTAGACGATGGGCATGAGTTCATCCACGTGCTCCATGAGCACACGGAAATAGAGCTGTTCGTTGCGGTCCTGGAGTGCATTGAGCGCGATGTAGCGTTCAATGTCTGAATCCTTGCGCCGGAGATGCCCCAGAATGCGCTCCATCTGCACCTTTTGGCTGCACCTGTTATAGGGCAAAAGGCCCCTGAGACCCAGTCCATCCCGCTCTTCCGCCGTAAACCCAGTGCCTTTGTTCAGCGTCGGATTCCGGAGTATATCCTTTCCCCTAACACGTGTCACATTCTGCCGTAGTAAATGAGCATGGTTGTTGCGCCCACATGGTACGCGTTACGGCACACATTTACAGGCCCGGCTGGTGCTCCGCATCCATTAAAATCAGCGCCGACGCAACGGTTTCACCCGGACAGGACGGAACCTGGTCCACGTGGATTTCCTTCATGCCGATCTTGACCCGGTACCCGAGCCGTTTCATCACGGCCTCCAGGGCGTGGCAGATGGTTTTGACGTCTTTGTCGGCGCGCCAGGCCGCGCGGATGAGCGTTTCGAGTTGATGTTCGACCGCGGGATCGATCGGGGAAATCAGTTGCAGGACGGGGGGCAGCCGCCGGATGAAGCGCCGGGACACGTGCTGCATGCGCGGGTTGGGGCTCGTATTGATGGTAACCGTGTAGGACATGGTTTGTCGGTGATCAGGTGATGCAAGCATGTTCGGCCGGTGTCCGGGCCGCTGAAGACCCCACGCCGGCCCGTCAGCCGACGCTGCCGGGCGTGTCCAACTTTTGGTGAATGGGCGGGCACAGGTTTGACTCCAGTTGGAGCCGCGCCCTATATTTATTGTTCTCATGTCCGCCGGGTGCGGACACGGATTCCGGGTCCTTAGCTCAGTTGGTTAGAGCGCTACGTTGACATCGTAGAGGTCGGCGGTTCGAATCCGCCAGGACCCACATCAATCCCGACGCATGAAAAATATAGTTGCGGGTTTTCAGTCCTTCTTCCGTACCCAAGCCGCTGGCGGCGTCCTGTTGCTGGTGTTTGCCGTCGTGGCCCTCATATGGGCCAATTCCGGCTTTTCTGAGGTGTATTTCGGCCTGTGGCAGACTTACGTCACGACCGGGTTCGGGGCGTATGAGATTTCCAAGCCGCTACTCCTGTGGGTGAATGACGGCCTCATGGCCATCTTTTTCTTCCTGGTCGGCCTCGAAATCAAGCGCGAAGTGCTGGTTGGAGAACTCGCCGATGTGCGCCAGGCCATTTTCCCCATGGCAGCTGCCCTCGGCGGCATGGTGGTACCGGCGCTCATCTATGCTGCAATCAACGGTGGCACCCCATTCCTGTCGGGATGGGGCGTACCCATGGCCACGGACATTGCCTTTGCGCTCGGAATCCTGGCCCTTCTGGGATCGCGCGTGCCCGTTGCGCTCAAAATTTTCCTCACGGCGCTCGCCATCGTAGATGACCTGGGCGCGGTTCTGGTGATCGCCCTCTTCTACACGGCGGAGCTGAACACGGGCGCTCTCATGGTTGCGGGAGGCATTCTGGTCCTGCTGGCCGTTCTGAACAGGATGGGCGTGAGGCGCACGGCCGTCTACGTCTTCTTCGCGCTCATCCTGTGGGTTGCCGTCCTCAAGTCAGGCGTCCACGCTACCGTCGCCGGCGTGCTGCTCGCCATGACCATTCCGGCACGCCGCGCACTCGACGTGGATGGCTTCAAGCACAAGCTGGCCCACCTCACCGAGCGCATGCAGGGCAGCTCGCAGAACGATGCCTTCCCCCACTGGGCATCGGGCGAGCAGCAGGATATTATCCATCACGTGGAAGAAACCGCCAAGCAGGCAGAAACGCCGCTCGTCCGCATGGAGCACGCCCTGCATGGCTGGGTCGCGTTTTTCATCATGCCCGTGTTTGCGCTTGCCAACGCGGGCGTGTCGTTCAAAGGAATTGATATCGGCGAAGCCCTGCTGCATCCGGTTTCGCTCGGCGTGATGCTCGGCCTGTTTATTGGCAAGCAGGTAGGCGTCCTGGCCTTTGCCTGGGCTGCCGTCAAGACGGGCCTGGCCAGGCTTCCAGCCGGCGTCACGTGGAAAGCGGTCTACGGAGTGGCCTGCCTGGCGGGAATCGGTTTCACGATGGCGCTCTTCATTGCCGGCTTGGCGTTCGACGACGCCGCGACGCTGGACCGAGCCAAGATGGGCATCCTGGCCGGATCGTTTGTGTCGGGCATCGTGGGATGGGTCGTGCTGAGCCGGTTCTCTGCGGGAGACCCGGACGGTGGTAACGCATAAGATCCATCCTCGACCGCGCCGTATTCAATACATCCGGGAAATCCGGGTCGCTGAGATCGAGTCGAGCCGCGGAAACTGATCGCGCAGCGCGTCGGCCGTCAGGTCCGTGCGCATGGGTACGGGGCCATACCCTGAAAAGAGGGAATCGACGGTACTCATGCCTCGAACCACGCGGCCCATGGGCGGAAACCCCACCACGTCGCCTGAGTCCACGGAATCGAGCCGGGCATTGTCGGCCAGGTTGATGAACATGGTCATGGAGCGCGAGCGGGCGCCTGCACGGGCGAACGCGAGCGTTCCACGCGCATTCGTGTGGCGGACAGGCTCGTCGGCGATGGGCAGGGCGCGCCAGATGGAGTCGAGCGCTGCATCTCCCGAAGCCCCGAATTGCGCCACGAAACCGTCAATGACGCGGTAGAAGCGGGCACCCTCGTAAAAATTGTTGCGGAAGAGGTAAAAGGCGCGGTCCACCCCGAGCGGCGACCAGTTCCGAACGAGTCGCAGCTCGAAGGCGCCGGCGCTGGTCAGGACCTCAACGTCGAAGGAGTCAGGTGCCGCGCGGTTGAGCGTGGCGAAGGACGGACTGTAGAGCGGATCGGACGTCGCGCAGCCCATCATGATGGCACCCGTGAGCAGCGAGCTTGTGATAAGATGTCGAAAACGGAGCATAGTCGTGGCGATGATGAAATTGATTTCTATTATACGGGCTGTTGATGACGCTGCACAATCTACGAGTCCCATGAAACGCTCCCCTGTCCGGTCGAATATGCATCCTTTCGGCGCGCTCCGCGCTTCGACCGCCACCACGCTCGCGCTTTCTGCGCTGATTACCCTCGGCGCGGGGCTCCAGCCTGGCGTCGCCGCAGCCCAGACGTTCCCGTCCGATGACCCGGTCATTGAGGCCATGTGGGATGCAGGCGTCGTGAACTCGCAGGTGGAGACGCTCGCGCACGAACTGCTTGATGTGACCGGTCCCCGGCTTACAGGCACCGAGGGGCTTGCCAATGCCCAGGACTGGGTGCTCGGAAAGTATGCCGAGTGGGGTATTGAGGCCCGCAAGGAGGAATACGGTTCATGGCGCGCCTGGGAACAGGGGCTGCTGCACGTGGACATGCTGGCCCCACGGCGCGTATCGCTCGAGGCTGAACTGCTGGCCTGGAGCGCAGGTACCGATGGCCCGGTCCGGGCGGATGTCGTGCTGCCGCCCGCCGACACGGACGAGGCTTCTGTGACCGCCTGGATGGAAGCCGCACGAGGCAAATTCCTGTTGGCCTCCGCTCCCGAGCCCATGTGTCGCGCGGCGCAGGAGCTTGAAGCGAACGCACGCCCAGAAACCGTCGAGGCCCTCGCCGAGCGCCGGCAGGCGCTGCGCCGCGCCTGGGGCGAGCGCATGCGGGCTGTGCGCGAAGCGGCTGGCGAGTCCTCGGAGGTTGGCATCGCCGGCATACTTACATCCCGTTGGTCCGGTGGATGGGGCGTGAACAAGGTCTTCAGCGCCAGTAGTGACGTGGTGGAAGTCGACGTATCGTGTGAGGATTACGGGCTGCTGGTGCGCCTCGCCGAGTCCGGAAATACGCCGAACGTGCAGATCATGGCGGAAGCCGAGGACCGGGGAACGGTCCCACAGTTCAATGTGATTGGACAGATCACAGGCTCGGAGCTGCCCAATGAATACGTGCTCCTGCATGCCCACCTCGACTCGTGGCACGCCGCCACCGGGGCGACCGACAACGGGACCGGTACGCTCACCATGCTTGAGGCCATGCGCATCCTGAGCGAGACATACCCTCGTCCCAAGCGGACCATTCTTGTCGGACACTGGGGCGCGGAGGAGCAGGGCCTGATTGGATCGGGTTCGTTCCGTGAGGATCATCCGGAAGTTGTTGCGGGCCTTCAGGCCGCGTTCAACCAGGACAATGGCACGTGGCGGTTCGAGAAAATAGACGGGCAGGGCTACCTCGACGCGGCCAACCACCTTCCCCGGTGGATGAATCCCGTTCCCACCGAAATGGCATCGCGCGTGCTGCTGGAACTGCCCGGGCCGCAGGCCAACCAGGGAAGCGACCATACGTCGTTCGTCTGCGCGGGCGCCCCCTCCTTCCGCCTGCAGTCCCCCTACGACGAGTACCGCCAGTACACCTGGCATACGAATCGCGATACGTACGACAAGCTCGTTTTTGACGATCTGAAGGAGAATGCAACGCTTGCCGCCATGTTGGCGTACGGTGCGTCGGAAGATCCGGACCGGTTCTCGCGCGCGAAGGCGAACCTGCCGGGCACCGACCGGATGGGCAACCCTCGAACCTGGGGCCCGTGCCGCGCTCCCCGGCGGAGCATGAACTGATTCTACATATTATATAGTAGCATGGCCCAAGACATTACACTCACCTTTCCCGACGGTTCGACCCGCTCCTTTGCAGCGGGCGTGACCGGCATGGGCGTGGCACGCGACATCTCGGAAGGGCTGGCCCGCATGGCCGTTGCCATTGAACTGGACGGCGAGGTCCGTGACCTGGCGCGCCCGGTCCATGCCGACGCCAACGTGCGGATTCTGACGCTCCGCGACAAGGAGGGCTGGTCCACCTATTGGCACTCCTCTGCCCACCTCATGGCCGAGGCGCTCGAGGAGCTGTTCCCGGGCGTGAAGTTCGGCATTGGACCGCCCATTGAAAACGGCTTCTACTACGACGTGGATCTGGGAGAGAGGACGCTGTCCGAAGCCGACCTGGCACGTATTGAGAAGAAAATGGCAGAGCTTGCCAAGCGGAATGTCGCCTTCGAGCGCAGGGAGGTCCCGAAAGAGGAAGCGATCGCGTATTTCGAAGAAAAGGGCGACGAGTACAAGTTGGAGCTTCTCGAGGACCTCGAGGACGGCACCATCTCGTTCTACACGCAGGGACGTTTCACCGATCTGTGCCGGGGGCCGCACATTCCGTCGACGAAGACCATCAAGTATGCCAAGATCCTGAACATTGCGGGTGCGTACTGGCGCGGTGATGAATCGCGCAAGCAGCTCACCCGGCTCTATGGCATTACGTTTCCCAAAAAGACGGATCTCGAGGAGTATCTGGAGCGGCTGGAACTGGCCCGCCAGCGGGACCACCGCAAGCTGGGTAAAGAGCTCGAGCTGTTCACGTTCTCGAACCTCGTAGGCCCGGGGCTTCCGCTCTGGCTTCCCAAAGGCACCCGTATCCGGGAAGCGCTCTCTGATTTCCTGAAGCGCGAACAGGTCAAGCGCGGGTACGAACCCGTCGTATCGCCCCATATTGCGCGACTCGAACTATTCAAAATGAGCGGACACTATCCCTTTTACAAGGACAGTCAGTTTCCGGCCATGATGGAGGACGTGGAGAAGGACGAGGGGTATCTGCTCAAACCCATGAACTGCCCGCACCACACGCAGATCTATGCCGACCGGCCGCGCTCCTACCGCGAACTGCCCGTGCGATACGCCGAATTCGGGACCGTGTACCGGTATGAACAGTCGGGCGAGCTCGGAGGGCTGACGCGCGTGCGCGGATTCACGCAGGACGATGCGCACATTTTCTGCATGCCGCACCAGGTCAAGGACGAGTTCAAAAACGTGATCGAGCTTACGTTGAGCGTCCTGTCGGCCCTCTCCTTCACAGATTTCAAGGCGCAGATCTCACTGCGCGATCCGGCCAATACGGAAAAATACATTGGCGACGACGCCCTTTGGGACAGCGCGGAGCAGGCGATCAGGGAGGCTGCGGCTGAAATGAACCTGTCCGCCACCGAGGAAGTGGGCGAGGCTGCGTTCTATGGTCCGAAACTGGACTTCATGGTCAAGGATGCACTTGGCCGCGAGTGGCAGCTCGGCACCGTGCAACTCGACTACAACCTGCCGGAGCGTTTCGATTTGACCTACATAGGCGAAGACAACGCGAAGCACCGGCCCGTGATGATTCACCGCGCACCGTTCGGCTCACTGGAGCGCTTTATCGGAGTGCTGATTGAGCACTGCGGAGGCAATTTCCCGGTCTGGCTGGCGCCTACGCAGGCAATTGTGCTTCCCGTGGGGCAGGATTTCAATGACTATGCAGGGCGCGTCGCCGGCGAGTTACGTTCGGCAGGATTTCGGGTCGATACGGACACACGCAGTGAAAAAATAGGCTACAAAATCAGACAGGCGGAGATGCAGAAAATTCCGTACATGCTCGTTGTCGGCGAGCGGGAGCAGGAAACCGCGGCCGTGGCCGTGCGTCGGCACGGCGAAGGCGACCTCGGCGCCGAGCGTGTTGATGAGTTCGTGACGCGGCTCAAGGGCGATGTCGCGCACGTAGTTTGATGCGGAGGCGCGGTTTGATTGACTTCTGCTTCGTATATTTCTGTGATATCAAGGAACAAGACCTCTAACCATTATCGCTAACCAGAATACGCGGGTAAACGACCGAATCCGGGCCAGAGAGGTCCGTGTTGTCGACCCAAAGGGCAATCACGGTATTTTCCCCATCGACGATGCTCTTCGCATGGCAGAAGACCAGCAATTGGACCTGGTCGAAATTTCTCCGAACGCCGAACCACCGGTCTGCAAGATCATGGATTTTGGCAAATACCGATACGAACAGCAGAAGAAGGAGAAGGAAGCCAAGAAGAAGCAGCACACGGTTGAGCTGAAGGAGGTACGTTTCCGTCCACACACGGACACCCATGATTTTGACTTCAAGGTCAAGCACGCGCGGAAATTCCTGACCGATGGCGACAAAGTGCGCGCCTACGTCCAGTTCCGTGGCCGTGACATCATCTACAAGGATCATGGCATGGAATTGCTGGCCCGTTTCATACAGGAACTGGCAGACTATGCCAAAATTGACCAGGAGCCGAAGATGGAAGGTCGCCGCATGACGACCATCCTGAGCCCGGCCAGGAAGCAAAGCAGCTGACCGGCCGGAATCCCGAGAGGTGGTACCCAGTGTTCGGGTACCCGCCTTCATGGAATTTCCGCAGCACCCGGGCCCCGGTCCGTTTGCAGGATGCAGGCTTTATTCGTACTTTTGCAGGCTCATCAGATTTTGCGCTGTTATGCCAAAAATGAAATCAAATAGTGGGGCCAAGAAGCGGTTTACGCTGACCGGCTCCGGGCGCGTCAAGCGCAAAAAGGCCTTCACGAGCCATATCCTCACGAAGAAGTCGCAGAAGCGCAAACGCAACCTGCGCAAAAGCACACTGGTCGACCGGGCCGATGAGGCCCGCATGAAACGCATGATCGGCGCATAGCCCCACTGCACAACGTATTTGTAAGAGAACATGCCACGCGCAACAAACAGAGTCGCATCGCGCCGTCGTCGCAAGAAAATCATGTCGATGGCGAAGGGGTACTGGGGGCGTCGAAAGAACGTCTACACGGTCGCCAAGAATGCCGTCGAGAAAGCCCTCACGTATCAGTACCGGGACCGCCGTGTCCGCAAGCGTCAGTTCCGCCGCCTGTGGATTACGCGTATCAATGCTGCTGCCCGCACGAACGGGACCAGCTACTCCCGCCTCACGGGGGATCTGCGAAAGGCGGACATCCAGCTGAACAGGAAAGTGCTGGCCCATTTGGCCATGCATGATCCGGATACGTTTACCAAGGTCGTCAAAGCGGCCTCGTAAACGCACATATCCCATGCAAATTCGAGTCCCGCCTATGCTCTGTCACAGGCGGGACTTTTTTTGCGGCGTACCCAAAAGGCTGTAGCACCGGCCACCGGCCCGAACCACCATGTCAGAAGATCTCTCTACCCTCCGTCAGGAAATTGAGAACACCCCGCTCGACGCGGAGGAGGCCATCGATGCCTTTCGTATCCGGTTTCTGAGCCGCAAGCAGGGCGTCGTCACGGCCCTCATGAAGCGCATCCCGGAAATAGCGCCGGAGGATCGCAAGGCATACGGCCAGGACGTGAACGCCCTCAAGCAGCGCGTGGAAGAGCGCCTCGAAGGAGCGCAG
Source organism: Bacteroidota bacterium (assembly GCA_029262775.1). Classification (GTDB taxonomy): domain Bacteria; phylum Bacteroidota; class Rhodothermia; order Rhodothermales; family UBA10348; genus 1-14-0-65-60-17. Next base: position 83,697 of record JAJCYR010000058.1, read on the forward strand.
CAGGCCTTGGCCTCCGGCCCATCCGCGGGGGGCGGCCGAATCGACGTCACGCTGCCCGGCCGGCCAGTGCCGGAGGGTAGCCTGCACCCCCTGACCGAAACAATGGACCTGATTGTCCATGTATTCACCTCCTACGGCTTTCAGATCGCCGAAGGCACGGAGGTCGAGGACGACTGGCACAACTTCACTGCCCTCAACTTTCCGGACGATCACCCTGCGCGGGACATGCAGGATACCTTCTTCATTGAAGAGGGGAAAACACTTCTACGCACGCACACATCCCCCGTCCAGATCCGCGTCATGAAATCGCAGGAGCCCCCGGTCCGCGTCATTGTACCCGGGCGTGTGTACCGCAACGAAGCCATCTCCTACAAATCCTACTGCCTCTTCCACCAGGTCGAAGGCCTCTACGTGGACAAAGACGTTACGATGGCCGATCTGAAACAGATTCTGCACGCCTTCGCCCGCACGTTGTTCGGACACGACGTGCGCATGCGGTTCCGCCCTTCCTTTTTCCCGTTCACCGAGCCCAGCGCGGAAGTGGACATCTGGTGGCAGGATCCAGACCTGCCTGGTGGCGGGCGCTGGCTCGAAATTCTGGGCTGCGGTATGGTCGATCCCAACGTTCTCGAAGCGGTCAACGTGGATCCGGAGGTCTACACCGGCTATGCGTTCGGGATGGGCGTTGAGCGCATTGCCATGCTGCGCTATGGCATAGACGACATCCGCACGCTCTACGAAAACGATGTACGCTTCCTCAAACAGTTCACGTCATGATCATCAGTGCCAATTGGTTGTCCGCGTACGTCGATCACGGACTCGACATCGACGCCCTTGAAAACCTGCTCACCATGTGCGGCCTGGAGGTGGACGGCGTCGAAAAACTCGGCTCTGATCTCGAAGGCGTCGTTATCGGTGAGGTGGAGGAAACGACAGCCCACCCAAATGCAGACCGGCTCACGCTCTGCTCCGTCTCGCTGGGCGCCGGGGAGCCGGTCCAGATCGTATGTGGCGCCTCGAATGTGGCCGCAGGCCAACGCGTCCCTGTAGCCACGGTTGGCACGACGCTCCTGCTACCCGATCGGAAAAATCCAGATCAGAAAACCGCCGTAACGCTCAAAAAAGTAAAGCTGCGGGGCGAAGTGTCTGAGGGCATGATCTGCGCCGAGGACGAACTGGGACTCTCCGACAGCCATGACGGCATCATGGTCCTACCGGTCGATGCGCCCGTCGGCGCTTCATTCGCCCAGTGGCTGGCCTTGCGGGGCGTATCGGCCAGCGACTACGCCATTGACGTAGCCATAACGCCCAATCGGCCCGACGCTATTTCTCATATTGGTGTGGCCCGAGACGTGGCAGCCCTCGAGGCATCGGCCCTGAACATGCCGGATGTCACGCTTGCTGAGACCGGTGGAAGGGCAGCCGAGCTGATTTCTGTCGAGATCGAGGCGCCGGAACTCTGCCACCGCTACGTGGGCATGGTGGTGACGGGGGTGCGGATTGGCGAATCTCCAGCATGGCTCCGGCAGCGCCTTACGGCCGTTGGGCTCCGGCCCAGAAACAATGTGGTGGATATCACCAATTTTGTCATGCACGAGTGCGGGCAGCCGCTGCATGCGTTTGACCTTGCGGCCGTCGAGGGCCGGCGCATCCGGGTGCGGGCAACGCGCGCAGAACAGCCCTTCGTGACACTCGATGACAAGGAGCGGATGTTGCCCGCCGGAACACTCATGATCTGCGATGGCGCGCGTGACGTGGCTATTGCCGGCGTCATGGGCGGACAGAATTCGGAAGTCACGGCCGACACTACCGATGTGCTTATTGAGAGCGCGTGGTTCGAACCGTCATCCATTCGGCGCACGGCCAAGGCGCTCGGCCTGCAGACCGATGCGAGCTACCGGTTTGAGCGCGGCGTGGATCCGACAGGACAGGCCTGGGCGGCAGCGCGTGCCGCGCAACTACTGTGCGAGCTGGCCGGTGGAACGCTCGTCGACGGCATGGTCGATGCGCATCCCCGCCCGTACGAGGCGCGTTCGGTGCGTGTCCGTTGGGCGCGTGCCCGGGCTGTCATTGGCGTCGACATCCCGGCGAGCCGCATTGAGACGCTGCTCGATGCCATTGGGTGCACGCCCACGCGCGTTGATGGCGACGGCGCGGCGGAAGCGCCCGTGTGGGACGTCACGCTGCCTCCTTTCCGCCCGGATATGGAACGGGAAATTGATGTCATTGAGGAAATAGCCCGGCTTCACGGATACGACAACATTCCGGAGCCCGAGCGCTCCTACATCCCAAACTTCACGCCTGAGCCGGACCTCGGGCGCACGCTCAAGGCGCGTGTCCGTGCGCAACTGGCGGCACGAGGATTCCGGGAGATCTACACCAACTCCATGCTACCCGTGGAGAGGGCGCATTCGTTTTTGAATCCGGTCCTGCCTGCTGGCCAGTTTGGCGAACGGATAGTGGAAACACTCAACCCCATTACGACGGAGATGGCGGCCCTGCGCCCTTCCCTCCTGCCGGGTGCGCTCGATGCCGTGCAGTTCAATCAGAACCACGGACAGCGGGGTGTTCGGCTTTTTGAACTGGGCCGTGTGCATGTTCGTGCACAGTCAGAGCGGTCCGTGATTGATGGGTTCACGGAAATAGAGACGCTGCTTCTGGCTGCGTCCGGAGCATGGGAAGAAGGGGGATGGACGAATAATGCACGCGACGTGGACGTGTTCGACATCAAAGGGCACGTGGAGGCACTCTTCTCATCACTCCGCCTTGACGGTGTCCGCTTCGTTCCGGTCTCTGGTCCCTTTGAACTGCTTACGCGTGTGGAGTGGCAGGGCACCTGCATGGGCACCGTCGGTAGGCTGCGCCCGGAACAATTTTCAGGAACTCCATCTCCATCTGACACTCCGGTGTGTTTCGCCGAACTGGACTGGGATGCCATGTCAGATGCTGCATGCTCCCGCGGCACGACCCGATACGAACGTATTTCCCGCTACCCCCGCGTGGACCGCGATCTGGCGCTGGTGATCGAACGGCATGTGCCGGTGGGCGCGCTCCTCGCTGATATTCTCGAAGCCGGCGGTGATCTGCTGAGGGATGCTTCGGTTTTTGACGTCTTCGAAGGCGGACAACTCGCCGAAAACGAACGCAGTGTTGCCTTTTCACTTACGTTCGGGGCGCGCAGAACCCTGCGTGACAACGATGTGGATACGGCGGTCGCACGTATTTTGGAAGCCGTGGCCACCATACATGGTGCACAACTTCGGACCTGACGTGTATATTGCACCATGGCCGAGCAACAGAACATGTTTCCCGATGCCCAGAAACGGGCTGACCACTCCGGAAGTGTCGCCGTTCCCAGGCACCAGAAACCAACCCGGGCCCTTGAAGGCTTGAAGGTCAGAATTGACCTGACGGTCAAGGAATTGGCCCGGCTTCGCGCCGAGAATACGGCGCTGCGCAAGGAAGTGGAATCGCTGCGCAAAGGTGCATTGCCCGAGGGAGAGGGTACGGTCGTGACCTTCACCGAGAGCCCCGACGAGCTGAAGGCCCGCATTCGGGAACTCATTGCCTCCATCGATGCCCGGCTGGAACAGGCACGAAAAAACGCATCATCGGAGGCCTGACATGCCAGCACTCAAACCCATCAAGGTCCGGTTTCTGGGCAAGGATTACACGCTCCGGGTCACGGAAGAGGACGAACTGGCCACGCTTGAAATGGCGGAGTTCCTCGATGCCAAGCTTCGGGCCTTCAAACGTGAACACCCTGAGCAGTCCGATCTCACGGCTGCCCTGATATCAGGTCTTGCGGTGACGGAAGAGCTGTTTGTGGAGCGGGCCAGAAAGCTGGATCCAGGCGAGTACGTAAACAGCTCCCTTGCCGACATGGAGCGCAAGCTGTCCGACGCCCTGCTCTCGCGATGACCCAGGCCCGCCAGCCGGCGGCACGGCGCGTTTGAAGGCCACTTGAATACGGCCGGGGACGCCGATTTGCCTTGCGTTGTGTAGCATCCAGCCCGTACGTTTCCAGTAAGGCACGATACCTGCTTTGGACGCATAGTAAGAACCTAACGTTTACGTCCTGGGAACCCATCTTCAGTGTCGGACGACAGGCCCCATCCGCTTATGCGGACCGCACTTCGGTGTAACCGGGGAATTCGGAAGACGTTGAGCGGTACCCACACTTTGGTTGAGAGAGGTTCTTCTCATCCTCTGGAGCGGGGTCGTGCTTTTTTATTTTTGGGGATCCTGGCCGGCGCGAGTGGATTCCAACCCCTCCACGCCACTCTCCCTGTCCCATGCTTGGAATCATCGGAAAAGTCCTGATCCTCGTTGCCATTGTAAGTGGCACCGCGTCCGGGATTCTGTTCTTCAAGTCGGCCCGTGATGAGAGCCGGCCACATGCCCTGGCCAAAACCGCCGCATCGCTCTGGTGGGTCATGACGGGCGCTGTCACGGCTGCCTTTGGTCTGCTCGTGTATCTGAGCATCACGCACGCGTTCGAATACGCATACATCTACGACAACACGGCTCGTGATCTGGATTTGAAGTTTCTGGTGTCGGCCGCCTGGGCGGGCCAGGAGGGTTCTTTTCTGCTCTGGATTATGTTGAATGCGTTCACAGGAGTAGCCGTCATCCACCTTGCCGGTGAGTACCGCAAGCCTGTCATGGCGGTCATCGCGCTCTGCCAGGTCTTTCTGATCTCCATGATTGCCGGTATTCAGCTGGGGCCCCTCCCCATCGGCTCGAGTCCATTTGCCACGCTCGCTGAGAAATTCCCGGATGCACCCATGATCCAGGCCGGCATTGTGCCCGCGGATGGTCAGGGTCTCAACGACCTGCTCCGCAACTACTGGATGGTCATTCACCCGCCCATTCTGTTTTCGGGCTTCTCGTCCATGATCGTGCCCTTCGCATTCGCCATTGCCGCGCTCTGGAAACGCCGCTATGTGGAGTGGGTCCGCCCCGCCCTTCCCTGGGCGCTGTTTGCGGTCATGGCACTCGGCGTTGGTATTGTCCTGGGCGGCTACTGGGCGTACGTAACGCTGTCTTTTGGTGGATACTGGGCGTGGGATCCGGTTGAAAATTCGTCGCTCGTTCCATGGCTGGTGGGTGTGGCTGCGCTGCACACCATGATTGTGCAGAAACGGTCCGGGCACAGCCAGAAGGCCAGCCTCTTTTTGAGTATTGCCGCCTACATGCTGGTCGTCTACTCCACCTTCCTGACGCGATCGGGCATTCTGGGCGAGATCTCGGTACATTCGTTCGTCGATCTCGGCCTCTACAACCAGCTTCTACTTTGGATTCTGGCTATGGGCGCGATTGGTTTTGGCCTGTTTGCCATCAGGTACCGGGAGCTTCCTACGCCCACGCAGGAGCCGGAGCTGCTCTCGCGCGAGTTCATGATCTTCTCCGGTGCCATGCTCCTCTGCGCCCTTGCCGCAGTGGTCCTCGTGGGCACCAGTTCGCCCATTCTCGGACGCATATTTCGCGACAGCCCGTCCGTCGTTCCGCTTGAATTCTACAACACGTGGTCCATGCCGCTGACCATCGTATTCATGTTCCTGGCCGGCATGGCCCAGCTGTTCTGGTGGCACAGGATGAGCGTCGAGACGATCAACCACGTACTGGTCAAACCGGTTATTTTTTCGGTCGTGGGCACCATTCTGCTCATGATTTTCAGCCCCTTCCGCGAAATCGTGGCGTGGCAGGGCGTTGCCGCGGCTGCTGCGGGTGCTCAGACGGCGGGCATGGGCAGCACACTGGTGGAGTGGTGGTCGGTCAACAGCTATGGCCTCGGCATCATAATGATCGTGTTCGTGTCGTTCTTCGCGCTCTTCGGCAACGGCTCCGTCCTGTGGCGCATTGCGCGTGGCAACCTGCGTCTTGCCGGCGGCGCCATGGCCCATGTGGGCCTTGCCATCATGGTTCTTGGCATTATCGTTTCGTCCGGACTCAGTTCTCCGGTCTACCGCGGCGGTGTACAGATTGGAGATAACCGGGACAACTTCATCCTCACACGCGACCAGACGCTCGCGCTCGGGGGGTACACGTTTACATACACGGGGCAGGCAATCAATGACGACGGGCACTCTGCCTACCATCTGGACGTCACTGACCCCATGGGACGCAGTTACGAAATGAACCCGGTGGTCTACCTCTCCAACAAGGGACAGTGGATCCAGAATCCCGATGTCCGGAAATTTGTCGAGAAGGATCTGTTCCTGGCCGTATCGCCAAACGTCATGTTCGAGCAGGAAGGAGATGGCCAACAGGGCCAGATGAGTCTTGCCCGGGGAGACTCCGCCATTGTGGGCGACGGCCGCTACAGCATCCGGTTCCGGGAGTTTGAACTGAACGTAAATCCGGACGTGCTGTCCGATTCCACCGACGTAGCGGTCGGCGCCGTGGTCGACATACGTGACCTTTCCAGTCGGCGCACACAGACGGTGCACCCCGTGTACATGATCATGAAAGACCGCTCTGTCCAATACGTTCAGAATACCATCACGGACTGGGGTATTACGGTGGCTTTTACGGGCATGAACGTAGATAACGGCGAAATTACGCTGGGAATTGATGGCGTACGGGTCACTCCGGAAGACTGGCTCGTTGTTCAGGCCTATGAAAAACCCCTGATCTCATTCGTCTGGATCGGGTTCATCATCCTGACGGCGGGGTTCATCATTGCCATTGTGCGTCGCGCCCAGGATGTGCGCACGAATCGGGCACGGGCACTCAAGTTGGGCTGATTTTTGCCGATACCGGAGAGCGTAGGCATCCTTGACTTCTACTCTCCGAATCCATGTATATTCTGCTCGCAGAAGACAATCCGATCAACCAACTGGTGATTCAGCGCATGATTGGGCACATGAATCACTCGGTCCATACCGTCTCCAACGGCCGGGAAGCGGTCGAGGAAGCAAGCCGGAATGTGTATGACCTCATCCTGATGGACATGATGATGCCGGACATGGATGGCATGCAGGCCGCCAGCGCCATCCGCGCATCCGGAAATCCCATCCACATGATTGCCCTCACGGCGAATGCCACATCGCATGATCGGACTCGCTGTCTGGATGCGGGCATGAACGACTTCCTCACAAAGCCTCTCACCCTCAATGACCTCCGCACGACGCTTGGCCGCGTTCCGGGGAAAGATTTCATTTCGCTCGACGCCCCCACGCTGCACGTATTCCTGTCGATCATTGGAGATGATCCAGCATTCCTGCAGGAACTCTTCCAGGATTTTCTGACCGACGCCCAATCGTGCCGGTCCGATACGCACGCCGCACTGGCATCGGGAAATGCCGACACCGTGCGACGCGCCATGCACACCCTCAAGGCGAACGGCGCCATATTCGGCGCGCAGACCCTCTCCCGTCTGTGCGGACGCCTCGAGCAGCTTGCCGAGGAAGACAATCTGGACACCATTTCCCGCGAAATGTCGGCCTTCGAAGATGCCTTGGGCGACGTCTCTTGTGACATTGAGCAGCTGATGTCACGGCATACGCAGGATGGTGCCCAGCGCCTGTCGCCCGGTGTCGACGCCCGTCAATCGCAGCATATAGTGGCCGGCTGACACACCCGTCAGGTCGACTTCGTGCCGGGTCTCGCCGGAGGACACACGCCGCAGCACGCCCTCCTGCACCCGCCGTCCCAGCATGTCAAACACTTCGAGGCGCACGTCCTCTACGCCCCTGCTGGTGATAACAAGCGTGACGCCCGCCGAGGCGCCTCGAACCGGATTCGGATAGGCGTGGGTCAGCGCGAATTCCGCGGGTAGCGCGAGTGCGTCCTCGGTCGAGACCGCATCTGTCTCGAAAACCGGCGCGGTGGTACTTCTGATCACGGTCGATGCATCGCGCGTCACCACACTCCACCGCCACCGGCCTCCCGGTGAGGCGTCAACCAGCAGTTCATAGGTGGTAGCGCTTGTCCATTCACTCAGCATAACCTCGCCAGTCGGCCTCTGAAGCGCTACCTGGTACTCCAGTGCCCGGTTATCCGGATTGCCGGCGCCGCCGCCGTCCGGATCATTTCCCGGCGTCCAGGTCAGCATGATATGGTTTCCCGTCACGAGCGCATTGTCGGGCTGGGCGGCCGACGGCGGCGCATCGATACCCCTGCCCTTTCCGATAACGAGGTGCTGGTCTGCACCCAGGTTAACGTGCCGCTCCACCTGGCCATCCGGCCAGCGGATAACGAGCGAATCGATACGGTCCGCATCGCCAAGCCCAACGTGAACACCTGCCCCCGAATGCTGACTGATGAATCCCTGGCCTGCCAGTACTTCGCGCACCAGGCGGCGCTCCAAGGACACAAAAACATCCAGGCGCGCACCGACGGCATCCCGGTTCGGCGCTGGCTGGTTGAGGCGGACGGTCACCCAGTGGCCCGCCGCGGGGTCTGTATTGAGCATGACCCGGTTGAGTGGGTCGGTGTTCGATCCCTGGAAGAGGTCCATGCGCCCGTCCCGGTTGAAATCACCGGCCGCGACCGAAAGGTGCGAATGCGCCGCTGGTGGGTTGCCCCCGAGCGACACGAGCAGCCCCGCCTCGGCGTACACATCGGTAAACGTCCCGTCGCCGTTGTTGCGGAACAGGCTGGCCGCGCCGCCCAGCTGCGTCGCGGCGTAGAGGTCCGTGTGGCCATCGTTGTTGAAATCAGCCGCGGCGATGCCGAAGGTCTGGGCGGTCGAAGGACCGCTGACGCCTGCATTGACCGTAACATCGGTAAACGTCCCGTCGCCATTGTTATGGTAGAGCACGTTGGCGCCATTGCGGCCGTCGGATGCTGGCATATTGGCCACGTACACGTCCAGCCAGCCGTCGCTGTCGTAATCCAGCCATTCGACACCCCAGGCCGCGCCATCGTGCGCGACGCCCGCGGCGAGGCCCACCTCGTCAAACGTGCCGTCGCCGCGGTTGCGCAGCAGCAGATTGACCGACTTTTCGCGCGTCTGGACGTCGCACGCGCCAATGAAGATGTCCAGGTCGCCATCGCCGTCGTAATCGGCCGCCGCAACGCCGTACGCCTTTTCAATAAACGCCCCGAGCTCTGCATTCTGGGTCGATGCCACGAACTGTCCCATCCCGTCGCCGAAATAAACCTGGCCACCGCCGAGGTCATCGCCAATGAAGATGTCGATGGGGCCATCACCATTCAGATCGGCAAAGACAACACCCTGGGCCAAGCCGTCAAAATCAATGCCGCTGGCCCCGGTATCGTCTTCCAGCCGCATGCCCGCCCGGTTCCGGTAAAACCGGCTTGCCCCGCCGAGCAGCACGCTCTCGTAACCCTCAGGAAAGCCGTCGTCGTCGACGTCGGCCCACGTCGCACCAAACACGAAGCCTGCCTTGTAGGGCTGGCCGAGCAAGCTGTCGAAGCTTGCCGTAAAGCCCGCCGCCGCGCCGTGCGATACATACAGGCGACCAGGCTGATAGATGTCCAGATAGCCGTCTGCGTTCACGTCCAGAACGCCCGCCGCCCAGGTCGACGCCCCAGGCCGCGTCTGCACGTCCAGAAGGTTCGATGCATCGGTGAACAGCTGCGCGCGGGCTGGCGCTGGCAGCAGGACCGCGAGCACCAGCACGGCGCACGAGGCGAAACAGGTACAGGATGGTAGGCGCATGGGGTGGTTCAGCGTGGGGTACGGCCCAATATAACGCACAAGGGGCGGCGGGCCTTTCGGCCCGCCGCCCCCACTGCGCTTCATCCAGGACGGGTCTATTTCAATAGTACCATGCTCTTGGTGACCGAGCCGTTGGGCGTCGTGAGCCGGTAGAGGTACATCCCGTTGGTCAGATTCGGGGCCTGGAAACGCACCTCGTGCTGACCTGCCGGCAACGCGCCATCGTGCAGCACCGACACCCGACGACCCAGGACGTCGTAGATTTCCAGGCGCACATTCTGTGCGGCCGGGATCGAGAACTGGATGGTCGTCTGCGCGCCGAACGGGTTCGGGTAGTTCTGATTCAGCGAGTAGGCCGTCGGAAGCTCCTGACCCGGCTCCTCCGTATCAACCGACGACGCATAGCTGATACGATCGAGGCGAATCATTTCAGCGCCCGACGTCAGTATGTATACCCCGTTGTCGTCGAACGAGATGTCGGCCACTTCACCCGCTTTGAGCGCAAACTCGCTGAGCGCCGTGCCCTGCCAGTTTGGCGATACCCATACGCCCTGGCCCCACGTGCCGGCAAAGAAGACACCGTTCTCATCGAAGCTCACATGGCGCACTTCGGGCGGAACCGTGGGCTCGGGGAACGCGGTGTTGAGACCCGTCCAGTTGTCGCCCTCGTCGGCCGTGTAATAGACGCCGAGCGCCGTGCCTACGAACAGGTTGCCCGTAATGGGGTCGAACTCGATATCGAAAATGTGACCGTTGCCCAGCCCGTTGCCATCAGGCCGCTGCCACGTCTCGCCAAAGTCGGACGTTACGTAGAGCGAATCGCCAAACGTACCGGCATAGAGCTTCCCGGGAATCGTCGGATCGGCTTCGAGCGACCACGGCGTGTCAGCCGAGCCGAGCGGCAGCTGTTTGGCCTTCTGCCAGGTGTTTCCGCCATCGAAGCTGCGCAGCATGTCGCCGTTGTTGGCGCTCATGAACAGCGTTCCATTGATGTCCTCGCTGATGGCGTAGACCTGGTTGAAGGGATCGGGGTTTCCGTCGGGTGCATTGCCCGGGCCACCACCGATATCCAGGGTCTGGGCCGTCCACGTCTTGCCATCGTCATCCGAGAAGTAGAGTCCGTTGAAGCCCCATGTCGTGAGCCAGATGCGTCCACTCTGATCGCGGAACAGATCGGTCACAACGAGCGGCGAAAACTGCCCTTCGATGGTCGGAAGACCTTCACCACACGAGTACCACAGGTTGCCCAGTCCACCGTCCCATCCTGCAGCACGGTTCTGACCAGGTACGCGGCACATGACGGCCCCAATGTTCAGCGTGCCGGGATCCAGCGCGCCACCGAAGAGGCCCACGATGTAGCGCGGGCCGGCATCGGTTGGGGCGAAGACAGATGCCTGAATAGCTGCCTTGGCAGGGAATCCAAACACGCGGTCGAGCTCGACGCTCGTGCTGTCCACGTTGTTGGCCGTCACGTCGTCGTCGTTCAGAATGGTCGCCCAGTTCGCGATTTCATCCGTAGTGATGAGCGTGTTGACGATCACGTCGTACGTCATGGTCTTGACTTCGCCCACGTCGAAATTGCGGTCTGAATCGAGGCGCCAGAGCATGTTACGGTTGCTGGTCACATTGACCGTACCCTCATCGACCACGATGCTCTGCTCATTGAGAGAGAAGCGATGATCTGTCACATCCGTGACCCAAAGCGGATTGCCAGGACCCGACGACGTCGGATCGAGATCGACCGACACTCCCGCCAGATTCTGAACCGCAACAGTGAAGGTGATGACATCGCCCGGGTGGGCATCGCCAAACGTGTTGACCGTCTTGGTAACACGGAAATCGGTCGTTCCTTCGTAGTCAAACGCGGTTTCGGCAATATTGTCGATGGTAACCGTTTCGTAGCCTGCAATGGCACCAACGGCCGTCGGCGTAGCCACCAGAGGCAGCCCGGGAATCAGATCCGGATCGCAGGCCGCGCCCACATCTGCACAATCAAGGAAGAATGAATTCGTACCCGATGTACCGTCGACGAAGATCTCGAAATCGGTGGAAGGCCGGACCACGAAGTAGTCGTCAGTGGCACCTCCTCCCTGTCCACCGAAGAGCCGCAAGGTCTGCAGCAGATCGGGCGCATCGCCATCGGGCGTAAAAACGGTAAAGACATCCTGGCCGTCTACCGGTCCGAACGAGTCGTCAGACCCATAAATGCGCACGTCCTTCTTGTTGCGGAAATTGATCAGCTCGAAGGTTGGGTCGGCTCCACTGCCAATCCGGAACGTGTTGCGGCCGAACACGGTCGGACCGTCAATGATATTGACTTCGTTGTCCGTGTCTGGCGGCAGCAGTACGCTGTAGGCACCGTTCGTGATGACGACGTCATCGATGGGCTCAATGTTCAGGAAGTTGACAATCGTCGTCTCACCGAACGTAGGCACCTGCGGAAAGAGAGACGCGTACTCGAACAGGATCGTCCCACTGCCCTCAGGCGATACTCCGGGAACGGCTCCCCAGTTGCCCATAACGTACGCCTGGTTGGTGACCTGTTCATTGCCCCGGAGTACGACGCGGTCAAAGCCGTCGGCTCCGTCGAATTCAACGCCACATATTGCAGAAAGGGGTGTATATCCGCCCGTACACGTGGCACCTCCGAATCCGAATGGAATGGGATTGCCATTGTTGAAGTCGAGCGTCAACAAATCGTCACCAGTCGTTCCATTGAGCTTGACAGCCCTGACACCGTCTGAAACATTTGGAAATATGGGATCATAGCGTGGGCCAGCAAACAGGATCCGCGCGCCTTCACGAACAGAGAAATCTCCATTCTGCTCAATGCCTACCTTGTACGACGTTGACTCCCCGCCAGGAAATACGGTGAGATCAAAGGGGTCGTCCCCCACGGTCAGTGACCCCACGAGATTTACAATCGTGGCCTCGTCTACCGAATTGTTCTCAGCCAGCTGCTGCGTTACGAAATACGCATCCGAGTCGGGCCCAAGCTGGGACTGTGGATTGGGATTGAGCGACTTCCAGAATGGAGAGAGCGACAGTTCGTTGACGCGGGCCTTGCGACCTGCATTGTGAACGAACGCGAGTGTGGTTGAAAAACTCCCATTATTCTCTACGATATCCGTGTTACCCACGTCCGCGAATACACCGATATCCAGGTCATCGGCATCGGGGGTATGGCCCGCGTACGTATTTCCTTCCACGCGGCCACCGTTGTTCGGAAGCAGATTCTCTGCGTCCTGGACGAGGCGAACCCCGATGGCCGGCTCACGACCATCGACAAACTCATCGAAATTATCCTGATTCAGGCCACGAACAATGTCAAAAAACGCATTTTCGTGGATCCAGGCCCCACAGGCAAATTTATTGATCGAATTGCACTTGGTCTCGTCGCCATTGATGCCTTCCACATGTACGCCCACACCAGCTGTGACATTGGCGCCCAGTAGCCCAACACCGCCCAGATCATAAAAGGTATTGCCACGCACTTCGCCGCCTGTCATGGTGACGGACCCACTTGTTGACTGTGCGTCGGCATAGATGCCAAATGCGTGATTGAACGGATGCCCCGGACGAATCTGACCGATGTTGTGGATCACATTATGACGGAGTGTCCAGCGATTCACATTGCCCTCCACCACGACGGCCGCCCAGGCAACGGACAGCGCACCATCGTCTGCATCTCCCAGGAATTCGATTCCCTCGATGGTAACATTGTTCGCCAGTATGCGGAACGCGTACGCGTTGCCTGCCACGTCTATACAGGCTTCCGATATGTCGCACGTCAGGGCCCCAGGGGTTGCAGGAGCGAACCGTCCGCCAGCACCGACTGCAACGTCGCTGCCGTGCGAGCTCCGAATGGTCACGAACGAATTCGTGATGTCCCACGGACCCGGATTGGGTCCCGCGCTGACGGCATATACGTGGCCAAAGGCCAGCACAATGGTATCGCCCTGCAGCGCCTGCGAAAGGGCATAGCCAACGGTAAGGCAGGGCGTGACGGAGCAGTTACCAGCGTCGGCCGCCCCTCCTGCTGCCGGATCGACGACCCGGTCCGTGGCAAATGCGTTACCGGCTACGACGATCGTAAGCAGGAATGCGAGAATTGTAAAATTACGATTCATGATATGAGGCTTTAATTGTGCACCAATAGTGGAGGTGCCTCGAGCAGCCGAGGCTGCGGTTTGTCACTAAAGGAGTACGACGAATAATCATCCATTTGCGCTGGCTAATCACAGCCTAATTCATTGCGCCACAATATATTACGAGAACGCAAATATTGATTTTTCTTTCGTACACCCCACCTTCCAGGGCCCGGGGTGGAGAAAACCACATAAAAAAACTCCAGGCAAAAAAAGAGCGGCGGGCCGACAGGCCCGCCGCTCTTTTTGAAAGCAACGACTGAAGTACTACAGAGTGCTTACTTGAGCAGCACCATCGACTTCGTTTCCGAACCTGTTGGGGTCGAGAGCCGGTACAGGTACATCCCGTTCGACAGCGCCGGAGCACTGAACTGCACTTCGTGCTGACCAGCTGCCATGGGACCGTCCACCAGTATGGCCACGCGGCGACCCAGTACGTCGTAGATTTCCAGGCGCACCTTCTGCGAGGCAGGAAGCGAGAACTGGATGGTCGTCTGCGCACCGAATGGGTTCGGGTAGTTCTGATTCAGCGAGTAGGCCTTCGGAAGCTCGGCGGCAGGATCCTCGGTGTCGACCGAAGAAGCAAACTGAACGCGGTCGAAACGGATCATTTCCGCGCCGGAAGTCAGGACATAGACGCCGCCATTACCAAATGCGATGTCAGCTATTTCTCCGGCCTTCAGTGCGAATTCGCTGAGGGCCGTGCCCTGCCAGTTCGGCGAAACCCATACGCCCTGGCCCCACGTCCCAACAAAGAACACACCGTTCTCGTCGAACGCCACATGACGCACTTCCGGCGGAACCGTCGGTTCGGGGAACGCGGTGTTCAGACCCGTCCAGTTATCTCCTTCGTCGGCCGTGTAGTAGACGCCGAGTGCCGTGCCCACGAACAGGTTACCAGAGAGCGGGTCGAACTCGATATCAAAGATGTTGCCGTTGCCAAGGCCGATTCCGTCCGGCTTCTGCCACGTCTCGCCAAAATCGGTCGTGACGTAGAGAGAATCGCCGAACGTACCAGCGTACAGCTTCCCAGGTGTCGTCGGATCGGCTTCCAGCGACCATGGCGTGTCAGCCGAGCCGAGCGGCAACTGCTTGGCCTTCTGCCAGGTGTTTCCGCCATCGAAGCTACGCAGCATGTCGCCGTTGTTGGCGCTCATGAACAGCGTGCCATTGATATCCTCACTGATGGCGTAGATCTGGTTGACGGGGTCAGGGATTCCGTCGGGCGCGTTGCCAGGGCCACCACCGATATCCAGGGTCTGTGCCGTCCACGTCTTGCCGTCGTCATCCGAGAAGTAGAGTCCGTTGAAGCCCCATGTCGTGAGCCAGATGCGTCCACTCTGATCGCGGAACAGATCGGTCACAACGAGCGGGGAGAACAGACCTTCCTTGGCTGGCAGGCCTTCGCCGCACGAGTACCACAGGTTGCCCAGCCCACCGTCCCAGCCTACAGCCTTGTTCTGATCGGGAACGCGGCACATGACCGCGCCGATATTCAGTGTTGCCGGATCAAGGGCGGCGCCAAAGAGGCCCACGATGTAGCGCGGACCCGCATCGGTTGGAGCAAAGACAGATGCCTGGATGGCCGCCTTGGCCGGGAAACCAAACACGGTCTCGATCGCAACTGTCGTGTCGTCATGGTTGTCCACGAGCGAAGCATCCGGGTTCAGAATGGACGCCCAGTTGATGATACTGTCCGTCGTGATCAGCGTGTTCACGATCGCCGAATAGGTCAGCGTCGCCGTCTCACCGACCGCAAACCCGGTGTCCGTATCGAGCCGCCACAGCAGCGCCCGATTGGTGGTCACCTCCACGGTGCCCTCGTCGACCACAATACTCTGGTCCTGGACTGAGAGGCGGTGATCAATAACGTCGGTCACCCAGATCGGAAGCGCCGTGAGGTCGATCGAACCCGCACCACTGTTCGTAACCGTAACAGTGTACTCTACCACATCACCAGGATGGGCATCGCCAAACGTGTTGACGGTCTTCGAGATGGTCAGGTCTTCTGTATGCGTGGGAGCCGTCGCCTCTATGTCGTCAATCGTCACGTCCTCAAACCCGGCAATGGGTGGAAGGGCGGTCGGTGTAACGACCGGAGTAACTACAGCTGGATCACAACCGGGCACCAGCGCGCAATCCAAGAAGAACCAGTCACTCGCTGTTTCGTCCTGTCCATCGACCGTAATCGGGAAGTCCGCTGAAGGACGTACGACGAAGTAGTCATCAAGGGTCGGGTTTAGGGCCGCCTTTCCGCCATTGAGCGTCAACGACTGGATAAGGGCAGGTGCATTTCCGTCCGGCGTGAACACGGTAAAGATGTCCCTACCGAACGTGGAGAACGCCGCATCCTCGGCGCCATGGACGACCACGTTCTTCTTGTTACGGAAATTGATCTTCTCGAACGTCGGTGTCGCGCCGCTGTTGATCTGGAACGTATTCAGGCCAAAGACGGTCGGACCGTCGATCACATTGATCTCGTGGTCCACATCATCCTGGGCGACGACCGCGAACGTACCGTTGGTAATTACGATGTCGTTGACCGGCTCAATGTTCATGAAGTTGACCATCCGCGTCGTGCCAGCCGTGATTATTGGCGGGAAAAGAGAAGCATATTCGAAGACGATGGTTCCGCTGCCTTCGTCCGAGGCCAACACGTTGCCGCCATTACCCATGTAATACGCCTGGTTGGTGACCTGCGCGGCGCCGCGGAGCGTAACCGCGTCAAAGCCGCCGGCACCGTCGTACTGAATCCCACAGTCATCCGAATCGGGATGCTCAAGCACCTCGCAACCTCCAGCACCTGTAATTCCTTCCGGAATCGGATTGCCATTCACAAAGTCCAGCGTCAACAGGTCGTCGCCCGGGGTGCCATTCAAGAGGACTTCTGCCACACCGGCAACCAGTGGAGCCGACGTGAAGAAGGCATCGTCATATAGAAGACGGGCGCCTTCGCGGACGTTCAGGTCACCATCATTGTCAATGGACACACGAACACTTGTCGTCTCGCCGCCCGGGAACACCTCCATCGTGTGAGCGGGGCCCGCTGTCAGGAGCACGATCGTTGCTGTTTCGTCCGAATTGTCGTTGGCAAACTCAAACGGCACCGTATTGTCCGAGAAGTAGGCATCCGAATCCGGGCCCAGCAGCGACTGCGGGTTCGGATTCAGTGACTTGTAGAACGGCGCAAGGGCGAGCTCATCCACGACCGCGCCCCGCGTGGCGTTGAAGACGTAGGCAATGGTCGGGTTGGGGAGCGTACCAATGAAGCTGCCATTCGGCTCTTCGACGGTGGAACCACCAATACCGATAAATACGCCCACATCCAGACGCGTACCGTCTACGCTATGATCGGTGTAGGTATTGTCATTCACACGCGCGCCGTTGTTCGGGAGTGCGTTCTGCGGATCCTGGCGAACGAATATGCCAATGGACTGCTCACGTCCGTCAACGAATTCGTCGAAATTATTGATGTTGAGTCCGCGGGCCAGATCGCGAAAATCGTTGTCATGGATCCAGGCACCACAGGCAAACTTATTGATGGAATCACACTTCGTGACGTCGCCTTCCAGCCCCTCCATGTGGACACCCACACCTGCGGACACGTCGGCACCGCCCAGATTGACGCCACCCAGATTGAAAATAAAATTGTTCCGAATCTCACCACCCGTCGTCGTTACAGAACCGGACGTGGTCTGCGTATCCACGAAAATACCGTAGGCATGGTTGAAACCCCATCCGGTAATTTTCTGTCCGACGTTGTGGATAAGGGTATGCTTGACCGTCCAACGCAGGGCGCCCGTACGCACCACAATGCCCGCGTATGTGTCTTCCGCGCCCAGGTCGTCGGCATCACCCACGATCTGCAGGCCGTCGATGGTTACGTTGTTGGCCTGGATTTCAATGCCGAAATCGAAGCCATCGGTGTCCAGACAGGCCTCACCAGCCTCGCAGGTCACGGATCCCAGCCCCAGTGCCGGGTCAAAGGTCCTGCCACCGGTGAAAATGGGCGCGTCGGCACCCCAGTCGCTGCGGATGGTAATGAAGTCCTGGTCAATGACAAGGTTGCCCTCAGTGAGGGCTACACCGGCGTTAATAACGATCGTGTCCCCCTGGAGAGCAGCTGCCAGTGCAGCACCCAATGTGGCACATGGGGACGCAGCGGTACACGCCGGGTTGTCCGGGCCAATGCCGTCAACGACGCGGTCCGTCGCAGATGCCGTCGTAAGGCCAAAAACGGCCAACAGGAGAGTCAGGGCTGTAACTCTGTAATTCATGATAGTGTGACTGTATGGGCGGAATGTCGGAGTAATATACTGATCTACTGTCAGGAACGAGCAAAATTCCTGTATTTGCGATGCGCCCGATAAAAATAGTTCAGGACGGTCCCGGTCTCAGGTGACAACGAGCCTCGTGTGGGCCTCCTCACGACCACGCGGCGTCAACGAGAGGGCATCTCCGCTACGCTCCACCAGGCCCTGTTGCCGGGCCGTACGCACGGCGACGCCCGCAAACGCATGCTCCCAGCGGAGCTCCTCCTCCAAATGCCGTACGGAGCACTCTTCAGCCGCGTTAACGAGGCCTTCGTGGTGCAGCAGATGGATGATCAGCATGGTACAGCCGAACTCTTCCCGCTGCGAGCGACGACGCAGAAACTGCGGCACAATCCCCTGGCCGGGCGCCGCCAGAAACGACACCACGAACAGTACCCCTGCCATACCCGCCATCGAACCCGCAATCGAGGCGTCGAGCGCGTGTGCGACCTGATAACCGCCAAGCGCCGACAGCACGCCGAATACAGCCGACAGGCCGATCATGACCTCCAGCCGCTCGGTCCAGAGCCAGGCCGCAGCGGGCGGCGCTACCATCAGCGCGACGACCAGAATGGACCCCACGGCATCGAATGCGCCGACGGCCGTCACACTTACCACCCCCATCAGTCCGTACACCACGACTCCCGGCGCGAACCCGAGGGCGGCCGCGAGCGACGCATCGAACGTGACCACTTTCAATTCTTTGTAGAAAAGCGCCAGCAGCACCACGTTGAGCGCCAGAATGGCCCCCATGACGACGAGCGCCTGCGGGCCCAAGTCCATGCCCCCCAACGTGAAGCGGTTGAACGGCGCAAAGGCCAGCTCGCCGAGTAGCACGGCATCGATATCCAGGTGAATGTCACCCGCATAGCGCGCAATGAGCAGTACACCCACACTGAAAAGCGCCGGAAACACGATCCCGATGGCCGCATCCTCGCCAAGGAGGCCTGTTTTCCGGAGCAGTTCGACGAGCGCGACCGTCAGCAGCCCCGTTGCACCCGCACCCAGAATGAGCAGCGGCGAGCCCAGATCGCCCGCCAGGAAGAACGCCACCACAATGCCCGGAAGAATGGCGTGACTGATGGCATCGCTCATCATGGCCATGCGCTGCAGCACCAGGAAGACGCCCGGCAGCGCACACGCCACCGCGACGACCACGGCAATGAGCTGTATTTCGGCCGAGGGTCCCAGCATCAGGTTGCCATTTTGTTCATAATGATCCGCCTCCGAACTGCCGCTCCATGACGCGCCGCGCCCGCTCAACGCCCTCGTTGGTCAGCGCCCAGTGCTCGCGGTCCACCCTGCGGGCAAGCCCCAATACGCGTAGCAGCCGAAGGGTTTTCCGGGTCGATGCGCTCGTTTCCGACATCACGTCCAGGGCGCGCCGGCTGTGGGGGTGGCCGGTAGATTCGTGCTGGCTTGCCATGGCGTAGAGATCCACCAGCACGGCATCGACCCGGAGAGCGCGACCTTCACGCCACTCGCGCAGGCGGCGCCACACGAGCCCGCGCTCGGGCGCAAACAGCAGCGAGACCGCCACCACGCTGCTGACAAGCAGAACAATCGCCGGTCCCGTGGGCACGTTGGCCGAGCGCGCGCTCAAGACGGCGCCGCCGATGCCCGAGAACGCGCCAAAAAGGCCAGCGAGCAGCACCATCGTAGCGAGCCGGTTGGTCCACTGCCGCGCCGCCGCACCCGGTGCCACGATCATGGCGCTCATGAGCACCACGCCCACCGTCTGCAGACCAATCACGATGGCGACGACGAGGAGCCCCGTCAGCAGGTGGTTGAGCCGTGATACGGGAAATCCCAGCGTACCGGCGAACTCCGCGTCAAACGAAAGTAATTTGAACTCTTTCCAGAGCACGACGAGCACCAGCAGCACGAGCGCTCCCAAAAGGCCAATCGTCTGCACGTCGCGCGCCACAAGGGCCGCCGCCTGCCCGAACAGAAACGAGTCGAGGCCGGCCTGGTTGGCGGCCGGCATGCGCTGAATCCAGGTCAGCAGCACCAGACCAATCCCGAAAAATACAGACAGCATGATGCCGAGCGCCGAGTCGTAGGTCACCTTCGTGCGCTCCGTGACCGATTTGATGAGCGCAGCCCCGAGCCATCCGGCCAGCGCCGCACCCATGACGAGCACGAGCGGCGCTTTACTACCCGTAAACAGGAAAGCCAGGGCAATCCCCGGAAGCGCGGCGTGCGAAATGGCGTCGCCGAGGAGCGCCTGTCGACGCAGCACCGCAAACGCCCCGAGCGCACCCGAAACGAGGCCGAGCAGCCCGGCCCCGAGCGCAACCGTACGCAGCGTATAGTCGGTGAACAGTTCCTGGATCATGCGCTGGGCTGCGTCATGCCTTCACCGCGGCGTGTACGAACGATACGCGTCCGCCGTAGGTGAGCCGCAGGTTTTCCTCGGTGAACACGTCTTCCACCCGCCCTGCCGCAATGCGGCGCACGTTGAGGAGCAGGGCGTGATCGAAGTATTCGGGCACCGTCTGCAGGTCATGGTGCACGACGAGCACCGTTTTACCCCGCTCCCGGAGCGCCTGGAGCAGCTCGACGATGGCCTTCTCGGTCGTGGCATCGACTCCCTGGAACGGTTCGTCCATGAAATACACATCCGCATCCTGGACGAGCGCCCGGGCCAGAAAGACGCGCTGCTGCTGGCCCCCCGAGAGCTGCGCAATCTGGCGATCAGCGAACGACTCCATACCCACCTGGTCCAGCGCGCGCAGCGCGAGCTCCCGCTCGCGCCGCCCCGGCCGCCGGATCCAGCCGAGCCGACCGTAGAGCCCCATCATCACCACATCCAGCACACTGGTTGGGAAATCCCAGTCCACGCTCCCCCGCTGCGGCACGTAGGCCACGCGACTCCTCACCTCGCGGTAGGGCTCCCCATGAATACGGATCGATCCGGCGGCCGGGCGCACGAGCCCGAGGATGGCCTTCAGAAACGTGGTCTTCCCAGCCCCGTTGGGCCCCACGATCGCCATCAAAACGCCCGCCGGGACGCGCAGGTCAATGTCCCAGAGCACGGGTTTTTCCCGGTAGGCGACCGTCAGATCGCGCACATCAATGACATCCGGCTGCAGTGTCATAATTCTCGTGTCATGATTCGCCCCGGCCTGCCAGGCCGTTCACAATGGTTTCCATGTTTGCCCGGACCATGCCGACAAACGTGTCGGCGCCCGATCCCACCGGTCCGAGGGCATCGCCGTACAAGGTACCGCCGATTTCTACGTCGAACCCGCGGGCCCGTACGGCCTCGCGCACGGCTTCAATGCCGCGCGGCGAAATCGAGCTTTCAATAAACATGGCGGGGATGCGGCGCTCGGCGACGAGCGCGGCCAGATCCTGCACATCGGCCGTTCCGGCCTCGGTTGCGGTCGATATGCCCTGCAGGCCACGCACGTCAAACCCATAGGCACGCCCGAAGTAGCCGAACGCGTCGTGCGAGGTAACCAGCACACGGCTCTCCTCCGGCACTTGGGCCAGATCCGCGCGGACCTCGACGTCGAGCGCCGCAAGTTCTTCAGCCAATGCGGATGCCCGACTCCGGTAGGCGTCGGCGTTCGGCGCGTCGACCTCCGCCAAACGGTCCCCCACGAAACGCGCCGCGCGTTGCCAGAGCGCCAGATCAAACCAGATGTGGGGGTCGTAGTTGCCAGTAAAGAGCTCGGACTGCAGGCGATCGTCCTCGGCAATGGCATCCGTGACGGCGAATACATGCTGGCCGCGCGTGTGCATCTGCTCGAAGATCTCGGCCATCTTGCCCTCAAGATGCAGGCCGTTATAGAACACCACATCGGCACCTGCCATCCGAGACACGTCGCCCTGGCTTGCCTGGTACAGGTGTGGATCCACCCCGGGGCCCATGAGCCCCTGGACGCGGACCAGATCACCTCCTACGACCCGTACCATGTCGGCAATCATGCTCGTCGTCGTAACGACGCCGAGCGGGGCATCCGACGTGACGGGGCCGCGCTCGCGCGGCCCCTCTTTCCCGCAGCCGACGGCGACGAGCCCGAGGAGCGCCACAACGGCCACCCTCAAAAACAGAATATTCACGGTCAGGAGTACGCAGTTTGGTTTCACTACGACCCCCGAACGACGCGTATCCGAAAAAGTTTAGCCTTGCCTAAAGCCTGTTGACACTGCCCTGAGCTTCATTCCACCCAGTCCGCCACGAACACGTTGGTTTCGCGCGTTTCCACGCCGCTCACCGTGCGGTTCGAGGAGAAAGCCAGTCGCGTGCCGTCGTAGGAGAACATGGGGAACGAGTCGAACGTCCTGGAGAATGTGATCTGGCGCAGGTTCGACCCATCCGTGTCGATGGCAAAAATGTTGAAGACGCGCCCACCGGCGTCCTGCGAGTGGTGGTTCGATGCAAAGAGGATTTCCTCGCCCGACGGGTGGAAGTACGGCGCCCAGTTCGCCCCCGGCAGGTCGGTCACCTGGCGCACATTGCTACCGTCGATGTCGGCCACGAAAATATTCATGGAGCTCGGCTCCACGAACCCGCGTGCGAGCAGGCTCCTGTAGGCATCGGCGTCCGCGCCGGTTGGCCGCGAGGTGCGCCATACGATCTGCTTCGAATCGGGCGAAAAGAACGCGCCGCCGTCATACCCGAGGCTGCTGGTAAGCTGCAAAAGATCACCGCTCGCCATCTCGTAGCGCCAGAGTTCCAGGTCGCCCGAGCGCGTGCTCGTAAAAATGATGTACCTGCCGTCGGGCGATACCGTGGCCTCGGCGTCGTATCCCGGCCCGCCAATAAGCAGCTCCGCGCCCGAGCCGTCGGCGTCCGCCATATATATATCGTAGGTATCGTAAATGGGCCACACATAGCGACCCTGGTCAAACACCGCGGGGTCGGGGCAGGCCCGGTCGCCCTCGTGCGTGGAACCATAAATAATGCGCCCATCCGGTAGGAAGTAGCTGCACGTCGTCCTTCCTTCTCCGGTAGATACGAGCGTGTAGTCGGTGGGACTGCCGGTAAGACCGGCATCGGGGTCCATGACGTAGATCTGATCACAACCCTGGCCGTTGATCCGGTCCCAGTCGCTCTGAAAAATCAGCTGGTCGTCGTCCCGGCTCCAGTACGCTTCTGCGTTGTTGCCGCCAAAGGTGAGCTGCTTCACGTTGTGCAGGTGCACTTCTCCCTCCATGCGCAGGGAATCGAGGGAGGCGTCGTATGTGGCGTCGTTTGCTGCCGCGGCGCGTGCGTCATGCCCGGAGGCTACTCCTTCCCGTCCTTCCCGGGCCGGCGAATCGGTCCCGCACGCGGACAGGAGGATGACGGAAACGATGAAAAATGTGGATACGGCGAATCCGGAACGCATGGTCATGAGTTTGCTGGGCTGCGTAGTAATGACGAGTAGTACTGACGAAAATCTCAGCAAATCTATTCATTCCATGGCATACGAACTGAAAAACTTTCAAGAAGATGTACTGGAGCGTAGCCGAACCATCCCGGTGGTGGTGGACTTCTGGGCCCCGTGGTGCGGACCGTGCCGCGTGCTGGGCCCGGTGCTCGAAAAGCTGGCCGCGGAGCAGGTGGGCCGCTGGGAACTGGTCAAAATCAACTCGGACGAGCATCCGGACCTGTCGCAGCAGTTCGGAGTCCGCGGTATTCCAGCCGTCAAACTGATTGTGAATGGCCGCGCCGTCGACGAATTCACAGGTGCGCTGCCCGAACATGCCGTGCGCCAGTGGCTGGACAAGGCGCTCCCCACAGAGGAGAAAAAGGATATTGCGGCGGCCGAGGCGCTGATCGAGGAGGGGCGCACGGCCGAGGCCACGGCCAAGCTGGAGCAGGTGCTGCTCATCGAACCCACCAATGCACAGGCAGCGGGTCTCCTCGCCCCCCTCCTTGTACTTGACGACCCCGAACGGGCTATGGCACTCGCCACGACAGCCGCCACCGCCGAACCCCGCTTTGCCCAGGCGGCCGACGCCGTGCGCACGCTCGCGACCGCCCTTCTCAGGGATGACTTTTCGAGTCTCGAAGGCGAAAAAGGAGTGGGTCCGTACCGCGGCGCCATCGAAGCCATTCGCGCGGGGCAGCCGGGCGCTGCCGTTGACCTGCTGATCGAGGTACTCCGGAAAAACCGGTACCTGGACGACGATGGCGCCCGCAGGCTCGGTGTGGCACTATTCCAGGTCCTGGGCCCGGAGCACGAGGTGACGCGCGCGAAGCGCCGCACATTCGACATGTGGCTTTATTAGGGCCTGCTCACACTACCCCATCGCCTGCTGACGGTGGCCATTTTCGTGTTCACCAAGGCAGATAACTCGACGCGTAGCAGCCTGACTCGAGGAAAGGACAACGTTCATGGAGACGAAAATGACCCCGCCCCTGTGGGCAGCACCCGAAATGGCGTTTCTCGGTGTTATTCGTCGCTCGAATGGCGCTGCCATACTTCGCTCCTCACGCCTGGATAAACGCCATTTCTGTCAGCTTCAGCAGGCGATGGGGTAGTGTGAGCAGGCCCTTTGGCAGTTGAAGAACCTTCGCGCACCCTTCTGCGGCGGCGATCTCAGGCCGCCTGTTCGCTGTACTGCAATTCGTAGAGTCGCCGATACAGCCCATCCAGCCGGAGCAGCTCCTGGTGGCTGCCCCGTTCCCGGATTTCCCCGTGGTGCAGCACCAGAATCTGATCGGCGTGCTGTACGGTCGAGAGCCTGTGCGCAATGGCGACCGTGGTGCGCCCTTCCATGAGCCGCCGGAGTGCCCGTTGAATGACCTCTTCCGTCTCCGTATCAACGCTGGAGGTCGCCTCGTCGAGCACCAGAATGCGCGGATCGTGCACGAGTGCCCGCGCGAAGGACACGAGTTGCCGCTGGCCGTGACTGAGCAGCGCCCCGCGCTCGCGCACTTCGTGGTCGAGACCGCCGGAGAGACGCCCCACGAATGGCCCCGCCCCAATGGTCGCCACCGCCCGCTGGACGGCATGGTCCGTGATGTCGGCCTTTCCGAGCATGATGTTTTCCCGAATGGTCCCCGAAAACAGGAACACATCCTGCAGCACGAGTCCGATCTGATCCCGCAGATTCCGGAGCCGGACATCCCGAATGCTCTTGCCGTCAACGAGGATATCGCCCCCCTGGATGTCGTAAAAACGGAGCAGCAGGCTGATAATCGTCGTCTTTCCCGCACCCGTCGCGCCCACAATCGCGAGCGACTGGCCGGGCCGAACCGTAAAGCTCACGTCGCGCAGCACCCACTCGGTGCCGCCATCTCCCATGCGCGCATCCACGTCGTAACTGAACCACACGTTCCGGAATTCAATGCGGCCACTGACCGTTCCGAGCGCAACCGGCTCGCGGGCCTCTGGAATCGAGGCGTCCGTATCGAGCAGATCAAAAATGCGTTCGGCCCCCGCCATCGCGCTCTGCAGCGTGTTGAACTGGTCCGACAGGTTGCGCATGGGCTCGAAAAACTGACGCGCGTACTGGATGAAGGCAATCAGCACGCCAATGGTCAGT
This sequence comes from Bacteroidota bacterium, assembly GCA_029262775.1. GTDB lineage: Bacteria > Bacteroidota > Rhodothermia > Rhodothermales > UBA10348 > 1-14-0-65-60-17. The sequence continues at coordinate 109,277 of JAJCYR010000058.1, forward strand.
GTAGAGGTCATGGCCGACAGCCCGCCGTACCAGATCACGAGACCAAGCGCAATCGAAGACACGAGGTCAATGGCTGGCCAGAAAAGCGCGAAATAGAAGATGGTCCGCACGTGCGCCTTGCGGTGATCGTCGTTGACCGCTTCGAAGCGCCGCATTTCCTCCGCTTCCCGCCCGAACAACTGCACAATCCGCATGCCCGATACATGCTCCTGCATGAACGCGTTCAGTCGCGCGACCTGCGCCCGCGTATCGCGGTACGCGTCGCGCACCTTGCGCTTGAACCAGAACGTGGCATAGAGCATGAGCGGCATCACACTGATCGTCACAAGCGCCAACTGCCAGTTCAGCGAGAACATGAACCAGGCGATGAAAAAGATCTTGAACAGATCACCCAGAATGGTCACCAGTCCCGCCGAGAGCACCTGACTCAGACTCTCCACATCGCTCGTGGCCCGCGTAATGAGCCGCCCAATCGGCTGCCCGTCGAAAAACCGCAGCGACTGCCGCTGGATGTGCCGGTAAACGCGCGTGCGCAGGTCATAAATGGCCTGCTGGCCAATCCACTGCGTGAGGTAGGCATTCACGAACGATAGCACACTCTCGGCCGCCAGTACGCCAATGAGCAGCAGGATCATGCGCCGTATGCCCTCCACGTCACCAGCCACGATTTCCTGATCAATCGTGACCTGCACCAGCTTCGGAATCAGCGGCCCGAGAAACGAGGTGGCCAGCACCGACACCAGCGCCACGCCCACCCAAACCGAATAAGGGCGTAAATATTCGACAATTCGCCGAATAATATGCAGGTCCAGCCTGTTTTTTCCGGATTTTATTCGATTGGATGCCTTGCTCACGCCATGGCCTCCAACTCGGCTTCGAGTTGTTGTTTGCGGCAGAGCGAGGCGTAAAACCCGCCGGCGGCCTCAAGCTCGGCGTGCGTTCCGCGCTCCACAATGCGCCCTCCGTCGAGCACAAGAATCTGGTCAGCGTCCTGCGCGGCCGATACCCTGTGCGTGACGAGGACCACCGTTCTCTGCCCGTACTGCCGCCTGAGCCGCTCCAGAATGGTACGTTCGGTCGCCGTGTCGACCGCCGAGAGGGCATCGTCCAGGAGCAGGATCGGGGCCTCGCGGATGAGCGCCCGGGCCAGTGACACGCGCTGCTTCTGGCCGCCTGAGAGCGTGATGCCGCGCTCTCCCACAAAGGTTTCGTAGTGGTTAGGGAACGTGTCCACGGCACTGGCCAGGTCCGCATCGAGCGATGCCTCCCGGAGCTCCTCCTCGCCCGCATCCATCCGGCCGAACCGGATGTTGTTGCCCACCGTGTCGCTGAACAGAAAGACATCCTGCGGGACGTATCCGATACCCGAGCGCAGCACACCGAGCGGCCACTCGCGCACGTCCCGGCCGTCCACCACGACGCGCCCCGCGACCGGGTCAACGAGCCGTGGAATAAGCTCCATGAGCGTGGTTTTGCCCGCTCCCGTGCGCCCCACAATGGCCAGCGTTGTACCCGCCCGAACGCGGAACGAGAGGTCCTTGAGCACGTCTTCGTCCGTATCCGGGTAGCGGTAGGACACGTTTTCGAACGCAATGTCGCCCTGTACGGCGACCGGGCCATCGGGCGCGCTGCCATCGAGCGCGCTGCCGTCGGGGCCGCTGCCATCCGCAGGCGCTGGCCCGGCAATCTCGGGCTCCGCATCGAACACATCCCCGAGCCGCTTCATGGATGCCGACGCCCGCTGCACCATCGTGATCACGAACCCCATGGAGGCGACCGGCCAGGTCATGAGTGCCACATAGATCATGTACTCGGCAATATTTCCGAGCGTAATGGTACCCTCAATAACGAGGCGTCCGCCCTTCCAGACCACAAAAATACTCGACAGCCCGACCAGGAATACGAAAACCGGGCGCCACGCCGCCTCGACGCGGGCCAGATCCAGGCTGCGGTCCCGGTAGGCGGCGCTTTCCCTGTTGAATCGGCCTGCCTCCACCTCCTCGCGGGCGTACGCCTTCACTACCCGGATTCCGGCGAGGGCCTCCTGTACGCGCGACGAGAGCACGGAGTACTGGGCCTGCAGGGCATCGGAGCGCACGTGCACCATGCGCGCCACCAGAAATACCGAGAGGCCCAGAAATGGCATGGGAATGAGCGCATAGAGCGTCAGCTTCGGCGAAATCACGAACATTACGGTAAGCGCAGTGCCAATGGTCACGACCGCGCGCGTCGTATACATGATGGCCGGACCAATGTAGCGCCGGACCTGCTCAATGTCCGACGTGGAGCGCGTAATCAGATCGCCCGTTGGATGCGACATGTAAAAGCCAAAGGACAGCCGCTGCAGGTGGTCGTAGAGCCGGTTGCGAAGATCGAATTCAATGTGCCGCGAGGCTACCACCACGGTCTGCCGCATGAGAAACGAAAAAATGCCGCTCATTATGGAGAGACCCACAATTACGAGTCCCATGAAGGCCAGCGTATAGAAGAGGTCCCAGTAGACCATGCTCTCGACGGGCGTTCCCCGGACGGCCTTCCAGGTCACCACAAACTGGGGTATCGCGTCAATGGCCCGCCGCACCACGTTGGGCACAATCATGGCAAAAATGGACGATACAACGGCAAACAGCAGCCCAGGAATGAACAGGTGCCGGTACGTCCAGTAGTACGAATTGAGGCGGCTTAGTGGGCCCATGGGCGTGCCGTTCGGGGTCATTTTTCGGGCAAAAGCAGCGTCGTGCGACGAGCCTTGGCGGAGTCGCGGACGGTCAGCGTTGCACCCGAAACGCACAGGACGTGTCACAGATCCGTGTTCGTGTCGTACATTTCGCCCATGTCCGATCCCATACAACGCCGTCTGGAAGCGCTTGAAAAGGAAAATCTTCAGTTGCGCCGCGCAGTCGAAGAACTGTCCATATTGAATGAACTGTCGGTCGCCATCAGTTCGTCGCGGGCCACGGAGGACATTATCCAGACCATCATCAAGCGCTCCGTCAAGGCCATCAGCACGGAGCAGGGCGTGATAACGCTCGTCGGTGAGGACCAGGCCGATCCCACGCAGACGCTGGTCCGCACCATGTCCAGTTCAGGAGATCGGGAGGCCTACTCGCCCGACCAGAATCTGCTCGGCTGGATGTACATGAACCGCCGGGCACTCATTATCAATGATCCCCGGCACGATGACCGCTTCAAAGGGGTACGCTGGAGTAATTCAGTCCGGTCCGTACTCGCCGTTCCCATGGTGGTCCATTCGCGACTCATTGGCGTACTGACGCTTTACAACAAAAAACGGGGCCGGGATTTCAGTGAGGAGGACCAGCGCCTGCTCTCCATCCTGGCCGGACAGTCGGCACAGGTCGTCGAAACAGCACGACTCTACGAGGAGGAGAAAAAACTGGCGAGCGTGAACCAGGAACTCAGCCTGGCCTTCGACATCCAGTCGCGTCTCCTGCCCTCCGCTGCGCCCGACATTGACGGGTACGACATCCACGGAATGACCGTACCCGCCCAGAGCGTGGGCGGTGACCTGTTCGACTTCATTGAAACGCTCGATGGAAAGGTAGCCGTTTGCGTAGGCGACGTGTCCGGCAAGGGGATGCCTGCTGCACTCATGATGTCCAACGTGCAGGCCACGCTGCGCGGACAGGCGCTCTTTCTGGATTCCGCAAAAGGCACCATTGAGCGCTCCAACAGGCTGCTGAGCCAGAGCATCAAGCGGGGATCGTTTGTTACCATATTCTACGCCGTGCTCTCGCCCGTTGACCACTCCGTGAACTACGTCAACGCGGGGCACAACAAACCCTACGTCATACGGGCCGACGGCACGCTCGAAAAACTCGAAGAGGGCGGTCTTGTAGTGGGCTTCATGGCCTCCCATCCCTATCAGGAAACCACGCGTCATCTGGAGAAAGGTGACACGCTGTTCGTATATTCGGACGGCGTGACCGAAGCCATGAACGCAGCACACGACCAGTACGACGAAGACCGCCTCGAAGCCCTGCTACCGACGCTTGCCGGACAGTCCGCCGCCGACCTGGTTGGAGCCGTATGGACGGATGTCAAAAAGCATACGGCAGGTTCGCCGCCCAATGACGATATTACCATGCTCGTTGTCCGCAGAACTCAAGGCCTGGCAAGCAGGCCGTAACTATTCCCAGTATTACCTATGCCGTTCAGTACCAGCGAAAAATACCAGGCCGTTGTGATCTCCATCTCCGGCAAGTTCCTCGGAAGTATTGAGGGCCCTGCATTCAAGGATAAAATCGAGGAGCTCAAAGAGGCAGGCAAAACACGCGTCGTGATCGACTTGTCGAAGGCAGACTTCATGGATTCGTCCGGCATTGGTGCCCTCATTGGCGCACTGACATCCATAAAGAAGGCCGATGGGGATATGAAACTGGCCGGCATGAAGGATCGCATCAAGAATCTTTTCCTTCTCACCCGCCTGCTCGGGTCGGTTTTTGACGACTACGACTCTGTCGAGGAAGCGGCAAAGTCGCTCGCGTAGACCGACCGCGCCCGTCCTGAAATTTTTTTGCTCGCGGTTTGAAGTGGCACGTAGCCGGGCCGATACCCGGGTCAGAGAAACCTTTCAGAGTCATGCGTACCGAAGCCGTGGACAGTCTGTCCGTTAAAATTCGATCGTTCCTGCTCAATGCAGGTATTCGTCCCGACCCCGAACTCTCCAAGTCCGATGCCATTGTTGCCCACTTCCGTGACACGTACGGCGTCGAAATGATGGCCTTCCTGGAACAGGAGTGGGTCAACGAGCAGGTGGACCGTGACTTCGGAAAAGAGGGCGCTTTCCGCCCGCTGCTGGACAGGGTTCTGGACCACGTGGACTGACCCCATATGCGGTTTTCAAAACCGCATGCCCACGCCAATCCGGAAGTTCAGGATATCGGTTTCCGAGCGGTTGACGTCGAATGTGACATTGCCGTTCTCGCGCCGTACGGAGCCTTCCTGCAGGTATTCCGCGTGACTTCCGAACAGATACCGGGCGCCGAGGTCCACATAGACAGCGTCAGGCCCTGACTCCGTCTCCCGCCCCGTGCCGTCCCACACCTCGAACTGGACGCCCGCCCCGAATCCGTAGCTGAGCGCCGTATCGTCGAAATTCGTGCTGCGCGCCACGGTGTTGTCATCATTGCTGTTGAATCCGTCTGAGCGGATGCGCGTGTCCGTGAAGAGATATTTCAACCCGAACAGGGCATCGGCGTAGGGCCTGAACGCTCCCTCTGCCGGCTGCAGACGGAGGAAAAGGTGACCAAGAAAGATATTGTTCGTCGTGATGACGTCCACGCGGACGTCCGGAATCGTGGTAGAAAAGGGCTCGCGGCGCCTTTCCCGACCATAAATCAGAAATCCGAGGTCCAGGCCGAAAAGGACGGGCGACTCGTTGAGGCCGACCGCACCGTACAGCGATCCGCCGAAGCCCGTGCTTGACAGTTGGTCGCCGAATTCGCCCTGGGGCGAGCCGACCGTAAACGTCAGCCCCGCTTCGCCGCGCGCGCCCGTACCCGACTGGGCGAGTGCACCGGGAGCGGCACCGAAAAAGGCGATAGCAGAGAGGGCAAGAACCGGGACATGTAGATACTTCATGGGCGTCTGGGTGCTGATTTCGCCCGTCTACGATTCAGGTTGAAGAGAGTTGCCGCCGTCAGCGCATGACCACGAACTGTTGTCTGATACGACGTGCTCCGGTGTCTACAGCGAAATCACGCCCGCTTCGGCCAGAATACCGTCGGTCAGCCACTCGGCCAGTGCCTGCCGGTTGGCGGGCTTCATGAGGCGTATCTGGTCGCCCTGGTGGCGGATGTTACCCAGTTCCACCAGCACGGCCACGGGAATGGTGTTCTTCAGAATGTACAGGTTGCGCTGTTCAATGCGCGCATGATACCCGCGCCCCGGCTGGTGCGCAGCGTATTTGGCCCGCATGGTATTCGAGAGGGTGCGGCTCACGGCGTATCCGCCGGGCGTGGCGTGCACAAAATGGACATCGATCTGCGGCTCCACACGCAGCCCCGTCGCATCGACATGAAAAGCGAGTACGCGCTGCTCACGGGCAGTCGCGCGGTGCTTCCTGTACAATTCGTTGATCAACTCGGTGCGCGCCTTGAGGCGTTTCAGAGGATTCAGGGCAATGTTGCTGCCGTCAGCGTGCCGCTCGTCCTTGTCGCCCTTGAGATGCTCTTCGTCGCGGATGCCGTCGTCGTCCTGGATAATGATTTCGACCGTCGCGCCGTGGGCAATGAGTTCGCGCGCCGTGCGCAGCATGGTGTCGTAGGCAATCTCGTCCTCATAGACCCGCTTGCCGCGGTACGTGCCGATAGAGCCCGGATCGGGCCCGCCGTGACCCCCAACGAGGTAGTATACATTTCCCTCAAGGGCGCTCGATTTGTGCACCACGCGCTCGTACTTCGCGCCGAATATGGAATGGGTAGATGCGCGCGTCCCGCCCGGAAGACGATACGGAATATCGGTACGCAGCGATTCGCGGCCGCGGAGCCGGTCTGCGTTGAGTGTCTTGAATTCGGCAACCGACGCGGGCATCGGCTTGATTCCGTTTCGGCGGAGCAGTGACCAAATGCCTTCGCCCTGGTTCGGGGTTGCCATGGCGTAGTCCGTGGACGAGGCGGTTGTGGCCGACCGGGCTGACGGACCCGATTGAGCCAGGGTCGTGGGCGCGTGCAGGCTCAGCAGACCTGTCAAGCAGATCAGACTGGCTATGCACGAGCGTGCTGCGTCCAGAAGGGCGGAATTTCGGCAGGAAGCGGTAGGTTCAAGGCGCATCGGAGAACGGAGGCTGTTTATTCTCCTTCTTTCGGCAATATTCTGGCATACTTAAAAGCGTGTTGAAAAAATGCCTGGGCCTGTCAACAGGCCGTGCATGGTGAAGCGGCGCACAAAAATGTCGCGAATGACGGGAAGCGTGAGGGCGTGGATGAGGGCGCGGCGGGCGGCCGCCCCGCCGGAAGAGCAGGGAGCTCCCATCCACATGTTGAACTCGGCCCGGCGCGCGGCCGCCCGAAAGCGACGCGCCTGGACGTACGATTGGTGGCGCGCCTGTTGCGGCCACACTGGCTGCCCACTTGGCCGCAGGTGCGCTACAAGGGCTTCGGCCTCGAGCCACCCGAGGTTCATACCCTGCCCGCCGATGGGGCTCAGGACGTGCGCGGCATCGCCGAGGAGCACCATGCGGCCGCGCGCCATGGGCACGGCCTCCCGGCGCTCAACCCCAAAGGCCGACACCATGCTGCAGGCGCGGGCCGGGAGCCGGAGGCCGGTGCGCTCGTGGACCGTCTGGACCAGGCGATTGGTGTTCGATTGTTCGGAGTCGGCGGGTAAACTGCTCTGCTCAAATGCTCGCTCGTCACCAGAAGCGGGCCGCCCGCTTCCGGTTGGAAGCCGCACCACCCACCGCCGCGTGCCGCCCGGCAGCGGAAACGACTCGACCAGCCCCTCGTTGCCGAGCATGATGACCGCTGCGTGCCGCCCCATTTCCGGGCGCACCGTATCCGGGAAGTCGCCCATCAGATACGGAATTCCGTAGCCACGTCCTTCCCACCGGGCGCCCATGGCGCTTCGGACAAGGGACCGCTGGCCGTCGCATCCGATGAGCAGGTCGACGCGCGTGCCGCACACGTCCACGCCCGAGCCCGTGTCCTGAAGCGCGGTCACTTCCGTGCCGAGCTGCAGCGCGTCCGGGTCGGCAGCCACGAGGGCCGCCTGCAGCAGGGCTTCGGTCTCGTGCTGCGGCAGCGAGACGAGTTGTCCGTCGAGGCGCGTCATGTCGAGCGTTCCGACCAGGCGCCCGTTCCACCAGGCCTGCCCCTCACGAATGGGCTGTGCGCGCTCGCCGAGCGCCTCGCCGAGTCCCGCCCGGATGAGCAGCTGCCAGGCCGGCGGATGAATGCCGATGGACCGGCTGTGCTCTCGAAGACCGGTTCGGCGGTCCCAGATGCGCACCCGGTGCCCTTCCTGCAAGAGGCGCAGCGCTGCATACATGCCGACGGGGCCAGCGCCTACGATGCCTATGGTCGCCACAGCGTCACTCCCCGGGCCTGCCGGACGTTTCGGGCGCTGCATGAAGCAGTCCCACGCGAAACGGAGCGCCCGCGACCGGCTTCCAGGCCGGACCCGCGAGAGCAGCGAGTTCGCGCCGGGTGAAGGATCGCTGGATGGAGCGCGTGCCGTCCGCTCCCACAAACGTGCCCGGGAAAAGCGGCCTGACGGCCTGGAAGAGCACGAGCGCCGTCCACGAACGCGCAATGTCATTGTGGATGCACGCGAGCGCGGCGCGTTCGGCCGACTGCGCCAACAGCTGCCGGGCCTCTTCGTCCCCGAGGTGATGCAGCACATGATTGGATATAATGACATCCACGGGTCCCGTAACATCTTCGAGACGGCCCTCCTGGTACGAGATAAACGGTGCTGTGCCGGCGTGGGTGCGGGCGTGGGCGTGGGCTTCGCGCGCGTGCCGGATGGCGCGCCCGTCGGGGTCGACGCCGAGACCTGTCGCGGCCAGTCCATCCCGACGGGCGCGCCCCACCAGGTATCGGAGCACATCGCCCCCTCCGCAACCCACATCCACGATTCGAATGGTTTCCTGGAAGGCCTCCGCCGTGCGCCGCGCGGCTTCGCGCCTCAGAAGCGGCCGCAGGTGCCGGCTGTAGAGCCGGTTCCACCCCGACAGCCACCGGTTGATGTGTACAAAGGCCTCGTAGGTCCGGTCGAGGGTCCTCGCGTCGCAGTCTGCGCGGTCCATGATTTCTTCGAGGTCCGGTCGCCGCTCGGAAAGACGGATCATGGCCCCCCTCCCACCCGCTGCAGCAGGGCCGTCTCCACCGTCAGACCCGGTCCGAAGGCGAGCGCGCAGACCGAGGCGTGGGGCGAGCCGTAGCTGCTGCCCTCGCCGGTCAGCAGATCTTCCAGCACGAATAAAATGGTGGGCGAGCTCATATTACCGTGCCTGCGGAGCACCCGCCGCGAGGCTGCCAGCGGGTCTGTGACACCCGCTTCTGCGCCCGCGTCTGCGCCCGCTTTTGCGCCCGCGTCTGCGCCGCCGGGCCCGCCCAGACCCAAACCCCGCGCAACATTGTCGAGGATGGCGCGGCCACCGGGATGAACGGCCCAGATGTCCGCCGCGCCGGTGCGCGCCAGGAGGTCGGGTATATTGGCCTCGAGGATATCCGGCACGTAGGTCGAGAGCACCATGTCGAAGCCGTTGTCCCCGATGGTCCAGGCCATGTCGGCTTCGCTCCCCGGCGCCACATGCGAATGAAAGCCGTCCAGGCGGTAACCGCGCTCGGGTGGGGCGGCCGCCACAAGGGCGGCC